>NZ_JANIBJ010000004.1 GCF_024505185.1 Methylomonas subterranea
AATTGATTGACGGACATGGAAGAAGCCGTGCCGGCTGTCAAGCCGGCACGGCGAAGGTTTTTAACGTTGGTTTCTCAAGGCTGCTATGCGCTCTTCCAAGGGCGGGTGACTCATGAACAAGCGTTGCACGCCGCCGCCGTTGATGCCGAAGGCGGCCAGTTCGCCCGGCAATTGCGCCGGCTCGTGCGAGCGTTGCAGCGCTTGCAAGGCGGAAATCATTTTTTGCCGACCGGCTAGTTTGGCGCCGCCGGCATCGGCGCGGAATTCGCGGTAGCGCGAGAACCACATCACCAGCATGGAAGCCAGAATGGACAGGGCGATTTGCGCCACCATCTGAGTCACATAATAAGCCGGGCCGTAACCGCGCTCGGTCTTGAACACCAGCCGGTCGACGATGTGGCCGATAATGGTGGCGAAGAAATACACAAAGGTATTCACCACGCCTTGCATCAGCGCCATGGTGACCATATCGCCGTTGGCCACGTGGCTGATTTCATGCCCGACCACGGCTTCCACTTCGTCGGCGCTCATGCTCTGCAGCAAACCGGTGCTGACGGCGACCAGCGCGCTGTTGCGGTTGGCGCCGGTGGCGAAGGCATTGGGTTCCGGCGCCTGGAAAATGCCGACTTCCGGCATGCCGATGCCGGCTTGTTGGGCCTGTCTGGCAACGACGCTCAGCAACCATTGTTCGGTCTGGTTTTGCGGACGCTCGATCACGTGCACGCCCATCGCGCTCTTGGCCGACCATTTGGACATGAACAGCGAAATCACCGAGCCGGTCATGCCGATGATGGCGGACATGACCAGCAGGGCATCCAGGTTCAGGTCTACGCCTTGCGCATCGAGAGTGCTTTTCAGGCCGAGCAGGTTAAAAATTATTGTAATCGCAATCATGATGGCCACGTTGGTGGCCATAAAAAGCAGTATTCTCATCATTTTAATTATCCTGTGTTGTGGTGATGGAACCGAGGTGGGTGCTGAATGGTTAAATTCAAGCCTTGGAGTGATAAGATGCGGCAAAGTTTATTTTAGGGGGCTAAAAAATGAAAGGATTTAAGGCGATATTCTGGTTGATGGCGTTTTCTCCGCTTTGTTTTGCCGTCAAACCCGAGCATGAAGCAGTATTGAAGCAACTGCACTTACCCTTCGGCTTCAAGATTTCCATTTACGCCGACGATGTTCCGAATGCCCGGCAAATGGCGCTGGGCGAGCACGGTGTGCTGTTCGTCGGTACCCGCGACGGCAAGGTTTACGCCCTGCGGGACGGCGACGGCGATGGGGTGGCCGAACAACGTTATACGCTGGCCAAGGAATTGTATTTGCCCAGCGGGGTGGCCTATAAAAGCGGCGCTTTGTACGTGGCGGAAGTTAATCGCATCATCCGTTTCGATGAAATTGAAGCCAACCTGGACCATCCTCCCCAACCGGTGGTGGTGTTCGACAAATTGCCGTCCGATAAGCACCATGGCTGGAAATACCTGAAATTCGGGCCGGACGGCAAGTTGTATAGCGCTATCGGTGCACCGTGCAATATTTGCAATCCGGAAGACAAGCTCTACGGTTCGCTGTTTAGTATCAATGCCGACGGCACGGGCTTTCAACTATTGGCCCACGGCGTTCGCAATACCGTCGGCTTCGATTGGGAGCCCGGCACTCGGCATCTGTTTTTTAACGATAACGGCCGGGATAATCTGGGCGACGACCTGCCGCCGGACGAATTGAACCAGTGGACCGGTTCCGAGCAACATTACGGCTTTCCCTTCTGTCACGCCGGCAGCATTCCCGACCCGGAATTCGGCGGCAAAATGAAATGCGGCCAGTTTCAAGGCCCGGTCTGGCGCTATAAGGCTCATGTCGCGCCGTTGGGCATGCGTTTTTACACAGGCCGGCAGTTTCCCGAGCACTATTACAAACAGCTTTTCGTGGCTCAGCACGGTTCCTGGAACCGCAGCGTGCCGCAAGGCTACCAAGTGGCCTTGGTCAAATTCAGCCAAGGCGAGCCGCTTAGCGAGCACGGCTTTGTTTCCGGCTGGTTGACGGCGTCCGGCGAGGTGTTGGGACGGCCGGTGGATGTGTTGCAGATGCCGGACGGCAGTTTGCTGGTCAGCGACGACAAACTGGGTGTGATTTACAAGATCGAGTATAAACAGTGAGCGAAAAACAGTTTGAAATACTGGCCAGGGAAACCGTTTACCAAGGCTTTTTCCGCCTGGAGCAATACACCCTGAAACATACTTTATATAGGGGGGGCTGGAGCCGGCCTATTACCCGCGAACTGTTTCGGCGCGGCAATTGCGTGGCGGTATTGTTGTACGATCCGGAGCGGGACGAAGTGGTGTTGATCGAGCAATTCCGAGTCGGTGCGGTTTTGCAACCTCGGCGCTCCTGGTTGATCGAAATCGTGGCCGGCGCGATAGAAGAGGGTGAAACGGCGGCGGAAGTGGCTTACCGCGAAGCGCTGGAGGAAGCCGGTTGCGTGATCCAGGAGCTGTTGGAAATACAGCAGTTTTACACCACGCCCGGCGGTTGTTCGGAACGCATCACGCTGTTCTGCGGCCGGGTGGATAGCCGGACGGTCGGCGGCGTGCACGGCTTGGCGGAAGAAGACGAGGACATCCACGTCACCGCGATTGAATTTGCCGAGGTTTTCCGCATGCTGGAGGACGGCAAAATCGAATCCGGGATTCCCATCATCGCCATTCAATGGCTGTATATACACCGCGAAACATTAAGGGCGGCCTGGCTGAAAAAATCGGATGCCTGAGCTTGCGTCAAAGCCCGTACTTGTTGATTGTGCATTGAAATGGGATCATTTATGCGTCCTTGTCCAGATTGATATTCAACAGATAACCCGACCGTGGCCAATATTCTGATTTATTCCAACAATCCGCGGCTGCTTGCCGAGTGGATGCATGTCTTGATTGCGGATCACAGCGTAAGCCGGTTATTGAATGCTCGTAGCGAATATCGGGCGGATGCGGTGATTATCGATGCCGGTAAGCTGGATGAAGACGCCAGCCTGATGGCTGTTTTCTCCAACCCGAATGTGCGTTTTTTGGTGATGGGCAGTCACTGGCCCGAGCAAAAACAGGTCGAGGTCATGTTGCGCGGCGCCGCCGGCTATTGCGAGGAAGCGGAAGCGGGGCAACTGCTGAAGAGGGCCGTAGAGTGTATTCTCAGGGGCGATATCTGGATACGCCGGTCTTTGGTACCCAAAGTGCTTGGGGTGTTGACCGGTCAAATGCAATCCAGCCAGGGTAATCATTTGTCGCTGGACGAGCGCGATAAATTGACGCGGATGTCCAACTCATTGTCGGCCCGCGAACTGGAAGTGGCCAATATGATACGGCAGGGCAAAAGCAATCGCAGCATCGCCGAAGCCATGAGTATTTCCGAACGCACCGTCAAGGCTCATCTGTCCTCCATTTTCAGAAAATTCGAAGTCGACGACCGTTTATGTTTGGCAATACGCCTGAAGGAAATCGACCAATACCGTTAACCTGAAATTGGTGCGTTATTTATTCGAAAGTAATATGGCGGGGCTAGGTTGCTTGGCCGGCCAGCTTAGAACTCCGCTCCTAATTCTACTTTGTCACATTTAAAAACCGCCGTCAGGCCGCCTGGAAGGCGGGCATCCAGCGCCATGGATGGCAAGCTTTGGTCCAGCCATGGAGCCTGGATTCCGGCAATCCCCGCGGGAATGACGAATTCCTTTAAGAATCTGACAAAGTAGAACTAACTTCCCTATTTATATCCTCCACCCTGGCCCTCTCCCGGAGGAGGGTGTCGAAAAGACAATCAGTCCCTTCTCCCGCCGCACCCGCGGGGCATAAAGGAGAAGGTTAGGATGAGGGTATATAAAACGATAGTTAACTGGTTTTTACCCCTCGCCCCAACCCTCTCCCGCAAGGAGAGGGAGCTTTTACGACAGCCTCCGGAGGGAGAAGGAACAGAATGCGGAAGTGATTTTGTGCATATTTCTTGGACGGACGGATTAACCTCGTCCTGTTCGATGAGCAAGCTTACCCCCTTTTCGACTTTTCCTTCATGGGCCGGGCCGATAGCCTGCATGATCGTTGTGTTATCAGTAAGTAATCACTTCCGAACCTTTGCCCACCAACACCACGTCGGCGTCGCGCATGGCGAACAAACCGTTGGTGATGACGCCGGGGATATTGTTGATGGTTTGTTCCATGCCTATCGGGTCGACGATACTCAGATTGTAGACATCCAGAATTTCGCAGCCGTTATCGGTGATGTAGGAGGCGCCGGTGTCCTTGTTCATGCGCAATTCCGGGGTGCCGCCCAATTTGGCCAATTGTCTGGCCACGAAGCTGCGCGACAAGGGCAGCACTTCCACCGGCAAGGGAAATTTGCCCATCACTTCCACGCATTTGCTTTCGTCGACGATGCAGACGAATTTCTTGCTGGCGCCGGCAATGATTTTCTCGCGGGTCAAGGCACCGCCGCCGCCTTTCAGCATTTTTCTGTGCGGGGTGACTTCGTCGGCACCGTCCACGTACACTTCCAAATCGCCGGTCTGGTTCAATTCCAAAACCTTGATGCCGATGGATTGCAGATGTTCGGTGGTTTTGATGGAGCTGGAAACCGCCGCTTCGATATCGTGTTTAAAATCGCAGTCGGCCAATTGGTTGATCAAATGGGTGACCGTGGAGCCGGTACCCATGCCGATGACGGGTACGTTTTTCAGATATTGCAGAGCCGCTGCCGCTACTTGTTTTTTTAATTCATCTTGGGTCATTGTTGTTGTTCCTGATGAGGGGTGGTGTGAAATCCGGCCGCGACGATGTTGCCGCGAGGGTGTGGGATAATAACCGATTAGCGCCAATCCCTCAGCAGTTTTTACGCCGGCGGGGAGGAGGGGCCATACCGTTCAGGCTACACCGGTCAAAGGCTGTAGCCGGTACCGAGGATCAGAATGCATCAATACATCGAAAAAATATTACGCGCCAAAGTGTACGACGTGGCGGAGGAAACCCCACTGGATTTCGCCCCCGGTTTGTCGGAAAGACTGGAAAATCGGGTGTATTTGAAACGGGAGGATTTACAGCCGGTGTTCTCCTTTAAATTACGCGGGGCCTATAACAAAATGGCCGCGCTGACGTCCGAGCAGGCCGGACGCGGCGTGATTGCCGCTTCGGCCGGCAATCACGCCCAAGGCGTGGCGCTGGCGGCGAAAAAACTCGGTATCAAGGCCTTGATCGTGATGCCCAAAACCACGCCGGAAATCAAGGTTAAATCCGTCAAGGCTCGCGGCGCCAAAATCGTGCTGCACGGCGATTCTTACGACGACGCCTACAGCCACGCCCAGGAACTGGCCGGCGAAAAAGGCCTGGTATTCATTCATCCCTACGACGACCCGGAGGTGATTGCCGGCCAGGGCACGGTGGGGATGGAAATTCTGCGGCAGCATAACGGCGATATTCATGCCATTTTCGTGCCGGTGGGCGGCGGCGGACTGGTGGCCGGGATTGCCGCCTATGTGAAATTCGTCCGGCCGGAGATCAAGATTATTGCCGTGGAACCCGACGATGCCGATTGTCTAAATCAAGCCTTGCAAGCCGGTAAGCGGGTGGTGCTGCCGCAAGTCGGCCTGTTTGCCGACGGCGTGGCGGTAAAGCAGATAGGCGCCGAGCCGTTTCGCATTGCCCGGCAACACGTGGATGCAGTGATTACCGTCGGCACCGACGAGATTTGCGCCGCCATCAAGGACATATTCGACGATACCCGCTCGGTGGCGGAACCGGCCGGGGCGCTGGCGGTGGCCGGTTTGAAAAAGTATGTGGAATTAAGTGGCGCGCGGCAACAAACTCTGATTGCCATCGACAGCGGCGCCAACATCAATTTCGACCGCTTGCGCTATGTGGCCGAACGTACTCTGGTGGGCGAGCACAGGGAAATTCTGCTGGCGGTGGCGATTCCGGAACAGCCCGGCAGTTTTCTGAAATTTTGCAAAAAAATCGGCAAGCGCAGTATCACCGAATTTAATTACCGCTATTTCGACCAACGGCTGGCGCAAGTGTTTGTCGGCATCAGCAGCAGCGGTCTGGAAGGGGACCGCGAGCAATTGATCGCTCAATTGGGGGAAGACGGTTTTTTGGTAACCGATATGACTTTCAACGAACTGGCCAAGGACCATATCCGCCACATGGTCGGCGGGCATGGTCCGCGGCATTTGAACGAAAGTGTCTATAGCGTGGAATTCCCGGAACGGCCCGGCGCATTACTCAAATTTTTGCTGTCGCTGGGCAGCCAATGGAACATCAGTTTGTTTCATTATCGCAATCACGCCGCCGCATTCGGCAAGGTATTGATCGGTCTGCAAATGGCCGCCGCCGAATGCGCGGCTTTCGAACAATGTCTGCATGGCTTGGGCTTGGCGTTTCAACGGGAAACCGCCAATCCGGCCTACCGGTTGTTTGCCGGCGGCAGCGGCGGATAAATCAACCGTGCCGGCCGCGCGGAATATCGCTGTATGCGGCATGGAGGATACTTACCGATCGAACTGTGTTTTTTCCGCCGCCTTATGCACCGAATCTCGGCCTGAACGCCCGATTCCGGAAGACGCTATTACTAAAGCTTTTGCCGATTCAAAACGGCTCTCAGTCCGATTAAGTCAAACCGATGAACTACCGCGCCTATCAAGGAGCGTAAACAGTGCAATTTGACACATGATCATTGATTTCTTCGAATGTGGTTGATCAAAATAAATTCATGGCAAGCTATTCCTCTTCGAACTCAGCATTCCCAGACTTCAAAACCCTGCAATTCTCTTTAACAGCTCGTTGCATAGCATCATCAAACCCGTCCTTATTAGACGTGGCCTGAATCTCTATGGAAATTGATGTCATCGAACGGCAATGCGACTTCGATTAGTTTTTAGGGGTTTTAATCGGATAAGACATGTGTCACCAAATACAAAGCAAGCCTGGATTGGCTCTCAATTTTTCATCTGCCGTAATCAGCGGCGCTTGATGCGCAATAGCCGTGGCGGCAATCAATCTATCGCCCGGATCGCCATGTGTCACAATGCCGCTTTCCGCCAGGGCCGCAATCGAAGGCGTCAGTTGCAGAATATTCAGACCCAGCGATTCAACGATGTCTTCCATGTACGACGTTGGGGTATAGTGTGCAGGTAGTATCAGGCGGTTTTTACGAAACAGCATAGCTATTTCCCAGAAGCTGATTGCGGCGCAGGCCAGAGAACCTTGTTCCCGTCCTTGATCTAAAGCTTGTTGGGCGGCAACTGTTAAACGGTTTCGGTTATCCGCCCAGAACAACAGGACGTTGGTATCACAGATTGTCAGCATCGGCCGTCCATTCCTCATCCAACGGAGCCAGAATATCGCCGACAATGACCGTCCCACGCAATGCTTCCAGGCGTTTTAAAGCTGCTTCGCGTTTACTTTCACGGTGATCGGGTACGATTCGAGCAATGGTTTTGCCGTGCAACGTAATCGCAATCTCTTCGCCTTGTTGCACTTGCTTAAGATAATCCGGCAAGTGTTGGCGTAGTTCAGTGACATTAACCGAGTTCATATATACTCCAATTCTGTACAGTCGTTCTGTGCATTATAGGCTTTCGGCTCTGGAAAGTAAGTCTTCCAAATCGTAGTTAATGCTCGCGACGTCAAACTCAGGCTCCTGACTAAACCGATTTTTTCAGGTAATACGGGCCTTGGTGGCTATCGACAATGACGATGGCCAAAATGAATTTATCGGTTTGATTGAGGCCGTAGATGATTTCATTACGGCTAACGGTAATGGTAGATTGGCCTTTTGCTCGACCTTTGACCTCAATATGACGGGCCTGGGCGAGTTTGCCGTCGGCGCTTGGCGGTTGTGAAGTAATGTCCCAGCCGCATTTTTCCATCGATACATCTTTAATGGTGTGACCTAAACGGGTTTCGACATTGATGACCGCCTGCATGGCGATTTGTTCGATGCGTTTACGTGCGTCCGAATCTACTGTGAACGGCACTTCGCCTTTACGTTGCGCCAATAGACCTTGCGGAATGACCAAGGCTCCACCGATGACCACCGGCTCCGGATACCACGTTAGCCATCGTATTGAGTTCTTTCTTGCGTTGTTCAAGGCGAGCCGTCAGTTCTTCGACGCGGCGCTTGGCGTTATCCGGTTGTAATCTTGGTTGCTTGCCAGCGGCTACATCGTCAGTAATAAACATCTGGTAAAAACGATGCTTCTCTTGCGAACCATTCAGGACTGGGGCTTAAAAGCCTCGCGTCCGCTCAAGAATCCCGCAAGGCTGAAGTTTACATCCTCCGGTCAAAGGGTAAAAATAAAAAGTCTTGCCAATAAGATGGGTGCCGGGTATGGTTATTCGATGGATGGATAGGCAAAGTGGCGATGAATTTCTTTACCTCCATACATTAAATGGGTCTTACCCTCACAACAATGGAGGAAACACTTTGTGAAGCTCTTTTCGGATGCATATACCGACGCGAGAACCTGTCTCGCTTCAGCAACATTCTCCAGCGAGAAAGGTTGGGACGGAGTTATCAAGGGACTGCGTAGCCTGGTGCGGCAGGATGGCTTGGTAAAGAGTAAGAGTGGCAGTCTTGGCGACCTGCGAAAACGGATTAAGTCCGACAGCAAAAGCGGTAAGGAGTGCGATGGAATCATCGCGGGCGCGGGCGCCTGGGGCAGCAACGGCGCGGTAGCGGACGACGCGACGGCCAAGAAGCTGGGTACTCTGAAGCTTTTACGCCATACCTACAGTCTGACCAGTCGGGGCTCGCATCAGGTGTGGATCGTGTCCACTCCCGCCGCGATGCGTGAATGGCCGGCGGATGCCTATTCAGGCAAGAGTCTTCTCACCGTCAAGGACAGTTTAAGCGATCTGTCCGAGCAGTTCAGCAGTGAAGCAAAGAAGAACCTGTCCAAGGCGACGCAGGAGGGTGGTGCTTGGTGTCATAAGGCCATGATTGTGGCCGGTGCCTGCCTCAAGGGCAAAGGCAAGGGGATTGAGATCATCAAGCGTTGGTTTGCCGACGAGGATAATCAGGGCGAAGCCGAGCTTGCCGCCATCGCCACGAAGCTGAACGCCGGCTTCAAGAAGCTTGCGGGGGCCATGAACAAAGGTCATGTAATCCTGACCGACGTCCCGGCCATACGCGGGGACACCACAAACAGGATTTGGCTGTCCGAAGCCGCCGCGGCGCCGGGTTCCGCCGCAACCGACGGTATCCGGGTCGTCTACATCGAAAGCGCCTTCTTCGCCGATCAGAACGTGTTGTCGGGTAAGAAGAACTGGACTCGCATCCTGGTTCACGAAATGACGCATGTGGAACTTGCTACGGCCGACGTCCGTTACGCCCACGATTCGTTGGGAATGAAGCCGGAAAAAAACAACTTCAGCACAGCCACCTGCCTCACCAATGCGGAAAGTTGGGCGTTTTTTGCCGCTGACTGCGCGGGCGCCGTGGACGTGGGCATTCGGAACAGCGTTCTGAAATGATCACGGGTGCATATCGCAAGGCCTTGGCTTTAATCGCCCTGGTAATGATTTTCGCGTCGGCGTGCGAGGCTGATGTCCAGCCCTCCCCGACGCCAACAGCAAAGGAGAAGCCCATGTCAGGCTTGATGTCCAGCCGCCCGCGCATACCCCAGGTGGCTCCGGTAACGATCGGTGCCGTACGCTACGAACCGACAGTCCAGACTAGCACGCCCGGCCCCGAGCATGCGCCGGGCGTGCTCGGCGCCTACGATGCGGCCACCGGTGTTCGGCTTTGGACGCTCCAGGTGTATACACAGCCGATCGATACCCGGCTGGAGACCGACGTCCAGGAAGATCATATCAACAGCCTGACCGCGACGCCCGACGGTAAGCTGAGTATCGTCACCGAAACCGGTCTTCGTTACGAAGTCGATCCGGGCTCGCGAAGCGCTCACGCACTACCTTAGCAAGGTTCCGTGCTCAGGCGGTATTGAGTCGTCATGAACGTTTCAACCATGGGTAAAAGTTTGCCCAAACGTTTAGAGCGGGTTGAATAAGCCGCCCGGCGCCAGATCCGGATTTGAAGCGATGTCGCCGTTGGAGATGCTTTTGTCGTAATTGTGTTCGCTCTGCGCGCGGAACAGGTGAAACCGGCATAACCGCCTTACATCCTCCTCATCCTCAATAAGTCACGGCGATCCGTTGCGTATGACAGACCGATTAATGCCATTGTTATACACGCCTAATTCCACTTGGCGGGCTCCCCGAATGCCGTCCGCCGACCCTCATGATTTACCGGCTATCGCGCGGCCATGATACGTAAAGCCCTGCTTTCGCTGCCGGCCAGATTCTTGGTGCCCTTGCTGTTCGGCGTTGCCGCCCTGTTGGCGGTCGCCGTCAATTATCGCTTGCTGGTCGAGCAATATGCCGAAACCATACTGTTTAGCGAGCAAAAGCGGCTGCGGGAACATTTGCGGATAGAACAAAGCCGGCTGCAACTTGAATGGGTGCGGGGGAACCGCTTGCAGGCGCAACGGCTGATTTCCGAATTGCCGTTGCTGAGCGGCATCACGCATGCCTGGTTGGTGGACGGAGCGGGCAGTATTGTGGCGGCCTTGTCCGGGGCGGAAACCGGGCAGCCGTTGAGCGGCATTCCGAGCGAACAGGCGCCGAGTTTACGCGCGGGCATGCCGCCGGAAGCTTTCGCCTGGCATCCCGACATTCGTATTCGCGCCATCCCGGGCGAACAGGCCTTGCTGGGCGAAGTCGGCATTCGGCCCGACCTGGTTTTGCGGCTGAGGCTGGACTTGACGCCGGCCCTGGCCGAACGGTCGGCGTTGGGACAAGCCCATTTGCTCAGGCATGCCGGACTGATCGTAGTACTGACTCTATTGCTGGGCGGTTTGTTGCATGTTTTGTGGTTTCGCCGCGCCGCGCATCTGACGGCAACCGCCATTGCCATGAGCAAGGGCGATTTAGACTTGCGCGCGCATCTGCGGGGGGGCGACGAACTGGCCGCGATTGGCGCGGCGCTGGATAGTCTGGCCGCCAATCAACAACGTTATCAGGCCGAGTTGCGGCAGTTGCTGCGTAAACTGGAAACCCTTGCCAATGCCTCTCCGGTGTTGTTTTGGTCTTCACGCCCGGACATGAGCTGTAAATGGTTCAATCAACGCTGGCTGGATTTTACCGGCCGCACGCTGGAGCAGGAACAAGGCCACGGCTGGCTGGAAAATATACACCCCGAGGATGCCGAGCGGTTTTGGACGCTATATGCCCGTGCCTTCGCGGCGCGCGAGGCTTTTTTCCTGGAACATCGCTTGCGCCGTCATGACGGCGAATACCGCTGGCTGCTCAATCAAGCCATGCCGCGTTACGACGCCGACGGTCATTTTTTGGGCTATATCGGTTCCTGTCTGGATATCAGCGAGCAAACGCAACTGCATCGGCGCCTGGCCGACAGCGAAGCTTATTACCGTTATCTGTTCGAGCACAATCCGGCGCCCATGCTGATATTCGACCGGGAAGAATTGCGGTTGATGTCGGTGAATGAAGCGTTTTTGGAACACTACGGCTATAGCCGGGCGGAAGCGCAACAACTCAATCTGACGGATTTATATCCCGCTTCCGAACAGCCCGCCGTGCTCAGTCTGGCGCGGGACTTGACCTTTGACGGCGAGTGGCACCACCGCAAGAAAAACGGCGACTTTATCGATGTCGTCACCCACGCCCACGATCTGGTCTATGCCGAGCGCGGTTGCAGAGTCATGGTGATCGGCGACATCACCGAACGCAAGCGGGCGGAATTGATTCTGTACCAACGCAATCGGGAACTGGAGCGCTTTAATGTAGCCTCGGTGGACCGGGAACTGGCGATGATAGATTTAAAGCGGCGCATCAATGCGCTAGCGGAGCAACTCGGACAGTCGCCGCCCTACGATCTGAGTTTTACCGAGAGCGGGATTGACCGGTCCGAATCCGGGCCTTCCTCATGACTATGTCGCGGCGCCAGCGTTACATCGTTCTGGCCTGTCTAGGCTATGTGGCGCTGGCGCTGGCCTGGATATTTCTTTCCGACCAATTGTTGCCCGCCTTGATCGATATGGCTGCCGTGGTTTGGCTGTCGTCCGCCAAGGGCGTGTTGTTTGTGCTGCTGAGCGGATTGGGCTTTTATTTCGTGTTGCAGGGGGTGCCGCCCGCCCTTGACGAGCCCGAGGCGGATTATTCCCTGCTACAAGTGTTTGCCGCTCAACGCCTGCCCGGCTGGCTGGTGTATGTGCTGATGGCGGCCTTGGTGAGCATGGTGCAAATAGTCTACAGCCGGATTGCGGAAATATTCGACCATGCGCCGCTGCTGGTTTTATTCATGTTGCCGGTGATAGTTTCCGCCTTGCTGGGCGGACTTTGGCCGGGTTTGCTGGCGACCGCCGCGGTTGCCGTTGCATCGATCTACAACATGCAACCGGTTGGCCTGTTTGAGATCGGCAACCGGCTCGGCTTGTTTCATTGGAGTCTGTTGCTTGTTGACGGCCTCACCGTCAGTCTGATCAGCGAAGCCATGCACTCGGCCAGACGCCGGGATGTTCAGCGCAGACGGCAATTGGAACAGGCCTCCGAGGAATTAAGCGCTAGCGAAGCGCGGTTTCGGCGTTTGTTTCAGGAAGCGCCGGTGGCCATGGCCTTGATTGACAAACAGCAGTACATCGCGGCGCGTAATCTTCGCTTCGACTCGCTGTTCGGCTACGAACCGACCGAACTGACCAGTCTGAGGGATTGGTGGCCCAGAGCTTACCCAGACCCGCATTATCGGGCCCAAGTCAAGGCGGAATGGGTCGGCGGCATGCGGGCGGCGCTCGAGCGGACCGACGATGTGCAGGGCGGCGAATATCGGGTGAGCTGCGCGAACGGCAGCGAAAAGCGGGTGCTGATTTACGCAATAAGCCTGCTGGATGGCATGTTGTTCAGTTTTTTGGATGTCACCGAATTCCGTCTGGTTGAACAGCGGCTGGGGTTATGGATGGAATCCTTCGAACAGGCTCAGGTCGGCTTGATCATTTCCGACGCCCAGGCCAACACTATCAGTCTGGTGAATCCGGCTTTTGCCCGGCAACGCGGCTACGGCCCCCACGAAATGACCGGCATGCCCCTGGCCCGCTTGTTTCCCATGGAACGGCAGAACGATATGCGGCACATCTTGCATGCCTTGAGCAAGAACGCGCACGGGGTGTTCGAAACCGAGCATGTCAGAAAGGACGGCAGCCGTTTTCCGGTGCTGGTTGACGTTACGGTGTTGAGAAATCCGCAACAGCAGCCGCTGACGCGAGTGGCATTCGTGTTCGACTTGACCGAACGCAAGGCCGCCGAGCAAGCCTTGGCGGCGGTCCGGGCCCACTCGGCCGAGCAACAGGCCAGAGCCCGTCTGGCGCTGTTAAACCAAATGCAGGATGCCAATCTGGCCCGCTTGCGGGCCGAATCCGCCTTGGCCGCCCTGCGGGAAAGCGAGTCCCGCTTCAAGCTGTTTATCGATTATGCGCCGGCTGCCCTGGCGATGTTCGATCGCGACATGCGCTATTTGGCCTTCAGCCGGCGCTGGCTGGACGACTATCGATTGGGCGAGCGGGATTTATTCGGGTTGAGCCATTACGATGTGTTCCCGGAAATCGATGACCGCTTTAAGGCTATTCACCAACGCGGCATGAACGGCGAAATCGTCCGCATGGAAGAGGATTGCTTTCGGCGACACGATGGCGGCCAACAATGGTTGCGCTGGGAGGTAAGGCCCTGGTACCTGGATTCCGGCGGCGTGGGCGGCATCGTGATCTTTTCCGAGGACATCAGCGCGCGGCTGGCGGCCAAATCCGCGCTGCTGGACAGTGAAGCCCGTCTGCGCGCCCTGATCGGCACCATCCCCGACCTGATCTTTTTAAAGGATGTAAACGGGGTATATTTGTTGTGCAATCCTGTTTTGCAGCGGCTGGTCGGCGCGCCGGAATGCGATATTATCGGTCGTACCGATTTCGATTTTTTCGACGCCGATCAAGCGGCGTCCTTCCGCGCCAACGATAAGCGCGCACTCGAGGCCGCGGTTCCGGTGGTCAACGAGGAGTGGCTGACTTTCGCCGAAGACGGCTATCGCGGCTTGTTCCAAACCGTGAAAACCCGGGTCGAGAATGCGGATGGGCAGTTGATAGGCATACTCGGTATCGGGCGCGATATCACCGTGTTGCGTCAGGCGGAACAGAGCCTGCGGCTAAGTAATGTCGACTTGGAGGCCAGGGTGGCGGAGAGAACCGCCGAGCTCGAAGCGTTGAATCAATCGCTGGAAAGCTTTGTGTATTCGGTGTCGCACGATTTGAAGGCGCCATTAAGGGGCATAGAAGGTTACAGTCAATTGCTGAAGGAAGACTATGGCGCCAGCCTGGACGAAGACGGGCGTTTTTTTATCGCCAACATTCGCACCGGCGTGGCGCGGATGAGCGAATTGATCGACGATCTGTTAGCCTATTCCCGCATGGAAAGGCGTAAGCTGGAGACGCTGCCGCTGGATTTGGCCGCCTTGATCGAGCAACTGCTGGCGGAGAAAGCCGACGATATCGCGGCGGCCGGCGCCGAAATCGTTACCGACCTATCGTCCGTTTACGTGCAGGCCGACAGCAACGGTTTGGGCTTGGTCATGCGCAATTTGTTGGAAAATGCCCTCAAATTCAGCGCCAACAGCCTGCCGCCCCGCATCGAGATCAGCCTCGGTCGGCGGGGCGACCACGCCCTGGTACGGATTGCCGACAACGGTATCGGTTTCGATATGGCTTATCACGAACGGATTTTCGAGATTTTTCAGCGCTTGCACCGGCAGGAAGATTATCCCGGTACCGGCATAGGCCTGGCCTTGGTCAAAAAGGCCATGCAACGCATGGGCGGCGAGGTGTGGGCCGAAAGCGCGCCGGGCCAGGGGGCGCGGTTTTATTTGCAACTGCCGGCGGTCGCTTAGATTGATGTTATCGGCGCACAAAAACTTTCAGCGTTGCCAAGTGCGACGCAAGGCTTGCTACCCATGACTGCCTATCCACCCATTCTGTTGGTCGAGGATAATCCCGTCGATGTCGATTTGACTTTGCGGGCCTTTAAACGCCGCAAGCTGGCCAATGAAGTATTGGTGGCGCGCGACGGCGAGGAAGCCTTGGCCTGGATTCCGCGCTGGGAAGCCGGCGAGGCCTTGCCGACCGTCATATTGCTGGACTTGAATATGCCGCGGGTCGACGGCTTGAGCGTGCTGCGGGTCCTGAAAACCCATCCGCGCCTGCGCAGCGTACCGGTGGTGATTTTGACCACCTCCAAGGAAGACCGGGATGTCTCAACCGCTTACGACTTGGGGGCCAATTCCTATATCGTCAAACCGGTGGAGTTCGATAAATTCATGGAAGTGGCCCAGCAAATCGAATTGTATTGGTGCGTGTTTAATGAAATGCCCCGCGTATGAACTGTTCCAGGTTTTTTATATCCCTCACCCTAGCCCTCTCCCGGAGGGAGAGGGAACGGAATGCGGAAATTATTTTTGGCGAAATCCTTATTCGCCCGTTATGTTGATGCTTTTCATGTGTTCCCACGGGCCATGCCTCCGCTCGGCTCCCGCTCCGGTTGCAGTGCCATGAAAGTGCTGTATATCGAAGATTCGGCCAGCGATGCGGATCTTACCGCCCGCGCGTTAAGAAAGTCGGCTCCCGGGATAGAGCTGGATATCGCCAACACGCTGGCGGCCGGATTGGCGAGGCTGGCGCAACAGCAAGGCTATGATGTGGTGCTGTCCGATCTGTCGCTGCCCGACGGCAGCGGCCTGGACGCCCTGGCCTATGTGCGGGAAAAGCAATTGCCGTCGGCGGTGGTGATAGTCACCGGCTCCGGCGATCAGGACGCCGCGATTGCGGCGCTGAAGGCCGGCGCCGACGACTATTTGGTCAAGCGGGAGCACTATTTAAGCAGGTTGCCCGCCGCGCTGGAACAGGTGGTGGCGAGGTTCAGGGAGCATGTCGATCGCAATCGCCGCATACTCAGGGTACTGCAGGTCGAGCACAATACTTTCGACAGCGATTTGACCCGGCGGCATTTGGCGCAGCACGCGCCGCATATCCGCCTCACGCTGGCGGTGACGGCCGATGACGCGTTGCGGCTGATGGGCGATGCCGGCAAGACAACGGATTTCGACGTAGTATTGGTCGATTATCGTTTGCCGGGCATGGACGGCCTGGAGTTGGCCAAAATTCTGCGGCACGAACGCGGCCTGGATGTGGCCATCGTCTTGGTGTCCGGCCAAGGCAGCGAGGAAGTGGCCGCCCGGGCGCTGCAGTTGGGGGTGGATGATTATCTGGCCAAGCATGAGGGTTATCTGTACGAACTGCCTGCAACCCTGGAAAAAGTGGCCCATCAAGTCGAATTGAACCGCGAGCGCGTGATGTTGAAACAGACCGCCAAGCGTCTGTCGCGGGTTTTGGCGGCCAGTCCCACCATACTCTACAACCTGCGATTTTCGGATCGGCACCTGGTGACCAGCTGGGTCAGCGACAATATTCAGCGTCAGTTGGGATATACCCCGGAGCAGGCCATGGGAGCGGATTGGTGGTTGACCCATCTGCATCCGGACGATCTGCCAAAAGTCATCGAATATCAAGCCAAACTGATGAGAGACGGTCACCTGATCCACGAATACCGTTTCAGGCATGCGGACGGGCATTGGATGTGGGTGCGCGACGAGTTGCGCCTGATCCGGGACGGCGGCGGCGAGCCGATCGAAATCGTCGGCGCCTGGCTGGATATCAGCGAACAGAAGCGCACGGAAGCCCTGCGTTTGGCCCGTCAGGCAGCCTTGGACAGCATAGTCGCCAATCGGCCGCTGTCGCTGATTCTGGACGATATCGCCCGGCGGGTGGAGGCCATTTACCCAGACATGCGGGTTTCGGTTTTGCTGGTCGATCCCGTCAACGGCCGACTGACCCATGGCGCGGCACCGAGTCTGCCGGACTTTTACAATCAAGCGGTGGAGCAACTGGAGCCGAAGTTGGGGCGGGGTTCCTGCGGAACCGCTGCCTGGTTGGGCGAAGCGGTCATAGTGACCGATATCGAACAGCATCCTTATTGGGCGGAGTATCTGGATCTGGCCCGCCGGGCCGGTCTGGGGGCCTGTTGGTCGGTGCCGTTTAAAGACGAGGCGGGGCGGGTCTTGGGCACTTTCGGGATTTATCACGCCGGCAAGCGCGAACCGATCGCCGAGCAATTGGAGCTGATCGGCGAATTTGCCCGTATCGCCGCCTTGGCGGTACAAAAAGTGCGCGCCACGGAAACCCTGCGTCAGGCCGCGGCGGTATTCGACTCGACTCGCGAAGGCATTTTGATTACCGATCTGCAACCGCGCATCGTGGCCATCAATCGGGCGTATACCGAAATTACCGGTTACGGCGAAGCCGAATCCCTGGGCAAAAACCCCAACCTGATCCGCTCCGGCCGCCACGACAAACTGTTTTACCAAAACCTGTGGCATAAATTGTCGAGCAAGGGGCATTGGCAGGGCGAAATCTGGAACCGGCGCAAAAACGGCGAGTTTTATCCGCAGTGGTTGACCATCAATACCGTTTTCGACGAAAAGGGTCAGCCGTGCCAATACGTCGGCGTTTTCAGGGATATCTCGGAAATCAAGGAGTCCGAAGCTCGGCTGGAGCGTCTGGCCCACTTCGATACCTTGACCGATCTGCCCAACCGTCTGCTGGCGCGGTCGCGCCTGCAACACGCGGTCGAGCGCGCCGAGCGGCACGGGCATAAGGTGGGCGTGCTGTATCTGGATTTGGATAGATTCAAGACGGTCAACGATAGTCTGGGGCATCCGAGCGGCGATGAGTTGCTGGGTTTACTGGCCGGCCGCCTGAACAAGCGCCTGCGTGATGAGGATACCCTGGCCCGCCTGGGCGGAGACGAATTCTTGCTGGTACTGGAGCATATCGAATCGCCGGTGACCGCCGCCACGGTGGCGCAATCCGTCATCGATCTGTTGTTGCCGCCGTTTCGGTTATCCGGCGGGCAGGAGATTTTTCTGGGGGTTAGTATCGGTATCAGCATCTACCCGGACGATGCCGGCGGCGTCACCGAATTGATACAGCACGCCGATATGGCCATGTATCTGGCCAAACAGGAGGGGCGCAATACCTATCGCTTCCACACCCAGGCCTTGAGCGATGCCGCCAGCCAGCGGCTCCAGCTGGAAACTCGCTTGCGCCGGGCATTGGCCGACGGCGAGTTCGTGCTGCACTATCAGTTGTTGATCGATGCTCAAACCGAAGCGCCCATCGGCGTCGAGGCGTTGGTGCGCTGGCAGCCGCCGGCCGAAGCCATGGTGCCGCCCGCCGCGTTCATTCCGCTCGCCGAGGAAACCGGGCTGATCGTGCCGTTGGGCGAATGGGTGTTGCAACACGCCTGTCAACAGGGCCGGGCCTGGATCGATGCCGGTTTGCCGGCCATGATCATCGCGGTGAATTTATCGGTGCGGCAGTTCCAATCCGGCAATCTGGTGGATTTGGTGCGGCGGGTTTTGGCCGATTCGGGTTTTCCGGCCGATCGTCTGGAACTGGAGCTGACCGAAGGCATGTTGATGGAGGACGCCGAGCAAACCGTAGTCACCCTGAAGGCTTTAAAGGATTTGGGCATCCGCTTGTCCATAGATGATTTTGGTACCGGTTATTCGTCGCTGGCCTATCTGAAACGTTTTCCCATCGATAAACTGAAAATCGATCAAAGCTTTGTGCGTGGTTTGTATGACGACCTGAATGACAGGGAAATTACCGCCACCATCATCGCCATGTCGCGCATTTTAAAGCTGGACGTCTTGGCGGAAGGCGTGGAAACCGAACAACAGCTGGCCTTTTTGCGGGACAGCGGCTGCGATTATTACCAGGGCTATTTGTTTCATAAACCGGAAGCCGCCGCCGATGTGGCAAAGCGGCTGGCGGAAACCCGCCGATCAATCCGGATGGCCGTCATTCCAGACCCAGAATAAATTCCCAATGGGCCGGACTGACCGGCATGATGGACAAACGGTTGCCGCGCCTGACCAGGGCCAAGTCGGCCAATTCCGCGTGCTGCTTGAGTTCCCGCAGGCTAATGGTGCGTTGCAGTTTGCGGACGAACTTGACGTCGACCATGTACCAGGTGGGTTTGTCGGGATGGCTTTTCGGATCGAAGTGTTTGTCGTCGGGATTGAAGGCGGTGAAGTCGGGGTAACTTTCCCTGGCCACTTCGGCAATGCCGACGATGCCGGGCAGTTCGCAGTTGGAATGGTAGAAAAACACCAGGTCGCCGATTTTCATCTCGTCGCGCATCATGTTGCGGGCTTGGTAATTGCGCACGCCGTCCCAATGCTCGGTTTGGCCGGGGCGCCCGGCCAGATCGTCGATGCCGAAGGCGTCGGGTTCGGATTTCATCAGCCAGTACTGCATAATTTCTCCAGGGGTAGGGGGGGTAAGTTTAACGGGGGCGGGATGCCGAGGGTCAAATTTGTTGCGGGCCCAACACGCGCAGGATTTCCTCGCAAGTGGTTTGGCCCGCCAGTACCTTGCCGAGTGCATCCTCCACGATGGTTTTATAGCCGCTTTTGACGGCGGCCTGCTTGAATTCCAGATGGCCGGCCTGTCTGGCTATCATGTCGCGCAGTTCTTCGTTGGGAATCAGCATCTCGATCAGGCAAATCCGGCCGTGATAGCCGCTGGAACCGCAGTGTTCGCAACCTTGACCTTTAAACAGCGGTTGGGCGAGGTTGCTGAATAATGGCCCCAGCTGTTCCAGCAGGGCGGCATCGACCCGATCCGGCGCGCTGCAATGCGGGCAAACTTTACGCACCAGACGCTGGGAGATGATGCCTTCCAGGCTGCTGGCCAGGATGTAGGGTTTCAGGCCCAGATCGAACAGGCGGGCAATGGTGGCGATGGCCGAGTTGGTATGCAGGGTGGAATAGACCAGGTGGCCGGTCAAGGCGGCCTGAAAAGCTACTTCGGCGGTCTCCAGATCGCGTATTTCGCCCAACAGAATCACGTCCGGGTCCTGGCGCAGAGTCGCGCGCAAGACCACCGGAAAGGTCAGATCGATTTTGCCCTTGATGTTAACCTGGCCGGCGCTGTCCAAGTAATATTCCACCGGTTCTTCCAGCGTGACGAAATTTTTGCTGGGGCTGGCGGAATGTTGCAACAGGGAGTACAGGGTCGAGGTTTTGCCGCTGCCGGTGGGGCCGGTGGCCAGGATGATGCCCTGCGGTTTATTGATCAGCCTCTCGAGTTTCACCAAATCGGCGCCGGAAAAACCCAATTGATCGATGGGATGGATGGAGGCATTTTGGTCCAGAATCCGCATCACCACCTTCTCGCCGTTCAGGACCGGTAGGGTGGAGATGCGCAGGTCTATGATGCGGTTGGGGGTTTTTACCGTCACCCGGCCGTCTTGCGGGCGCCGGCGCTCGGCGATGTCCATTTCGGCCATGACCTTGATGCGGGATACCAGCGGGCCGTGGAAATGATGCGGAATGTAAATTTTATCTTCCAGAATGCCGTCTATCCGGTAACGCACGGCGATGCTTTTGGCGCGCGGTTGGATGTGTATGTCGCTGGCGCCCAGGCGAATGGCTTCCAGGATGACGGCGTTGACCAAACGTATCGCCGGTGGCTCCTCGGTTTGCTTTAGTAGTTGTCCAAGCGATAGGTTGCTGTCTTCTTCATCGATAACGATTTGTATGCTTTCGAAGGGGT
The DNA here is from genome assembly GCF_024505185.1 of Methylomonas subterranea. Lineage (GTDB taxonomy): Bacteria > Pseudomonadota > Gammaproteobacteria > Methylococcales > Methylomonadaceae > Methylomonas > Methylomonas subterranea. The sequence goes on from NZ_JANIBJ010000004.1 coordinate 20,753, forward strand.
CGCTGGTGCTGACGATTTCGTTGAAGTCGCTGAATGCTTGCATGCCGCCATAAACTTCCGCCACTTTGCGTTCGATATCCGCGACATTGGCCATCACGACTTTCAAGGGCAGGCCGCTCATAAAGCTCAACTCGGCTTGTAAATCCAGATTGACCGGGTCGGCCACAGCAATCAGCAGGCGGCCGTTGTCGATTTTAAGCGGGATGACCGCGTGTTGTTCGCACAACGAATGCGGTATCAGGTTATGCACTTCGGATTCGACCTGAAATTCGGCCAGGGCGATTTCCTCCACCAGCAAATCCTTGCGCAAGATCTCGCGGATTACCGCTTCGTCCACCCATTGCCGGTGCAGAATCAGTTTCAGTACCGAATCGTTGGTGTTTTGCTTGAGTTTGAACAATTCCCGCAGTTGGGCATCGTTGAGCAGGTTTTTGTTGTTCAGCAAGATGGCGATCTGGCCGCCGTCCGAGCCCGCCGCTTTTCTGAGTTTGCCGATTTCCTTGGTTTTTTCCTGGTTTTCGAGTTTGAGCTGTTTATTTCTGGCTATCAGGTCGTATTGCTCCAGCGCCAGGCCGACGGTGACGCGCAAATCGTCGTCGTTCCAGGGTTTTAAAATGAATTTATACACCGCGCCTTCGTTGATGGCGCCCATCACCGCGCCGGTGTCGGCGTGACCGGTTAGCATGATGCGTATGGTGGCGGGGTGCAGGGCCTTGATGCGCTTTAACAATTCGGCACCGTTCATGTGCGGCATCCTGTGATCGGAAATAATCAGTTGATAGTCGTTTTCCTTGAACAATTGCAGGGCTTCCTGGCCCGACATGGCGGTATCGATGTGATAGTTCTCGCGGCGGAATATCCGCCGCAGCGCGCTCAACACATTGGGTTCGTCGTCGACGAACAGCAGGCGGTATTTGTGCTTGCCGCCGGCTTCGCTATCCAGGTTTCCGCCGGTAAACAGTGCGCTATATTTGGACACGATTCATCGGCCGGCTGGCAGCGGCAAGCTGATGGATACCAGCGTGCCGACATTCGGTTGACTTTTGATTTCCAGGTCGCCCTGGTGGGCTTTGACGATGTTGCGGGCAACGCTCAGGCCCAGGCCCATGCCCTTGCCGACGTCCTTGGTGGTAAAAAACGGATCGAAGATATGCGACATGTCGGAGGCGGGTATTCCGCGTCCGTTGTCGCGGATGTCGATTACGATACGATTTTCCCGGCACGCGCTGCGAATACGGATTTTGCCCGGAGCGGCCATGGCGTCCACCGCATTCATCAGCAGGCTTAAAAATACCTGACCCAGCTCGCCGGGATGGCAGTGCAGCAAGGGCAGTTGGCTCAGGTCCAGATAGACTTCGGCCTTATCGCGTAGTTCGGCGGCGGCCACGTTGCAGACTTGCCTGATCAACTGGTTGAGATCGGCATCTTCCCAATCGGCGTCGTTGACGCGGGAAAAACCCTTTAAGTCCTTGACGATGGCGGCAATACGCTCCGCGCCGCCTATGCTCTCTTGCAGGATGTCTTGCATATCCTGTTGGATAAACGGCATATCCTCCCGCTGCCAAGCGGCTTTTAAGCTGCTTAGGTCCGCACAGGTTTGCAGCAGTTCGTCGATTCTGTTCAACGCGGTCAAGTAGCCGGCGGCCGTGGACAGATTGCTGCGGATGAAACCGATCGGGTTGTTGATTTCGTGGGCGATGCCGGCCGCCAGACGGCCCACGGATGCCAGTTTTTCGGTTTCATAGAGTTTCAGCTGGGTGTTTTCTATGGTTTTGACCTGTTGCCGGACGCGAATTTCCAGGGTTTCCGCCAGGGCTTTATAGCGTTGTTCCGATTGTTCCAGGGCTTTATGCCGGCGTTGCAGTTCTTCGAAGTCGGCCTGTTGGGTTTGCAGGTGTAAGTCCGATGCCATCAGGTAGCGGGCATTGGCCCGCAATAATAACCTGATTAAGTCGGCGGCGGCCTTTAAACGATTTTGCGGGATGGCGGCGCTGATCTGGCCTATGGGCTCCAACTCGCCGTACAGGGCTAGACTGGGGGCGTCGCCGGCCAAATCGGCCGCGCCCAGCAGGTATTCGCCGTTGTGATCGGAAACGGCGAAGGCGGTGCCTAGCAGGGCTTGCAAGGCGGATTCCAGCCGTTGTTTGTCTATTCCGCGCAACAGGTCCGCTAAGCTCAGATCGCGCTCGAAATCGTGCTCGGTGTCGCTGTTCATGGCGGGCTCCGGTCGATTTGGCCGCTGGCCTGGGCGATAAAGGCAGCTCGGCTCAAGTCATGCCGGGCTTGAAACTCGAACTCCCGGTCCAGGCTGTCGTATACCTGTTTCAACAAGGCATTAAAGGTTTCCACCACGCCGTCGCCCACCAGCGCCGAGCTGAACAGCACGGGCCAGGGCGCGGCTTGCCAGCGCCGCAGGACTTCTTCCTCGCTCAGTATGCCGCTCAAATCGCGCTTGTTGAATTGCACGACCAGCGGCAAACGGTCGAAATCGATACCGACCCTGGCGGCGTTGTCTTCCAGGTTGGCAAAGGATTCGCCGTTATTGGTGCTTTGGCCGCGCTGCGAATCGGCGACGAATACCACACCGTCGGCTCGCGACAACACGGCCTTGCGGGTGCTGTCGTGCACTACCTGGCCGGGTACCGTATAGAGCTTGAATTTGATCAGCAGGCCGGATGGGGCCTTGAAACCCAGCGGCAGCAAATCGAAAAACAGCGTGCGGTCGTTGGCGGTTTCCATCAGCATGATGTCGCCCTTCAGATCGGGGCGCAGGATGTCGTGCAGACGCATCAGGTTGGTGGTTTTGCCGCTCTGCGCGGGGCCGTAATAAACCAGTTTGATGCTTAAGCGCTTGGATTCTTCGTCGAAAATTGCCATGACATTTCATTGGCCCGTGCCGGAAGGGTGGCAAGATGATAAACCGTCAAGCGCAAGTTCGCTAAAAGAATATGCCGCGGCGGTTGGCGGCAAGCTAATGCCGGCGGCCGGTGGGCCGGCTTTTGCGGAGCGATTCGGCATGCCGCTAGCCCTGCCGGGCTATTCGTCGGCAATGATATCGACCAACAGGATGCGGTCGGCATCCAGTCGCAGAGAGAGGGTTTTGCACAACAATTCGCTGCCGAAGTCGCGGTAGCGCTCCGAGGTGACGATGCGGTCCCTGTCGCCGGCGGCTTCCAGCGCCAGCAGTTGAAAAAAATAGGGTCGCCAGGACCAATTGAAGCCTATTTTGCGCGGGTCTGTAAACCATTGATTTTCCAAGAAACTGAAATCCGGCGACAACTGATTGCCCTGGTTGTCGCACAGATAAAAGCGGATCACATCGCTCTGGGCAAAATTCCAGCTGGCCAGTTCGTTCAGGTTGAAGTCGCCCTGCAAAACCTCGGCCAAGCGATAGATGAGTTGTTTGGTGGTGCTGATGGCGGTCACTTTGAGCTGCAGTTTCGCCACCGTATTTTTCAGGAATTTGTTGCGCAGGGAGATAATGTGTTGTTCGTATAATTGCGGCGGCTTGAATTCGGCTTGGGCGGGCGAAAACAGATAGCCCTGCATGAACTGGGCTCCGCAGCTGAGGCCGAATAGAAATTCCTCATCGGTTTCCACGCCTTCGCAAATGATTTGGCAGCCGGTGCGCTTGCCCAGCCGGGTCATTAGATGCACCACTTCGCTGGCGATACCTCCCTTGGTGGCTTGCTTGAACAGGCGCATGTCGATTTTGATAATGTCCGGCTGAATTGCCATGACTCTTTGCAATTGCGAGGAGCCGGCGCCAAAGTCGTCCAATGCCACTCGCAGGCCCTGCTTGCGGTAGCGTTTGACGATTTCCTTCAATTTACCCAGATCGGCATGGTCCTCGGTAATTTCTATAATGATACGCTGCCGGTCGATGTTCAGTTCTTCCAGCATCTTCAGGGTTGGCGATGCGTTTAAATGGCGCAGATTGTTGATCCAGGCGGCCGATATGTTGATCGCCAGATAGGTGTTGCCGTCCAGTTCGGCGAATTTTTGCAAGGCTTGCCAGCGGACTTGTCTATCCAGCTCCGTGCGTTGTTTTTCATCCAGGTTCGGCGAGGAAAATAGCGGACCCGCCGAGACGATTTGCTTGTTGGCGTTAAGTTGTCTGGCCAAGGCCTCGTAGCCGATGATTTTGCCATTGGCCACGCTGACGATGGGTTGGAAGTGCGGGAAGAGGTTTGTTGAGGGTTCCATAAATGATTGACTGGGCTTGGCTATCGTATGGGTTTGCGGAGTATGGAGCTGAAAACGGGCGAAATGGTTAATTGCGGTCTACCCTTGGGTGATACGCTTTCGTGCATGGTAATTATGCTTCATTATTAACTAAAAGGAGGCTTTATGTCCGATTATAAGCTCTATTATGCAACTAACCGTAAACACAAGGGGTCGCGTTGGCAACCGGACGGTTACGGTAAAAAGTTTAGCGACGACGGCATGGAGAATCTACGCTTCGGCGTATTGACGGTCGCCGCCGACGATAATACCGTCGAAAAACATTTGAATACGCCCTTGAAGGATTGCGGCGTGGGGGACGGCGAAAATTTGGCCAAGTATCTGGCGGGATGCGCGGCGAAGGCCAAAATCGCGGCTTATGAAGAATCCATCAAGGCGGATATCGCCGAACAGGCCCAGGCCGATACCAAATTGGGTTCCAAGGCCATGTTTGCCGATCTGATGCAAGACATGAAACACAGTAGCGATGTGCTGATTTATATTCATGGTTTTAATGTGGCCTGGACCGATGCGGTAGGCTCCGCGCTGGCGCTGCAGTTGATGTTGCGGAATGCGCCGACGCGGGACGAATCGCAGACGGTGCAAGTGGTGTTGTTCAGTTGGCCGTCCGACGGTCTGGCCTTGCCGTGGGTATCATATAAATCGGATCGTTCCGAGGCCAGCGGTTCCGGCGCGGCGGTCGGTCGCGGATTTTTGAAATTGCGGGATTTTCTGGCCGATTTGCGCGATAAGGCCAAAAAAGGCGGCGGCCAACCGTGCGGGCAGGATATCCATTTGTTGTGCCATTCGATGGGAAATTTTTTATTGCAAAGTGCCTTGGCAAGAATCGCCGACTTCACACCGGGCAACAGTTTGCCGCGTATTTTCGAACACGTGTTTTTATGCGCGCCCGATGTCGACGACAATGCGCTGGAACCCGGCCAGCCGCTGGGAAGCATCGACCAGATAGCCCGCAATGTCTCGCTGTACCATAATCGGGGGGACACCGCGATGGTGATATCCGACTACAGCAAGGGGAATCCCGAGCGTCTGGGAGGTGCCGGCGCCGCGCACCCGGCCATGCTGCACAACAAGGTGCATCAGATTGACTGCACGCCGGTTGTGCACGGCCTTGTGGAGCATAGTTATTATTTGTCCGGTAAAGTGGCCGCCGATATCAGGGCCAGCATAGACGGTTGGGAGCAGGGCGATGCCCGCCGGGAAAGACAACGCGGCGCGACCTTGGAGAATGTTTGGGCGATGAGGAAGTAGGACCGAGGGTGCCGTCCGCCGGCTTGTGTTATCATTTCGGCCAGAATTTTGCTGATTGGGGTTCGCCTCGCGAGTTTTGTTTACCAGGATGGCGCGCTTTAATGCGGCGGCTATTCGACCGCTTGTTTGGAATTTACGAAGTTGCACCTGAGCGGTATAAGCACTAAAGTCCTTCGCCGGTTGGGTAGGGACGACCCGCGAGGTTCAAAGTGACACCAAATTTGGGTTTGATCTGTTTTTGATCTTGATTTTTAAGCGAATGCGCCTTGGTACAACTCAACGATGTGCTTTAAAGCAGCCTGGCAGCGCCCCGGGGCGGATGACGCAACGTTTTTGTTCGGAAAAATCGCGAGCGATTTTTTAAAATTTGCGGTAAGGATGCCGCCCAAAATGTCTTACGCATTCTGTTTCCTCTCCCTCCTCCGGGAGAGGGTAAGGTGAGGGATATAAATAGGGAAGTCATTTGGGGTGGAATCCTAACGATCATGAAACAGGTGTATCAGCCCGACAACTGAAAGACAGTCTAGTAGGAGCGACGCACAGTCGCGATGATGACCTTACGAATCGCGGATGTTTGTCGCTCCCACCATGACTTTCAGAGCGACTCCAGCCTACGTTTTCTTTGCTGTTTTGACTGAATCATTAAAAGTTGCGAAGAAAATCTGGATGTTGCTGTGATAAATCCCCAGGCAATGTCGGGCTAACAGGGGTTGTTTCTTGAGTTTTAATATAAAAAAGACGCTCGTCGTTTTATGAGTCAGGTAGATGTAAATCAGCTAAAAATTGCCCTACAAATATATCAAAGAGCCTTTTGGCATCCGAGTGCTGGTAGTAACAAAACGGCGGGCTTTGATACGGATAAATTCACCTCCGTCTAAAAAATGGCATGGAGTTCAACAGCTTAAAAGCCCAATTAATTCAGCTGGCAAAAGCAAACGACAACATTGAATTGCTTTGGCTGTACGGCTCCCATGCAAAAGGCTGTGCGCATGAGAACAGCGATATCGACTTGGCGGTTGCGTTCAAAGCATGGGAGAGCGATGCGATTGAGCGCCGCTTAAGGCCGGAGCTGCTCGCCTTGGACTGGCAAAATACACTTAATTTGCCCGAGGGAAAATTAAGTGTATTGGATATCGATATCGCGCCGATTCCGCTGGCAATGTCCGTGTTGAAAAATGGCGAATTGTGGCTCAGTAAAAATGACTGCCGCCTAGCTCAAGAACTGCAACGTATCATGTCGAAATGGGAAATAGACTACCTGTATCACTATCAAAAGCAGCAGCTTATGAGTGCCGGTAATGGATGAAACCTATGTGTTTTCCATGCGGGAGCATCTTGCTGAATTGAAAAGCGAACTGCAAGGACTAACGGATATTGCCAATCAACGGGCATTAAGTCGTTACGAATATCGCGCCGCCGAGCGTACATTGCAAGTGCTTATAGAAGTTTGTATCGGCATCGCCAAACACTGGAATTACTTTTTCTTTAAAACGGCACCCGCCGATGCCTATGCCGCGTTTGAAAAACTCTCTCGGCAAGGTGTTGAGAGGGTAAATGATGTAGAATGGCGGAAAATAATCGGTATGAGAAATGCCTTGGTACATGATTATCTCAACATTGAGCCCGAGATCATTAGGGCCGTAATAAAGAAAGCGGCTTATAAGGGTCTGCTTGAGTTTGCCGAATACGGATTAACGATATTGCAGTCGCCTGTCAATCGCGGATCAAATTAATAATAAGTTCGACTTCTTAGCCGCGCGCAACAATAAAACAACTAAGCAAAAGCAGTGAATTTTTAGTTGTTTATAGTTATAAAGATATTAGCCAATAAATATGACAAAACAACATCAGTTTCAATTCACAATAGAGGCAGGTAAAAGCGAAAGACATTATTGGATGGATTTATGGCGATACCGAGAGCTGTTTTATATTTTAGCTTGGCGTGATGTAGCCGTGCGGTACAAACAAACTGTCATCGGTTTGTTGTGGGCCATTATTCGGCCGTTGTTAACAATGGTGATATTTGTCATTGTTTTCGGTAAAATAGCCAAGCTTCCAAGCGAAGGGGTGCCTTACCCCATTTATGTATTTTCCGCTATGTTGCCCTGGACATTTTTTTCCAGTGCATTCGCCGATGCCAGTAACAGCCTGATCAGTAACGCCAATCTGATTTCAAAAGTATACTTTCCCCGGCTTATTATTCCGGCGGCATCGGTTATGGTTGCCATGGTGGATTTTATAATTTCATTTGTTATTTTATTGATATTGATGGCTTGGTATCAATATTGGCCTAGCTGGAATCTATTGGCGCTGCCGTTGTTTTTAATACTGGGTTTTTTTGCCGCATTAGGTTCTGGACTGTTTGTAGCTTCATTAAATGTCAAATACAGAGATTTCAGGTATGTGGTTCCGTTTATTGTCCAATTGGGTTTGTATATTTCGCCTGTAGGCTTTAGTTCATCCGTGGTGCCGGAACAATATCAGAGCTTTTATTACCTGAATCCAATGGTGGCGGTTATTGACGGTTTTCGTTGGGTTATCAGCGGAGGGAGTACGGCGTTTAATAGTACGGAGTTAAATATATCCGTAATTGTCGTTTCTATAATCTGTGTAATTGGTGTGCTTCAATTTAGAAGAATGGAAAAAACCTTTGCGGATGTGATTTGATGAGTGTTGCGATAAAAGTAGAAAGCCTGAGTAAAAAGTATATCATCCAGCATGAAAAAAAATCGGCGCATTACGAAACCTTGAGTGATTCTTTTATTCAAAGTGGTAAAAAATTTATAAATGGAATTAGCCATCCTTTCAGTCGTTCAAAATCGGAAGAACAAGCACAGGAAGAATTCTGGGCATTAAAGGATATTAATTTTGAAATTATGCAAGGTGACAAGGTTGGTATTATTGGGCGTAATGGTGCTGGTAAATCGACTCTGTTAAAAATACTGTCGCGCATTACCGATCCAACGTCTGGAAAAATTCATATCAACGGACGTATTGCAAGTTTATTGGAAGTAGGAACGGGATTTCATCCTGAATTAACGGGCAGGGAGAATATTTACCTGAATGGCGCCATTTTAGGTATGGGGCGGAAAGAGATTAAAGCCAAGTTTGACGAAATTGTCGATTTTGCCGAGGTGGAGAAGTTTTTAGATACGCCGGTTAAACGCTATTCCAGCGGCATGTATGTGCGTCTTGCCTTTGCTGTAGCCGCGCACCTTGATCCCGAGATACTGATTGTTGATGAGGTGCTTGCTGTTGGCGATATGCAGTTTCAGAAGAAATGCTTAGGTAAAATGGAGGAAGTTAGCAATCAAGGGCGGACGGTTTTATTTGTTAGTCATAACATGGCGATGATTTCTAATCTTTGCAAAAAAGGGGTTATGCTTAATGCCGGGCAACTAGAATTTCAGGGACAGATTTCGGAAGCCATACTGCATTATTATCAACAGCAAAACGAGCAAAGCGCCAGGGTTGGAAAATTATTTGAGAGTGATAATGCGGTGTTAATTAGGGGCGAATTAATTGGCTTAAGTGCCGCCTCGGATATAAGCATTCACGACGAATTAATTGTACGAATGCTTTATAAGATTAAGAAGTCGATTGCCGGAAAATGTGTGCCTAATTTTCATTTTTCAACTTCCAGTGGAACGACTGTGTTTGTATCGAGCGCTGAAGGGGTAACAAAAATGTCGCCTGGCCAATATGTTGCAGACTGTAAGATTCCAGGTCACCTGTTAAACGAAGGTGCTTATTTTGTTGGATTGGCCTTGACTACTTATTTAGATTCAGGTTCTTTTGAGGTAGAGTTTTTCGATCAGAATGCGTTAACATTTAACGTAATCGATCCAATGGATGAGCGGTCAAATCGTTACGGTTATGCCGGAATAGTTCCAGGTGTGGTACGGCCTAAATTGGTTTGGAATATTCACCAGGATATTAAATGAAAGTAGTCATTCTTGCTGGTGGATTGGGCACTCGTATTAGTGAAGAGTCACACCTCAAACCCAAGCCAATGATTGAAATCGGCGGCAAGCCCATACTTTGGCACTTAATGAAAATCTATTCCCACTACGGGATTAATGATTTCATTATTTGCTTGGGTTACAAGGGATATGTGATCAAAGAATATTTCGCTAACTATTTTTTGCATATGTCGGATGTTACATTCGACATGGAAAGTAATCGTATGGAAGTTCACCAAAGAAATGCAGAGCCTTGGCGGGTGACTTTAGTCGATACAGGTGAATCCACGTTGACAGGTGGACGATTAAAACGAGTGCAAAGTTATGTAGGTGACGAAACCTTTTGTTTTACCTATGGCGATGGAGTGGCGGACGTCAATATTGCCGAGCAAATTGTTTACCATCGCAAAGCCGGGAAATACGCTACCGTAACCGCCATCCAACCCCCGGGCCGCTACGGCGCACTGAATTTGCAGGACAATTTGGTGCACCACTTTCAAGAAAAACCGGCGGGTGATGGTTCATGGATCAATGGTGGTTTTTTTGTGTTGGAGCCGGATGTCTTCGATTACATTCAAAGTGATCAAACCAGCTGGGAGTCTCAGCCCTTGCAACGGCTAGCATCAGAGTCTCAACTTCTGGCATACCGTCACTCCGGGTTTTGGCAGGCGATGGATACCTTGCGGGATAAAAATCATCTTGAAGCACTTTGGGCAACCAATCCGCCCTGGAAAGTGTGGGCATGAAGTTATTTGATAACCAATACCGCGGTCGCCGCGTATTGATAACGGGACATACCGGTTTCAAGGGGAGTTGGTTGGCGCTTTGGTTATCCAAACTTGGAGCCAATGTGTTTGGTTACTCTTTGCCTCCAGAAAGCACTCCGAACCATTGGGATTTACTTCGCATCGGTATTCCGCAGTATTTACAGGATATTCGTGATGCGGAAACAATGACAAGGATTGTCGCGGAAGTCAGACCGGAAATAGTTTTTCATCTCGCCGCACAACCACTAGTCAGACGCTCCTATCGTGACCCACTTAAAACTTGGTCTACCAATGTCATGGGAACAGCCAATTTGCTGGAAGCCTGTCGGTACTCGCCAAATTTAAGGGCGATAGTGGTGGTGACTACCGACAAATGCTATGAAAACCAGGAATGGGCCTGGGGATATCGGGAGAATGATCGCTTGGGAGGGTATGACCCTTATAGTGCTTCCAAAGCGGCGGCTGAGCTGGTGGTCAATAGTTATCGTAAGGCTTTTTTTCAGCATGACGAGACGCCGTTGTTGGCGTCGGCTCGTGCCGGTAACGTAATTGGCGGTGGCGATTGGTCGGAAGATCGCCTGATACCCGACTTGGTGAGATCGTTGACGGAGCGGAAAACGCTCTTGATTCGCTCGCCGTCGGCAACTCGACCTTGGCAACATGTACTGGAATCGCTTAGTGGCTATCTATTGCTAGGACAAAAACTTTTACAAGGTAAAACGCAAATGGCCGATGCCTGGAATTTTGGTCCGGAAACCGAAGGAAACCGGACTGTGGCTGATGTTTTAGCAGGATTGCAAGTTAACTGGCCTGAAGTGAATTGGCAAACTACTGATCAGTCCCAGCCACACGAGGCCAATTTACTGTACCTGGATAGTGCCAAGGCTAAAGCCCAATTAGGCTGGAAGCCGGTCTGGAATTTCGATAAAACACTCGTGGCAACTGCACAGTGGTATCGTCAATACTATGAAAATGATCAGTTGCAGAGTGAGGCACAACTGGCCGATTACATCGCTTCTGCTCAAATGGCTGGAGTTGAGTGGGCGACTTCATGAACATTCGTCAGACGAAAATATCAGGTGTCGTCATTGTCGAAAGTGCAGTGTTTAAAGACCATCGCGGCGCATTTTCACGATTGTATTGTGAACAGGAGCTAAACGAAGTTATAGGCGCACGGCGAATAGTGCAAATCAACCATTCCCACACCAATTCTAAAGGAGCAGTGCGTGGCATGCATTTCCAGCATCCACCATATGCGGAAATGAAACTGATTCGCTGTTTAAAAGGGCGTGTATGGGACGTGGCTGTCGATTTGCGCGCGGATTCAAGCACTTTCTTGCAATGGCATGCCGAGGAATTGAGTGCGGCAAACCACAAGATGATGGTGATTCCGGAAGGCTGTGCCCATGGATTTCAGGTATTGGAATCCGAAAGCGAACTGCTTTATCTGCATACCGCATTTTATCAGCCGTCTGCAGAGACGGGTATCCGCCATGACGACCCACGTTTGGCTATTACTTGGCCATTGCCAGTAGCGGATCTTTCCGCGCGCGATCAAAAGCATGCCTTGATCACTCCAGATTTTTCCGGAATTAGTTTATGAATTGTCGACATTGTCACGCGCCATTGGAAAATATTTTTCTCGATCTTGGCTTTGCACCACCTTCGAACGCGTATTTAACGACTGCCGATCTCAACAAGCCCGAACTTTATTTCCCGCTTAAATTGTTTGTCTGTGAGCAGTGCTGGCTGGTGCAAACCGAAGATTACGCCGAGGCCGATCAGCTTTTTAACCGCGATTACGCTTATTTTTCCTCCGTGTCCCAGAGTTGGCTGGATCACGCTGCGCGTTACGTCACCATGATTACCAAGCGGCTTGAGCTGGACAAAAATAGTCAGGTAATCGAAATTGCCTCCAATGACGGCTACTTGCTGAAAAATTTTGTTGCATCAGGGATTCCCTGCCTCGGAATAGAACCCACCGACAGCACCGCTGCGGCAGCAGAGAAATTAGGTATTCCGGTAATGCGCGAATTTTTCGGTAAAAAGCTGGCCCAATGTCTTGTCGACCAGGGAAAGCAAGCCGATCTGATTATCGGCAACAATGTTTATGCTCATGTGCCGGATATCAACGATTTTACGGCCGGGCTTAAAACCGTGCTTAAACCCGATGGTACTATCACATTAGAATTTCCGCACTTGATGCGCCTGATCGAACATACCCAGTTCGACACCGTTTACCACGAACATTTCTCTTATCTTTCGTTATGGACGGTTAACCGGATTTTTCAGCAAGCCGGTTTACGGATTTATGATGTCGAAGAGTTGCCGACTCACGGAGGTAGCCTGCGCATTTACGGTTGTCATGCGGAAAAATCAATTTCAGCGACTTCCGCGGTCGACATTGTACTTGCCGCGGAAGCGCGACAAGGTCTGCGCGACTTGGTCATCTATCAAACTTTTCAGGTCAAGGCGGATCGAGTTAAGGATGATTTTCTTGGGTTTTTGATCGAGCAAAAGCGCGCTGGTAAAAAAGTGGTCGCCTATGGTGCGGCAGCCAAAGGTAATACCTTACTCAATTACGCCGGCATAAAGCCTGATTTATTGCCATATGTTTGTGATGCCGCTACATCCAAACAGGGCAAATTCATGCCGGGTAGTCATATTCCAATTTTGTCGCCCGAGGTGCTGCTTGAAGCGTGTCCTGATTATTTGGTGATTCTGCCTTGGAATATTGCGGCTGAGGTCAGAATCCAAAATGCAAAACTAGCTGAACTTGGGGTTAAGTTTGTCACCGCAGTGCCAAAATTGGAGACTCAATGAAGCCGCGCATACATTACACCAAACCTTCGATCACCGAATTGGAAGTCCGCTACGCCACCGACGCGGCGGCGAATGGTTGGGGCGACAAATGCTACGACTATATCAACCGCTTTGAAGAGGCGTTTAAAGCCCATCTAGGTGTCAAATATGCCATTGCCACATCGAGTTGTACCGGTGCGTTGCATATGGGTATGGCGGCGATGGGTATTGGGCCAGGAGATGAGGTCATCATGGCTGATACCAATTGGATTGCCACAGCTGCGCCCATTGTTCATCTGGGAGCCAAACCGGTATTTATCGATATTCTTCCAGATTCCTGGTGCCTTGATCCGGAATTGGTTGAGCAAGCCATTACGCCCCGAACCAAAGCGATTGTTGCTGTTCACCTTTACGGAAATCTTTGTGAGATGGATCGATTGCTCGAAATTGGCGAAAAATACGGTATTTCAGTGATTGAAGATGCGGCAGAAGCAATTGGTTCTGTGTATCATGGAAAACGCGCTGGTTCTATGGGTAAGTTCGGAGCATTTTCGTTTCATGGTACCAAAACACTCACAACGGGTGAAGGCGGGATGTTTGTTACCAACGATCCAGACTTATACGAACATGTCCTTACCTTGAGTAACCATGGACGGGCGCGTGGACAGACCAAACAGTTTTGGCCGGACATGGTTGGTTTTAAGTACAAGATGTCCAATATTCAAGCGGCGATTGGTTGTGCTCAAGTTGAACGTATAGATAATTTAACAGCGCGCAAACATGAAATTTTTTCATATTATCGAGAGCATTTGGCAGTTCTTCCGGGGCTAATTATGAATCCAGAGTCATTAGGTAAAATCAATGGAGCTTGGATGCCTACGGCGGTTTTTAATCAGTCAGTTGGTGTTACGAGTGAGAAACTTCAGAGCGCCTTTAAGGCTGAGAATATCGATGCGCGTGTCTTTTTCTGGCCCCTTTCAGGGATGCAAATGTTTGAGTCGGTACCTATCAATATAAACGCTTGGCATATTCCGGAGCGGGCTATTAATCTACCTAGTTACCACGATATAACTGAAATTGAGCAGGATAGAGTGATCAAGGTAATAAAAAATTTACTGTCTTGACTTAAATGTAAGACAGAGAACGAAGTTTCTGAGTAGTTTATACAGTCTCTTTGATATCATCGACCACTTTTATAACGAGATAAAATTATGGATCAGTCTGACAAGAAAAACTATTTGCACCCAGAGCAAGAGTTTTTCGAGAATATTGAAGAATATTTTCAAAGCTCTTCTTCAAGTTATGGTCAGAAGATGCATGCGTTTCCCCGTTTTGTGCCTCGACAGGCAATCAGTTACTTTCTTGCTAGAAACGAGATATTTAAAAATATTATTTCGATTCATGGTTCAATAATGGACTTCGGTGTTTATCGAGGGTCTTCTCTTTTTACTTGGCACCAACTTAGCGCAATTTATGAGCCATATAACCATGTTCGGAGAATTATTGGTTTCGATTCTTTTGCTGGCTTTTCTGAGTTAGACGAAAATGATTTTGGGGAAGATGGAAAAAAATTCGATCTTAAAAGACCTGGGGCAATGGAATTTCAAGATGGCCAGAGAGAGTTGGAAAGGGGAATCGCTCTGTGTGACCTCAATCGTCCGTTAGGTCATGTCGCTAGAGCTCAAATTGAAGAGGGTGTCTTGCCGGATTCGGTAGAACGGTATTTGGGCGCACATCAGGAGACAATAGTTGCAATGGCTAATTTCGGACTGGGTTTATATATGCCGACTAAGAAGATTCTTCAGATTATTAAGCCAAGGTTACAACGTGGCAGTATTCTGGTGTTTGAAGAACTTAACCAAGCAATGTGGCCTGGTGAAACTAAGGCTTTGATCGAGGTTTTTGGGGCAGAGAACGTTCGTCTGCATAGAATTCCATATTGTCCGCATATTAGCTGGATGCAAGTCGGGGGAACAGACTAAGGTGAATAAACATATCGCTGTCGTTGGCGCTTCTATAGGGGGGCTTGTTGCTGCCGCTGAGTTGAGGTCAAAAGGGTTTGATGTAACCTTGATAGAAAAAGGTAAAGCGGTTGCGGGACTTTACGGCAAGGTAGATACACCATTTGGAAAACAAGAGTTGGGTATGCATGTGCTGTATCTTACCGAGCAACATTACAAGCATTTGTGTGCAATATTCGGATCTGATGTTTTTCAAGTGTGGAGTGGATATAGGGTTGATATAGGATCTGCCTATAACTTCAACAAAAATTCCTTTAATAGTATTTATCCAGATGTGCGGGAATTGCCTGAGCAGAAGGAAATTCTCGCACAGATAATGTGTGGCGGAAGTGACGCTTATAATCCCGGTAATGCTTTGGAGGCTGTGAATGCAAGATTTGGTAGAATTGCCGGAGAGAAAGTTTTTGCGCCTATTCTGAAGAAGTTATGGAAAACAGAACCAGCACAATTAAGTTCGGATGCTATTCATTGTTTTTACGATTTAAGACGTGTTGTGGTTTGTGATAAGCAAGAGGCAGACAGTTTAAAACAAGATAACTGGCTGGATAAGGTGATAGCAAATCCAGATCAATCTCAGCCTTCCGGTGTTGTGTTCAATGGCAGAATGGCTGCCAGATTCAAGAACACTTGTGGCGACCTCTCTGAGATAGTCATGAACTGGCTTAAAGAACAGAACATACGGGTTTGTTTTAACAGTTCAATAATGATCACAGATAACAAAGTGATGTTTAACGGTGTGCCAATAAATGAGCAGTTTGATGCATGTATTATCGCGTCACCGCTTGCTGCGATTGTCCCGAATTCCCAGAATTCTATGGATTTACTTGAGTTAAGCATTTATTACTTTAAGCTTGCCAAGAATATTACAGATGAGTTCCCTGCATATTACATGTTGTGCCATGATGCCGAGACTTTGTCTTCCCGCATCGTTAATTATGATGCATATGGTATTGAAAACTCGGATGATCATTCTGTGGTTATTTCTGTCGAGGTAACTCATGACATAGGGAACGCTCCGCTGATTCAAGATGTAGAAGTTGAGTTGAAAAGAATTCTGCCCTTTGCTTCTATTGTAGACTCCTATACATTACCGACCACGTTACGGGTACCTATACCCAGTTTAAAAAATGCAGCGCTTCTCGATAAATATACCGAGTTACTAACGTTGAGCAACCCCCAACAACCAATCTTCTTTTCGGGTATGAGAACTGACAAAGGGGTTTTTTTCTCACATCATACTATCGGGTTGGCATATGACTCAGCGGTGGAATGTTCAGCAAGACTCTCTTGAAATCCTGGAAATGCCTTTTTATTGGAGGCTTTCCAATTCCGTAGGTACATCAAAAATACCAGTTCGTTTGCCAATCAGGATTACAGCTAGACTGGAATATGACTATCTTGAGTTTCGTCCTACTGATGTCGAATGGCAGGCAATCAATAATGCGTATCAGCAAAATGCGAATATAGGATTTTTGAACCCGGAGTCGGGGCAAATCAATACTTATGGTTCAAGTGTAAATCGCTTCTTTCTTGAAGTTGTTGAGACATATGCGCCTGAGAAAACATTTGAGATCGGATGCGGGGCTGGTTTCAGCATTCAGTTTTTGAGGGCGCACGGATTCAAGGTAATTGGTATTGATCCTTCTGAATATTCACTGGAATGGAGTAAAAGACTTGGTTTCGAGCTAATAAACGATTTCTTTGATGAGCATCTTATTTACGGGAAAGCAGATTTAATTTTTTGTAATGATGTTTTTGAACATGTGCCTCAGGTGGATCAATTTTCGAAGGCAGTTTATAAATCACTAAAGCAGGGTGGAGTCTTTTGTTTTTCAACCACCAATTCAACCCAGTCAATTGCTCTGGGTGATATTTCTATGCTTGAGCACCAGCACGTCAATATGTTTACTGAGGCCTCTATTTATCTTCTGCTTGCGAATGCGGGGTTCTCAGACATATCGGTGAAGTCTGGTTCATATGGAAATACTTTCCATGTGATTGCGCGAAAAAAAGATTCAGTAATACGTAAGATTGAATCTATAAAGTTGGCTTCATGCAAGGGTTTTTTTGAAAGAGCATACCAGAAATTAACTGCATTTGGGGATTTCTATCAAAAACTGGGGTATTCTAGCCATTACTATGTTCCATTGAGATGTATTCCATATCTCGCGACGGTGGGAAATTTTGGCGACAGCGATCTTTATGATTCGAATATGTCGTGGCAAGGGAAATATATAGATGGCTACGCTCGCCCCATTAAATCCTTATCAGACATAGAATATGTGGCTAATGGAAGTTTTTTTATTGGCTCAATGACTTTTCATGATGAAATCAAACGTACTTTGATAGCACACGGTTATCCTGAAAAGAGCATACATTCCGTTTATACTCTGTAATAATATTTGCAAGGCGTTTTTTAATAAAGATTTATGAATGTTGTTATTTCTCAATCAATGCTGTTTCCATGGGTGGGACTATTGGAACAGTTGAAGCTTGCTGATGTGTTTGTGCATTATGACGATGTGCAGTTCTCGAAAGGAAGTTTCGTAAATAGAGTGCAATTGAAACTCCCGGATAACAAAAAGTGGATGACTGTGCCTTTGGCGAAGCTTCATTTGGGACAGCGTATCAACGAAGTACAGCCTAAGGGCGGAAGCGATTGGAAGCGACAGCATTTTGACCTAATGAAACGTAGTTTTGCCGATGCACCTTATGCTGAGGACGCTTTAAAGATTGTTGAAAAGGTTTATAGCCAGGAATATAAAGATATCGGCATGCTCGCCAGAGCGTCCATGATTGAATTGACCAGATATTTTGGTATCGCTACCGATACTCGGTTTGTGGATATTACAAGTATGAATATTACCGGAGCTAGCAGTGAAAGAGTACTGGATACAGTCAAGGCTTTGCAGGGAAATGTTTATATCACAGGACATGGCGCTGCTCGCTACTTAAACCACGCATTATTTGAATATGAAGGCGTTGACGTCCGCTATATGGATTATCAGCTTAAGCCTTATCCCCAGCCTTATGGTGAGTTCACTCCTTACGTTTCCAGCCTCGATCTAGTGGCTAATTGTGGACGAAATGGTATTGAATTCATCTGTTCAAGCACCCTGCCATGGAGAAAGTTTATTAAATGAACGCGACTGAACAATTTAAACAAGACGTAGACAAGAGTATTGATGGACTGGGAAAAGATAAGGATTTACAGGCCTTATCAAGAATATGGCTAAGACAAATTGCAACGCATAAATATTCCCACAATTATAATTGGAGTGGAAGACCCATTATACAAGTGCCACAGGATATCGTTGCAATGCAGGAGTTGATCTGGCAAATAAAGCCCGATCTAATCATAGAAACAGGTATTGCCCACGGCGGTTCTTTGATCTTCAGTGCTTCCATGTTGGCGCAATTGGATATGTGCGATGCTATCGAAGCGGGTGCGACATTCGATCCGAGTGTTTCCAGTCGTAAGGTTCTAGGAATCGATATCGACATCCGCGCCCACAATCGCGCCGCAATTGAGTCGCACCCAATGGCGTCGCGGATTCAAATGATTCAAGGCTCCAGTATTGCGCAGGGTGTTATCGAGCAGGTTCACGCGATAGCCGCCAATTATTCCCGAGTTTTGGTTTGCCTGGACAGTAACCATACCCATGAACATGTACTGGCCGAATTAAATGCCTATGCGCCACTTGCTAGCAAAGATAGTTACTGCGTGGTTTTCGATACTCTTATTGAAGACATGCCCGCCGAGATGTTTCCTGACCGTCCATGGGGGCCTGGCAATAATCCTAAAACCGCCGTATGGGAATATCTAAAATCGCATCCGGAATTTGAAATTGACAAGACCATACAAAACAAACTGCTCATAACAGTTGCACCGGATGGTTATTTGAGGCGATTGGACTGATGAGCAGTAAGGTTACTATCGGTATTCCGCAGTACAACGAGGAAAAATTCATCGAGGAAGCGATCCGTTCCGCCGCACCTCAATGTGACACCTTATGGATTTCTGACAATGCATCGACTGATGGCTCGGCGGCTATTTGCGAGAAATTAAGTCGAGAATATTCCAATGTGCATTTCGTGCGACAGCCTTATAACCTAGGCTCGGTTGCCAATTTCAAGTACTTGCTGGATAAAGCCGACACGCCATTCTTCATGTGGCTTGGCAGTCATGACGCACTACCCGATTGTTATGTCAGGCAACTAACACAACTTCTTGAAAATTGCTCTGAGGCAGTATTGGCTTATGGTGTCGCACTTCACGTGGATGTTGATGGTCGCCCGACCGGAAGCTACGGATATTATGATTACCATGAGTCTTTAGCCGACAAGGAACCCACAACGCGCATATTGGGGCTCCTTCGTTATTTGCATGATTTTGCGCTTGTGTATGGAGTATTTCGAACGGATGCATTACGCAAAGCATGGGATGACGCGGGAATAGGGGCGTATATCGCTACGGATTTCATTCTGTTGACACACTGTGCAAAAGCAGGGCGTTTCTTATATACCCCGGAAACACATTTGATTTGCCGCGATGTACATCCGGGAGACACTTATGAGAAGTCGCTGAAGAGAATGCATGCGCGCGACCCTAGCAGTGTGAAATTTCCCCGGCGAGAAATGTTATGCCGTCAGCGCGCACTAATTGCTTCGGTTTCGAAAGGTACTGGTATGTCCGGGTTCTTATTTCGATTGAAAGCTCGAGCTTTTTTGGTCATGCGTTATGGTCCTATTGACGATGCTTTAATGACACGAAATTTGGAAAGATTATTTTTTATGTTTTATTCCATATTCTTGTTTTTGCAGCCAACCTCTTTTTCTAATGTGTTAAAAACCCCCTTGCCGGATTTGCCATTAAAAGTGTTTAAGGTCGTGCGCCACGGGATTCCCTACAGAGTACGCAAGCTTAAGCAATTATTAAAAAAATGCATAGAAGGTAACTAGCATATAATTTGATTAATTCGATTATTTTTGTTCAATAGAAACTTTATTTGAATAGAATTTTGCTTGGTTTTATGGAAATAACTATTGAATCGGTAATCATGAATGAGTTCTGCAAATAATAATAAAATTTTAGCTTAATAATTTATATCGCAAAATCATAGAGTACTGTTCCTTGAAAAATAATCGAATAGTCGTAACCGGCGCTTGCGGCACGATCGGCGCCGAACTGATATCCCAACTGTTGGCCGATCCGGTTCATACGCCGGAAGAAGTAATCGGGTTGGACAATAATGAAAGTCAGCTTTTCTTCATGGAACAGCGGTATCTGGACGATCCACGAGTGCGTTTCTATGTGGCGGATATTCGCGACCGCGACGAACTCTTGCGCAAGATGAAGGGCGTTGACATTGTCTTCCACACGGCAGCGTTGAAGCATGTCATTCTCTCCGAGCGTTCGCCTGAACAAGTGGTGCAAACGAATATCCAAGGTGTGCAGAATGTGATTGCAGCATCAACGGAGCGGGGAGTAAAAAGAGTGGTTTTTACCAGTTCAGACAAAGCCGTGAATCCAACCAATGTCATGGGCACTTCCAAGCTCATGGGAGAGCGCCTGATTACGGCAGCCAATAGCCACAAGCGCGGCAACGGGCCTATATTTACCTCTACCAGATTTGGCAATGTATTGGGTTCAAATGGTTCGGTTGTGCCGGTTTTTCGCGATCAGATTGCAAAAGGTGGCCCAGTTACGGTAACGGATCCCGAAATGACGCGTTTTGTCATGAGTGTTTCCCAGGCAGTTCGCCTGGTGATCGATTCCGTGGCATTAGCCTACGGTGGCGAGGTATTTATTACCAAGATGCCAGTGGTAAGGATCGTCGATTTAGCTAAAGCAATGATAGAGGACCTGGCCCCGCAATATGGCTTCGATCCGGAGCAAGTGGAAATCAGGTTTATTGGTGCCAAAGCAGGCGAAAAGCTATACGAGGAGTTGATGAGTCAAGAGGAAATCCGTCGTGCTATCGAGTTGAAGGATTACTTCGCGGTATTGCCTGCTTTCCGTGGCGTGTATCATGATATTGCCTATGACTATTCCGATATCCTGAACGGAGTGGTTTCCAAGCCCTACGTTTCTGCAGAGGAGTCTTTCATGTCTATCCCAGACATCAAGGTATTCCTCCGTGAAAATCATTTGCTGGATGCCCCCGTGTTGCCCGACGTGATTCATTCATCAACAAAAAAGGAGTTTCGCCAATGAGAATACTGATCCTCGGTGGAGACGGTTATTTGGGCTGGCCCACGGCCATGGCTTTTGCGTCGGCTGGTCACGAAGTTTGTGTCATGGATAATTACCTCAGGCGGAATATTGCCCGAGAGACATGTTCCGAGCCTCTTGTCCAAGCACCAAATCTGCATGACCGGGCGGAAATATTTGAGGCGACACTTGGAAAGAAAATTCGGGTTGAAATCGGGGACTGTGCGAATTTTAGTGCTTTGGAAACATTGGTGCGTGACTTCAGTCCCGAAGCAGTCGTGCATTATGCGGAACAACCTTCAGCGCCTTATTCGATGAAAGGTTTTCGGGAAGCGCAAGTTACCTTCCAGAATAACCTGGGCGCTACCTTCAATCTTATTTGGGCTATCACCCAACATGCACCCGACTGTCACATTATCAAACTGGGCACGATGGGCGAATATGGTACGCCGAACATAGACATCGAAGAAGGATGGATTGATATTACCCACAATGGCCGGACGCAAAAATTCTTGTATCCGCGTCAGGCTGGCAGCCTCTATCACACGACGAAGGTTCTGGATACTGACCTTCTCTGGTTTTATGTCAGGGTTTATGGCTTGAGCGTTACTGACTTGATGCAAGGACCGGTATACGGGCTTTCCACCTCAGAAGCAGAGATTGATGAAAGGCTACTTCCTAATTTTCACTATGATGATATTTTCGGAACGGTAATCAACCGCTTCCTAGTGCAAGCTGTTGCTGGCATACCGCTGACCGTTTACGGGAAGGGTGGGCAAACGCGCGGATATTTGAACCTGAAAGACACGCTGCAGTGTGTCAGTCTGGCAATGCAGCATCCGGCAGGAAAAGGCGAATTGAGGGTGCTTAACCAATTTACGGAACAATTCACCGTCAATTCATTGGCCGAACGAATACAGCGGGTGGGCAACTCAATGAACCTTGGGGTTCGGGTAGCTAACATTGAAAATCCAAGAAAAGAGATGGAAGATCATTACTATAACGCCATGCATACCGGATTATTGGAGCTAGGACTCAAGCCGCATTATTTAACGGATGAAGTCGTTGCATCAATGCTCGAAAGAGTCATCAAATATAAGGATGCAATTGACCACCGGATAGTCATGCCCCGGGTTCGCTGGAACGAAAAATAAGGTGGCTATGGATATGAATGGGTTTAATGTACCAGTAGCCATATTAAACTTTAATCGACCTCAAATGACGAGACGTGTTTTTGAGATGGTCAAGCAGATTAAACCACGTAAGCTCTTGCTGGTTGCCGATGGGCCGAGACCAAATCGACCGGATGACGTTCGGCTCTGTGCCGAAGTTCGTTCCATCTTCAATGAAATTGATTGGGAATGCGAAGTCCACAAAAAGTTTTCCGACATCAATCTGGGTAGCTTCAAGAGCAACTCAAGCGGTCTAAACTGGATCTTCGATACTGTAGAGGAGGCTATCATTATCGAGGATGATTGCGTTCCTTCTGTATCATTTTTTCGCTACTGCGAGGAGTTGCTCGAGCGCTATAGGGATAACCCAAATGTTGGGGTCATAACTGGCTACAACCTTGGATTCCCTGCCGTTAAAAATAATGAGAGCTACTTCTTTTCGGCATACACGCTGAACTGGGCTTGGGCGTCCTGGCGACGTGTTTGGAAGCAAGTGGATATGGATATGTCCTGGTGGGAGCCGCGCGCTGGTAAAAGAATGTTGCAAGCTCTATTTCCGAAGCGTAAAGAGTGGACCTACTGGTTTAAGCTGTATGAGCAAATTCGGAAGGGCGATCGGAGAAATGCATGGGATTATCAGCTGATACTCTCAGCTTTTAAACATTCCCAGTATTGCATTATCCCAAGTGTAAATATGGTGTCCAACATTGGCTTTGGCCCTGAGGGTACCAATTGTTTCGATGATTCATCCCCCATGCATAACCAGAGGATGTTTGAGCTACAATTCCCCCTGATACACCCTCCGTTAGTGCAGCGTAGTGGTCAGGTAGATTATGCGGTCTTCAAATCCCGGTTTTATCACTATGTTCCATTTTCGCTGCATTGGCAGATTTTGAGCCGTATTAGCCTTCTTATAAAAACGATCAGCCCTTCGTTGCATGCTGGCTTGAAAGTAAATTTTGGAAAATGGAGAAGCACGGTAAACCGCAAGAAGTTTAATCATTCTTGAAAAATGTGCTCTGTTTCGCGAAAACCGTAAACGCAATATCAGGGCATACTGCAAACGTCTGTTTGGTGTAGCTGCGGTGGTAAGAATAGCCTTGGGCAAGGTTGTCCTATTAGCTCATCGGAGCAAAATATCTGATTATACTAATGCCCTATTGATGAATTTGGTTTACAGACCAACAAGCCATCCAGCATCAACGTTCGTTCTATGCTATTGGGTACTCGGCCCAAGAACAGCTAAACATGTACAACTGCCTTTATGGAACCATGTAAAAGGCAAGTTACTCTCAAAAAGCAAATTGATTTAGCGCTTAACTGCGCTAGAAAGATTATTCATTCATGATGATACTATAAGCCTGTAACAATGATTCAGAGTGCTAACTTGGTTCAAATAGATGCGTTGAAATGCCGTGTTTGCGGTCATGGCGAAGCTGAATCTCTGGGGCAAATACCGGATTGCGGGGAGTTTGCGGGGCAACCGGTATCGCCGCCTATAAAGGGTGGAGAGTTATGGGAATGCAGGGAATGCGGTTCCTTGTTTCGGCATCCCACTCTGTCTGCAAATGACTATATTTCATTATATGAAAAGGCCCCCAATACGGTTTGGGTGGGCAATGAAAAAGAGCGTAACGACTTTGCGACGATATATGAGTATTTGCAAGAACATAAAGGTGGTTCGATACTCGATATCGGCTGCTACTCTGGCTGCTTTCTTGCGGGTTTGTCAGATAAGTTCATGAAGTATGGCATAGAGCCGTCGGTCTCGGCTTCGATGATCGCAACATCAAAGGGTATTGTTGTACTTGGGAAAACCCTTGAGGAAATGGAGTCCGGCAAGATTTTTGATGTGGTCGTTGCAATCGATATAATTGAGCATGTGCTTGATGTTGAAAAATTCATGAGCCAGGCTTTAGCGAGGGTAAAGAGCAATGGTTTTTTGATAATTTCTACGGGTAACCCCGACTGTTACATCTGGAAAAAAATATTTAAGTCAAAATTTTGGTACAACTATTTTCCCGAGCACGTGACCTTCCCAAGCTTTAGTTTTTTCCTTGAGTTTTCAAGGCGCCAACGATTGCAAGCGCCAGTTCGAATACGATTTAGTTATCTGAAATTGAAGTTAATAAGTAGACTAGTATCGATCTTTCGTTTTGTTTATTACTATGCAATATACAAAAGCTTGAAAATAGTACGTGGAATTACATCAGGCAATGTTGCGAATAGTCCAGTAATGGGCAATGGAAGCCTGATCGGCGTATTCAAAGACCACCATATCGTTATTTTTAAAAATAAGAGTTTGTGATGAAGTTAAAGGAAGTTATTAGACAGATGTTGCGGAAACTCGGGCTAGACGTTCATCGTTACGTTCCTCCACTACCAACCATTTCCCCAATTGTTACGTCACTACACAAATTCGAGATCGATCTAATTTTCGATATTGGTGCTAATAAAGGTCAGTTTGCCTCCGAAATGCGTCAATATGGATATGAAGGAAAAATTGTGTCATTCGAACCACTATCTAAGGCTCACGAAGAACTGCTGCTATCGAGTTCCGACGACCCCAAATGGGATGTTTATCCCATTTGTGCCTTGGGAGATCATGAGGGTGAGGTCGAAATTAATATTGCTGGAAATTCCGAAAGTAGCTCTATTTTGCCCATGCTGGATGCTCATCGAAATGCCGCTCCTGAATCGGCATACCAAGGTAGGGAGATTGTCTGCATCAAAACTTTGGACTCCATCGCTGCCGAATATTTGAAAGATGCTCGCGCGCCTTTCCTGAAAATTGATACCCAAGGTTTTGAATGGGAAGTGTTAAACGGTGCGAGAAACACATTACCACATATAAAAGGCATATTGATCGAGTTATCTTTAGTTTCCCTTTATGACGGTCAACATCTATGGCGGGATGTTATTGAGCGTTTGGAAAGCTTGGGGTTTATCTTGTGGGCTTTTAAGCCCGTTTTTTCAGATCAATCATCTGGACGTACGCTCCAGATAGACGGTATTTTTTTTCGGATATAGTGGTTTAGTAATGGTGTGACCATTCAATATATTACGCTCACAAGATAAAGATGATATGTGGATTTTTTATAAAAACTTAAAATAAAAAAAGTTAGTGAATTACAACTCTCTGAATAATATTGCAAAAACTCCAAGGGTTTCAATAGGCATTGTTGTTTATAATGGTGTCGCGCATATTGGGAGTGCATTAAGAAGCGTAGTAAATCAAGATTATAAAAATATCGAGATCATTGTTGTTGATGGCGGTTCGTCAGACGGAACCTTAAATATTTTGGAGGAGTTTTCACAATATTTAACTGTAAAAATTAGCGAGCCGGATTTGGGTATATACGACGCAATGAATAAGGTATGTTCATTAGCGACAGGCGACTGGCTGATTTTTCTGGGATGTGATGATGTGCTGCTTAATACCATTGACAAAGTTGTTATGAAAATGAATTCGCCAGATGTTGTATATTATGGCGATGTGATTTTTGGGTCAACAGGTGCTTTCTATGGTGGTGAGTTTTCGAAGCGTAGACTATTGAAAATGAATATCTGCCATCAGGCTTTGTTTTATCCAAAGTCTATTTATAAGTCATACCTTTATGATTTGAAATATAAATGGTTGGCCGATTATGCCCTAAATATTAAATTGTTTGGACTCGGTGTTCCCTTCTTTTATACCAATGTGATGGTTTCAATTTATAATGATAAGGGTGGTTCGTCGCAGGGTGATGCTGATTTTGAGAAAGCAAGGTTGAGTTTGATACGCTCCGCTTTTGGCTTGATGTATGTCGCTATTTATGTTTTCGATAAAACCACGGAAAAACTAAAAATTCGTGCAAGTTTATTTTTAAAACGATTGCTTGGAAAAAATAATTTATTACGTTGTTTTTTGTAATATATGACTAACTCTTTAATAAGTGTTGTAATGGCTACCTATAATGGGGGGGCATATTTACGCGAACAGCTTGATAGTATTCTTAATCAAACCCATCACAATTTCGAGCTAATTGTTGTTGACGATGGCTCTAATGATGAAACGCTGGCTATTCTGAATGAATATTCGCGGATTGACGAGAGAGTTCATGTATTTCCATCGGTAGAGAATTTAGGCGTCGTTAAAAATTTCGAACGCGGACTTAGATTAACAAATGGTGATTTTATAGTTCTCTCCGATCAGGATGATATATTTAGGAGAGACAAGTTCGAAGTGCTTTTAAATACGCTACGAAATAATCCAAATTGCGATATGGTGGTATCGGATTTATCATTAATTGATGATAATGGGAAAGAATTTGAAAAATCGTTCTGGAAATATCAGCATTTAAAGCCTGTTGTAGGTAAGCCTTTTCGCCGCTTAATGTATAGTAACTTTGTTACCGGATGTGCCGCGATGTTCACTCGTCGACTTTTAAACGTAGCCCTGCCTTTTCCCAATGATTGTAAAGTGCATGATTGGTGGTTAGCCGTGGTTGCGGCCAGTTCAAGAGGAGGGGGGATTTGCTTGATAGGTGAGCCGTTGGTTTTTTATCGCCAGCATGATAATAATGTTATAGGTGCCAAGAAAGCTATTAAGCTATCTGTTTTGAATTGGAGTTATATTAATTATTTTTTATTTGACAAGAATATTTTAGAGAAAAGAAAGCGCTGTTTTTGCTATCAAGCAGAGAGATTGTCCTCGTATTTGGAAAGTGATGCATGGACATCGTCCGAAAAGAGAATTATTGAAAGAAGCAGAGAGCTTTTTTTGAGTTATGCGAATGAAAGTCAAGAAAACATGATTGAAAGATTTAGTAAATTATTACCAAGGTTACAATATGGATTTTGCGTTGGTGGGGTCCGTTCAGCTTTGGGGGTTGTTTTTAGAACTCTATTTCCATTATTATGAGTTTTGGCTCTTAATTTCCCTCGATGACGTCTTTAAGAAATATCTCGGTTTTGTTGTCTACTTACAATGGAAGTCGATATTTAAATTATCAGTTGGATAGCTTGATTAACCAAACCTATCCCGATTTGAATATTCTAGTGCGTGATGACGGTTCGACCGATTCCACATTGGAAATTCTTAAAGCAGAAAAAGCCAAGACCAAATTGGATGTCTTGGGGAATCATAATAATTTAGGTGTCACAGGTAGCTTTTTCGAGTTGCTTCGTCATGCCGCATCAACCGATACAGAGTATGTCGCTTTTTGTGACCAAGACGACGTATGGCTTCCTACCAAAATTGAGGCGGCCATAAGCGCCTTGTCATCATTTTCAGATACTCCGTCCTTGTATTGCTCTCGCCAGGAGTTTGTCGACGAACACCTGAATCATTTGGGATTTAGCAGTATTCCCAAAAAAATGGGGTTTGGTAACGCGCTTTTTGAAAATATTGCGGTTGGCTGTACCATGGTTTTGAACAGAAAGGCAGTCGACTTGTTATGCAAACAGCGATTGCCGAATGAAGTGTATGTGCACGATTGGTGGTGTTTTTTAGTGTTGAGTTGCTTCGGAAAAATCATATTTGACGATCGGGCACTTATTAAATATCGACAACATTCCGGCAACGCAATCGGTGCTTCAAGCAGTTATTTAGGAATCTTGAAAAGAAAGCTTGATAGGCTGTTTAATGGTAAGTTATGGATCAGTGAACAAGCAACTGTGTTTTACAGTTTATTTGCTGATCGATTATCGCCGAATGATAGGACGCTAGTGGAATTGTTACTGAAGGCAAAATCCTCTTTTTGGCATCGGCTGGTCTTGGCATTTTCAAGAAACATCTGGCGTCAAAAGTTCTTGGATAATTTGATTTTACGCCTGGTGATTTTGTTAAATCGCTTTTAGAGAATATCGTGATTGTTGCTGTGACCGGCGGTACCGGATTTATTGGAAGGCACCTGATAAAATTTCATCTTGATGTCGGTGATGAAGTGCGGTATTTGACTCGTAGCACAGCTCTACCCCTTGATATGCGTGCAAGACCAATATGTGGTGCTTTAAGCGACAAGGAAATTCTTGATAAATTGGTCGATGGAGTCGATGTGTTGTATCACTGTGCGGCCGAGTTACATGACGCAACAAAAATACATGAAACTAACGTAATTGGTACAAAAAACCTGCTCGATGCAGCCGCTGGAAAAATCAGCCGATGGGTTCAACTCAGTAGTACAGGTGTTTACGGGAGCAAGCCTTTACATGATGTCAATGAAAACACACCGATTAATCCGGGAAATGCTTATGAGTGTTCAAAGGCGGAGGCGGATGAGTTGGTTTTTGAATATGCCTCAAACGGACATTTTGAAGCTGTAATACTGCGGCCATCCAACGTCTATGGGATCGATATGCCGAATCAATCCTTATTTCAGTTAATCAAAATGGTTAAAAAAGGCTTGTTTTTTTTTATCGGTAAGGGAAATGCTACCGTAAATTATATTCATGTCAATAACGTTGTTCATGCTTTGGCGTTATGCGCGACAAAGCCTTTGCCTGGCAAAGGGTGTAATATATATATAATTTCCGATTTTATGAGACTTGAGGATTTTATATCCGTCATTGCATCGGCAGTTTCAGTGCCGCGCCCAAGGTTTCACTTCCCTGAACCATTGATTAGATTGATCGCCAGTTTTGGACGCTATTTTCCTAAATTTCCGCTACGACCTTCCCGCGTGGATGCTTTGACTTATATCCATCATTATGAAACCCAGAAAATTCAGTCCGAATTGGGCTATCAACACCAAGTTTCCATGGAAGAGGGAATACAAGAATTAGCCCGCCATGCAAAATAGAAAGCCAAGGGTTGTCAGGGTCGTAACAGCTTCCTATGTAGTGCCGTGGCATTTGGGAAATACGTTAAAAAGAATAACAAAAGATTTCGATGTTTGCGTTGTCGGTCAAAATGTTTCAATTTACGCCAAAGATTATCCCGGAGTTGAGTGGTTCGATATCGATTTAAATAGGAAAATAAGCATTATTGCTGATTTCAGTAGTCTGATTAAATTAATCGTATTTTTAAGGCGTTACAAGCCGGACATTGTGCATTCCATTATGCCCAAGGCCGGGCTGCTGGCTGCCTTGGCGGGAATTATCGGTTTTGTGCCGGTTAGGCTTCATACTTTCACGGGACAGGTTTGGGTTGGAAATAAATCGATATTTAAATGGATTTTTTATGTTTTCGACTGGCTAATTAACAAATTGAATACCGTATGTTTGACTGATAGCCCGTCGCAATCGAAATTTCTGTTTGATTTTGGTATTAGTCATTACGGTAAGCCCTTGCCCGTTTTAGGGATCGGGTCCTTATCCGGTGTCGACTTGTCTCGATTTAATGCGGACAAGATGGTAGATAAAAAAGCACGGCTTTCCGAAACATTGCATATTAAAGACGAGCAATTCGTTTTTGCTTTTGTTGCCCGCAAAACCCGGGAAAAGGGTGCTTTCGATGTGCTTCAGGCATTTTCCCGCTTGGTCAAAAGTTATCCGGACTGTTTGTTATTGTTCGTCGGACCCGATGAGTCCGATGGCGAACTTGCAGCATTATCGTTGAACGACCCGGCTTTATTTCAGCAGGTCATTTCAGTAGGCCAGGTCGATAATCACGAAGCCTATTTGGCCATTGCGGATGTCCTGTGTTTGCCAAGCTATAGGGAAGGTTTTGGTACCATCGTCATAGATGCGGCGGCTATGGCCAAGCCAACCATAGGTTCCGATATCGTGGGATTGGTAGACTCCATTGATAATCACAAAACCGGTCTGTTATTTCCCGCTGGGGATGTTGAGGCCCTTGCCGAGGCGATGATGTCATTTTTAGTTAATTCCGAGCAACTGGATGCAATGGGAACGGCAGCCAGAAATCGGGCCGAAAAATTCTTTTCCGCCGACATCCTCTACGACGAATTAAAAAAATTATATTTCGACCTGTGTAAAAGGTCATTTTAGGATTTCGTTGCTAACGGTTGTGACACTGGCGCATCGCCCAGGCAAATGAAAGGCAGTCTCGTAGGAGCGACGCACAGTCGCGACGATGGCCTTGCGAATCGCGACTGTGCGTCGCTCCTAGTGCGCTTTCAGAGTAATAACTTCCCTATCTATATCCCTGATCCGAACCCTTTTCCAGAGAGGGAGCAGAATGCGGAAGTTATCGCGGGGCGGAATCCTTAGCAGGGTTTGGAGCTTTCATTTGGAATGATCGATTATGGCAAAAAAAGCATTAGTAACTGGAGCATCAGGTTTCATCGGCACTAGCTTGGTAAAATATTTACGGCAAGGCGATTATGATGTTTATCGCGCCAGTCGATCGATGCCAATTAAAGACTCCAAGCATTTTTTACTGGATTTGGCCAATCCCATTGGATTACCTGACATATTGAGTGATACCGAGGTTATTTTCCATCTCGCCGGCAAAGCCCACGCACTCGCGGAAAACCGACAGGATGAAAACGAATATTTTCTAGTTAACACCGAAGGTACCCGCAAATTATTGGAAGCCGCGAAGGCTGCTGGTGTACAGAAGTTCATTTATTTCAGCAGTGTCAAAGCGGTGGGTGACAGTGATCAGCAACCCATGGATGAAACCGTTGATACCGTTGCCGATACGCCTTACGGACGATCCAAATATGCGGCGGAACAGTTGGTATTACACGGCGGTTATGTGCCGCACCCGGTCGTGATTCGGCCCAGCATGGTGTACGGGAATACTGAAAAAGGCAATTTGCCGCGCATGATCAAGGCCATACAGCGTGGACTGTTTCCACCGTTGCCGGAAACAAATAATCGGCGTTCCATGGTACACGTGGACGATGTAATTCAGGCGGCCCTGTTGGCAGCGGAAACTCCGGAAGCGGCGGGGCGGATTTATATTGTTACCGATGACCATGCATACTCTACCCGGCAAATTTATGACTGGATCAGGCAGGCGTTGGGAAAAACGGCTCCGGGCTGGCAAATTCCGATGACTTTGCTGAATGTTCTGGCCAAAACCGGCGATGCTATCGGCCATACACTCGGTCGCCGCTTCCCCTTCGATAGTGCCGCATTGGATAAATTATCCGGTTCGGCATGGTATTCCTCTGCTAAAATCCAACGCGAATTGGGCTTTCGGCCCCGGCATTCGCTGCAATCCTCCATACCGGACATTGTCCATTTTTTAAAAACTAAATAGTGCTGTTTTATTTTGTCTTGGTTTTGCTCGCGTCAATCATATTGACGGGCGTAATCCGTTCCTATGCCCTGGCTCGCAAGGTGCTGGATATCCCCAATCAGCGTAGTTCGCATGCGGCGCCGACGCCGAGAGGGGGTGGCTTGGCTATCGTGTTGGCGTTCGGCTTTGCAATGCTGTTACTTGGGTTTCGGCAATTGATCGATGACCGTGCCCTGATTTTGATGGGAATCAGTTTATGCGTGGCCGGCATCGGTTTCTGTGACGATCACAGCCACGTGCCGGCCCGCTGGCGATTTTTGATCCATGCGTTGGCGGCAATATCGATCCTGCTCTTGCTGAGCGGATTTCCGTTGTTGCTATTGCCGAGTCCGCTGGATGGCTTAATGCAGCGGGGACTCGTCGATTTGGCTTGGTTAGGCTATCCGCTGGGAATAGTTGGGCTGGTGTGGTTTTTGAATCTGTTCAATTTTATGGACGGTATCGATGGCATAGCGGCCTCGGAGTCTTTATTTATGTGTTTGGCTTTGGCCGTTTACGCATACTATCTGGATGGTTCGTTGTTTTACATTTGCATATCGCTGGCGGCGGCCACCGGGGGATTTTTGGCTTGGAACTGGCCCAGGGCCAAAATTTTCATGGGCGATGTCGGCAGCGGATTTTTAGGTTTATGGATGGGTTTGTTGATAATGCTGGCTGCCCGGCAAGCGGCCGTATTACTGTATTGCGGGTTGATTTTGTTCGGTATTTTCCTGGTTGATGCCACCTATACGCTAGCTGTGCGTATTCTGTCCGGCCAGAAATGGTATGAGGCCCATTGTTCGCATGCCTACCAACGCGCCGCCAAGCGGTTTGGACATTTGCGGGTCTTGTTGGCGTGCTGGCTGATTAATGTGGCTTGGTTGCTGCCTCTGTCGTTTTGGGTGTTTACTCACCCCAGTCATGCCTTGGCGGGTTTGCTGACCGCTTATTTGCCCTTGGTATATTTGGCATATCGATTCAAGGCCGGGCTGGCGGATAGGCCGGCATCATGAAGTTCAAGTTTCGTTCACGCACTTCAATATTCCTGCACGATTTACTGATGGTGCCATTGGCCTGGTTTGGCGCTTATTGGCTCAGGTTCAATCTGGATGAAATTCCGGATGAGTATTTTTATTCGGCTTTGTTGTTTCTGCCGGTGGTGATAGCCATCCAGGTTTCGGCATTCTGGACCTTCGGCCTCTATCGAGGGGTTTGGCGTTTTTCTTCCATGCCCGATCTGGTGCGCATCGCGAAATCGGTGAACGCCGGTATCTTTTTTATCGCCGGTTCCCTGTTTCTCTACAACAGGCTGGAGGGCTTGCCCCGTTCCGTCATACCGCTGTATGTGTTGATTTTGTTGGCTTTACTATGTGTTCCGCGCTTTGTGTATCGATTTTGGAAAGAACGGGCTCTGGTCGACCGGATCGGCTTAAGGGCATTGATCGTCGGAGCCGGTTCGGCGGGAGACATGCTGGTGAGGGATTTGTTATCCAATCCCGACAGCGGTTATATCCCTGTCATATTTGCCGATGATAATCCGGGTAAATTGAATCGGGAGATACGCGGCATTCGAGTGGCCGGCACGCTGGAGAGAATTCCTGCATTAATCGAGCAGTGGGAAATCGAGGTGGTGTTGATTGCGGTGCCTTCCGCCACAGATGCGCAAATGCGCCGTATCGTGGAAATCTGCGAGGAGTCCGGCGTTTCATTTCAGACGCTGCCGTCGGTGAAGGAATTGCTGAGCGGGGCGGTGACCAAGGCCAGCCTCAGGAATGTCTCTATAACGGATATTTTAGGCAGGGCGCCGGTACGACTGGATTGGGACGGCATTCAAGCCAGTTTGCATGGCAAAACCATTTTAGTAACCGGCGGTGGTGGCTCGATAGGCTCGGAGCTCTGTAAACAATTGGCCAAGGTTCAGCCGAGTAAATTGATTGTGTTCGATCAATGCGAATTCAATTTATACAAAATAGATGCCGAATTGTCGCGTCAATATCCGCGGGTTCCGCACTTGGCGGTATTGGGCGATGTGACTGACGCCTTGACTGTGCAACAGATCATAGTGGGGCAGAAGCCGCAAGTGATTTTCCATGCCGCCGCCTATAAACACGTACCCTTGTTGGAAGGTCAGGCCAGAGAGGCGGTGCATAATAATCTGATCGGCACCAAGATCGTCGCCGAGGCGGCTATCGCGGCGGGTGTGGCGCGGTTTGTGTTGATCTCCACCGACAAGGCGGTAAACCCAACCAATGTGATGGGTGCCACCAAAAGGGCGGCGGAGATTTTATGCCAAAATTTGGACAATACCAGCGCGACCCGTTTCACCACGGTTCGATTCGGCAATGTATTGGATTCCGCCGGCAGCGTGGTGCCCTTGTTTCGGGAACAGATTCAAGCGGGCGGGCCGCTTACCGTCACGCATCCTGATATTACGCGCTATTTCATGACCATTCCGGAAGCCTGCCAGTTGATTATGCAGGCGGAAACCGCCGGCAAGGGCGGGGAAGTGTTTGTGTTGGATATGGGCGAGCCGGTCAAGATCGTTTATCTAGCCGAGCAAATGATACGCTTGAGCGGCAAAATCCCAGGCAAGGATATTACGATTGAATTTGTCGGTTTGCGGCCGGGGGAAAAGTTATACGAAGAGTTGTTTCATACTGAAGAGCAACTGCTGGAAACCGGTTACACCAAATTGCGCTTGGCCAAGGCCAGAATCTATCAGGACGATGCGTGGTGCGGTGCTATCCAGGCGCTAGAAAATGCCTGCCAACAGCAAGATCAGCAGGGTATCGTCTTGCTATTGAAGCAACTGGTACCCGAATTTAAATCAGGGGAATATACTCATAGCACTTCAAATTTCGGTTTTTAATTTCCTCACCCCATCCTTCTCCCGCAGGAGGCTGTCGTAAAAGCTCCCTCTCCTTGCGGGAGAGGGTTGGGGAGAGGGGGAATATAAGGTAAGACGTTGATTTTTATACCCTCACCCAGCCCTCTCCCGGAGGGAGAGGGTTATGTTATGGCTTTTAGAACACCCTCCGTAGGGCGAGGGGGCAGATGTGCAGAAAGTTGAAGTTAAAAAGTATAGTCGGCGAGTTGATTCCGCCGCAGCGGGAACTAATCAAACACATCCCCCCAATCCGGTTCGGGAATGGTGTTTTCGCCGGTCGTGGAGTCCTTGGCGTTTTCTTTTGCGTCGATGGTGTTTGCTCCGTCTGGGGATGTCGATGAATCGGTAGCGCGTGGTTGGGATGTCAGTTTGTTAAGGTAGTAGTCCAATAATTCGCACAATTGATCGTAAACGATATCGTTGGGTTTTTGTTGTAACAGTTGATCGATGTAGTGTTTTAAAAATAGCTTTTCCGCGCCGATTAATTGGCTGCTGATGCCTTGTGCATCGCTTTCCGACAGCTTGAAATGGCGGCCGAGCTTTCTCGATAGCTTGTTTTTGCGGCTGTTTTGCCTTTCCCTGATTTCGTCCAGCAAGTGTTCCAGCTGTTTATGCTGTTGCCGCTTGATGTACCAGCTGTAACATAGAAAGCCGATGATGGTGAATAAAACCAGGCCGGTAACCGTTACCCCAGTCAAAAATAGCCAGTTCATCTCAGTCATTTGCATCAGGGTGCAGAATATTGCGCTCGGTATCCTGAAAAATCTTCAGCATTTTTTTTCGGCTGTTTTCCAGTTCCAGCGCGGTCTGATTGCCGCTGAAAACCCGCGTATATTCGGCGGTGATTTCGTCTATGGTTTGCATCGCCGTATCCAGCTGTTGTATCAACTGTTGGTTGATGCGCTCCAGTCCTTGCGCGGGACTACTTGAGTGAGTCGAGTTGGTCGACGTGGCCTGCATATTAGTAAGCAACTCGCAATAAGGAGTAGATAAGTCGTTGATGCGCTTATCAATTTGGTGCAATAGGGATATTTCGCGCCGCAAAAAGAGTTTGATGATGTGCTGCATCAGCGCGCGCTCGCAGTCGCTTACATCTTTTAGTGTTTGCTCCACCATCTCTTGGTCCAGGCCGCATGTTTCGGAAAGCAGTTGATGTAAGGGTTGGTTTTTAAAAGAATTCTGGTCGGTATACTGGCCTATGAAGCTTTCGATTGCCCGCATTTCCTTGTTGCGCTTTTTTCTGGAGAAAAACAGCCAGCCGGCGCAAAATAAAAGCAATACACCCAAGGCTTCGGCGAGAATTATCACCAGTGCGGCGTCCAAGGTCATCATCCCAATTTCTCCAATAATTCTTGTTGTTTGTTGTCGATGGATCGTTTGAGTAGTTTGTAAATGACAAAGCCGATACCGCAAAGCAGAATATTGATGGCCAAGACGACGCCGATAGTAAGGCCCCAGTTGGTATCATTTTGTGAACCCGGTGGTGTTATTGGATTGTTTGATTCTGATTCTACGGTTTGCCCGGAAGCGGTTTCCATAGCGGCGTTTGGAACTTGTTGGGGTGGGCTGACAGTGTCGGCGGGCGCAAAAATGTCGTCGTCCAGCCTGATCGGGCCCAGCACGGGCGAGACGGAGCTTCCATCGATGTTTTTGGCGGTGGCATCAAAGTTGACTAATATCGCCCCGCCTTGCGCTAATCTGGGCAATTTTAAAAGCCATTCGCCGTCTTGCTCCATAATTATTTGAGATTCCGGTTCATGGCCGGATTGAGTTATTTTGGCCGTGATGGATAGGCTTGATGCGTCGAGAACCGCGATGTCCGGATGAAATTTCAGTGTTACATCGCGGCTGGCATTGTCGACAAGAGTTTCAATCGTTATCGGCGCGGAAACGACTTCAAAATCCTGCTTGATTTCCCTTTTAAAGGTGTTTCCGTCGGCGACGATGGTAAGAGCGTGTCTACCTATCGCCAAGTTTTCCAGTGTTTTGGAAAAAAAGCCCGCTTCCGTGCCGCTGGGTTCAATTCCGACTGGCGGCTGTTGGTCAAGGTTGAGGGTAAGGTTAACCAAATCGAGAAAATCGGCTCGGCTGATCAACTTGTCCTGTTCGGTGAAATGCAGCTTCAAGGTCAGCGGCTGTTTGTCGCCGATTGTGCTGGCAATTTCATTGAGCTGTAATTTCAGATCGGTCAGTATCATTACCTGATTGTCCGGATCAAAGGCTGCTTCAATGCGCCATTGGCCGGCCATGGGCTGTTTTACGGTGATCAAATCATAACCGCCGGTCTCCAGCCAGGATATGGCATCAGACACGCCTGTTTTGCTGATCTTATGTTGGTCGGGTTGGATTAGTTGGGTCGGCGATGCGTTCTTTTGCTTGAATAACAGCACCGAAAACTCCTTGATACCGCTATCCACTTTGAAGGTGTTGTTTTCAAGCGGTAATAAGTCTTTCGGCGCAATTTTTAGAGCGGTTTTCAGAAACAGGCGCTGCAGCTGGTCGGCGGATTGAGCGGTTTCGCTCCAGCCGCCGGTGTCATATGCCAGTTTATCCAGCAATTCCTTGTCTACCTGATCGGACAAGGCAATGGTTTGAACCTTGATTTTTTGCAGCTGCAATTTGGGTATCCATTCGCTTAGAATGCGTTCCCTGGAATCCGCGCTGACCATGATGTCTTTGGAAATGTCCACCAAACCGTCGGTCAGAATAATCAGGCTTTTAGCCCCATTGCCGGCAAAGCCTTGTTCAACTGTCGTTTGAATCGCATCCTCTAAGTGAGTATAAACACCATGCGAATGGATATTGTTGCTGGCTTTTAAAGCTTCCTGTCGCCATACTTCGTTTGCGGCATCCGTGTGACTGAGTAACGAAGTCTTCTCCGCAAACAGCCATAACGAAACGTTGGCACTGTCCGGCAGTAGATTGATTAATAGCTGGGTGGCCGCCACCCGCAGATTTTGCGGGTCGTTTTGCTTCATGCTGCCGGAGACGTCGATAAGGACCTGAATTTCGTCAGCGCTTGAATTGGTTGCGGCCAAGGTTTGCGCTAAACCTAGATTCACTGATAGGCTAAAAAAGATAACAGCGGCTATGAGTTTCATGAATAACCAGTATAACAATCAATGCCTGAACTATAGACCAATGGTCCGATTAAGCGAAAAGTAAAATAATGCGCTACAAAAATAGCCGGGTTGATAAGTCGATATTCGACTACACTGACTGCGGCTTCGTGACGTTTACCCAAACCGTATTGGCCGTTGTTTTATTAACCGAACTCAAACCTTAATTGTTCACCCGATCATGAAGCAGGCATTTCTACTCAAGCTTTTGCAACCGTTGGCAAGCTTTGCCAGCGGTATCGGCAAACGGAAAAAATTATTAATCATGATTTATCACCGCGTGCTGGACGAGCCGGATTTCATGCGGCCCGGCGAAGTGGATAAGGAAAAATTTACATGGCAAATGGAATTGCTAGCCAAGCATTTCAATGTGTTGCCATTGCCGGAAGCGTTGGAGCGCATGCAAAGTGACACATTACCGTCCAGAGCTGTATGTATTACCTTTGACGACGGTTATGCCGACAACTACACCAACGCACTGCCAATACTGCAACAATTCAATTTAAAAGCCACCTTTTTTATCGCCAGCGGGTTTTTGGACGGTGGCAGAATGTGGAACGATACGGTCATTGAATCCGTGCGCAACTTGTCGACGCCAATTTTAGATCTCGCTCAGCAAGGTTTAGGCGTTTTCGAAATAGCCAACGAAACCCAGAAATCTCTAGCCGCCCAGCAGATCATTCAAAAAATCAAACATCTGGATTTTGCCGAGCGCGCCCACTACGTAGAAGCTATCGCCGTAAAATCCGAAAACCTGCCCGAGGATTTAATGATGACCAGCGAGCAAGTTAAAAAACTGCATATAAGCGGCATGGAAATTGGTGGGCATACGGTAAATCACCCTATATTGGCAAAATTGGACGATGAAATAGCAAAATGGGAGATTGGGGAAAATAAGAAGTTTCTGGAGAATTTGTTGGGAATTGAGTTGAGATGTTTCGCATATCCAAATGGGAAGCCGGAAATTGATTATGGTTGGTTTCATACTGAGTTGGTAAAACAAAGCGGCTTCCATTCAGCTGTATCTACCCAGTGGAACGTAGCAACAAAACACAGTAATTTTTATGAGTTGCCGCGGTTTACCCCGTGGGATACCGAAAGAGTTAAATTTATGGCTAGATTGATTTTTTTCATCAAAAAACAAAGTTGTCTGCCATATTTTGCAATATAGGTTCGGCATTTGGTGGTTTTGTGAACAACGATTTAAAGAAGCAATATAATTCAATACCCACTTGGGCTGTATGTGTTTTTACATCGAGAGAATCATTGCCACAATTAATGGGTTCTATTCATGCGATTTTTGTCGCGTGTAAACATCATAATGTTTGTATCGATGTATTGGTCAACGGTAGCCAAAAATTATGTGAAGAGTTATGTAATGAATTGAATGGAGCAAAGGTTAGCGCTCATTATACCATTAGGGTTTGGTTTCTTGAGTTCGGTGACAAGGCCAATGCATGGAATGAATATTTACATGATATATGGCCTGGAGCAGAAAAAACCTTCTTTTTAGACGGCTATGTCAAAGTAAGACCGAATGCACTGGAATTATTGTCCGATAATTTAATTGATTATGATGTGTTAGCTGCTACCGGCATACCGAGTGTTGGGATGGGGGCTAAAACGCAAAGACAACAAATGACCCGGCAAGGCGGTCTGCATGGTAATTTGTTTGCACTGCCTCGGTCTAGCATGCGTCAGTTACGAAAGGCATTGTTCAGATTACCCAAGGGTATTTACAGAACTGACTCAACAATAGGCGCAATATTGAACTTTAATTTCGATCCGACTACATACTCCTGGAACCCCGCGCGAATAGCTGTAAACCCAAATGTAACCTGGGATAGAGACAGTCTCAAGTGGTACAGGTTTAAAGATCTCGTAGTGCATATCAAACGAATATATAGGCAAGCGCAGGGTAAGCTTGAAAATGCTGCCATAAAAGACCATTTCGCCATTAACAAAAAACCAGCCTTAGAATTGGAAGATAACGTCCATGCGTTAATAGAGAATTGGGTCAATAGGAATAAGACTCAGGCATTTTGGATGTTTTGCCGGAGTCCATTGGTATATTTTGCATGGTTAAAGATTAAGGCTATGAATTTAAAGTCGCTTGGGCAACTTGGCAAACCTATTTTGATCGTATCTTATTTAGATAACTAGAACGAAAAATGGGAAAAATTATGATTGACAGTCCTTAATTAGTAAGGAATATACATGCTGTGAGTTTTTCGCCATGAATGCGTTGGCGAGATAGGCCGCTAAAATCCGGGCTAAAATAATAATCAGGGGTTTATGATTTAAATCGCAGATATCGCTGGGGATGGAATAGTTTTATTAAATGGCGCAATTCTACAAATTACTTGTTCCCATCTAAAAAAACGTTTCTGATTCGGCTATAAGCGGATTTCGTGCATGGATAATATATTTACCGGCGGGTTACGAAATTGTTAAATCTGATTAAGACATATAGATGAAATAAGGAAAATGCAAAGTATAACCAATAAGATGGCAAAAGGGGCGGCTTGGATGGTTGCCTTTAAAATGATTGAACGTAGTATTGGGCTGTTAAGTACAATAATTCTGGCGCGATTATTGGAGCCGGATGATTTCGGCTTGGTGGCCATGGCGACGGCATTCCTGGGATTACTTTTATTATTGACGAGCTTTAGTTTTGACGTGGCGCTGATTCAAAAACAGGAACCGGATAGAGCGTTATATGACACTGCCTGGACATTTAATGTCATTTTTGGAGCCCTGTTAGCTATCATATTAGCGGTGGCTGCGGGTCCTCTGGTGGGCTTTTATAATGAGCCAAGGCTGGAGGATATTTTATATATTTTGGCATTTGGCACTTTTTTGGGCGGTTTTGGAAATATTGGCCCTGTTGCATTTAGAAAGGACTTACAATTTCATAAAGAGTTTTATTTTTTACTAGGAAAAAAAATATCAGGCTTTATTGTATGTATGATACTTGCGTTTTCCATGAGAAACTACTGGGCGCTGGTATTTGGGACGTTTGCTAGTACGATTGCGGAATTGGCTTTAAGTTATGCAGTTCATTCCTATAGGCCACGCTTTTGTCTGAAGGGACGTAAAGAGTTGTTTGGCTATTCGATGTGGCTATTTATTAACAATACGATTTTTTTTACCTATCACCGTATGGCAGACTTTATCATTAGCAAAACCCTTGGTAGTCATACCCTAGGTGTCTATACTGTTGCCTATGAATTGTCAAATTTACCAACCACAGAATTGGTTGCTCCGATTAATCGTGCGGTGTTTCCTGGTTATTCGAAATTAGCCAATAATCCTGATGATATTCGCCATGGCTTTTTAAGTGTTCTGGGTATGATTGCTTTATGTGCAATACCAGCAGGGTTGGGTATTGCATTGGTTGCGGATGTATTGGTGCCTGTTGTATTGGGAAATAAGTGGCTTGAAAGTGTACCTCTTATCCAGATGTTGGCGATGTCGGGTGTATTTGTAGCGTTACAAACGAATACCGGCTCTCTCTATATGGCGATAGGAAAACCTAGTTATTTGACTATGATTTCATTGTTTCATGTCTTTGTGGTATTCATACCTCTATTTTTATATCTAATGGAGTTGAATGGGGTTTTTGGTGTGACACAAGCTTATTTGTTTAGCAACATCATTATTTGGCCGATAAATTTCTTTGTTGTTTCATCTGTTATTAAGCTTAAATGGCGTTCTATATTTTTTGTATTATGGAGGCCTATTATTGGATGTTTTGTTATGACCGCTGTTTTGAGATCTGATTGGATTTCCATGTTTAGTGGGTTATTAGAATTGGACTGGCTATGTTTGGTATTTAAAGTTTTTATTGGTGTGGTTGTGTATTCTTTTACCGTATTATTATGTTGGTTTGTTTTTCGCAAACCGGAAGGGGCAGAAAAAACTATTGTGAATAGGTTGTTTTATTCGCCAAATTGAGTGTTTTTGAAATTAGATTGGGCATTCTGGAGAAATGATGGGAAGAACTGTAGTTAAAACTGGCCTTTTTTCGCGTATGGGTGACCTAGATACAGGTGGGATGGAAAAAAATTACAAGGGATTGGCTATACATGCATTAAATGGACTGCACGAGTTTGTTGGGGATAAAGTAAAGGAGTTGTTTTTTGATTCTGCGAATTTATTGGATCTTGCCGCAGGTAGTGGTGCGTTGTCTCTTCGGCTACAGGATATGGGGTTTAAGATAACCGCCTATGATTATGAAGAAAATAACTTTCGACTTAAGCAGTCTATCAAATTCAATCAAGTAGATTTAAATAACGACTTTTCGAAGATATCTGATTGTTTGTACGACGGAGTTATAGCTGTTGAAATAATTGAGCATCTGGAAAATCCGCGCCATTTAATTAGAGAGATCTATGATTCGTTGGTGCCAGGGGGCAAGGTGTTAATAACAACG
Source organism: Methylomonas subterranea (assembly GCF_024505185.1). GTDB lineage: Bacteria > Pseudomonadota > Gammaproteobacteria > Methylococcales > Methylomonadaceae > Methylomonas > Methylomonas subterranea. The sequence continues at coordinate 62,800 of NZ_JANIBJ010000004.1, forward strand.
CCAAATATAGATAATCCGGTTTCACTTGCTTTCTATGTTCGATTTGGTTGGTTTCAATGGTTTAGTGATGAAAACTATAATAACGAAGGCCATATAACACCTGTTTCCCAGCACTGGATGAATAAATTTCTGCTTGAGGCCGGTTTTGTAGATGTTGATTTTGTAAGTTACGGAGACCCGTTTCGTGTATTAGTTGGATGGCCCAAGATGAAATATTTTGCTCGTCTCTTAAGTTTTTTGACATCTATAGATAAAAGTAAACAAGGGGAAATAATGGTTGTGTCTGCGCGCAAGCCTAATTAACGTTGACGGTGCTCTGGTTATCATTGTAAGAGTTATTACAATTCAAAGCGAAAAATTTACAATCACTAATGCGCCATATAAATGAATTATTGGTCTTTTTATTCGCTCTGCAGAAAGGAAGTTATTCTAATGAGTCAATATTTGGCGGTGAAGGCAGGTTTAAGTGAATATGATGTGCTTGGATATGTGTATTCTGATTATGCGGTCATTTAAAAGCATAAATATTTAGTGTGTGTGTAAATATGGCCATTATAGAGTCGGTGCTCTAATAATTTCGAGTTTGTTATAGCCATTACTGGTAACGTTTTTGATGATATTGCTTTAACGCCAGTTGATCTGCATTAAGGAAGGGGTTGGGGATGCATTTAATCATTTAGAATAGCTATAATATTAATTATCGATTTTTTGTTCCTATTCATTGATTAAAACTTTTTATGCGTGGTTAGATACTTGTGTATATCAGTATTATTTTCTTGGCAATTTGTGATAAATTTATTGTTAAGTTTCTATATATTTGTAGCAGTTGTTGAATTATGAGCCAAAAAAATAAATGGCTTTTCGTACTTCCCTGGGAAATATCTTATCCTGGTGGGGTTAATCAGGTAGTCAGCAATTTGCTTGCAGAGTTTGATAAGGACCCTGAGGTGAAAGGTGGCTTACTTATAGATTGCCATTATAAAGGAAGCGACGAAAACACAGGTGTAGATCGTATTTTGCTTAGCAATCCTTTTTGGTCTCCCGGACTGATAGGACTTGTTAAGTACATCGTTAAAATCCCCGGTATATTTTTGAAATTAAGAACAATTATTTCTGGTGACGTTGTTTGTGTTAATTCGCATTATCCGTCTTTGAATGTAATAAACTATATTTTTTACAAACGTGTATTTTTATGTAAGTGGAAAATTGTCTTATCGTTTCATGGTCTCGATATCAAAGGAATTGAAACTTCGGTTGGCATGGAGAGGCGATTTTGGTTGTATGTTTTTCAAAAAGTTGATGCTATTGTCTTCTGTTCGTATTTTCTGGCTCAACACTTTTTAAATTTGGTTGGCGACAAGTACCAGGATAAAATTATAGTTATTCATAACGGTATTAATCCAGATTTATTAGCTCGGGAGTCCGTGGGGTATGAGTTGTTGCCTAATGGATTGGATACTAGGCCATTTATTTTGAATGTGGCTACATTTGAGTATAAGAAAGGCCAGGATTTATTGATAAAATCTTTTTCTAAAATTAGGCGTGTACATAATGTTAAGCTTTGCTTAATTGGAAGGGAGGCATCAGAGCTGGATTATTATAAAGCTTTGGTTAGAGATTTAGGTTGTGAAGATGATGTAATTTTTTTTGAAAATGTCAAACATAGTGATGTCATGGCTTTTTTTAAAAAAGCAAGGCTTTTTTGCTTGCCATCCCGTTTCGAGCCTTTTGGCATTGTGTTACTTGAATCGGGTTTTCTGGGGTGTCCAGTCGTTGCGACGAAAGTTGGAGGTATCCCTGAGATAATAACAGACGGTTATGACGGGTATTTGTTTGAATCTGAAGACGTCGACGAGTTGACGTCTGTATTGGATACTGTTTTGAGAAATCCTGAACGTGCAGAGCAGAGCGCGGTTTGCTTAAAAGAGAAAATTATTAGGAATTTTACTTGGCATTATGCGGCGGAAAAATATCTTAAAATCTTGTCTGATTAATAAATACAATGTTGTAGGTGGTATTTATATGATTTATTTTTTGTGAATTACTCTACTCAGTCCATATGCCTATATTTTTAAGTTTTAATTTTAAGCTTTCAGGTGTTTTTTTGTTTTTATATGCGATTTTTGCATATTTTAGTGCTCTTTCATATTCCTTCATGTCGATCAATAATAATGATAACGAATAAGCAATCTTGGGGTTGTCATTATCTATTTCAAGCGCTTTTTGATAAATTGTTGACGATTCGGTGAGATGACCTATTTTGTGGAGGTAATATCCGTATAAGGCATAGCTGGCGGAGTCTTGCGGGCTGAATTTTATGGCGCGTTGAAGGTAGCATTCGACCGGACTCAGGAGTTCCCTGTTTTCTGTTAACAATTTATTGGTTAATTTAAACTTATACCTGATGACGCTAAGCAGGGCTCTGTGATGGTTAGGAAAAGCGCGAAGGGTGTAATCGAGATCAGCCGGAACATATCCTCCTATGCCTTTAATATGGTTTTCAACGTCAGCGGAAAAGTGACTATGTTCAACGATAGGCAAATTTTGCTTATCTTCCAGTTTTGTGTAGTCAAACGGACCATAACCCTGTGCTCCGCCAGTGCAGGGCAGTCCTTGGAGTGTTTGGCCCACCCAGGGTGCTGAATTGGCGGCTGCAGTGACTGTTGGGATTAAAGTCGTTATCAGTATTGCTAAAATCTTCATGGTGCTAGGTTTCTAATGGTTGGTTATGGCGTGTATTTTCTGAGTTGATAAATGAGAGACATTGTACTGGTTTTAGTTTTTTTGGGCCTATTTCCCAAAATGCTTTATCAACCTTTCATAGGTATTTTGGTATGGATTTGGCTGGCATTCATGATGCCTCAGTCTCTCGCTTATGGGTTTGCCAGAAGTATACCGTTCTCGGTACTTACGGCGGCGGCAATCTTGTTTTCTACGCTGATTTCCACGGAGCGAAAACGACTCCCCCTGACGCTGCTTACCGTGTTACTCATTATTTTTAACATTTGGATGCAGACGACCACACTTTTTGCGTTATATCCGGAAGATGCGCGTGTTGTCGCATCGACCACAGTAAAAGCGCAGTTGATTAATTTTATCTGCATAATGCTTACTAGTAGCTATGAAAGAATAAAGCAAATCTTATGGGTGGTGGTGCTTTCAATCGGATTTTATATGCTCAAGGGTGGCGTGTTTGCACTTGTGACTGCCGGAAACTACATGGTTATGGGGCCGGAGGGATCTTATCTGGATGGAAATAATAACATTGGCTTAGTCGCGGCAATGTTGGTGCCTCTTATTCGTTTTTTACAAATGGATGATAGTAGGGTTTGGGTGAAACGTTGTCTTGTTTTTTTGATGATATGTTGTTTGTTGGTTTCCGCGGCATCATATTCTCGCGGCGCCATGTTGGCGGCCATAGCGATGGGTGGATTCCTATGGTTGAAAGGTACAAATAAACTTCCCATATTGATTTTGGTGCTTCTAAGCGGAGCGACTCTATTACAGTTTATGCCTGATAGATGGAAATCCCGGATGGATACCGTGGAAACCTACGAAGAAGATGCCTCGGCGATGGGGCGTATCAATGCCTGGGAGATGTCTTGGAATCTCGCCAAGGATTATCCATTCGGAGCCGGATTTGAGTGTGGTGCAAGGCCAGAGTTATTTATGCTCTACGCACCAGATCCAACCGATAGTCACGATTTTCATAGCAATTATTTTTCCGTATTAGCCCACCATGGGTATTTGGGATTGGGCTTATACTTTGCGATTATGTTCGTTGCATGGAGGACTGGCTCTCGAATAATTAAAAAGTCTGAATTGTTCCCGGACACTGCATGGATGGGAAAATTGGCGGCAATGATTCAGGTGAGTCTTATTGGTTATTGGGTGGGGGGGACTTTTTTGAATTTGGCCTATTGGGATTTACCTTACTTGTTGATTGGTTTGCTTATTGTGCTCCAGCGCATGTTAAATGATCGAATTTCGATGAAGGAAGACAGCGATTCTGGAAGGTTATATGCCCCTATTTCAGTCAGAACCCTAACTCGATAAATTAATTAATTACTAAAACTGATGGTATCCATACGAAACACAGCTAGTTTAAAGAGTTCGCTTATGCTATTAATTAAGCTTGGGGTTACATCGCTGTTACTTCTGGTCGTATTTTCTAGAATAGATATTAATAATATCGCTCAATTGTTGTTTTATGTTGACTGGAAATATATATTGGCTGCGATTTTTATTACTATACTCCAAACTTATATTCTCTCATGGCGGTGGCATAGAATTGTATGTTTTTTGGATGGCATGCTCGAAGTTGCAGTGGCTGTCAGACTGTCTTTTCTTGGTGTGTTCATGAATCAGGTGCTGCCTACTTCGATAGGGGGCGATGTTTTCAGGGTTTGGGGGGCTCATCGACACGGGTTGATTAGCAATATAGGTTTTAGTAGCGTGGTTATCGATAGAGTTACCGGGTTGCTTTCGCTCAGTATGGTGGTAACAATCGCATCGTTGTTTGTCTGGTCCGACCTTAATGATGGGCTTTTACGTTTTACAATATTGAGTTCCAGCGTGATGATCCTTGCACTGATAGTGTTTTGCACGGTTGGAGTCGGACAAAAATATAGATTTTTGAATCATCATATTGTCAAGTTAATGAACGATCTTGCCAGTGGTATGCGTAAATTGCTTGTTAATCCGTATCGGGCAGTTGAAGTTTTAATAGTGGGAGCATTGGCTTCGTCAACCGGGTTTTTAGCGGTTTTTGTATTAAGTAAAAGTATTGGTATAGACGTTTCATTTTTTATCAGCGCTGTGTTTGTCGGTATGGTGACCTTGCTCGCCGCGTTACCAATTTCTATTGGAGGGTGGGGGGTTCGTGAAAGCGCCATGGTCGCGTTGTTTGGTATCGTGGGGGTGCCAAATGAAAAATCTTTGTTGTTGTCGGTGCTCTACGGGGTTGTAATGATGCTTGCTTCGTTACCTGGAGGGTTCTTATGGTGGGGTGGCAAGGGCAGTCTCAAGTCTGATTCGACTTGCGCTCAAGTTGGGCAACTTGATTCAAAGGTGTGTATGGCGTTGGATTTTCATAATGCGACGAATAAGAGAAGGGCGTTAGGCAGGATCGGGTTCTATGGCGCAAAAGCTATCAACCAGATGTTTCGCACTGAATTATCGACTTCTCATGCTTGGCTTTATATCTTGCTGTTTTTGGGGTTGGGAATTTCCATATTGCTGAAAGGGCCGGTAATCAGTCTAGACTCATCGACCTATGTCAATCATTGGCCGACACGTTCCCCAGTGTATCCTTTTTTGCTCGATATATTTGATGAGCACTATCATCTTTTGGTGTTGATGCAATACATAACTGGAGTGGCATCAATAGTATTCTTTTGTGAAAAATTAAAGTCTATTTTTATTCGGACGCGGCACGTTAGTATAATGTTTTTTTTGTTGCTGATATTGCCATATTTGCCAATCGATTTTCTCGATATTGCCAATCTTGTAGGGGCGGAGTCTGTTTCTTATTCCTTGTTTTTGTTATCGACAGGTTATTTTATAGCTGGATTGTATGCACTAGATAAAAGAAGTATCTTCCTGTCATGTGTTATATTGTTTATTTTGATGTTGACTAGAAAACAATTCGTTTTTTTGTATCCGGTTTACGTCCTGATGTTATTGCTTATGCGAAATAAATCAAAATCTTTGATCTTGATATGCATGGTTTTTGTTAGTTACTTTGGATCAAATGCAATCGAAAGGGTTTATAACGGCATTACAGCGGGTCATTTTACGGGAGTGCCATTTACTGGAATACAATTGGTCGTGCGTCCGCTTTGGATAGCTCGCTTCGTCGACGCGGATCAATTTTCTGGGCTTGAAAAGGAGGTTTTTGTTTCGACATTACAAATGATGGATAAAAACTATGTGTCATTAAGCTCCTGTAAGGAAAGCGCGTTGCCGATTCAATGCGGATACCATCATTTTCTCGAAAGTTATAACTTAATTTGCTGGCAAATACTATATCCTGTACTTAAAGGGAATGGAATTACTGACTGGTGGGAAATTGATAGAATCACCCTTTCAATTTCCTATAAATTAATCAAGGGCAATCTGTTTACATATCTTTCAGAGTATTATTCGGCAGTCAAAAATGGAGATGGTCCTTATTATATGCTCTTTCTGCTCGTTGTATTAATCTTATCGTTAATAGATAGTATGAGGTATGATAAAATCACCTCAAGGGTTTTGCTAATGGTAACCATGATGTGTCTTGCCAATATTTTATTGGTTTCCATCGTTGAACCACTCTTGCAGCGATATACTTTCTACACCAGTTTTCTGCAAATCGCCGTATTGGTAGTATTTTTATTTGAGCCAGAGAAATCTAAATGTGTGGAATAGCGGGTGAATTGAATTGGGGTGGCTCGGTTGATCCTGTTGCCATGGAGAAAGTAATTTCGGCAATGGTTCATAGGGGGCCCGATGCGGGGTCAATAAAGCAATGCGGGAAAGTGGTATTGGGTCACCGCAGGCTATCGGTAATTGATACACGTGCTGTTTCTAATCAGCCGATGTTTGATAGAGACGGACTTGCCTGCATCGTTTTTAACGGAGAGATTTATAACCACGGCCAATTGAGGCAGGAATTGGTGGCGAGGGGGGCTGAGTTTTTAACTAACTCGGATACTGAAGTGATTTTGCAAGCCTATCTGCATTGGGATGTGGAATGTCTGGCAAAATTCGTGGGCATGTTTGCTTTTGCAATATGGGACGTTCGGAAACAGCGTTTGTTTATTGCGCGCGATAGGATGGGTGAGAAACCTTTATATTTTTTTGAAAACGAATATGGTGTTGTCTTTGCTTCCGAGCTAAAGGCGCTGATGCAACACCCCTACTGCCCTCAAGCCGTAGATCCTCGTGCTATAAGTCAGTTTCTTTCCTTAAACTATGTTCTTACCGATTGTTGTATTATTCAGGGGGTTAAAAAATTAGCGCCGGCACATTATATTTTAGCGGACCATTCAAAACCGATAGTTATCAAAGAATATTGGGCGCTAAATGAGTTTTTTAATCATAAACAGGAGTGGTCAAGTTATAAATTGGCTCAGGACCGGCTAAATGAGTTAATTAGTCAGTCCGTTTCGGGGCAGATAGTTGCGGATGTTCCTCTGGGAGCTTTTTTAAGCGGCGGTGTTGATTCCTCGACAATCGTGTACGGAATGGCAAAATTGGCCGGGTCGAATAGGACTAAAACTTACAGTATCGGTTTTAATGAGCACTCCTATAATGAACTTCCGGAAGCCCAATCGATGGCTGATTACCTTGGGGTTGGTTTGGATTCTAAAGTAATAGCTCCGCATATTTGTGATAATTTGCCTGCGATAACTTCCGCGTATGACGAGCCATTTGCAGACAGTTCTATGATACCAACATATTTTTTATGCCAATTTGCGAGGCAAAATGTAACGGTATCGTTGTCAGGAGATGGCGGCGATGAGTTGTTTCTGGGATACGAAACGTATATGGCGGACAAACTTCATAATGTGTTTTCCGGAGTCCCAAATTTTATCATTCAGGCCATGCGGGGCATTGTTAATGCTCATTTGCCGGTCACTTTTCATAAAGTAAGTTTTGATTATAAATTACGCCAATTTTTGGCTGGTTTGGCTTTGCCCTTTGAACGAGCTCACTATCACTGGCGCACTATTTTTTCAGATGCCGAAAAACGTGCTTTTTTGAACGATCCCAGTATCATGGAATATGATCCTGCTGAATCTTTCCTGCAAAAGTTTTCCGAGGTATCCAACTGCCATTTTTTGGATCAGGCCTCATATGTCGATATGAAAACCTGGTTGGTTGACGATATTTTGATTAAATTGGATCAGGCGGCGATGGCGCATTCTCTTGAAACGCGTGTGCCTTTTCTGGATCATCGAATTGTAGAGTTTGCCGCGGGTCTACCGGTTTCTTGGAAGTTGAATAGGGGTAACAAAAAGGCAATATTAAAATCATCTCAAGAAGGCAATCTTCCACATGATCTTTTATACCGAAAAAAAAAGGGATTTAACGCTCCTGTGTCCCATTGGTTGTCTAAGGATTTGGCCGCATTGGGAAAATCCGCAACCTTGGATACTCCGCTGACTGAATGGTTAAATGGAGCTGTTATCGAAAGTTTGTGGCGCGATCACGAAAACAAAGTATCAGATAATGGGTTAAAGCTGTATGGCTTGGTTTGTTTGGGGCTTTGGTTGCAAAAACATTATGAACATATTAATAGGAAATCTACATGATCTCAGTCGTCATACCTGCATATAACGAACAGGGCGCCATTCACCATACTGTTAACGAAATCAGACATACTCTAGAGTCAATGAGTATTGACGGTTACGAAATTATTGTTGTGAACGACGGTTCTACTGACAATACAGCGGAAGAAGCGCTAGAGAGCGGGGCGAAAGTTGTTAATCATCCTCATAACGTTGGGTATGGCAAGTCCCTAAAGAGTGGTATTTTGGCTGCAAACAACGATGCGATCGTTATTACCGACGCGGATTTAACTTATCCATTCGATCAATTTCCCAAACTCTACGAGGAGTATGTTAAGGGATTCGATATGGTGGTTGGGCGCAGGACGGGCGTACATGTAAATCCATCTATCCTTAAATCACCATTGCGGCGAATATTGAGGTTTTTGGTTGAGTTTACTGCCGGTCGAAAAATCCCTGACATAAATTCCGGATTGAGAGTGTTTAGTAAAAAAACTGTCGTTCCATATTTCAACCTGCTTTGCGATACCTTTAGCTTTACCACGTCGCTAACTCTCGCCTATATGATGACCGGGCTATTTGTGTCATATATAGATATACCTTATTCAAAAAGGCATGGTAGCTCAAAAGTCCGATTGTTTAGAGATTCATTAAGAACTTTGCAATTTATTTTGCAAGCTGTAACTTATTATAATCCTATAAAGGTTTTTCTACTATTTGCTATCATTTGTATTTTATTGTCGTGTGTTGGCTTCTTGATATCAACCTTTCTGCATATAAATGCCGGTTATTATTTGGGGTTGGGCGGATTTTTGGTTTCTCTTATTATATTGTGCATGGGGTTGATTGCGGATTTATTAAAACAAATTATGCATAAATAAATATTCTTTATTTTGTTTGTTTGCTAATGATAGACTAATTCTCGAGATTGCTGGTATTTATTAAATTTGGTTTTTATCTATATGTCAATAGAAGTTTCAAGTATTGATGGTTTGCGGGATGATGTTATTTTGGGGTTGAACCGTCCCGAAAGGGGGTTTTTTAATTCATTCGGTTGGTTTAGTAATTTTTTTAATAGTGTCGCTAAAGTTTTAAACTTCGATTGTTTTTTTTTGTATCAAAGCCAAATTAATAATCCATTGATTCTGCCCTTGATGTATGAGGCAAATCATTCTCTTAAAGTTGTTAAGAGTATGTCAAATTATTATTCGCCAATCTTTTCATTGGTTGGCGATAGGGGGATGGTTGAGTCTGAAATCTCAAGCTTTTTACAACAAATCAATAAAAGGTTGCCGGCCTGGGACTTAATGGAGTTACGTCCGCTCAGTCTGGAGGAGTGTGATTTTTTGTTGTCTGAATTCCAAAAAAACGGGATGCCGGCAATTAAATTCTTTTGTTTTGGTAACTGGTTTCTTGATGTTGCTGGTCGATCATTTACCGAATACTTTTCTCAGCTCTCGTCGCAAGTTAGAAATACGGTATTGCGTAAATCGAAAAAATTTTTCCAATTGGATGGTGCAAAGGTTACTATTTTCACATCTATTCAGCATATTGAAGAGGCTATAGCTTGTTATGAGCAAGTTTATCGCTCCAGCTGGAAAGTGGAAGAGCCGTTTCCGGAATTTATGCCTGGATTAATTAAACTGGCAGCGTCAAATGGTACGCTTCGTTTGGGGGTCGCCTATCTTGGTGACAAAGCCATCGCGGCGCAAGTCTGGATTATCGCGGATAAAACGGCATACATTTTTAAGTTGGCTTATGATGATGCTTACACGCAATATTCCGCTGGTACTATACTGACTTCAAAACTCATGGAGCACGCGATCGACCTGGACAAGGTGGAAATTGTCGATTATTTATCCGGCGATGATAGTTACAAGAAGGACTGGATGTCTCATAGACGCGAACGTTGGGGGCTTTTGGTGTTTAATACGTCTTCATTCAGGGGGTGTTTGGAATATCTCAAAGAAACCTTAAAAGCCCGTATAAAGCGATTGCGGGATATTTATGTAATGCTTAAAACTAAACTAAAAATATAATTATGTCCGTTACCGATCAAGTTAAAGAAATATTGATTTCAATTCTGCAGATTAAGGATAGTAGCGCCAATTTCGCAATGGATATGCCTTTATTGGGCGCTATTCCGGAATTTGACTCCATGGCTGTAGTGTCAATTATAACGGCATTTGAGGATCGATTCGGGTTTGCTGTCGATGATGATGAAATCGATGCCTCGGTATTTGAGACATTCGGTTCTCTGGTAGCGTTTGTCGAAAATAAACTATAATTATTTATTTTGCCTTCGGTAATAATCGTTGTAAGTGTGCATGTCTGAAACCAACCTCAGCGTATGGATGATATCTGCATATCGGTTGATCTTTTTGTTTGCCTCCATTTTCAAGTATTCCCTTCGTATTACGGCAACTGGTTGCACGGTATTAATTGGTTTTTAATGAGTTAATAGAAGATATCAACTATTTTGCCATCGTCGAATTTTACAATCATCCGGATTGCTTGTTTTGTGTATATTAATTTCAATTGCGGGCAACGGTTATTTTTCACTAATGAAATCAGTAAAACTTGGTTATCTGGCTGGATATTCGTTAGCATTATCTCGCGCCAGTGGTTCATAGCGTAGTTTTTCTCCTCCATTACATGCCATGCTCTCTTTAGTGTTTGATCTATGAATCCTTTTTTTTTGGAAAGCCGATCGGGCACATTGTTTGCCGTTTATATCTCGCCTTCTGATTCTGAACCCAAGGGGGCGCTGGTGCATGTTCCAGCCTTTGCTGAAGAGATGAACAAATCAAGGCATATGGTTATGTTGCAAGCAAATGCGCTTTCTAAACTGGGATATGGCGTATTGATACTGGATTTGTTTGGGACTGGCGACAGTAGCGGTGACTTTGCTGAGGCTACTTGGGATTTCTGGTTAGCCGATCTTGCCGAGGGAGTTGCTTGGCTTAAACGACAAGGTATCGAACGGGTAGGTTTATGGGGTTTAAGGACCGGTATTTTACTGGCCATGGATTACGCTAAGCGCAATCCAGATACTATTTCGCGAATGTTGGCTTGGCAACCGGTTTTTAACGGCGACATGTTTGTTACCCAGTTTTTGCGACTTCGGATTGCTGCCGCCATAATGAACAACCTTGCGCCGCAGGAAAAGACCGGCGATTTGAAAAGGTTGTTGCAGCAAGGGCAAGCGCTAGAGGTGGCCGGCTATGGTTTGAATCCTGAGTTGATGAATCCCTTGATGAAGTTAAAGTTCGATCCTTCCGCTTTGGTGTCTTTGAACTCGTTCGATGTGTTTGAAGTTGTCGCGGCGCAGAACCCACAATCATCTTTTGTTTATTTACAGGCTGTTGATAATCTGACGAATCAGGGAATCCCGACAACCTTGACAACCGTTACTGGTGAACAGTTTTGGGCCAGTCAGGAAATCAGTACGGCGCCCGCATTGCTTACCGTTACGCTAGAAAAGGTTAGGCTATGGCATTAATTAACGTAATCTCGAATTTTTTATATTCTCGAAGCATATGTATGGCTGCTGTCAAGCTCATTTTGATCGATACAGTGTTTTATGTTTTTGCGGGAAATCGTACAAATCGCGATGTGTTCAAATATATACAGTCGGTAAATGTTTATGCGGCGTAATGAAATGCCGATGGTTTTTGACTGTCAGGGGGATCAACTGCTCGGAATAGTCCATCTGGCCGAAGGCGGCGCGCGGGTCGGCGTATTGATTGTAGTCGGTGGGCCACAGTACAGGGTCGGCAGCCATCGACAATTTGTTTTATTGGCTAGATATTTGGCTAGTCATGGAATTCCGGCAATGCGCTTTGATGTTCGAGGAATGGGTGACTCGAAAGGGGGGGAGCGGCGGTTTGATCAATTGGATGCCGATATACGTAGTGCTGTCGATTGTTTTATGGCGTCTGTTGATCTAAAGAGCGTGGTAATTTGGGGGTTGTGCGATGCCGCTTCGGCAGCGCTGTTTTACGCTTATCAAGATCATCGGGTGGCGGGACTTGTGTTGCTCAATCCTTGGGTGTTTACTGAGCAAGGTTCCGCTAAAACTTTTCTCAGACATTATTATTTGCAACGGTTTTTGAGTTCGGATTTTTGGCGGAAAGTGTTTTTATTTAAGTTCGATTTTATCGGTGCTATCGTTTCGTTTGCCGATATTTTGAAGAAAGTTGTAAAAGGACCATTGCAGGCTTCGGCTGTATCTACTTCGTCTGCAGTTCATATCGACGACGGTTTGCCGTTACCGGTCAGAATGCGGGAGTGCTTCAAGCAATTCGGTAAACCGGTTTTATTGATACTCAGCGGTAGAGATTTGACTGCGGACGAGTTCAGGCTGGTTGTTGCCGACGATTCGGTTTGGCAGGCATTGTTGAGCGATCCGCTGGTTACAAAGCGCGATTTTCCTGAAGCGGACCATACATTTTCGTCGGCAGAGTGGCGTGACAGAGTTGCGGATTGGAGTGTGAATTGGATAAGGGCACTATGAAAAATGTTTTGATGATAGCGTACCACTTTCCGCCGGTAAGAGTCAGTAGCGGAATTCAACGTACGCTGAAGTTTACAACCTATTTGCTGGAACACGGCTGGTGTGCGCAGGTATTAACCGTCGATCCGCGCGCATATGAAAAATGCAGCTCAGATCAGTTGCAAGAAGTCCCTCAACAAGTCACGGTCAAACGCGCTTTTGCCCTGGATACGGCAAGGCATTTGTCCTTTAAAGGGCGATATTCGAGATGGATGGCCTTGCCCGACAGATGGATAAGTTGGTGCTTGGGTGGTTTTTTTTCGGGTCTAATGTTAATTCGACGAAATAAGCCGCGCGTCATTTGGTCTACTTACCCCATTGCAACCGCGCATTTACTGGGATTTTTATTGCACCGCGCGACCGGTATCCCATGGATTGCCGATTTTCGTGACTCCATGACCGAAAATGATTATCCCGATGATCCGTTGCAGAGGCGTGTTTATCGTTGGATCGAGAGACAAACGATAAATCATTGCAGTCGCGCTGTCTTTACTACTCCCGGAGCTATTCGGATGTACAAACAACGTTATCCGGACATTGCCGATGAGCGCTGGGTATTGATACCGAACGGCTTTGACGAGGAAAATTTTGTTAACGCCGAACGCTCTCAAGCTTTCAAGGATGTGTTGTTAAGTAAGCCTAATAAAATCGTTTTGTTACATAGTGGTGTAATTTATCCGTCTGAACGCGACCCTAGTCATTTTTTTTTCGCGTTGGCTGAGTTGAAACAGTTTAATCAGATAAAAGCCGATCAACTCCGGATTATATTACGTGCTACCGGACATGACGCTTTACTTCAACGCATGATTGATGAATGCGATTTGAAGGATATAGTTTTTCTTGAGCCTGGTATCGCTTATGAGATGGCTTTGGCTGAAATGTTAGCGGTCGATGGCTTGCTGATATTTCAGGCGAGTAATTGTAATCATCAGGTTCCTGCAAAAATTTATGAGTATTTACGCGCCGGAAAACCTATTCTTGCATTAACCGATCCAGTCGGTGATACGGCTGGCGTTTTGTTTGAGGCTGGTTTGAATGAAGTTGTAGCGTTAGATGATAAGGAGTCCATCAAAAAAATATTTGTCCGTTTTATTGATGGTATTCAGCAAAAAAGTGTCAAGCTTGCATCCAAGCAGACTATAGAAATGCATTCGAGGCGGTACGGGGCCAATGTTCTGGCTGATGCGTTGAACTCAATAATCAGTTAGGCTATTAAGTTATTTATTGTTAATAACAACAATGCAGTAAGAAAAGATATATAGCCTATTAGATTTTTAGGATTTTCGAGTACTTGTGGTCGCTTTAAAAGGTATGGATCAACTTTTAGATTTTCTAATATGTTGGCAATTTTTCGCAAGTAGGGATTTTTATCCCAGTTTATGGTTTTAGGCCAGTTATAGCTTTCGGTTTCCCTTTTATAGAAGGCGATTTTATCGTCCTTACCGCGTAATTTTTCCAGAAAATCCAGGCGGTTGATTAATATTTCCGAATCAGCTTTCAAATCCGATACACCATAATAAGTATCATCATCCCTGGGAAAAGAAATGTTGAATACTGGGTCTGCGGCCATCCAGCCTTTCTCATATCGAGCATTGACAATCGTGTGTGTTGGTCCACTGGTTTCGGAACCATACAACATCACCAAAGTCGAGTCTATATTCAAGCGCTTAAGCAGGGCAGACAATAAACGCGATTTGTCTGCGCAGTCGCCGCCATTTTGCAAAACCTGCACCGGTGTTGGGCCTAGTTTTTGAAATAAAAAGTATTGTTTGTTTTTCGCAAACCCTTTGTTGAAGTACACAGCCTGATTTAGCCTTTCAATGATTTTACCTTTTGACAGGCCGGTAAGATCAACTGTAGATAAAAACCGATCTAAACTTTTTTCGTCAACGTACTGGCTATATTTTAGATATATTGACAATATAAAAAATATCGAGGAAAGGGCTAGGATAATATAACCAATCATTTTTGATTTTTCGCTAATTTGATGTGGGTTGAAATTCGTCGTTTTAAGATATCGAACCAGCGGGATGGATGTATCCAACTTATGGATACATCATCAATTTCATATTCATTAGGCTAATATTTCCAGTGCATCCGGCTGACTAAGAAATCTGGCCGGACTGGCGGTGTAGCCATAAGCGCCCGACTGGAAAATCACCACCAGATCGCCGATTTCTGCCTTGGGTAGCGCCATTTTGTCGGCTAATATATCCAGTGGCGTGCACAACGGACCGACGATATTGACGGTTTCGTGTTCAGCAAAGTCCATTTTGTTACCGATGGCTACCGGATAATTCTTGCGTATGACTTGACCGAAATTGCCGGATGCCGCCAAGTGGTGGTGCAAGCCGCCATCCACAATTAAAAAAGTTTGGCCTCTGGAATTTTTTTTATCGATGATGCGTGTTACGTAAATACCCGCTTCGCCGACCAGATAGCGGCCCAGTTCGATGATGATTTCCGCTTCCGGCAGGGCGTGTTTTGTCGCCGCCATTTGCTCTCCCAATGCCTTGCCTACCTGTCCGATTTCCAGGGGAGTATCGCCTGGAAAGTAGGGTATGCCGAAGCCGCCGCCGATGTTGAGTTTACGAATGGGGGTAGGGCAATGTTCCGCCAGCCGTGCCGCCAGTTGCAGACTCTTTTTCTGTGCGTCGATGATGGATTCGGCTTTAAGATTTTGCGAACCGCTGTAGATATGAAAGCCTTGAAAGTCTAAATCGAGTGCCTTGATCAGCCTGAGTGCATCGGGTAACTGTTCTTCGTCGATACCGAATTGCTTGGGGCCGCCGCCCATTTTCATGCCGGAGGCTTTTAATTCGAACGCCGGATTGATACGGATGGCAACCTTGGCATTAAGACCCAGGGCTTGGCATTGTTCGGCAATGGTGTTTAATTCGTGAAAGGATTCGGCGTTAAGGGTCACCCCGGCTGCGATGGCTTGCGATAATTCCTGGGGGCGTTTGCCCGGGCCGGCGAAGCTGATGTGTGCCGCGGGCATGGGTGTGTCGAGCGCTACCTTCATTTCACCCGCCGAAGCCAAATCGAAACCGTCCACCAAGGTCGCCATATGTTGTACCACGGCCGGCATCGGGTTGGCTTTCATGGCGTAATGAATTTTCAATTCAGCCGGCATGTTTTTTCGCAGATCAAGCACTCGTTGCGTCAGCGCCTGTCTGTCGTAGGCGTAAAACGGGGTTTGGCCCACGCGTTGAGCCAATTGAGAGAGCGGTATGCCGCCAAGCATCAATTGCCCATTCGCTATGGGGAAGGTATTGATATCGGCATGTATGGGAGCGGCTGAATTCATGTTGAACTTAGGATTGAAACAGGTTGGCAAATTGTTGGACGAGCATTTTACGGTCTATTTTGCCGTTGGGGTTGCGAGGTAAATCCGCCAATACTTCTATTTTGGCGGGCACCATAAAATTCGGTAATTGTTTTCTGCAGACGTCGATTAATTGTTGAGGGTCGAATTCACCATCGACTTGCGGACTGGCGACGACCACGACAGCCTGACCCAGGGTGGCGTGTTCTATACCGATGGCCGCTGCTTCCTTGACCAGTCCCGACGCATAGACGACTTCCTCTATTTCGCTGGGGCTGACCCGATAACCCGAGGTTTTGATCATATCGTCCTTGCGGCCGACAAAATATAAAAATCCCTCTTCATCCATGGTCACGGTGTCGCCGGACCAAACCGCTATTTCGGTCAACGGCAGGCCGGATAGTTGGCCCGGCGCGGGTTTGAAGCGCTCGGCGGTTTTGCCGGGATCATTCCAATAGCCCAGACTGACCAACGAGCCGCGGTGCACCAATTCGCCCGGTTCGTGCGGGGCGCAGAGGCTACCGTCTTCCCGCACCACCATGATTTCGGCATTGGGTATGGCCTTGCCCATGGAGTCCGGACGGATGTCGATTTGCTCGGGCGGCAGGTAGGTGGAGCGGAAGGCTTCGGTCAATCCGTACATTAAAAAAAACCGCGATTTCGGCGCTTTGGCGCGCAGTTTTTGTAAAACGGTTTTCGGCATTTTGCCGCCGGAATTGGTCATATAACGCAAGTGTTCGGCTATACTTTCCGGCCAGTTTAAATCCGCCAGTTGCGCCCACAGCGGCGGTACGGCGGCCAAACCCGTGATCCGGTATTTCTCCAGGGCCATGATGACATCGCGGGGCAATAAATAATCCATCAGAACGCAACTGGCCCCGGTCAGCAGGCTGGTTGTCAACTGGTTCAAGCCGTAATCGAAGCTGAAAGGCAGTGCCGCCAACAGGCGGTCATGGGCCTGAATTTGCAAATATTCGGCCACGCTTTCCGCGCCGGCTATGATGTTGCGGTGCGATAGCACCACGCCTTTCGGTTTACCGGTGCTGCCGGAGGTATACAAAATCGCGGCCATGTCGGCATCGATTAGTGGAACAGGCTTTGTTGAAGAATGATGTTCGGCGAATCGGTTGTATGTAGGCCAGTTTATGATTTGGCGGGACTGATCGTTAATGTCTATCGAATCCTGATCGACCACAATGATAGTATGTAGATCGGTGCAGTCGTGCAGGGTGTCCCGCAGGCTTTGTAAACGACTTTTCGATGTAATCAAAATTTTGACGTTACAATCGTTCAGTATGTAGCCAACCTGTTGAGCCTTTAAAACCGGATTGATAGGTACGAACACCCCGCCGGCAGTCGATACGGCTAAAAAACTGCTGACGGTTTCAATTTGCTTGGGTAAATAAATCGCTACCCGCTGCTGGCGTTTTAAATCCAGGCCTTGCAAGGCGTCAGCCTGTTGCTGTACTTGCAAGGCGAGTTGTTGGTAGGTGATTCGGCTGTCTTTATGCAGTATCGCGCCGGTGTTTCCCGATTTGTCTAGCGATTTAAACAATAAATGATGCAAACAATTTGTCATGATATTGGTCAAGAAACTGGAACGATGGTGTAGGTTGAATATCCTAGCAGAATATAGCGTTAATACCGAATCTAAGCATAGCGGCTTGATGGATCGGTTGGAGAGACAGTTTCATGCTTAAAAGTATTGATGTTCCGGCGCATTGGCGAAGGTCGTTATGGATTTTGCTGCTGCTGCAATCTTGCTTTTTACTGCTTTTTTGGGAAGGCTGGCGTTCCATGGCGAGTGTTTGGTCGGGTTCCGATACCTTTGCGCATGGTTTTTTGGTGGCTCCGGTAAGTCTGTGGTTACTGTGGAGTCGAAAAGAAGTTTACGCAAGGTTCTATCCTCAGCCGAGTCCATGGGGTTTGGCGGGGATGATGATATGCGGGTTCGGCTGGTTAGCGGCTGAATTAAGCCAGGTGTTGGTGGTTGAACAGTTTGCGCTGGCGGGGATGTTGATTTGCCTGATTTGGAGTGTATTGGGCAACCAGCTTACCCGCAACATGCTGTTCCCATTGGGTTTCTTGTTTTTAATGGTGCCGTTTGGCGAGGATTTCGTGCCGTATCTAATGGAATATACGGCCAGCTTCGTCGTCGCCATGTTGCGCTTGACCGGCATGAGTGTTTATCGGGAAGGTTTGCACTTCACCCTGACATCCGGTAATTGGTCGGTTGTGGAGGCGTGCAGCGGTATCCGCTATTTGATTGCCTCCATTACCCTGGGATTGCTCTACGCCTATTTGAATTACACCAGTTATCGCAAGCGAGCGGTGTTTATTCTGGCGTCCATTCTGTTGCCGATTTTGGCCAATGGTGTGCGAGCTTACATGATAGTGATGATAGGCCATTTAAGTAGCATGAAGTTAGCCACCGGGGTCGATCACATCATATATGGTTGGGTGTTTTTTGGTCTGGTCATGTTGTTGCTGTTCTACATTGGCTCGTTTTGGCGCGATGACTTGGTTGTTGTTGCTGTAGTGGATCAGCAAGCGTTATCGCAACTGACTATCCAGAACAGTAACTCCCGGTGGGTAGCTGTTATGAGCCTGCTGTGTCTGGCTGTGTGGCCGGTTGCCGCGATGCAATTGCACGCCCGCCAAGCGGTGACTGCCGTTATTCCGTCGGAGATGTTGCAAAATTTGCCGGCGGAAACGGTTGCCGCGCCTGCTTGGCAATGGCGGCCGTTGTTCGATGGGGTGGTGGTGGCTGAAACGCGTTTTGTTGCAGACGACGAACAGGTAATTGGAATCTATTTCGCCAACTTTGGCGATGAATCGCGGGGCGGAGAACTGGTAAATTCGCAAAATATCCTGGTCTCTGGTATTCAGCGCGACTGGCGAGTTATCAGTGCTTCGATAAAAACCCTCGATTTGTCGACGAAGCCTTGGAGCATCGAAGAGCAAGTGATAACCGATAATCGAATTCATCTGTTGGTCATGCGCTGGTATCGAATCGGCCGTACCAATACCGCTAATGCGTATTACGCGAAATGGTTGCAATTGCTCAAGCGTTTGAGTGGCGACGCCGCGCCGGAAATGATGGTGGTCGTCTATACGCAAACTCCGCACAACGACTATCGGCTGGCCCGAGAGCGCTTGCAAAAAATCGCCTTGGGCTGCTGCGAATAATTTTCAAATGAATGCTGCGTCGAATGGGCGCCGGCCTAAACTTTTAACGTATCGAAAAGGACAATTTATATGATACCCGTCATACTCTCTGGGGGCTCCGGAACTCGGCTATGGCCCTTGTCACGCGGTCAATATCCTAAACAATTTTTGCCCCTGGTTTCGGGTAAAACCATGATACAGGAGACCTTGTTACGGTTAAGCGGGGTTGCCGGATTACAGCCGCCGATTGCGGTATGTAACGAGGATCACCGCTTCATGATGGCGGAACAATTATGGGAAATCGGCAGTAAACCGGCCGCCATCATTTTGGAACCCGTCGGCAAGAATACCGCTCCGGCGGTTGCCATGGCGGCCTTAAGCGCGGCTTCGGCTGACGATGTATTGTTGATATTGCCGGCCGACCATGTGATTGCCGATACCTCCAGCTTTCATCTGGCGATTGCTAAAGCAGAGCAGTTGGCCAAACAGGATCTGTTGGTTACCTTCGGTATCGTCGCCAACGCACCGGAAACCGGTTATGGATACATCAAGGCCGGCGCGGAGCAAATTGGTGAAGGGTTCAAAGTGGCCGCTTTTGTGGAAAAACCGGATGTGGAAACCGCGCAAAGCTACCTGGACAGTGGCGACTACTTCTGGAATAGCGGCATGTTTGCCTTTAAAGCCGGCGTCTTCTTGGCCGAGCTGGAAAAATTCAATCCGCAAATGCTGCAAGTGTGCCGGGAAGCCTTGGCGGCGGCCAAGACCGACCTGGATTTTACCCGCTTGGACAAGCAGATTTTTTCTACCTGTCCGGCCGATTCCATCGACTATGCGGTGATGGAAAAAACCGATAAAGCGGCCGTGATTCCCCTGAATGCCGGCTGGAACGATGTCGGCTCCTGGTCGGCTTTGTGGGATGTTACCGGCAAGGACCAAGCCGGCAACGCCATCAAGGGCGATGTGTTGACCATCGATACCAGCAATTCCTATGTGCATTCCAGCAGTAAATTGGTGGCCGTGATCGGCGTACAGGATTTGGTGGTGGTGGAAACGGATGACGCAGTTATGGTGGCCTCGAAGGACAGGGTGCAGGATGTAAAAGCCATCGTCGATCAATTGAAGGCCTTAAAGCGCGACGAAGCCCATGTGCACCGCAAAGTCTACCGGCCCTGGGGACACTACGATCTGGTCGATACCGGTGACCGTCATCATACCAAGCGTATCGTGGTCAAGCCGGGCGCCAAACTGTCGGTGCAGAAGCACCACCATCGCGCGGAGCATTGGGTGGTTGTGAAAGGCACCGCCTGGGTCACCAAGGACGGCCAAGAGGTGTTGGTGACCGAAAACGAGTCGATTTATATCCCGGTCGGCGTGGTGCACAGTCTGGAAAATCCCGGTGTGATTCCATTGGAAATGGTCGAAGTGCAGTCCGGCAGCTACTTGGGCGAAGACGATATCGTGCGCTATCAGGATAATTATGGCCGGATATAAGCCGACTGGTTGACCCCGGCTATTCGGCGCGTGGTCCGGGTGACGTCGGTTATCATATCGGTTGTTAATTTGTCTTTACCCTGGAGTGTCCGTTGCAGTTACAAGCCGTCAACGATTTATTGAAAAAGCACCGGCTGGTGGAAAGCATGGTGCAGAATCAACCGCAGCCGCGCCGTAAACTGGTAATCTCGCTGGTGCAAAAACAGCACATGGCCGAGTTGAATACCTTGTTGGGAAAATTGTCTCCCATCGAAATCGGCCAAATACTCTCGGCTCTCGGTTTGGACGATGCCCGTCTGGTTTGGGAGCAGATTCCCGAAGCCCGTCAGGACGACGTGTTGTGGGAAATTTCCGACACCTTGCGCGAACAGCTGGTTGGCGACCGGGAGCCGCATTGCGGCGAAGGCCAGATGAGTGCCTTCGAGTTGAAGGAGGGCCGCTTGTCGAAGGTTTCCATCACCTGTCGTCACGATCTATTGGCGGTCAAGCCCATCTGGATCGATTTGTTGGCGCCGACCAAGGCCCAACGCACTCTGATCGGTCAGCATTACGATCTGGAATTGCCCTCGCCCGACGAGTTGACCGATTTGGAGGCCAGCGCCCGCTTTTATGTCGCGCAGGATGAAATCCATATCCATTCGGATTTTTTGTTGGACAGGGAAGGCAAGTCCCGCAGCGTGCCGGTGGCTTTTGTATTGCGTGGAGAGATGTTGTTTTCCATCCGGGGCGAAGAATTGCCGGTGTTTAGGTTACAGCGCTTGCGGGCCAGGACCCAGCCCGGGTTTGTCACGGACAGCAAGGACATGCTGCTGGACTTATACGGCGCCGAGGCCGAATATTCGGCCGATTCGCTGGAAGACATCTACACCGAGTTGGAAGCCGTCAGCAAAAAAGTCTTGAGTCAGAATGTCAGCGATGAGGACGCCGAACAGATTCTGGCGGACATAGCCGAAGAAGAAGACTTGAACGGCCGGATTCGCCGCAACATGCTGGACACCCAGCGGGCGGTGTCGTTTCTGGTGCGGCGCAAACTGCTTTCGCCGGCGCAATTGGAAGATGCCCAGCAGATTTTGCGCGACATAGAATCGCTCAACAGCCATACGGCGTTTTTGTTCGACAAAATCAATTTTTTGATGGACGCTACGGTCGGTTTCATCAACATCAACCAGAACAAAGTCATTAAAATTTTCTCGGTCGCCTCGGTTGCCATGCTGCCGCCCACCCTGATCGCCAGCATATACGGCATGAATTTTCAGCACATGCCGGAATTGGAATGGGATTTGGGTTACCCGTTCGCCCTGGCAATGATGGCGTTTTCCATTTTATTACCCTATTTGTTTTTCCGCCGCAAGGGCTGGCTCAGGTGAGAAGGGTAGGAAATAATAACCGAGTACTTTACTCGGGAATTAAATAAGACTAAAATGGTCCTAAATCTGAGAGGGCCATGTTAAAGCTAAGCAAATTAACCGACTACGCCACGGTGGTACTGAGCGTGATTGCCAAGGACCAGCACCGATTGCATGATGCACTGGAGTTGGCCGAAGTGACCGGTATCGCCTTGCCCACGGTCAGCAAGATTTTAAAAATTTTGACCAAGGCTGGCTTGTTGTCGTCCATGCGCGGTGCCAAGGGCGGTTATGCGCTGGCCCGCGAGCCGGAAAAAATCACCGTGGCCATGGTGATCGGTGCCTTGGAAGGGCCGATTGCCCTGACTGAATGCTCGGCTTCGCATAAAGGCTGCGATCAGGCCAGCGGCTGCCGCATACAAGGCAATTGGCATCTTATCAATCAGAAGATTGCCAACGCCTTGGAGTCCGTGACGCTGGCGGATATGATCCTGCCATTCAAGCAGCCGGCGGAAGTCAGCATCCCCCTCAGCCGTTTATACCGTTAAATTATCGAGAGCGCCCATGTCCGCGACCGCACAAGAAATCGAAAATCTGATCAGCCAGGAATACAAACAAGGTTTCGTCACCGAGCTGGAAGTAGATACTTTTCCGCCCGGTCTGGACGAAGAAGTCATCCGCCGCTTATCAAAAGTCAAAAACGAACCCGAGTTCATGCTGGAATACCGCCTGAAGGCGTTTCGACATTGGCAGACCATGCCGTCGCCAAACTGGGCGCAGCTTAAAATCGATCCCATTGATTATCAGGCCATTAGCTATTACTCGGCGCCCAAGTCGAAAAAAGCAGGTCCCAAAAGTCTGGACGAAGTCGACCCGCAATTGTTGGATACCTATAAAAAACTCGGCATTCCGCTGGAGGAACAAGAGCGGTTGGCCGGTATCGCCGTCGATGCGGTATTCGACAGCGTCTCCGTCGCCACTACATTTAAAGGCAAGCTAAAAGAAGCCGGGGTGATTTTCTGTCCGATTTCCGAAGCCTTGCAGGAATACCCGGAATTGGTCAAACAATATCTCGGCAGCGTGGTGCCTCCCGGCGACAACTTCTTCGCCGCGTTGAATTCCGCTGTGTTTACCGACGGCTCTTTCGTCTACATCCCCAAGGGGGTGCGCTGCCCTATGGAATTGTCAACTTATTTTCGCATCAACGCCGCCAACACCGGCCAGTTCGAACGCACCCTGATCATTGCCGACGCAGACTCGCACGTATCGTATCTGGAAGGCTGCACCGCGCCTATGCGCGACGAAAACCAATTGCATGCGGCGGTGGTGGAATTGGTGGCGCTGGACAACGCCCAAATCAAATATTCCACGGTACAAAACTGGTATCCCGGCGACAAGGACGGCAAGGGAGGTATTTACAACTTCGTCACCAAGCGCGCCGAGTGTCGCGGGCATAATTCCAAAGTGTCCTGGACCCAAGTCGAGACCGGCTCGGCGATCACCTGGAAATACCCCAGTTGCGTGTTGCTGGGCGATGATTCGGTCGGCGAGTTTTATTCGGTGGCCTTGACCAACAATCTGCAGCAAGCGGATACCGGCACTAAGATGATACATATCGGTAAAAACACCCGCAGTACCATAGTTTCCAAGGGCATTTCCGCCGGCCGGGCGCAGAATACCTATCGCGGTTTGGTGAAAGTCGCCAAATCCGCCGAAAACGCCCGCAACCACACTCAGTGCGATTCATTGCTGGTTGGCGACAAGTGCGGAGCGCACACTTTTCCGTACGTGGAAGTCAATCAACCCACGGCGCAAGTCGAGCACGAAGCGACGACGTCTAAAATCAGCGAAGATCAGTTGTTCTTTTGTCAGCAGCGAGGATTGTCCGCCGAAGATGCGGTGTCGATGATTGTGAATGGGTTTTGTAAGGAAGTGTTCAAGGAACTGCCGATGGAGTTCGCGGTGGAGGCGCAGGCGTTGTTGGGGATTAGTCTTGAGGGGGCGGTTGGTTAGTTTTGTTCCCTCTCCCTCGGGGAGAGGGCTAGGGTGAGGGGGATTTTTTATCGTTCCCACGTTTCGGCGTGGAAATGCGGTGACGGACGCTCCAGTGTCTGAGGGTGTTGTGTCGCTATCGCGACGGTTTGTTTTAAAGTCGGTTCGCGGACCGACGGCCGCGATACTTTCTTTTGCTTGGCCAAAAGAAAGTATCCAAAGAAAAGGCCACCCCATGCCGCTTGTATCCTGCGCGCCGAAGGCTTTGAACGGGGTTTTTCGAAGGGGCTTCCCAGCCCCCACGAAAAACGCGATGCATCCCTGCATCGCCCCTGCGGGCATATCCGTTCAAACCCTCCGGTGCTCGGCGCGGCATCAGGGGAGTAAACCCCGTTTCGGAATTGAAAGTGGTCGAATATTTTGACTTTGGCAAGAATTTGTAGGATGTGCCGACGGAAGGAGGCGCATCTGTCGCGAACGATGCGCTTCACTGCGTTCAGCACATCCTACGAGCTGAATTGATAATTGCCAGATGATTTGGTTTATAAATTGTCTGGAAAATAGGGTGCAATAGCAAAGAGTATTGCACCGGTGGTGGCAATAGCTATCGGTTATTACACTCTATGGTTCTTAATCATATGTCAGTTAAATGGAAAAAAAGCAAAAGCCTTAAACCAGAATTAATTTTAGGAAAAGTAAAGGATTTAATTTTTCTTGATGGTGATCAGAAAACCTTTCGAGGAGGGCTTGAAATAGAATTTGCCTTGTCTGCGCTGGAAACCATGATTGATTTTAGTGAAGAATATTCTGATAAGTCTTGGTTGATAAGTCAAGTATTAAGGGAAACTATAAATCTTGACAATAAAGATGATTTTATAAAGAATTTAGAAGCTAAATTAATAGATCAAGGAAAAAAGCCAGAGTCTGTTTTTCACGTTTTAACAAGTTTGTCTATATCTAGTAACTATATCAAAGAATATAGAATTAATGATTGTGTTGTTAAATTGGTTGGAAGTGAATTTGAGGGGGAATTTCATAATAGCCGAGTTAATGCTTTAGAAGGTCAGAGTGATGATGGAGATTTTTATAATAAAATTGTTGTAATTACAAAGTCTAAGTCTCCAAGCTGGGCTATGAACAAGGCATTGAGATCTCTGGATTTGCTAAGGTCTATTTTATGTCTTAAATCAAATGTCGATTACGAATTAGTTGGAAATGAGTGGAAGCCAATAAATCGGATCAGACTAGGTCCTTTTCATACTGTCCACCAAGAATCTGGAGAAGTTGTAACTAATGGGTTTTGGTCAGAACCTTTTTATTTTAAAGCACCATTTTTTGATCCGTGGAAAGATGTTAAATTTGACGAGGATACTGACTATATTTTAAATAGGCTTCGCATCTCAAAATATGCTAATAAATTAGAGAATGCTTTGTTACGTTATGTCGAGGCTCTCGATGAAAGAAATCATAATAACGCGGTAATAAAGCTGTGGGGGGCGATAGAATGTCTAGTTTGTCCATCTGGAGCGAATGGCGATTTGGTAACGAAACGATGTTCTTTTCTGTTTAAGGAGTCTTTGTTCCATAGGCAAGTTTTAGAACATCTGCGTGAGTACAGAAATAATTTAGTTCATGCTGGAGTATCGAGAGAAGAGGTTAAGAGCATATGCTTTCAACTGCAATATTATTTTAGACATCTTATGAAATTTCATTTTCAAGGTTCAGATGTTTTTAGTGATATAGATCATGCTAACAACTTTCTTGATTTGCCGTTCGATGAAGTTAGTTTAAAGAAGAAAAAAGAGTTAATAGATTTAGCTTTAAAGTATGTTTCTGGATAGGGATTCAATTACGCTCGGTAGGGTGGGCACGATTTAGTGCCCACGCGGTATTAAAACCAACGGTGGGCAAAATTGCCCACCCTACGCGGGATGGTTTTTTCCCGTTATGTCGCGCCGAGCACCGGAGGGTTTGGGCGGATCAGCCCGAAGGGGCGATGCAGGGAGGCATCGCGTTTTCCGCAGGGGCTGGGAAGCCCCTTCGGAAAACCCCGGTCAAACCCGAGGAGCGCAGGGATTACGCGGCATCCGGGTGTCGTTTCTTTTGGTTTCTTTTCTTTGGACAAGCAAAGAAAAGAAACTCGGCTGTCGGGCCGAGACCCGACTTTAAAACAACGTCGCGTTAGCGACACTAAAAGATTTAATGCTGGGTTTCACTTCGTTCTACCCAGTCTACATTTTAAAACTTAGGTGACTAAACGTATGCTCAGCATAAAAAACTTACACGTCTCCATCAACGACAAACCCATCCTCAAAGGCCTAACCCTGGACATCAATCCAGGTGAAGTCCATGCCATCATGGGCCCCAACGGTGCCGGCAAGAGTACATTGTCGCATGTGCTGTCCGGTAAAGCCGGTTACACGGTCACCGAAGGCAGTGTGACCTATAACGGCAAAGACCTTTTGGAATTGGCTCCGGAAATTCGCGCCCGCGAAGGCGTGTTTCTGGCCTTCCAATATCCGGTGGAGATTCCCGGCGTCAGCAATATTTATCTGCTGAAAGCCGCGTTGAATGCGATGCGCAAGCATCATGGCCTGCCGGAAGTGGATGCGATGGATTTTCTGACCATCGTCAAAAGCAAGGTCAAATTGTTGCAGATGGACGAGAAGTTTTTATATCGCGCCGTTAACGAAGGTTTTTCCGGCGGCGAGAAAAAGCGCAACGAGATTTTGCAGGCGGCGGTGTTGGAACCCAAGTTGTGCATACTCGACGAAACCGATTCCGGCCTGGATATCGACGCCTTGCGCATCGTCGCCGAGGGTGTCAATTCCTTGCGTTCCGCCGAGCGTTCGTTCTTGATGATCACCCATTACCAGCGTCTTTTGGATTACATCAAACCCGATGTGGTGCATGTGCTGGCCGACGGCAAGATCGTCAAATCCGGCGGGCCTGATTTGGCGCTGGAACTGGAAGAAAAAGGTTACAGCTGGCTGGAAGGGCGGGCGGCATGATGAACGAGTTAAGTAACAATGCTTATTTGGCGGCTTATCCGGCACTGGCGGACAGTTTGCCCGGGCGGGATTTGCCTTGGTTACAACAACTGCGCAACGAGGCCTTGCAGGTCTTCGGCCAAACCGGCTTTCCGGGCAATCGCGAGGAAGAATGGCGTTACACCAATTTGTCGGCCTTGGGCAAAACCGGGTTCGCTCCGGCGGCAGTTGGGGCGGTCGATGCCGATTGGTTGAATTCCTATCGTCTGGACAATGCGTTTTGCGTGGTGCTGGTCAACGGCTGTTTCGCTTCGGACTTGTCGCGGCTGGAAGGTTTGGAAGGCGTGACGGTAAACGGTCTCGCCGAAATCTTGACGCAAAATCCGGCGGCCTTGGAAGGCAAACTAGGGCAAGCGGTCGCAAGCGGCGAGCATAATCTGGTGGCCTTCAACAATGCCTGGTTTGGCGATGGCGTGACCATTGAAGTCGCCGCTAAACAGGTCTTGGATAAGCCTATTCAGATTTTGCATGTGGTGACCGAAGCCGGTGCCTTGGCCGCGACCCGTAATCTGATAACGATAGGCGACCAGGCCGAAGCCGAAATTATCGAAACCTATGTCGGCAGCACCGACAGCTACTTCACCGCCGCGGTCAACGAATGTCTGCTCGGTCGAAACGCCGGTTTGACCTTGACCAAAGTGCAACTGGAAGCGGACAAAGCTCAGCATTTCGGCGGCACTTACGTCAAGCAAGCGCAAGACAGTCGCTTCCTTCATCATAATTTTGCCTTGGGTGGCGGCTTGGCGCGTAGCGATATACACAGCGATCTGGATAAAGCGGCGGAATGCTCGCTGAACGGTTTGTTTGTGGCCGGCAAGCGCCAACATATAGACAACCACACCCGCATCAAGCATCTTAAGCCGCACGGCGTCAGCCGCGAGTTTTACAAGGGCGTACTCGACAACCGCGCGCGCGGAGTGTTTCAGGGCCGGGTGATCGTCGCCGAAAACGCCCAGCGTACCGATTCGGAAATGAATAACCGCAATCTGCTGCTGTCCGCCGATGCCGAGGTCGATACCAAGCCACAATTGGAAATTTACAACGACGACGTCAAGTGTTCGCACGGCGTCACGGTGGGGCAGTTGGAGGAAAAATCTGTGTTTTATTTGCAATCGCGCGGCGTGGACGAGGCGACGGCCAGAAACATCTTGACCTTCGCCTTTGCCAACGAGATGGCGGATAAGGTCGAGAATGCCGAATTGAAGGGCTTGCTATTAAATGAGTTGCTGGCGCGTTTTCCGGCGATGAGTTTGTAGGGGGTATTAATCCGCCCCTACAGAATATCGGCAACTGTGATTTTAATCTCCGGTAAGGTTAGTAGATTAAGGCTATCGGATTTTGTCAGCACGGATTTATCCAGATAATCGCCTTCTTGCGGTTGCCGGTAAACTTCCAGGCAGTCATCGATCAGATTGACGATCCAGTATTCCGGAATCATATGTGTGGCATACAAACGGCGTTTTTGTTCGCGGTCGAAGCGCAGGGTGCTGTCGGAGATTTCGACTAATAGCAATACGTCTTCCGCTTTGGGGTGGCGGTTGCTATAGAAATCCGCGTTTGGGGACAGCAGTGCCAAATCGGGTTCGGGTTCGGACAGATCGCCCAGTTGAATAGGGCTTTGGATGCTGACGATGGCATGATTGACAGTCAGAAAGGTCAATAATGTGTTTAAACGGCGCAAGTGCCCCGCGTGATTAAATCCAATCGGTGCCATGGTGAGAATTTCTCCTGCTATGAGTTCCAGGCGGCTGTCGGGCGGGAAAATACCGGCCTCGCCCATGCGGTGCCACTCGGCGATGTCGGTGAGGTGTTTCTGGGGGAAGACGGCGGACATAATGTTACCCAAATTTGGCGAATCGACGGGTTCGATTCTAGTGTTTAGTAAAGACGAAATCAATTAAAGCAAACAGTTAGCGATGAGCACATTTCCAATCGAACAAATCCGCGCCGATTTCCCCATCCTCGGCGAAAAAATCCGCAATAAACCCTTGGTATATCTGGATAACGCCGCCAGTTGCCAGAAACCGCAAGCGGTCATAGACAGCATAGTCCGCACTTATAGCCACGAATATGCCAACATCCATCGCGGCGTGCATACCTTGAGCGTCAAAGCCACCGATCAATTCGAAGGCGCGCGGGAAAAGGTTAGGGCGTTTATTAATGCCGCCAGCGTTAAGGAAATCGTTTTCGTGCGCGGGGCGACCGAGGCCATCAATCTGGTTGCGCAAAGTTACGGAGCATCCCAATTAAAGGCCGGCGACGAAATCGTCATCAGCGCGATGGAGCACCATGCCAACATTGTGCCCTGGCAGATGCTGTGCCAGCAGATCGGCACCGTATTGAAGGTGGCGCCTATCAATCAACAAGGTGAACTGATATTCGATGCATTCGAACAGTTGCTGAGCGAAAAAACCAAATTGGTCGCTATTGCTCATATGTCCAATGCCTTGGGCAGCATCAATCCGGTCGAGCGCATCGTTGCCGCCGCACATGCCAAAAATATCCCGGTGCTGCTGGACGGTGCGCAAGCGATTCCGCATATGCCGGTCGACGTGCGGGCTTTGGATTGCGATTTTTACGTGTTCTCCGGCCATAAACTTTACGGTCCGTCGGGTACCGGTGTGTTGTACGGCAAGCAGGTCTTGCTGGAAGCCATGCCGCCGTATCAAGGCGGCGGCGACATGATACGGCAGGTTACTTTCGAAAAAACCACTTACGCCGGTCTACCGCATAAATTCGAAGCCGGCACCCCGGCGATTGCCGAAATCATCGGCCTGGGCGCGGCCATCGACTACGTCAGTGCCGTCGGCATGGCTAATATCGCCGCTTACGAGGCCGAGTTGCTGACTTACGCCACCGAGCAAGCTCGGCAAATCCAAGGCCTCAACATCATCGGTCAAGCTGAACATAAAGGCGGCATTTTGTCGTTCACGTTGGATCATATCCATCCGCACGACATAGGCACCATGCTGGATAGTCTGGGTATCGCCGTGCGCGCCGGCCACCACTGCGCGATGCCTGTGATGGATTTTTACGGCGTGCCGGCCACCGCGCGGGCCTCGTTTGCGATGTACAATACCCGGCAGGAAATTGATGTGTTGATGCAGGGCATCAAGTCGTTGATAGAAGTGTTTGGATAGATTTTAGGAGTGGCTTATGCACTACACCGTCAAAGCGCACATTTATGCGGGTGAAAAATCCGGCTACATGGCCGAATGCGTCGAATTTCCGGTAGTAACTCAGGGGCAAACGCTGGATGAAACCGTGCAAAATTTGCGCGAAGCGCTGGCGTTACACCTGGAAGACGAAGATTTGTTGGCACTGGGTTTTGCCAGTAAACAACCGCCGCTGGTGGTGAATTACGAGATGGAATCGGTTTGTGCCTAAATTAAAGCCGCTGACCGCCAAGCAGTTGTTGGCGATTTTTGCGCAATTCTGGTTTGCCGTGGTTTCGCAAAGAGGTAGCCACATCAAGTTGGTTCGGATTATCGCCGGCCACAAACAGACTTTAACCATACCCAATCACAATGAACTCGATCCCGGTACTTGCAAGGCTATCATGCGCCAAGCTGGACGTTATATCGGCATTGATCAGCCTTATCCCCATTTTTATTCGGAATAACCATGTTTGACGACTTACGCGACCTTTACCAAGAGGTCATCTTCGACCACAACCGCAATCCGCGCAACTTCCGCATCATGGAAGACGCTAATCGGCGAGTGGACGGCTTTAATCCATTGTGCGGCGACAAGCTGACTTTGTTTTTGAAGATAGACGATCACGTAATCAGCGACGCCAGCTTTCAGGGTTCCGGCTGCGCGATTTCCACCGCCTCGGTATCGCTGATGACCGAAATCGTCAAGGGCAAGACAGAAGCGGAAGCCGAAGCCTTGTTTACCCAATTTCACGAAATGACTACCGGTAAATCCGAACAAGTCAACCTGGAAGCCGTGGGTAAGCTGGCGGTATTGGCCGGCGTGCGCGAATACCCGGCCCGGGTCAAATGCGCTACCCTGGCCTGGCATACCCTGGACGCGGCCCTGAAAAACCAGCGGGACGCGGTTTCCACCGAATAAGTTCGCTTGCAAAGTGCGGGAACCCTGCAATATCAAGCGCTAACGAACCTATGCGCAATCTCGCCATCCTGAGCGAGGATGATACCGATCCAAGGCCGCAAGTGTTAGCGGCGCGGCTTGACCTGCCTTTGCTGGGCATGGCCGAAGCGGAAGCCGGAGCTTGCGGTTTTTTCCTGGCTTACCGAGACGGCTGCCTGAAATTATTGGACAGGCAAAACCTGAAAAAAGGCGGCTTGGCGGTCGAGATCGACCCGCGTCCCGGCGAGCAGCATTCCTATCCTGCCCCCAAAAAAGATCTGCTGGCGCAGGCGGTCGGTAAAAAATCCCATAGCGTTGTCGATGCCACCGCCGGCTGGGGGCAGGACGGACTGGCGCTATTCCGCATGGGTTATGAAGTGACTTGCATCGAACGTTCGCCGATCATGGCGGCTTTGCTCGCCGATGGTTTCCAGCGGTTGATGCAAAAAGATTGGGTCCGAAAGCGGGAACTGGCGCCGCCAACCTTGTTGGTCGGAAACGCCATCGAATTGCTGGCGAGTTTACCGGAAAAGCCGGACTGCATTTATCTAGACCCGATGTTTCCTCCAAAACGTAAACAATCGGCGGCAACCCGCAAATCCATGGCGGTATTGCGCGATATTTTGGGGGACGATACCGACCGGCAAGCCCTGTTCGGTGCGGCTTTTGCCGCAACCGGCCGGCGGGTGGCGGTCAAGAGCCCGGATTATGCCGATCCCCTGGGCGGCAAGCCCAACGAAAGCTATCAGGGTAAGTTGTTGCGTTACGATGTGTATTTGAAATAAGCGAAAAACGTAATTTGTATCCGTGGAATAGAGAGGTGCTTTGTGTCTGATTGGATAGACGTGGCGGCCGAATCGGCCTTGGCCGACGGCGAACATGTAGTGATCGAGGTTGACGGTTACGATGTGGCGGTTTTTAAACTGGAAGGCCGATTTTATGCGATAGAAGATGTCTGCACCCATGATGGCGCGGAAATCGCCAGCGGCGAACTGGACGGCGATGAAATCGTTTGTCCCCGGCATGGCGCAAGGTTTTGCGTGAAAACCGGCCAAGTCAAATGCGCGCCGGCCTATGAAGACGTGGCTACTTTTCCGGTTCGGGTGGTCGACGGCCGTCTGCAGGTAGCCGCTCAAAACTAGGGTTTATGGTCTATAGTCGGACCAGGTTTTCTTTTAAGGAATAACAATATGTCGACTGTTCAGGCTTCCGAAAATCCGTTTCGCCGAATTGGAAAAATCAGATTTTGGCATGTGCTGGGCTTGCTGCTTGTCGGCGTAATGCTGATTTCGCCGCCCTGGTTTATCGTGCAGCCTTCGGAAATGGCCAACGTGCGCCGCCTGGGCAAAATTCTGCATCCCGCGCCATTGGCGGACGGCTGGTATTTTAAAGTGCCCTGGTTGGATGAGGTCGATATTTTGCAAGTCTCCCTGACCGGTTTCCAGGCAAACGACCTGCCGATCTTTACCATGGACAACCAATGGATCAACGTCTCCGTCGGTATTTCGTTCAGTGTGCCGGAAGCGGCGGTTTTAAACCTGCTGTATAAAGTCGGCCGTAGCGGCGACTTCGATATCGGGCAAAATCTGCGGCCGGTGCTTAGCGAAAGTGCCATGCTGGTGTTTTCCCGCCATTTGGCCGAAAAATTGCCGTCGGAGCGCGAGCAACTGGTGAAGGAATTGGAAACGGAATTGAGTGCGGCCTTGCAACGCGTTTTCGGCCTGACGGTAGAGGATGTGCAGATCATTAACATCAATTATCTATCCGAACGCGCCGCGCAGTTGTGCAACGAACTGAAACAGATGGACAACCAGCCCGCCGCGGGCCAGTGAACGGTACCCGGAGTCATTCCGGCTTGACCGCCGCCAGCAAGGCTGCGCGGCGCTGGTTCAATTGTCTGAAGCCATTGCTTAACTCATCGGCTTGTTCCCGCAGCTTGAGCTCTTCGTCCGCCATGTCCGCCAAGCTTTGCATGGTGCTAGCCAGCAATAAATCGCTCTTGCTCCGGTAAGGCCGTTTAAAACGCTGTTCAAAAGCCCGCCCCAAATCGTCCAGCAATTCTTGATAATGCGCTTCGCTGAATGCGGGTTTTTGGATGGCTTCCAGCAGTTCCCGCCGGGCGTCGAATACATCGCCGCCAAAGGCCAGTAAATAGGCCTCGCGCATCTGCGTGGCCAGTGCCCGCATCTCCGTTTCCGAGTCCTTGCATTGCACGATCAGGCGGGCCAGACCGTTTTCCGCATCATGCAGGGGTTGCCGGTGTTTTGCCATGTAGAGCGCTTCCAGCGTGCCGGCCAGTTCCTGCAACTGGGGGGCGGCGTAATCTTCCGCTTCCAGCCAGCGAAACAGCAAAGTCCGGAAGTTGGCTGGAAATCGGCCGAATCGGCCTTGAAAACCGGCCATGAAACGGCCGCTAAAATCTTCCAGCATTTGCCGATCGGCCGACTGGTTTTGCATGGCCGTCAGCAATTGCTCGGCAAGCTCCGCGATACCTGATTCCGGGGCTGTTAAGTCCGGGGCTTGCGATACCGGGCCGGCTTGGAGGGCTTGGTCTTTTGCTTGATTGTGCCGGTTGCCCGTGGGTTGAAGGTTGGCGGTTTCCCGCGCAACATTTTGCCAATAATCGGCCAGGCCGACTTCGCTTTCCCTGCCGCCTACATGTTTCAACAAGTTATCCGCCAGGGCGAACAGGCAGCGGCTGGCCGGCGCGTTACCGAATAGCTCCACCAGCGGTGTCTGTTTGACGATGGATTGGGCTAAGCCATCGTCACGGGCCACGAAGCCACCGTAATCCACGTTTAGGTCCAGGTATTTGTTGACCGCGGCGTAAAAGCGGCGATAGGTTTCCGTGGCATGCTGATAATGCTCCACCATGTTGACCAGCACCCGGATACTACCGGGATATTGCCGGTTGTTCAGCAATTTCAGCATGGAAAAACCGTCCGTCAGCGAGGTCGGTTCGGGGGTGATCAGCAAAAAGGCGTGCGGTGCCGATTCGATGAATTGCAATACGCTATCGGCTACCCCGGCCGCCGTGTCGATCAGAAAGTAGTCATAGTCGGCTTCCAACTCGGTCAAGGCCTTGCTCAGCCGGTTGCAGGTATCGGCGTCGAGATCGGCTAAGCTGGCGATACCGGTGGCTCCGGGTACCACGGCCACGCCTTGGCGGGTCTTGACGACAATGTCGCGTAGCGATTTTTCGCCGTTGAGCACATGCTCCAGGGTAAATTCCGGCCGCAGGCCCAGCAAAATATTGATGTTTGCCAAGCCGGTGTCGGCGTCGAAGATACAGACCCTGGCGCCTTTTTGCGCCATGGCGGTGGCGACATTGGCGGTCACGCAGGTCTTGCCGACGCCGCCCTTGCCGCTGGTGAACGCCACTACATGGGCGCGAGGTTTGTCGGCCGGCAAGGGCTGTTCGGCAAAATTCGAGGATTCCATGGCCGGGGAGTGTAGTTGGTTTATGTGATCCACAGCTTACAGGTTTGGCTTAATGTTGCAGATGTACGGTAGTACAGGCGCTCTTCTTACCGCGGCATGTCGGGCGGGCTCGGTTATAATGGCCGGCCTTTTGTTCAATTCAAAACGCCATGAAAGCACCGCGTCTTGCCTGGGCTGTCACAGGTTCCGGCCATTATATCGAAGAATGTCTCGAATTCATGCTGGGCCTGGATAATGTGGATTGTTATCTCAGCCAAGCCGGCGAAGAGGTGCTGAAGATGTACGGCATCACTCTCAACAACATCAAGGACAAAATGCCGGTGTACCGGGACCGGGCGGCATCGGCGCCACCGGTGGGCTTGTTTTATAAAGGTTATTACCATACTTTCGTGATGGCGCCGACTACCTCCAACACCATCGCTAAATGCGTTTTGGGTATCGCCGATTCGCTGGTGACCAATCTGTATTCACAAGCCGGCAAATGCCGGGTGGAAAGCATCGTTTACCCCTGCGACATAGCGCCCGAGATGGAGACCACCGCGCCCGGCAATAAGCGCGTGATGGTTTATCCGCGCCCCATCGATTTGGAGGCCACCGCTAAAATCCGAACTTTTCCGTTTACCCAGGTGGTGGAAAGCGTGGACGAACTGAAAGCGGCGGTGATACGCCGGTTGGCGTCATTATCATGAGCGACGAACGCATTTTGTTTTTGACCGGCAAACTGGCGGAAAAACAGCTCCGGCAGATTCTGGCGGCCATGCAGCCGGATTTCTATTACAAGGTCAAGGAAATGGGCGTCAAGGTGGCGGCCTTGATGACCGCCGACATGATAGGTCGGCGCTTGAAGGATACCGAAGGTGCTACCCGCATCGTCATTCCCGGCCGCTGCCGCGGCGATATCGAGGCGTTGTCGCGGCAACTCGGGGTGCCGGTCGAGCGCGGGCCGGAGGAAGTCAAGGACTTGCCGGAGTATTTCGGCAAGGGCGCGCATCATTACGATCTCAACGCTTATCAAACCAAAATATTCGCCGAAATCGTCGACGCGCCCAATATCAACGTCGAAGCGGTGGTCGAGCGAGCCTACTACTACAAATCGCAGGGCGCCGACGTGATAGACATAGGCTGCTTGCCCGGTACGCCGTTTCCGCATCTGGCCGAGTGTATTCAGACCCTGAAACAGGAGGGCTTCACGGTCAGCATCGATTCTTTGGAAGACGCGGATTTGCTGGCGGGCGGACGCGCCGGCGCCGATTACATGTTGAGTCTGACCGCCGAAAGCCTGTGGATAGCCGAGGAAGTGGCGGCCACGCCGATTATCATCCCGCAAGTGCACGGCGATTTAAGCAGCCTGGACGGGGTGATAGAAACCCTGCAACGCAAGCGCCGCGCCTTCATCGTCGACCCCATCCTCGATCCGATTCATTTCGGTTTCACCGCATCCATCGTGCGCAATTACCAATTTCGCCAGCGCTATCCGGAGGTGGAGATGATGCTAGGGGTCGGTAATATCACCGAATTGACCCATGCGGATACTTCCGGCATGAATGCGTTGCTGCTGGGGATTTGTTCGGAACTGAACATCAACCACATTCTGGCCACCGAAGTCAGCAAACATGCTTGCAAGGCCGTCAAGGAAGCGGACTCCGCCCGGCGCATCATGTACGCGGCCAAGCAGCACGACAGTCTGCCCAAGCATATCGCCCCGGATTTACTGACGGTGCACGACAGCGCGCCTTTTCCCTATAGCCGCGCGGAAATCGAAGCCATCGCCGCCGAGATCCGCGACCCCAGCTACCGTATACAGGTCAGCGGCGACGGACTGCATGTGTTCAATCGCGACGGCTTTCATAGCGCGCGCGATCCCTTCGATTTATATCCGCATCTGGGTGTCGAAAGCGACGGCGGCCATGCCTTTTATTTGGGCGTTGAGCTGGCGCGGGCGCAAATTGCCTGGCAACTGGGCAAACGCTTTACGCAGGACCAGCAACTGAACTGGGGTTGCGCGGCCCGGGGCGGGGAAACGGAAGCGGATTTGCATACCTTCAAGCCGGCCGGCAGTACACTGAAAAAACGGCACGAGCACCAAGCGGATTAAGGATTCCGGACCCTGCAACGGGCGCGCGCCGCCCGGCATCGGCTGCATGACGACCACGGTCTGCCAGCAACCATGCTGGCGGCACTCGACGGTTATCTGGTGCATGTCGAGCGGCAGATCGATCAGATTCGCCGCCGGGTCCCGCAAGGTGAAGCCATCCCGCATGGCGAAAAAGTCTTTTCCATTTTTCAGCCGCGCACCGAATGGATCAGCAAAGGTAAAGCCGGCGTACCGGTTGAGTTAGGTTTGCGGGTAGCGGTC
Organism: Methylomonas subterranea; assembly: GCF_024505185.1. Lineage (GTDB taxonomy): Bacteria > Pseudomonadota > Gammaproteobacteria > Methylococcales > Methylomonadaceae > Methylomonas > Methylomonas subterranea. The sequence continues at coordinate 99,895 of NZ_JANIBJ010000004.1, forward strand.
GTCGAAGATCAACACCGCTTCATCCCGCACCATCAGGTCATGGGAAAAAACACCGACGATCAAGTCGCCGTATCCCTGGTCGAACACGCCCAAACCCGCTTTCCCGCCGTCAGGGCAATGAGTTTCGACAAGGGCTTTCACAGTCCCGCGAATCAGACCGAACTCAAACAGCGCCTGGAACACGTGATATTGCCGAAAAAAGGCCGATTATCCGAAGCCGGCAAAGCCCGCGAATCCGCCCCGGAATTTGTCCGCCCGCGCCGTCAACACTCAGCCGTCGAATCGGCGATTAATGCACTGGGTGTACATGGCCTGGACAAATGCCCCGATCATGGCCTTAACGGCTTCAAACGCTACGTGACGCTGGCCGTTGTTGCCCGCAACATTCAACGACTGGGTGCCGTCCTGCGCGAACAAGCGCAACCGGAAGCCGATCGACGACGAGGCCCGTACAAAAGCCCGAAGCACAGGAAGGGTGCATCCAAAATTCGCCCTGAAGGACTGATTGGTATCGTTGTGTACAACGCAATAAGAAAAAATGCCGGCCTACGCCGAAAAACGGCTAGCGCTATGCTGAGTAAGCCGGCAGGATTTTGAAAAAAGCGAGTTTCCTGTCAAGCACCAACTATTCAGCGATTGTGAAGGGTGGATAAGCCCCGCGCATCCACCATGATTGCCGGATGGTTTGGTTTATCCTACGAGACTGTCTTTCATTTGCCGGGGCGATGCGCCTGTTTCATGAGCGTTACGATTGGCATGCGCCGCAGAAATAGCTGGCGCGCTGGCCGATTTTGAGTTGCTGGATGGGTTCGGCGCAGGTCAAGCAGGCTTGCCCGGCCCGGCCGTATACCGCAAGCGATTGCTGAAAATATCCGGGCTTGCCTTCGGCGTTGACAAAGTCGCGTAGCGTGGTTCCGCCTTGTTCTATCGCCCATTGCAAGACGGTTTTAATGGCTTCGCAAAGGCGCAGGCAATCGGCCAAGTCAAGTGCCCCGGCCGGCCGGTTAGGATGCACACCGGCCATGAACAGCGATTCGCTGGCGTAGATATTGCCCACCCCCACCACCACATGGCTGTCCATGATCAGGTTTTTTATCGGGCCGCGGCGGTTAAGGCATTGATCCAGCAGGAATTGGGCGTTGAAGCGGTCGGATAGCGGCTCCGGTCCCAATCCGCTCAACAACACGTGCCGCTCTGCCGGTTCGCTGGTCCATAGTATGGCGCCGAAACGGCGCTGGTCGTTAAAACGCAATATCGTGCGGTCGGCGAAAACAAAATCGGCGTGATCGTGCTTGAGAACGGCTTGTTGACCGTCGGTAATCCGCAGGTTTCCCGACATGCCCAGATGAATCAATAAAGTCCCCGCGCCGGTAGACAACAACAGATATTTTCCCCGCCGCTCTACGCCTTCCAGCCGCAGGCCGGGCAGGGTGACCGTCAAACCGTCGGGTACCGGCCAACGTAAACCGGGCTGGCGGATAATGACTTGAGCAAAGGTTTTGCCCAGAATATGCGGCGCAATGCCGCGCCGGGTGGTTTCGACTTCGGGTAATTCCGGCATGGACGCTCAAATTTGCGCAAGCAAATGTTTGGCTTCGGCTTGCAGTTTGGCTCTGGACAGCAATAAATGCCAGCGGCTGCCGCCGCATTGGCGCCATAGTAGGCTGGCGCGGATGCCGGCCAGCAACAGGGCACGGATTTTGTTGACGATGGTTTGATTGCCCAGGTGTTGCGGGTCGCCGTTGATCATGATGCGCGGCTGCAAGGTGCTGATAGTGCCGTGGTAGACATCGGCCAGATTGGCCAGCACGTTTTCGTGCATGACGCCAAAATGCTCGGCCTGGCCTTGCGCGCGGACAATACCTGTGCGAATCTGCTTCAGCATCTCCGAGTTCCGAGTCAATTGTTTTTGCAGATGCACCAACTGAGCCGCGTAGCGGGCTTGTTCCGGGTTGGCCACCACGCGGCTGGTCAGTTGCAGATCCAGTTGTTCCAGCCCGTGTTTTACTCCGTTCAGGCCGCCATACACCTCGGCCACGCTGTCCGAATCTATTTTCAATACGCTGCCTATGCTGGCCGTCATGGCATCCGGGTCGGCGTTGCCGGTGCTGGCCAGTTGGCGTACCAATGAACAGGCTTGAGCGATGCCCGCCAGGGCGATAGTTTGATTGCTGAGCGAAATTAGTGACATTTAGGTTATTTACAGGCTACTTGTATGCAATTGGGAGAAACGGGATGGCCGGCTTTCAGCCAGGACTGCAAGCCGTTATCCAGGTGATAAACATTTTTCATGCCCAGTTTTTGGGTCAACAGGGCGCCGACTTTGCCGCTGCGATTGCCGGAGCGGCACACCAAAATCACGGCTTGGTCGGGAGAAGACTGCATTTTTCGCAGATCGGCCGCCCATTGGTCCGGGTCGAAGCGGCCTTGCGGATCGAAGGCTTGCAATTTGCGGCTATCGGCAATCAGGCCGGAGCTTTGCCACTCCGCTTCGGTGCGAATGTCCACAACCAGCGCATTTTGGTTTTGCTGCATTTTCAGCAATTGTTCGGGGCTGACGGCGGTCGGTTCGTCCGCCAACGTTGCATGGCCGAGGAACAGCAAACCGGCGAAGATCAAGTTTACAATTTTTTTCATGGGGCTAAAGCGGCATTATTTGATGTAGGGATACACTTGGCTGCTCCACCACTGGATGCAGTCCAGGTAAATTTCGGCAATACGCTTGGGTTTGATGTTGCCGAAGGTGGGGCGATTCACGTCCCAACGTTCGTAATCCAAGGCATATTGCAGGGCTTCTCCCGCCACGCCGGATTTTTGCAATATCGCGTCGCTGACCAGATTGGACAACGGCAGTTGTTGCAAGCCTTTTTCCAGCGGTAAATCCAATATGCTGTCCAGGCCGGACAGCAGGCCGACCAAGAAAAAAGTTTCCGGGTCCTGTTTGATCTCGGCCGCCAGCAATTCGCACATTTTGGCCCGCACCAGTATGGTTTGCAATATGGCGGGCGATTTCGCCGACATAGAGGAAAGCGCCAGAATATTCACCCAGCGTCTTAATTCCTTCAGCCCCAGATAGGTGGCGGCATGTTGCAGCGACTGAATTTTGTTGGGTAGGGCAAACGAGGCGGAATTCAAGTAATGCAGCAATTTGTAACTCAGGCTGACATCCTGGGCAATCACCTTGCTGATTTCCTGAAAGCCGACATCCTGTTTGTTGATGATGGCCAAAAGCTGCAGGGTAGCCGTTTGCGACACGCCGAGTCGCTTGCCTTCCACTATATTGGGTTTGCTGAAGAAAAAGCCCTGGAACAGTTCACAGCCCCATGCCTGCAACATTTTGAACTCCTGATGGGTTTCGACTTTTTCGGCCAGCAGCTTTAGCTTGTAGGGTTTTAGGTTTTCGATCAGTCGCTGGGTGTCTTCCAGGCTGCAGGCCATGATGTCCAATTTGATGATATCGACGAATTCCAGCAGCGGCAGCCATTCCGGCGTCAATTCAAAATCGTCCAGCGCTATGGTATAACCCTGGGCGGACAACTCGCGCAAATTGTTGATGATGCGCGTATCCACTTTGACATTCTCCAGCACCTCCACCACGATGCGCTCCTTGGGCAGATCGAGCGGGGTTTTCTCCAGAATATTTTGCGCGGTAAAGTTTATAAAGGCCAGATGAGGCCCCACCAGTTCGTTTAAGCCGATTTCCAGAATGGTATCGGTAATGACTTGATTGGTGGCCGAGGCCGCGCTTTCCTGAACCGATAAATCGAAGTCATTGCCGCGAAACAGAATTTCGTAAGCGAAGGTGTTCAATCTGTGATCAAGAATTTGTTGGCGACCGATCAGGAAGTCTGTCATTGGGTTTACGAATCGGGGAGCGTTACACTATGATGAAAATCGAAAACCTTATACCATGAGCGACCAAGCCAGTCGAGTTGGCGCCGGGTTTGAATCTTTTTTATTTTCCCCATCATAATCAGGAGAGCCATTATGTCTGAATCAGTATCAATCAACGTCAGCGGCATGAAATGCGGCGGATGCGAAAATACCTTGAATACCGCCTTGTCGGCTATTGAAGGGGTGTTGGCCGTCAAGGCCTCGCACCAGGAGAAAAAGGTTGAGGTCGAGTTCGATCCCGCCAAAACCGATCTGGACGAGATCGAGGACGCCATTGCCGACGCCGGATTCAGCGTCGAATAAAGGCATGATTCCGCTTGGACTTCCAAGCCCAGCCCATCCGAGATAGCGATGAACACAGAACAAAGCATGACGCGGGAGCAGGAACTGCGCTTATCCATTTTGGGTATGCGCTGCGCCGGTTGTATTGCCGCCGTGGAAACCGCGTTGCAAGGCGTGGCCGGCGTTAAAACGGTAAACGTCAATTTTGCCGATCACTCGGCCGTGGTAACGGGAGCAGCGGAACCGGAGCAAATGAAACTGGCCTTGAAACAGGCCGGCTACGACGCGGCGGTAATGGAAGGTTTGGAAGATCCTGGCGAAGAGGAAAAGCAGGAAGAAGCGCGTTACCGGGATTTGATGCTGAAGGCCGCCGTGGCCGGTGCTTTGGGCGTGCCGTTGATGTTGGGCGCCCATCTGGACTGGTTTCCGATGATGGGCACCGATGCGGGTACCGGATTTTGGACCAATGTGGCGTTGTTGACCCTAGCGGTGCTGTTTTATTCCGGCGGCCATTTTTTCACCAGCGCGGTCAAACTGCTGCGGGTCAAGCAGGCCAACATGGATACCCTGATAGCCTTGGGTACCGGCTCGGCTTGGTTGTATTCCTCCATCGTGATTGATTACTCCGACCAACTGCCGTCCTTATCGAATCACGCATATTTCGAAGCCTCGGCGATTATTCTGGCATTCATCAATTTGGGCAGCGCGCTGGAAACCCGCGCCCGCGGCAAAACCTCGGCCGCCATTCGGGCCCTGATAGGGTTGCAACCCCGCACCGCGCGAGTGGTGCGGGACGGGCAGGAAATCGACATTCCCATCGAAGATGTTGGTTTGGGCGAAGTGCTGCGGGTTAGGCCCGGCGAGAAAATCGCCGTGGACGGGACCTTGTTGGAAGGTCATTCCAGCGTGGACGAATCCATGTTGACCGGCGAATCGCTGCCGGTGGAGAAAAGTCCGGGTAGCAGCGTGGCGGCCGGCACCATCAACCAGAACGGCAGCTTTTTGTTCAAGGCCACCCGGATCGGCCGCGATACGGCCCTGGCGCAAATCATTTACAGCGTGCGGCAGGCGCAAAGTAGCAAGCCGGCGTTGGCCAGACTGGCCGATAAAATCTCGGCGGTTTTTGTGCCGACGGTAGTGGTTTTCTCGCTATTCACCTTTTTTGTCTGGCTGATCTTCGGACCCGACCCCGCCCTCGGTTACGCCTTCGTGACCTCGATGACGGTGCTGGTGATTGCCTGCCCCTGTGCCCTGGGGTTGGCGACGCCGATTTCGGTCATGGTGGCCGTGGGCCGGGCGGCTCAGATGGGTGTCTTGATCCGCAAGGGCGAAGCCCTGCAAACGGCGGGTAAATTGACCTGCCTGATCCTGGACAAAACCGGTACGGTAACGGTCGGAAAGCCCACCTTGTCCCAGGTTGTAGCGTTTGAAGGCTATACGGAAGACGAGGTGTTGCGACATGCCGCCAGCCTTGAGTCCGGTTCGGAACATCCGCTGGCGGCGGCGATATTGGCCGCCGCCGAAGAGCAAAAACTCAAGTTGGAAAAGGTCAGGAAATTCCAGGCCGTGGCCGGACATGGCATCACGGGATCGATAGACAAGCGTCTCTGGTTGTTCGGCAACGCGGCGCTGATGGCCGAGCACGATATCGGCATCGATGCTCATGCCGATACCATGGCCGAACTGGCGGGAAAAGGCCAAACGCCCATGCTGTTGGCGGTCGACAAAACCCTGGTAGGCATCGTGGCGGTGGCCGACCCGATCAAGGCCGACTCGGCCGACGCGGTCCGCCGCTTAAAACAACGCGGCGTGCGGGTGTTGATGGTGACTGGCGACAACGAAATCACCGCCAAGGCTATTGCCGCTCAGGCGGGGATAAGCGAAGTTCGCGCGCAGGTGTTGCCGCAAGACAAGGCTGCCGTGGTCAAGGAACTGCAGAGCCGGGGCGAGAAGGTCGGCATGGTGGGGGATGGTATCAACGATGCGCCGGCCCTGGCGCAAGCCGACGTCGGCTTTGCGATTGGCACTGGCACCGATGTGGCAATCGAAAGCGCCGACGTGGTGTTGCTGCAAGGTTCGCTGATGAAAGTGCCGGAAGCCATGGCCTTGTCTTTGCTGACCGTTGCAAACATCAAACAAAATCTCTTGGGCGCGTTTTTTTACAACACCATCGGTATTCCGGTTGCGGCCGGTTTGCTATATCCCTTGTTCGGCATATTGTTGAATCCGATGATAGCCGGGGCGGCCATGGCGATGTCGTCGGTTACGGTGGTCAGCAATGCCAACCGCTTGCGCTGGATCAAGCTGGACGAATGACGGATCAGACTTATGCGCCGTAAACTTGGGAACGCGCGTGAAATAACTTTTACAAGGTTTTCCCCTCCCTTCGGAGGCTGTCGTAAAAGGTAGGCCGGCTGAATGTAATGAAGCCCAACATTCTGATTTTGTTGGGTTAAGCTGCGCTAACCCAACCTATATTTCGACTTAACGACAGCGTCCTGAGGGAGAAGGGATTGATCGGCTTTTACGGCAGACTCCTTCGGGAAAGGCTGAGGGAATTAAATGCCAAAGTTATAAGGTTTGCATTCCTTATCCCGTTTGAATGTTTTTGTTTCGCTTGTCGGTTTTTCCTTAGACATCGGTTTCGCTGGTATTGGCGGTCATGCCGGCGAACAATCTTTCCGCAATCGCTCTCCCACCATCAGCGCGGCAGTGTTTTGTCCTTCAACCTCGGTCTGATTCTGATTAGGTTCTAATGTTACAATAGGCGGTTTTACGCCCGGCCGGGTGCGGCACGGGAGAACGTTGAATCAAACTGTGGTCGTTTATGAGTAAACTGAAGTGTGCCGTGATAGGCGCGGGCTATTTGGGGAAGTTTCATGCAGAGAAATATGCGACGTTAAAGGATTGCGAATTGGTGGCCGTGGTTGACGTTAACCGGGAGGCTGCCGAACAAGTTGCCCAGCTATACGGCGCGCAAGCCATGACGGACTATCAATCCCTGCTTGGCCAAATTGATGCGGTGAGCATCGTGGTTCCGACCAGTTTGCATCATCAGGTGTCGCGAGATTTTCTATGGGCCGGCACCCATGTTCTGGTGGAAAAGCCGATCACGGTAACCGTGGAAGAAGCCGACGAGCTGATTGCGATTGCCAAGGAAAAAAATGTCATCCTGCAGGTGGGGCACCTGGAGCGTTTCAATCCCGCCGTGGCCGGCTTGGAAAAAATGGAAGACAAGCCGCTGTTTATCGAGTCGCACCGTTTATCGCCGTTTAACCCGCGCGCCAACGACGTCAGCGTGGTGCTGGATTTGATGATACACGACATCGACATCATCCTGGCCTTGGTCGGTTCCGAAGTGGAACGCATCGATGCCAGCGGCACCTCGGTCTTGACTCAAGGCACCGATATCGCCAACGCCCGCATTACCTTCCAAAACGGCTGCGTGGCCAACGTCACCGCCAGCCGGATCAGCATGAAAATGGAACGCAAAATGCGCATGTTCCGGCCTTGCTCCTATGTTTCGGTGGATTTTCAGAATCGGGTGCTGATCAAGCACAGAACCGGCGAAAAAGAGATGTTTCCGGGCATACCGGAAATCGTCACCGAAGAATCGGTATTCGAATCGGGCGATGCCTTGCTGGAAGAAATCAAACATTTTGTACATTGCGTAAAAACCGGCGAAAATCCGCTGGTACCGGGCGAAGCCGGCCGGAAGGCCTTGGCCACCGCCATCGAAATCACTAAATTCCTCAAACACGGATAAGGGCAGTAGCGATATGATCCCCATGGTCAATTTAAAGGCGCAATACGCCGACATTCAAGACGAAATCCTGGGAGGCTTTGCCGAAACCCTGGACAACTGCGCCTTCATACTTGGTCCCAATGTGCAAGCCTTCGAAAAAGAGGCGGCCCAGTACCTTGGGGTCAAACATGCCATCGGTTGCGCGTCCGGAACCGACGCATTGCATCTGGCCTTGCTGGCGGCCGGCATAGGCCGGGGCGATGAAGTCATCACCAGCGCCTTCACTTTTATCGCCACCGCCGAGGCCATCAAATACGTGGGAGCCACGCCGGTATTCGTGGATATCGATCCGGCCACCTTCAACATTACGCCGGAAAACATCCTGAATGCGATTACGCCGAAAACCAAGGCGGTGATGCCGGTGCATTTGTTTGGCCAACCGGCCGATCTGCCTGCCATCAAGGCCATTTGCGACAGACACGGTTTGAAGTTGATCGAGGACTGCGCCCAATCCTTCGGCGCCACGGTCAACAATCAGCAAACCGGCAGTTTCGGGCACGCGGCCGGATTCAGTTTCTTTCCCAGCAAAAATCTGGGCTGTTTTGGCGACGGCGGTCTGGTAACCACCCACTGCGACGAGACGGCGGCCAAAATCAGGCAATACCGCAATCACGGCTCCGACGTGCGTTATTACCACGACGTGGTGGGCTACAACAGCCGGCTGGACGAATTGCAGGCGGTGGTGCTGCGGGCTAAATTGAAGCGTATCGATCAATACAACGCCGCCCGCCGGCACGCCGCGCATTTATATTCAGAACTAATGGCGGATTTGCCGCTGACGACGCCTTATGAAGACGGCGTCGGCGTGCACGTCTATCACCAATACACCTTGTTGTGCGAGCGTCGCGACGAGGTGATGAAGGCGTTGCAAGACCGGCAAATCGCTTGCGCTGTCTATTATCCGGTGCCCTTGCATCAACAAAACGTATTCAAGGACGAATGCGCCGGTCTGTCGCTGCCGGTGACCGAATCGGTAGCCGCTCGCTGCTTCTCGCTGCCGATTTGCGCCAATCTGAGTGATGAAACCGTCAAACAAATAGTCGGCGTGATTCGCGGCGTATTTCAATAAATGTAGGGTGGCTTACGCTACAGCCCTCTGATTACTCCATGGCGGATTACGCAACGCTAATCCGCCCCACGTGAATCCAATTTTCGATGTCCGCCGTCAACTCTCCCTACACCGTACTTTTCAGCGCCGGCGAATCTTCCGGCGATCAGCACGCCGCCCACATGTTTCAGGAATTGCAAAAACAGTGTCCGGCCATTCGCGGCCAGGGCATGGGCGGAAGCAAAATGCGCCGGGCCGGCATCGATATCCGTTTCGACTCGTCCGATATCGGCGTGATTGGTCTGGTGGAAATCCTCAAGCATTACGGCGAGATTCGCCGCGCCCTGAGGCTGATGAAACAAATCGTCGCCGACGAAAAGCCGGATTTGCTGGTTTGCGTTGATTACAAGGAGTTCAATCTGAAGCTGGCGCAATTCGCCAAGCGCCGGGGCGTGAAAGTGTTGTTTTACGTCAGTCCGCAAGTTTGGGCCTGGCGGCCTGGGCGGGTGGAAACCTACGGCAAGGCCATAGACATGATGGCGGTGATTTTTCCGTTCGAAACCGCTTATTACGACGCCAAGAACGTACCGGTACGTTACGTCGGCCATCCGTCGGTCGATAAGGTCCAGCCCCTACGCGACAGACCGGCCGACTTCGAATTGTTCGGTCTGGATACCGGTCGCCCGGTGGTGGGCCTGTTGCCCGGCAGCCGCGCCAACGAAATCAAACGCATGTTGCCGGTCATGCTGGAGGCGGTCGCTCTGCTGGCCAAGCGTTTTCCGGAATTGCAATTCCTGCTGCCGCAGGCCGATTCCGTTTCCGACGAGGTGATGCAGAGTTATCTGCGGGATTTTGCCGTACCGGTCAAAATCGTCAAACAGCAAGCCTACGACGCCATTCAATGTTGCAATGCGGTAATGACCACCTCCGGCACCGCCTCGCTGGAAATTGCCCTGTTACAGGTGCCCATGCTGATCGCCTACCGCCTGTCGCCGTTTACCTACTGGCTGGGCAAGCAATTGGTGCACATACCTTACATTGGCTTGCCCAACATCATCGCCGGCAAGGCCATCGTCAAGGAATTGATACAGGACGCCGTCAGCGCGGAAAATCTGGCCGCCGAGATCGAAAGTCTGCTGTTCGACACCGACTACCGCCACAGTGTGCTGACTGAACTACGGCGGGTCAAGACTTTGTTGGGCGAGGGCGGCGGTTCGAAAAACATGGCGGATCTGGCGTTGGAGATGTTGCTTAAACAAGTTCCGGAATCCGGAATCTCAGCCGAATAATGCCTTTCATGCCATAGGCCGCCATCAATTGGCGCCGCCGCAGTTATAAAACCGCCACATCCACCCATCGCCGCGATCCGGACGGTTCGTTTTCAATTCGGCAAATTTCTAAAATAACGCACTGAAGCTTGCTGTAAATATTGGACGGTGATGCGAGTGTCCTGAATGATTGACCGCGAAACTACTCTGAAGGCCATGCTTGGATTGACGCATAGCCGGGTTCGTAAGCTCTTCATCGCCAATGCGCGTCGCTCCTACATGTCGCCATAAAAATTACCGATGCGGGCTGCAGAGTTTCGGGATGGAGCGGTTCGCGCGTTTCAAATAATTCAAGCCCGGATTCTTGAAATAAGGCTCGCCAGGATTCCAGGGTTCTGAAGTACCAAGGCGCGGGATCTTTAAATCGCTCGTTAAATCCTTGCCAACTGCCTGGCCGCCAACCGTCCCGATAGGGTAGGTCTCCGCATGCGGCAAGCGGGTGTAGGGTTTGCACGATAAGCATGCCTCCACTATTGAGTAAGGATGGGATTTGTCGGAATAAACACGATACGGATTCGTTGCCCAGCAACGAGAAATTACACACCACCGCATCGAAACATTCGTTCAGATAACGCTGGGACAGGTCTTGATATGAAGCTACTTTAAATCGTCCGGCGTATGCCTGCCGGGCGCGGTTTATAAATTCAGGCAGGGCATCGATACCCAATGCATCAATACCGAAATTGTGTAAGGCACCGACCAGCCAGCCTTCCCCGCAACCGGCGTCAAGAACCGACTTGGGTGCGATGCTCATGACGGCTTCCAGTATGGCTCGGTCAGTAATCAAAACCCTGCTTTCGACTTCACCAAGCCGCACCGCTTCTGTCCAAGCGGCAACATTCTTTTTCCAGGCCGCCAGTATCCTTTGTTCGGCAAGGTTTTGCCCGGATGGGTTTTGCCGGTTCAAACGGAATGCCCCCGTTTGATATTGAGACAAAGCGGCCGGTACAGCAGGTTCGCCCAGTGTTCGAAATTCGCGGCATCGGATGGATACAAACTGGCGAAGTCGGGGAAAAAACGGCCCAGATAAGGATCGAAATCGACTTCACCAGAATTCCATTCGTCGCCGTCGTATTGGGTTTGAGCGGTTTCCGTAGCTTTATCTTCCGGAGCGTTCAGCCAAGCGAAGGCCGTGCGGCAGGCCACCGGCAGCGGTGCCCGCATGCCTTGCAACCAAGCTTCCAGCAAGCTCTGCAAACAGGCCAAGGCTTGTTCTTGCGGTAGCGCTTGAATCGAAATAATGCCGTCGGCGGCGGCAATCAAGCTTTGCACCGGTAAGCCGTCGGCGCAGGCGGCCAGATGTTGCAGCCAGGGCAGGATCAGTCTGTGGAATTGAATCAGGTCTTTTTTTACCAGCGATTGGGCGGTCAAGCCGAGCAAAGCGCGGCTGTCGGCCGTATCGCCTTGGCATAAATGGCTGAGGCCGGCGGCCAATTGCACGTTTATGCCGCCGGCAAGCTTAAAGCTCAGTTCGATATGGCGCGGATGCATCCGCAACGGCCATGGTTCCATCAATGTCAGATAGTGGCGCCAGGCAGCGGCGACGGGGGTGGCGATGCCGGCGAAAGCGGTTTCGGCAAAGCCGCCCAAGGGTAGGGCGCCCTTGCCGCTTAATTCGGTCAGTTGTTGTTGAAAAAAATCTTCCAGGTCGGCCGGTTGGCGATTTTGCAAGGCCGCCAGCAGTTCCGTGCCGTGGATGTGATACTGCAAGCCGTCGAAACCGAAGGGCTCGTTGTCCTCGCTGGTGAAGTCATGGCGGTCGAAACTGAATTTCAGGCTGTGCTGGCAATAGCTTTTGACCGGCGCCGCGAGGAAGCGCGCCAGTGCTTCCGGATTCAGCGATAGGGATTGATCCCCGCCATCGAAGGCTTCCCGGCTGATCTCTCGGTCCGGCGACGGCTGGAACCATTCCCGCGCATGGGTGAATAGGCGCGGGTCGCGGCCGGCCTTGATGTAGTCCGGGCTGAAGGGTTGCAAGGGGTGTTCCAGCGTCAGCGCTTCCAACAGCTTTTGCCCTTCCGGCAGGCTGAAGCTCTGTTGCAGAAAATCCCGCAACTGGGCGATCAACACCGAGGGCGGTCGCGCGCTGTTGTCGCGGATGCCGCGACCTATCCAACTGATATACAACTGCTGTCTGGCCGACAGCAAGGCTTCCAGAAGCAGGTATTGGTCGTCCTGCCGCCGCGAGCGGTCGCCGGGCCGGTATTGGCCGCGTTGGCTCATCAGGTCGAAGCCGTGCGGGTATTGGCTGCGCGGGTAGTCGCCGTCGTTCATGCCCAGCAAACAAATCACCCTGAATGGGATGGCCCGCATCGGCATCAAGGTGCAGAAATTGACCCGCCCGCCGAGGAAACGCTGTTGCAGATTGGGCTGGTCCACCGCCGCCAGCCAAGCTTCGCGCACCACGTTCAACGGCAAAACGTCGTTGGCGCCGCAGCCGCCTTGCCGGCAGGCCTGATGCCAGTTAGCCAAGGCAATTTGCAAGGTATCCAGGGTTTTGCGGTCGGGCTCCTGGTCGGCCGAAAAAAAGTCGGCCAGCAGTTCGGTCAGGGTTTCCAGCCAGTTATCGGCGCTTTTCTGTTGCTCCAGGCTGCCGGCGTATGTTTCCAGCGTATCCAGGATGTGGCACAAGTGGCCCAGCCATTGCGCATCCAATCCGCCGATTTCCGGGTAGGGTTCTATGCCGTTGAAGGCCGCTCCGGCACCCACCGCGTAACCCAGCAGCATGCGGCGTAAGCCGAATTGCCAGGTGTTGGCGCCGAAGCCGGCCGGCATCTGCGCCGCTCGGGCGCGTTGTTCGGCATTCAGGCCCCAGCGGATGCCGGCTTGCTCCAGCCATTGGTGAATTTTGGGGATGGCGGTTTCGTCCAGGCCGAAGCGCCGCCGCAAGGCCGGGACTTCCAACAGCCCCAAAAATTCGCTGACGGTGAAGCGCGATTCCGGCAAATGCAACAGCGTTTCCACGGCGACCAGCAGCGGATTTTCGCCGCGTTGTTGTTGGTCGGTCAGACTGAACGGAATATGGCGCGGATCGTCGGTTGTCATCTGGCCGAACACGGCGCGGATATGCGGCGCGTATTGGTTGATATCCGGCACCATGACGATAATGTCGCGCGGATGGAGTTTGTCGCCGGCTTGCTCGGCGGCATTGAAGCGGGCCAGCAGTTGGTCGTGCAATATTTCCACTTCCCGCTGCGGGCCGTGGGCGATATGAAAAGCCAGCGAATCGTCGACCCGCTCCAGCAACTCGGTTTGTTCCGGTACCGGCTCCAGATCCAGAATGCTTTGCTGCAGGCGTTGCAGCAGGCTGCGCCGGCCTTCGGCGCCGTAATCCTCGAACAAATCGATTTTGTGGTCCGGCCACTGCCAGCCGGCGTAGGCTTGGGTTTCGTCGAAATGGTCCAGCAGGCGGATGTAGTCGCGGCCCTGCTTGCCCCAGGCCGCCAACAGCGGGTTGGCATGCAGATGCAGTTGTTCAGGGGGCAAGCCGGCGGCCATGCCGGTTTTGTAGCGTTGCCGCCGGCGTTGGGCTTTTAACAAATCCTTATCTTCTATGATGTCGGCCCAATAATGCCGACAGGGGTTGTGTACGAACAACACGATCTGGCAAAACTTACCCAGACTGGCCAGCACTTCCAGCGATTGTCGAGGCAGCGACGACAGGCCGAACAGCACGATGCGGCGCGGTATGCCGGCCGGCGGACGGTCGAGTTGTTCGATATCGACCATGAATTGGGCATGCACCGAGGCCCGGCTGGCAAAGAGGTTGTGCTCGCTACCCAGGTCGTCCAATACCGCCCGCCACAGCTGCGCCTGCCAGCTTTGCCGATCCGCCAGCGGGCTGGCTTCGCCGCGCGCGTCGCGCAAGATGTCCCGGCCGCCGGCCCAATCGGCTATCCAGTCGGAACGGTAGACTTGGTATTGGTCGAACAGATCGGCCAGTTGTTCGGCCAGTTGAAAGCGCTTGCGTGCGTCGGGATCGTGCCGCAGAAAGTGTGCCAGAGTCTCGAAACCGGCTTGCCGAATCAAAGCCGGCAGCAAGCGGTACAAGCGCCAAGTCAGCGGAGCCTTGGCCAAGGGTTGCTGCTTGGGAATCTGCGAACCCACTACCGCCCGGTAGACGCCCCAGATAAACAGCGACGGCAGTTGAATTTGCATGGCGGCGGCGATGCCGAGGGCGCTGTTTTGCGCCAGACTTTGTTTCAACCATTGACCCATGCCGTTGCTTTGCACCAGCAAGACTTCGTTTTCAAGCGGTGTCAGCGGGTATTGGCGCAGCCAGTACTCCAGTACGTCCCGCAAGGTTTCCAATTGGTTGGAATGAATGACGGCGATGCCGCTGTCCAGGTTTCGGCTGATCAAAACGGCGCCAGTCGGGTCGGTGGGTTCGAGGATGGACCCGGTTTAGGGATCGTTTTTGGGAAGCAGCGCTTCCAGAATGTGGATTTTTTTGTCGCATTCTTCGATGCTGGCCTTTACCCGCCGTTTAAAAAACAAGCCCATCGATTCGCCCGACATTTCGTGATCGGCATACTCGTTCAACAGATGGCAGGCATCGTTCATGTCCTGCTCGGCGTCTTCCAGAGTCTCGTTTTCGGCCATTGCCTCGCTGAGCATCATCAAACGGCTGCTCAACAGATTTTGATGCCGAAATACCGATTCCACATAATCGGAGAAGTTGTCGAAATCTTTTGCGGCGGGGGGCAGGGTAGAGCAGGCGGCGGCCCCCAACAGAGTTACGGTCAGAAGTTTCTTAAATCCGGGTAAAACCATCATTCATCTCTTATTTGCAAGGCAGCCAGGCAAGGTATTGTTGGTCCGATTCTTCCTTACGGGCGCTACGGCACGCTGATGCGTGGCGCTGCTTACGGACTGGCCGGCGAGGCTATTTTAACCATTCGCTGCCTGATCGGTAAAAATTAAGCGTGGCAATACCATGGCGGTCAATCCACTCAAGGCAGTCGCAGGCTGGTGAAACGCGCCGCTTTGATGGATTTGGACCAGTATGTCGGAGGCAGCCCGGCTTTTTGCTTCAGATGCTGCAGAAATTTCAGCGGACTTTGCAGGTTATGCCAGTTGGACGGCAGGAATGATGCATGGTGCGTACCGTCCGTTAACAGCAAGCCGTCGATGTTCGGTCTCAATTGCTGGATGAGATCCAACTCCGTGCCGAACTCGAGCGGTTCCAGCGCGGATAGCAGATCGAGATGGATCACCAGATGGTCAAGTTCGCCGTCGGTCACCGAGGGGAAATGCCGGTCACAAAACGCCGCGGCGAAAGCGTTTTCCGATACGTCTTCCACTAAAGGCCGAATCGGCTCCAGATTGCCGATGCAGCCGCGCGCTTGCTGTTGGAATTCCAGGCTGACAAAGGTCGCGCATGGCCTTGCCAATTCAGCCGAATAGGTTGAGTTATCAATGCCAAGCGGTTTACCCGTTTTTAAACCATGGGCGATGGATTGCCAGGCCAGAGTCAATAAAACGTTTTGTTGCGGTTGAGTCAATGATTGAGGCACGAAATATTCCTTATCGATAAACGGCCGGATTACTTTAGTTAAAGAAGGCGCATGGGACAGGGCGTGCTTATCACCATTGGGATTTATGCACATTAAAGTTACGGCCCTTGATTTTGCCGTTTCTTAAACAGGCCAGGGCTTTGTCGGCATAGGCACGGTTTATCGCTACATACGCTTGTTTATCGAACACATCGATTTTGCCCACTTCACTGGCGGCGATGCCGGCGTTACCGGTCAAGGCGCCCAAAATATCGCCGGGGCGGACTTTCTGTTTGCGGCCGCCATCGATCCACAGTGTCACCATGGGCGGTTGAAAGCGTGGTTCATAGCTCAGTTTAAATGGCGCGATGTCGTCCCAATCAGCCGAAATGTTCAGGTAATCCTCGATGGCCTTGACCCTGTCCAACTCGGCATCGGCACACAAACTCAGCGCCAGGCCTTTGTTACCGGCCCTGCCGCAGCGGCCGATGCGGTGCACGTATACTTCCGGATCCCAAGGCAATTCATAATTGATTACCGCTTGCATATCCTTGATATCCAGACCCCTGGCGGCTACATCGGTGGCTACCAATACCGAGCAACTTTTATTGGCAAACCTGACCAACACCTGATCGCGGTCTTTTTGTTCCAAATCGCCATGCAACGCTTGCACGGAAAAGCCGCAATTGGCCAGACTGTCAGCCACATCCTGGCATTCGCGTTTGGTGTTGCAAAATACCAGCGTGGATTCCGGCCGATGGTATGCCAATAAATAAGCCAGCGCGTGCAATCGTTTGCCGGGATCGGCCCGATGGAAATGTTGTTCCATCTGGTTGTGATGGTGGCTGGTGTCTATGCTGATCGAGACCGGTTTGAACTGAAAAGACAGACTCAATTTTCGAATCGGGTCGCTGTAAGTGGCCGAAAATAACAAGGTTTGCCGGTGGCTGGGGGCGTGAGATACCACATCGGTGATGATGTCCGCAAAGCCCATGTCCAGCATGCGGTCGGCCTCATCCAGAACCAAGACTTTTAAATGCTCAAGATGCAGGCTGTGTTTTTGCAGATGTTCCTGCAAGCGGCCCGGCGTACCCACTACCACATGCGCGCCGTGCAGCAGGGAATCTCGCTGTGGCGCAACCGGCACGCCGCCGCATAACGCCAATACTTTAATATTGTGCGTAAAGCGGGCCAGTTGACGAATTTCCTTGCAGACCTGATCGGCCAGTTCGCGGGTAGGGCAGATGATCATGGCCTGCACTTTAAAATTGCCGACATCCAGCCGGGATAGCAGGCCGATCCCGAACGCCGCCGTCTTGCCGCTGCCGGTTTTGGCTTGGGCTATTACATCATTGCCCTCCAGGATATGCGGTAGACTTTCGGCTTGTATCGGGGTCGGATGGGTATAACCCAGCGCTGCAATGTTGTCGAGCAAGGCGGGTTTTAGCGCTAGGGAGGAAAATTCCGGGGTATTCACAAAGTCTCTGTTTTTAATGATGCGGCGGATTGCCTGCATCCGGCAGCGCATCATAACAGGCTTGGCTTATAGCGATGCCAGCGTGATCAATTTTTTCATCAATTCGGCTTGGCTGTGCACATTCATTTTCTGCATGGTGTGCTTGATATGGTTACGCACGGTTTCCTGCGAGCGGTAGCTATGCTGGGCGATGTCCGCTATGGACGGATTTTTCATGAAGTGCAGGGCGCAGATGGCTTCGCAGCGGGACAGATTGTGCAGGCGCATCAGCCGTTCCATGGCCGGGTTCTTGTCTTTTTCATGGGTAAACGACAGGATGAAGCCGTCTATATGACACTCCCATTGATACAGGTTTTTTAACGCGGCCAGGGGAATCAGGGAAATTTGGCAGGACTGGCATTGGTTATGGATGGAACGGCTTTCCTGGTTATCCCGCATCAGGGATAGCAGTTTTTGTTCGATGGCCGGATTTTTCATGCCGAAGCGGTTTTCCGTGATTTGCACGCAATCCAGTTGGCTGATGATGGCCGTATAGACTGGATCGGAAAACAGAATGTTAAGCCCCTGATCGACGATGATATAGCCGTCGAAATGATCGCCGAGATGATGCAGCAATTGAGTGTTGATCTTATGGCGTTGTTCCTTATGCATGGCATCCTGCAATTTCGGTAGGGTATTTTCCAATAAGCGGCTGATATGTTGTTGTTCGATGTCGGTAAATGCGGTGTCGCGACCGAGCAGCAGGCTGAGCGCATGGTTTTGCCCGCATGTCAAGGCGACGCCGAAGCGAAAGGTTTGTTGCTCGGGCGATGGCAAAGCGCCTTTGTGCTCGCCCGGGAGTTCGTTTATCAGGTTTTGATTGCAGAATATCCGCCGAGGATTTTGGCAGATGTAGCGGTTGAAATGGTCTTGCCGGTTGAGCCTGTCTTCGTACTGTTCCCGATATTCTTGCGGGATATGGGCGCTGAACAGAAAGCGGGTCTTGCCGAAATCGTTCAGATCGGTCACCAGCAGGGCGCCGGAGTCGCAGGACAGTTGCCGGGTCAGCTCAAGCAGAAAGCGGTTCCAGATCAGCGGATAGCCCGGAGCGTTCGCCAGTATGGTGTGCAGGTACAGGTCGTCGGATAATTGCCTCATTGAACGCCACCCTTGTTTTTATAATCAGTGTTTTTCATCGATCGACGGCCGATTGGCTAAGGGGCGCCCAACCCGCTTAGCCCGCTTTGCCGTTGCCTCAAGACCATGCCTCCTGCCGCCATGGGCGCCGCATGCGGCGCCCGCAAAAACCTTGCATAAAAAACGCCGTTTCCGCGACGAAACAGCCGGGCCTAGCATAACCCCTAAATAATTGATATGGCAAAAAATTGACCTGTTTGGGTCATGGCGGCGGCTGAACACTTCAGTTAAGCTGGACTCGGATAGCGTGGCGGGCCGCCGCCATTCACGGGATTTGGGAGGCAAGACGATGAAAACAACAATAAAGGTGCCGGTGCTTTTTTTAATGTTGGGGTTTATGGCAAACGTTTGCCAAGCCGAAGCCGTTTCCACCGCGGAAAGACTCAAGGCCGACAAAGCCTGCGCGGCAATGGTGGCCAAGGGCTTCCGGCCGATTGCCCAGCAGCAGAACGAACGTTTTCTCGGTAAGGTCAGCGAAACCACCGCTGAATGTCGCGGCGGCAAAAAAGCCTTGGCCGGCCGCAGCGTGGTCTGGGTGGATTGGCCCAATTACTGGGGTACGGGCGATGCCGAAAGCAAGGCGGGAGGCTGGGAGTCCATCACCAAGTTGGGTAAACACCTGAATCCCAACGGTAGGGGCGTGGACGGTGCCTTGATGGATCTGGAATATCAGCGCATGGAGTTGCTGCGCTTTAACCTCTACGACAATAAAACCTACGAAACCTATATCAAGGGTATCGGGACAACTCCAGGCCCCATCGTCAAAGTTTGGGGCGAGATGCGTTTGCCGCCCAATCACGCGCAATACGACCAAGTCACCGGCAAGGACGGTACTCAGGTATGTAACGGCGATTTGATCCGTCACCGCACCATAGATGGCATTTGCAACGACATTTTCAATCCGGCCATGGGCTCCGCCAATCAATTGTTCGCCCGCAATGTCAGCTTCGACTCCACCTTTCCGGATTTGGGCGCCAACGAATTGGTTCGTAACCGCCACGGTGACCGCTTGAGTCTGTTGAAGCCGGACCCGCAAGTCATCTCCAGGAAATTGTTTACCCGTGCTCAGTCCAAGCCGGAGGCCTGCAACCAGGGCCAGGGCTTGCCGGGCAATGCCAAAAATGCAGAGTGCGATTATAAAAAAGCACCTTTTTTCAATGTGTTGGCGGCCTATTGGATACAGTTCATGACCCACGACTGGTTTTATCACCTGCGCGAAGGTCAAAATAGCGCAGCCAGAATGCCGGTCGGTTGCGCCAGCCAATTGGTGAATAATCAGGAACAGCCCTTGAGCGCCGAACAGGCCGCCAAACTGGGTTGCCGGCCGAACGATAAAGTGGACGTGGCCTTGATTGCGCAAAAGGAACCGGCCCCTACCTTCGAGCATGAGGGCAACACCTATTTGTCCCGCGCCCATCGCACCACCGAAAACACCGTCACCGCTTGGTGGGACGCCTCGCAGATCTATGGTTTCGATGAACTCTCGCAAAAACGCGTCAAGCGCGATCCGCAAGATCCGGCCAAATTATGGATGGTGCCGCGCGGTAATCATGGCGGGGCCGGCGATAAACAAGGCTATCTGCCCTTGTTCAACAGCTGCGAAAATGCCGGCGCCGACTGTGTGCCCGATCCCATCAATCCGGCCTGGAAGGGCCAGGAAGCCGCCGGCTTCGCGGATAACTGGACGGTGGGCATGAGTTTTTACCACAATCTGTTCACGCGCGAACACAACGCCTTTGTGGATGCCTTCCGCGCCAAGGCGGCGGTCAACCCGGATTTGGACTCGGGCCTGCGCAATCCGGACAAGCCCGAACAAGTGATCACCTATAAAAAAGTCAGCGCCGAGGAGTTGTATCAGGCGGCTCGACTGGTAGTGGCGGCCGAAATCGCCAAAATTCATACCATAGAATGGACCACTCAGTTGTTGTACGGCGAACCCTTGTATCTGGGCATGAACGCCAACTGGAACGGCTTGTTGATGAAGGACGACCCGGTTTCCAAGGCCCTGAAAAAAGTATTGGACAGGTTGGTGGTGAACAAACTGGCCAAATCCGAGCGGGAAACCAAGGCTAACCAGTTTTATTCGGTATTCGCCTCCGGAGCCGGCATATTCGGCCTGGGCAGTCATCGCTACAAAGACCATCCGACATTTCTGGGTAAATTGGTCGACAAAAAGGATATATGGGATATCCGCAATCCCGAGCATCTGAACGGCGGCGTCAACCACTTCGGCTCGCCTTTCAATTTTCCGGAAGAATTTCCCACCGTATATCGCCTGCATCCGCTGATACCCGATTTGCTGGAATACAGGGAACTGGGCGCTCCGGACGCCATTGCCCATAAAGTGCCGGTTGTCGGCACCTTCAGGGGCAAAGCCACCCAGGCCATGGCCGACGGCGGCCTGAGCAACTGGGCCTTGAGCATGGGCCGGCAGCGCCTGGGCCTGCTGACCTTGCAAAACCACGCCCAGTTTTTTCAGAATCTGGACTTGCCGCGCCTGAATACCGCAACCAACAAAATCGATATCGCGGCGCTGGACTTGATTCGCGACCGCGAACGCGGCCTGCCTCGTTTCAACGAATTCCGCCGCCAATACGGTTTGAAGCAACTGACCGGCTTCGACGATTTCATCGACTGGCGCTTGCCCACCACCAGCGCGGAATATCTGGAACAAAAGCGCCTGACCGGATTGTTGCGCGAAGTCTACGGCCAGCATAAATGCGACGCCGGCAAGATCATAACCGCCGCCCAACTGAACGAGGACGGCACGCGCATCAACGATTGTCTGGGGCACCCGGACGGCAGCATGGTCGACAATATCGAAGACCTGGATACCGTGGTGGGCTGGCTGTCCGAGTTTACCCGGCCGCACGGTTTCGCCATTTCCGAAACCCAATTTCACGTGTTCATTCTGAATGCCTCGCGGCGCTTGTTCAGCGACCGCTTCTTTACCTCCAGCTTCCGGCCGGAGTTTTATACCTCGCTGGGCGTGGAATGGGTCATGAACAACGGTCCCGACGGCAAGAAAATGGAGCCCAAGCCTTCCAACGGCCACGAGGTCGAAGTGTCGCCGTTGAAAAGGATCATGCTGCGCACCATGCCCGAACTGAAAGACCAGTTGGCTGGGGTCGTCAACGTATTCGACCCTTGGGCGCGCGACAGGGGCGAGGACTATACCTTGCAATGGAAGCCTAGAGCCGATGCGGCTGGCGACGAAAGCTTCAAGTAATTCAAAGACGCCATGGCAGCGGGGGATGCGATTATGAATGCGGAAATGCCGATAGCCGAACTGGTGGCCGAGATGGGGCAGCGGATTGCCGCCATTATCTCGGATGAAGCCGAAGAAGGCGTGGTGCCGCGCTTCAATCAGGCTAAAACCCTGGGTTGTCTGCGCGGGGAATTCCGCGTGCACCAGGATGTTCCCGCCGAATTACGGCACGGTATTTTTGCCGAAGCCAAAACCTATCCGGCCATGCTGCGGTTTGCCAACGCCACTAGCAGGGACGATGCCGAAAAGGACGCGAGGGGCTTGTCCATTCGTTTGTCCGGCGCGCGCGGGCCGGTTTTGTGGGGCGAAGAGGGTTTTCAGGATTTCGTTTTAAACAGTTATCCGGCTTTGTTCGTGGCTACGCCGGAGGATTTTTTGGGCTTTATTCGGGCCCGGCAGGCCGACAGGAAGCTGTGGTTTTTTTTGAATCCGTTCAACCCGCACCTGAAATCGTTCTGGATTGCCTTTAAATCACGCCAAAAGCATTTATGCCCGTTCGACGTGCGCTTCTGGAGCACTACGCCCTACAAACTGGGCGAAGACAGCGGGCAAGTGGTGAAGTATTCCGTGATTCCCTGTTCGGATTACCAAACCACGCAAGCGGAGAATCCGGGCCGCGATCAGTTGCGGGCGGCGATGCGGGCGCATTTGCGGCGCGAGCCGGCCAAGTTTCATTTTGCCGTGCAACTGCAAACCGAGCCGGCAAGCATGCCGATTGAAGATGCTTCGGTAATCTGGGACGAAACGCTTTCACCTTTTCAAATTGTTGCCACCATCACGATAGAAGACCAGGATTTTGCGGACGAGGACACCATGGCGGCGTGCGAACGCCGCAGTTTCAATCCCTGGCAATCCTTGGCGGCGCACGAACCCTTGGGGCGCATGAACCTGGTCCGGCGCGAGGTATACGCCCATGCCGCCGCCCTTCGCACTAGTAATAATCGGGAGTAAGCACCATGAACGATACCGTCAACAGTTGGTTGAGCAAATCGCGGGAAGAGCTGGATGAAATTTATTGCAATGCCGAGCCGGGCAATATTCCGAGCGGCGACACCCAAGGCACCGCGATTCTGGCCGGCTCCGTATTCGCCAAGTTGGCGGCTTTTCTGGCCGGGGTTTACGCTTGGCAGGGCAAACGGTTCGATTTGTTTTGCGCCGGCGGCCAGGCTGGGGTACTGGTAAATAAAATCACTTTTTTCAGTCTGACCTTCATCGTCGCCAAGGTTTATAAGGACAAAAGCTGGCTGGACCAAAAAGACACCATCGTCATCGATTATTCGACCACCTCGTTTTTCGCCAAGGCCATCCGCGACGAAATCCGCGAGATTGAACCCGGGGTTTATCTGGGCAAGGTCTGGTGGGGTAAAAAACGCATTCTGGATTTTGCCCTGACCCGCAAGGATTAAGCAGGCTAGTCGATGACGCCTCAATCCACCTTCATGATAGTAGCGCCGGTCCGCGGCGGAGAGTTGCAGAAGCTGCGCGCGTTGTTGGCCGGTATGAACAAATCAGTCGGGCTGGCCGACCCGGACAACGAACTGCTGCCTTTCGGCGCTTTCGAGCGTCTGCACATGGCACGCTTTGTCATCGTGGAGTCGATTACCGGAGACGAGATCAAGGCTTATGGTAAGCAGCCGCGGCCGTGGCAGCCGGTCTTGGCGTTTCTGGGGGATATAGATGGCGACAGACTGGCTTTTTTTGCCGAATTGGCTCGCAAGGCCGAAGCCGGTTTGCAACAAATCTTTGCCCATTGCGAAGGCTTTACCAAGGCATTCGATCTGCTCAGCTGGATGCTGGCGCATAACATCGAGCCGGCCGCCAATTACGTCAACTGGCT
The DNA here is from genome assembly GCF_024505185.1 of Methylomonas subterranea. Taxonomy (GTDB): domain Bacteria; phylum Pseudomonadota; class Gammaproteobacteria; order Methylococcales; family Methylomonadaceae; genus Methylomonas; species Methylomonas subterranea. The sequence continues at coordinate 123,505 of NZ_JANIBJ010000004.1, forward strand.
GGGACGCACGGTCAAACAGGTGCGCGAGGAAGCCGCGCTGCATCGCTGTCTGACTGAATACCTGCAACAGATCGTCGTGGAATCCGGGCGGGATAACCCCAGGGTTTTACGGCAAAAACTGTTATCTCATGTGGAGATGCAAAAGCACGCTGGCCTCCTCAAACTGAGTCCGGAAGAACCCACGCCCTTGGCCTGGAGGATCCGGAACGGGTTGCACAAGATCGGGATACCGTTGGTTTTATTGCTGCTATCGCCGGTATTCCTGATCTTGGCGCCTTTTTTTGCCCTGCGCCTGCGCCTGCTGGAACGTTCCGACCCCGAACTGTTCATCCGTCCGAGCCGGGAACATATCGAAGCCCTGGCCTATTTGGAGGATAGGGATGTCAGCAATCAATTCAATGTGTTCGGCGACATCAAGCCGGGCTTGTTCCGCCTGCTGTTGTTCAAACTGTTGATGTTGCTGACGGACTACGTGGCCAGACACATCTACAAACGGGGGTTTTTGACCCGGATCAGATCCATACATTTCGCCCGCTGGGTGTTCATGGATAACAATCGGCGGGCTTTTTTCGCCAGCAATTACGACGGCAGCCATGAAAGCTATATGGACGATTTCATCAACAAGGCCGGTTGGGGACTGAATCTGGCCTTCGGCAACGCGGTAGGCTATCCCACCACCCGATGGCTGGTCAAACAGGGCGCGGAACGGGAACAGCAATTCAAATACACCCAAAGGCGGCACCAGTTGCCGTCCCAGGTTTGGTACAAGGCCTATCCGGATTTGACGGCCGTCGATCTGGCGCGCAACAGCCGGATACGCAAGGGCGTGGAAATACGTCAGGCCGATGATCAGGCCATACGCGATTGGCTCGGCGAAATCTAGGCGGGTACATGACAACGACATATTCAAGCGATTTTCCCTTTGACGACCTGCAAGGACTGTTGCGCTTTGGACACAGGCATTTAAAAGACAGCTGTTTTTTATTGTTGCGGGTGGCCGATGCCAAGGCCGCCAAGCAGTGGCTGGCGGATGCGCCGGTTTCGTCGGCCATCCAGAACGGTTCCCGTCCCAAAACGGCCCTGCAGATAGCCTTTTCCGTGGCGGGTTTACGCGCTTTAGGCTTGCGGGAATCGGTCATCGGGGATTTTTCCGACGAATTCATCAGCGGCATGGCCGGCCACGAAAGCCGCTCCCGCCGTCTTGGCGACGTGGACGGCAATTCACCGGAATATTGGGCGTGGGGCGGCGGCGAGCAACAAACTCCGCACGTACTGCTGCTGTTGTATGCCGAAGCCGGCAAAATCGCCCCGTGGCGCAAAAAGGCCCAGGGCAAGCCGTTTGCCGAGGCGTTTGAGTTGTTGGCCGAATTGCCGACCGACGATCTCGGTGCGATAGAACCCTTCGGCTTTGTCGACGGCATCAGCCAGCCGGAACTGGATTGGGCGGGCACTCAGGCAATAGACAGCCACGGCCGAGACGGTTTCTCCAATCTGCTGGCGGTAGGCGAGGTGGTGTTGGGATATCGCAACGAATACGGCCAATATACGGTCAGGCCGTTGATCGATCCCATGCACGACCCCGGCGCGGCCCTGTTGCCGGCGGCGGAAGACCGGCCCGGGTTGAAGGATTTTGCCCGTAACGGCAGTTATCTGGTGTTGCGGCAACTGGGTCAGGACGTGCCGGGATTCTGGCAATTTATAGACAAAGCCAGCGGCGGCGATGCGACACAGCGTGAACAACTGGCCGCCGCCATGGTGGGTCGGCAGCGCGACGGCAGGCCTTTGCTGCCGCCGGCCGCTGCTGAAATTCCCGGCATTCCCGCCGACGACTCGCTGAACAGTTTTAATTATTTATCCGATCCGGCCGGCATGCGCTGCCCCATCGGCGCCCATGTGCGCCGGGCCAATCCGCGTAGCGGCGATATGCCGTCGGCTTCCGGCTGTATTTTCAGCCGGTTGTTGAAAATACTGGGCTTCGGGCTTAACCGTCACGACCAGGACTTGATTGCCTCTACGCGCTTTCACCGTTTGCTGCGCCGGGGTCGCCCTTATGGGCCGCTGTTGACGCCGGAGCAGGCGGTCAAGGCCGATGCACCGGCGGCCGAACGCGGCTTGCAATTCATTTGCCTGGTGGCCAATATCTCCCGGCAGTTTGAATTCGTACAGAACGCCTGGATGGTGAACAGCAAATTCGCCGGTCTGCAACAAGAACGCGATCCGCTGTTGGCGCATCGCCAGCCACTGAACGACGGCACGCCGACCGACCAATTCCATCGCCCCGATCCAGCCGGGCCGGTGCAAACCGTTGCGCATTTGCCGCAATTTATCAGCGTACGCGGCGGTGCTTACTTTTTCATGCCGGGGCTGAGCGCCATTCGTTATCTTGCCGCCTTACCCACTCAGGGAGACCAGCCGTCATGACCGTCAAAAACTGCATACTCATGGCCATTCACCGGTTTTTGCTGCAACTGTTGTATCTGGAGCGCCGTTTGGAACCCCCGTTTCGTCCGGCATGGAACGCGGTGTTCCGGGAACCGGGCGTCAGGCTGGTGCAATTTTTGATCAATCTGCGCCGCAAGAACGAAGGCTTGAAAATAGCCGAAGAACGCATAGACCCGGACGAAGAACAAAGCCTGAACGACATCATCGACCTGATGGCCGATCAAATGCGCGGCCGCTTCAAACCCGGCGGCTACGAACGCGGCGGCAATACCAAAACCCACGGCGTCTTGAAGGCCACGGTCAGCATCCGCGACGATATACCCGCACATTGCCGCATCGGAATATTCGCCGAACCGAAAACCTACAAGGCCTATGTGCGTTACGCCGGCCCCGGCCCGAACGTACCGTCCGACATTCAGGATGTGGGTTTTTTGAGCATGGCGGTCAAATTGCTAGGGGTGCCCGGCGAAAAGCTGATGGACGAGGAAAAATTCACCCAGGACATTATCACCACCAGCGGCGGGCCCACCTTTGTGACCCCCAACACCCGCGAAAACGCCAAACTGCAATATTGGAGTTTGGTGGACATGACCTTGTACTACTTTCTGAACCCGTTCGATTCGCATTTGCTGGACATGTTTATGCAAAGCCTGTGGAACGAAACCCAAACCAATCCGCTGGGCAAACGTTATTGGAGTTGCACGCCGTATCTGCTGGGAGAAGGGCAGGCCGTGATGTATTCCTTCGTGCCGCGCGTCAATATCGTGTCCCCGATACCGGGCCTGCCGTTCGGCAAAGTGCCGTTTAATTATCTGCGCGACAACCTGAGCAAAACCATCGCCGAAACCGATGTCGAATTCGACCTGATGATACAGCTGCAAACCGACCCGCACTTGATGCCGATTGAAGACAGTTCGGTGCGCTGGCCGGAAAAATTATCGCCGTTTATCCCGGTCGCCACGGTGCATATCCCCAAACAGGCGCATAACTTCGAAGCCATGGCGGACTTTACCAAGCGCCTGAAAATGAACCCCTGGCATTGCCTGCCGGAGCACCGCCCGCTGGGCAACCTGAACCGGGCTCGTTTCAGGTTGTACCGGGAATTATCCAATTTCCGGCAGGAGATGAACCGGGTCAGTCACCTGGAACCAACGGGAGACGAGGCGTTTGAATAAGTTTTAGACGGTGGTTGAATACATACCCGTTTTCAAGGCTTCATAAAGTTAAAGTCTTGACCTTCCATGACCGACCATAATTTTGCACAACTGTTTGAGGAAACGCTCTTATTTACGACGACCAATTCCTATCAAGCCAATCAAAGCAGAGCCGAACAGCCAGGCAGGTGCAGGTAACGGAACGGTAACGGGGGATAAGGTCAAAGTAAAAGCAACATCGTATCCGCCGCCGGTTAAAAATTCATTTACGGGATCGGGAGACGACGCGGAAATCGGAAATAAATCTTCAAGATAGACTTTTATCGTGTTTGGATCGAGGTTGGTCCAGTAGACGTAATAAGCCGAGGGGTCAGGATTTAAGGAACCGCTCGAACCGGTGAATACTTGGCCGCCCAATGTCCCCGGATTTCCCAAACGGGCCGATTCGACATTGGTAAGCCGAAAAATCAACTCTTCACCGGCGGCGAACGATCCCAAGCTGAAGGTCTCTCCGATATTGGCAGGTGAGTATCCCAATACCGAAGCGCTGGGGTCGTTCACATCGGTCAAAGCAATGTTTGGTAGGCCGATATCGCCAATGACCGACGATAATTCCAGAATATGATCGAATCCACCGACACTTTCATCCAGTGTCAAGGTCACCTCGCCGGCCGAGCTGAATTTAATCGGTTCCAGAAACGAAGCTTGCGCCGGAATCGAGATACCTGCGGCTAACATCGAAAACAAGGCTGACAAATAAAACTTGTTTGGTAAAAACATACTCATTCCTCTATGATTTTTTCAAAATAAATTCGCCGAACAATTGCAATGTAATTTGTGAAATCTTATTTAACCAACCGAAAACGGCCGCTTTTTCCCAGTCCCAACCAACCGACTAAACCGATCAGGAAAGACCACGCCGCCGCCGGTACTGGAACAGCCGCCACTCCGTACAAATATTGCGCGCCGGCAATATCGTCCGATTTTAAAGTACGATTGATGTGGAATAGGCACGAAGAATCGCTAACTTGCATCACCGGACAGCTACCATCCACTGGCGGATGCGCCAAACCCATGACATGCCCCAATTCATGCAACAACAAACTTTCGAAATCGTTAGGTGCGGTGGATGCCAGGGGAAACGGATCGCCGTCGTTGCCGGGTTGAAAGGCATAGAAAGAATTGGCGTCGAAAATGACATCTCCGCTGCCGGTTCCGCCATTAGGCGGAGGCGCATAACCGACGGCACCGCCACCGCTACCGAATGCGAATACGCCGATCCGAATATCCGGGGCAGACGCATTTACATCGTTGATGGGCAGGCCGGAATCGGAATTAGGTCCGGCAAAATGTATGTTTGCAACGCTAGCCCATTTGTCTAAAGCGGCCTCGATATACGCGGCCAAGCTTGCCAACGGGGTCAAGGTGTACCCGGTACCCGGGGAGTTCTCTATCCACAGAGAGGACTGCGCCACGCCGGGGCATGCGCTGCCGCAATAGGCGTCTCCTTGCGTTCCTTCGGAGATAAATCCCCAAGTCACCACGCCGCCAGGAGTTCCCGGCGTGTTATCCCCGCCCCACTTTAAAACACCGCCGTTACCATCGGAAAAAGTCGTGAAAGCATGAGAAGGCCCCGATGCTATCGCTAACAATAAGCCAAGCGCTCTGGCTATAAGTTTAAATTTCATACGTAAACCTCCAAAAACCGATCAGACAAAAAGGCTTATAACTAAAACGGCGCGTGATAGCGATCCCTGGTTTCACGCAATCGAAATAAAATATACCGCCCATAAGTAACGCAAAATTTATTCCGCATTGCCGAAATTATTTGCGTTAAGTAATTTTTCCAATTAAAAACAATATCTTATGATTTTGTCGGGTTGGCGGGTGAGTGGTTGAAACCCGCTGTAACATCGGTTTATCTATGCATATGAATTATTGTTGTAAAAAAAACTGACAGTTTTAGAGATGTTAAGAAGCAAATTGATACAAACAAATTAATCCGAAAAGTACGAATTGCTTACGCCCAAGGATTATTGTCGACTTGTAAAAGTTATTGACAATAACCCTCGACCGGGCGTCTGAAACTCGGGCCAGTCCAATTAGCATGGGCAAATTATTAGCCTATGTTCTTGTAAAACGCCCCCGCAATCCGAACAGCAAAATAAGTAGAAATGCTGCAATCGCCGATTGGGTTGCCGTTAACAGCAAACTTGCGGATGCCTTGAATTCAGTCGAGAATACGAATTGCGGCAGGGACTTTTGCCGGTCTTCAGACCAGAAATCGCTGCCCATGATCAGCGGTACGAAAAAGTCGCGCCATTGATCTTCGAATTGGTTTACCGAATTAACAAAATCAGCGTAACGCGGTGCATCGATCCCCGCCAGTCTATCCGCCATCAGAATTAAGCCTAATGCCGGCGATAAGCTCGACCAACGCTCCATGAATTCGAATTGGCGTTTACGGGCCTCGTCGAATCGAACCGATAAAGGGCGGATTTGACTATCGAGTTGCAAGGCGGCTGGCAGGCCGTTGATTTCTCGGGGCAGGCTTTTTAACGGCCCGGTGGGTTTTATTTCCGGATGGGCTTGATACCAGCCGCTCAGCAGGGATTCGCGCTGTTGATTGGTTTGCTCCTGAAACCGCCGAATGTCAATGATGGTTTTCATGCGCGACGGCATCGGTGACGAGCGATCCGCCGCCCAGCTTATGCCGGCGGGCACGCCAAACGTCAGCACCAGCCAGGTTCCCAGCATGGCGATAGCCACCGCGCCGGAGGAAATTTGCAGCAGCATGAATAATCCGGCCAGACTGAACCAAACTAAATTGTAGACGGCTAACATAAGCAGCCATTGCGCGGCTGCGATGCCGGTTGACGCCGGGTCCAGCAAAAATGCGAGCACAGATGCGGCCACCCCAATCAGCAGCAGTACCCCATAGCGCAAGGTCAATGCTGTAAATACCAAGCGCCAAGGCTGGGAGGTTTGTGTACAAACCAGTCGCCAGACACCACTCTCCCGGTCTTCCTGGACCAAGCCGTAAGTCAAGGCAATGATCACCAATGGCGTCAATAGGGCAAACACCGTGGCAAAATCCAGCAAACCGAACTCATGCATCAACGGATTGAATAACTGATCGCTGGTCCTGCCATCGGTGTGACGGCTACGGGTCGAAATTTTGATGGCGGGACTCAACAAGTCCATTTGACTGACATTCAGAACCAATCCGCCCAACGCTGGTAAGCGCAAGGGTTCGCTGGCGGCACTGGCCGCATAAGCCGAGGACTTCGAGGCTGAATCCGACGACTTCGGCGCATCGTGCATTTCAGCCTGATTTGTTGCCGCTGGTTGGGGCACGGGTATACTCGCCTTGACTCTGAATTCCCGTGCAGCCAGCCCGGACCATGCGGCACTGATCGTCAACAACAACAAAAACAAACCAATGATCGTAATATTCAAAGGGTTGCGGCGAAATCGGATCCATTCAACGGATAGTAGATTCATCATGGGGTCAGCCTATTTGCGGAAAGGGTTAAAAGCATGAGTGCGGCAAAAAGCCAGCCCATCAGTACCATCAAATCGAGGAGTGCGGCTTTCAAGGCGAATTCAATCTTGGGGGCCTGATATTCGAAGGCTTTGACGCTGCGCCAGTCGGATTCCTGGCCCTTGGCGTTGCGTTCGGTGCCGTGACTGCGTTCGCGATCCCAATCTTCGGTTAAATCGATAAAGTAATGCCGGTATTCTTCCGCCGCGTCTTCAAAATCCCGTTGATGGGCTAAATCCATCCCGGCCATCGCCATTGACAGTGAACGAATGGCGATACTGGGTCCCAACCAGGACGCCAAGTGAGTTAAATGCTGTTGAACGGCAAAATTGTCGCGTAAACGATCAAAATGCAATTCATGTACCCGAACCGAGTAACCATCATTATGCTGCCGGTTGAGCGATACAAAGCCAACCGGCAAATCTTCCTTACGATTAACTCCATATTCCCGCAGCACCTGAGCTTCAAAGGCCTGGGCGCGTTGCTCATGAGTGCCGTCGCCCTCCAGACCTTGGGCAATATCGGTCTTTATGGCTTCCCAGAAGCGGCTGGCGGTGGGGTTGGGCGATAAGGTTTCGGCGGTTACCGCGCCGAGCCGCGGCGCGATAAACACGCTGGCCAACCAAAATGCCAATAGGCAAAACAGGGCAACACGGCTGGTCCGGAAAAAAGCCGAGGCCGCAATCGAGACGGCGGCAAAGATGGTGTAATAGATTAAAAACATCAAAAATGATGCTAGCAATCGCGACACATCATCCGGACCCAAACTGAAGTTTTGTCCTAACAGCAGCAAGGCAATCAGCAATGCGGGCGATAACACCAGCATAAAAGCCGCCAGCAAACCCAAAAGCTTGCCGAATACTAACGATCTGGCGGCGATACCCAAACTATGTAGCATGCGCAGGGTTCCACGTTCCCGTTCCTGACTGACCGAGTTAAACGTCAGCGCCACAATCATTAAAGGCAACAAGGCATACAGAACAAAACTGGTGGTCGCTTGTCCGAAACGGTTGGCGAGTATCTGATCGGTACTAGGACTGAAGCGTGTCAGATTGCGCTTATGCGGCTCCAGCCACAGCGATTGGCCGACAAAAGGCCGCAAGCCGGGGTCCAGTGCGGCGCTCGGCAAATCGGGCTTGAACACGTAAATGCCGTAATGTGCCGCCGAATGTGGGTTTTTGACGCTTTGGGTATTCCATTGTTCCTTGGCGGTCATGCCGACACTGTGTTTTTCCTGGCGCATTTGCTTCAGTTCGTGAGTAGACGCCAGAAAAAAGCCCAGAAAAATCGCCAATAGTACAATACCCAGTATCCACAGCCGGCCATCGCGCAGGGTCGAAACGAATTCCTTGCGAATAATAGCCGCTATCATGCCAGCCCCCTGGCATGAGCCAGATACTTTTGTTCCAGTTCATCATGCCGCACGGTGTGTGCATCGAACTCCTCTACCAGACGGCCGGCTTTCATGATGCCTATACGATCAGCCACTTGCTTGGCGTTAAATAAGTCGTGCGTGGCCATCAGAACAGCAACGCCCGAATCGGCGGCGGCACGGATGCGCTGGGCAAAATCGTTGGCCGCACTTGGGTCCAGCCCCGAGGTAGGCTCATCCAGCAACATGGCCGAGGCGTGTTTGGCGCTGGCTATCGCCAGACCGACTTTTTGCCGCATCCCCTTCGAATAAGCCGCTACCCGTTTAACATGGGCGTCGGCCTGCAAGCCGCTGTCGGATAACAGTTGGCTCGCTTGTTCGCGGCTGAGATGTATGCCGGCCAGGGCGCAGAAAAAATTCAAATTTTCCAGGCCGCTCATCAGTTCGTACAGCGCGACGTTCTCGGGCAAATAGGCCACTTTGTCGCGCACCAAATCGGGGTGTTCATGCGGCGACCGGCCCTCTATCAACACTTGGCCGGCATTCGGCCGGTTAAAGGTCAGGAAGGTGCTGATGGTGGTGGATTTGCCGGCGCCGTTGCCGCCCAATAGCGCGTAGACGCAGCCTTTGGGAACGCGCAGATTCAACGCATCAATGGCGCGGTGCTGTTTATAGTTGACGACCAGATTCCGGGCTTCGAGTACAAGTGATGAGGTATTCATATCGAGATTTTGACCATAAAAGTTGGCGAAAAGCGAGTCAACACGTCCTTGTGCCGATGTGCATCAGTATTTCAACGAGAGGCTCACATAGTAGGTGCGTTGCGCCAATGGATTATTTTCGTAAACATCTTGATCCAGAATATTATCAACGCCCGCGGAAACGGTGCTTTTCAAATGATGGTATTCGGGTAAGCGGTAATTGGTCTTGAAATCGACAAAAGTGTATTCATCGGAACCATTGAATACATTGGCTTCGGTATCCACGTTGGTAATCTGGTGAAACATGTCGCTGCGATAGCGTACGTTGCCGGTGACATCCCATTCCGGCAGAACCCGATAGGTGGCGCTGACATTCGCCTGCAGTCTGGGCGTTCTGGGCCACTCATTGCCTTCCAGGCCTCTGGCTTGCGGGTTGTTAACAATTTGCTTGTTCATGAAGATGGTATTCGCCATAAAATCCAAGGGAAGTCCGAATAATCCGTACTGTTGGTAGGTCAGGTCAACGCCGATGGTTTCGGTTTCTCCAATCGCCAGATAGGTGTTGGGGCCGTTACCGCCTGCAAGTAGCGGGTTGTAGGAAAATATTTCGTCTTTAATCTGGTCGTAAAAGAAATTTGCCCGGATATATCCCTGAGCCAAATTGTACTGGGTCATAAAATTATGGAAGTAACCGTTTTCAGGGCCAAGGTTAGGGTCGGAAAACGTGGTGCCGGCTACAGTGTTTTTGCTGGCAAACAGTTCTTCGGCCACCGGGAATCGATAGGCCTTGGAGAATGAATAACGGAAGGTCCAAGCATCCGGCGAGTATTCGATAGAGGCTTTCGGCGAAATCCGCGATTGTTCCCGATCTGCATAGTTCTGAATCCGGCGGCGATCGTTCACGGCCCGGTTGTAGTTATAAAAATGACCGTCGATCGCTTGAAAATGATCGAATCGCAAGCCGGCCATCACGCTCCAGTCTTTCAGGAAGCGCCATTCCAATTGCGAAAACAGGCTGTTGGTTTGAGTTTGGCCGCCGGAGTCGCTGACAGTCTTATCTCGGTTGGCATTCGCGTAGTTGTCGCTGTTGTAAACCTTGTTATTGTTATTGCCATGGACTAACTGATAGCCGCCCATGAACGACAAATCCTTGCGCCCCAGAAATTCATCGGTAGCCAGCTTTAGATCGTAGGTTGCCCACCAGGTATCGACATCGGTGACTTGTCCCGGTAACACGTCGTTGACCAATGCACGCCTGTCTTGCGCCAATCCGGCCGATTGTATGGTTTTGTCATGGAAGGCATCGTAATAACTGGCGGTGGTGTCGATATTCCAGGTGTCGGAAATTTTACCCTTTAAACTCCAGCCGTAATTCAAGGCCTGACGGTTTTGCTCTTGCAGACGGAAACCGTTGGTCGGCACTCTAAAGTAGTATCCATCTTGCGAATAAATTCTGCTATTTGGAATACTGTAGACGGTTTGGCCTGTCAACGCGTTTCTGGACAAAACCAGCGGATCGCCGTTGCTTCTGATGCGCTCCTCGTAGGCGATGGTGAAACGGGTCTGCAAATCGTCGGTGAGGTCATAAGCCATTTTCACCTTGAATAGATCGGTATCGGTCTTGTCGATTCCGTTGTCGCCGAAAATGAAGTTTTTACCGCCCGTGGGGCTGGGGATCAAATGGGCGCCTGTTACGGGAATGACTGTTGCGGTTCCCGGAGACGTTAAAGCCGCGGTCGTGCCGATCGGATCCATGGGCTGGCCTTCATTGGTCAAATGGTTGTACGAACCGTAAATACTGAACTTATCAAACCGGTCTCCCGCCGACAGAAAGGTTCTGAACCCCTGCAATACCTGGTTTCGACCGCCTCTATGCATGTCCTGAAAGATACCGGTCGCATCCATTTGCGCTTCGAATTTATCCGGCATTTTGGTGTTCAGATTCACCACGCCGCCGAAGGAATGGCCGTCGTATTGGGCAGAGAAAGGGCCGAACAATACGTCGACCGATTCGATTTCGCTGGGCGCGACCATGGACCAGCGCGGCGCGGCCGTATGGCCGGCATTGACCATGTTGTAGATGGGCATGCCGTCGGTAAATATCATGCTATGGGCCGACTGCGTGATATTGGAACCGCGCATTGCAATCGGCGCGTTGGCATCCCCGGCGTAACGTCTACGAACGTTCACGCCGGGGATATAGCGTAAGGCGTCTTCCACCGTGGTGGCATTCACCTTGGTCTCAATATCCTCCCTGGACACTTTAAATTGAGGTGTGGCTTTTGCCGTGTTGGGGAAAAAGCTTTTATTGCTTGCATCGACCACTTCCACTTCCGCCAATTGTTCGGCTTTATCCGGTGCGTGATGTTTGGGAAAGGTTTTCGGATGCTGTTTGCCGGCGGGTTCCTCCGTGGGTTTGGCATAAACATCCATTCCCAAAGCGCAACTCAAGGCGAATACCAATAATTTTTGCGGATACCGGGATGTCAAAGGCCCGTGTTGCAGCGTATTAGCGCGGAGTTTCGGGTTCGCCGCCAACCATAACTCACCCGGGGAGCCGGCTGCTTGTTTAGCCAAGTTCTCCGCCAGAACGGGCGCGGCTACAGTGTTTACGGTATCTATCGGTTTTCTCATAGTCATAGTAGTTTGTTGCTTGTTATTGTTGTTTTGGAAAGTGAGGAGCCTGACTTAGAGGCATTGCTTACAAAACCGGGAGCGGGTTTGTCCCGCAATGCTCTCGGTTCGTGAAGTTCGGAAGGGGTTGGCAGCGTATCGGTTGAGTCTTTAGACTCACGCGGATTGTTAGTTGCTTGCATCGGCGTGCAATTGCGCCGCGGCTTGACCGGCGACCATAATTTCACGGCATGACGCGAATCACGAATGGCGGAATTGATGGTGCGATTTATCTTCCGGCCGAAGACATTGCCGTTGTGAAACCGGGCGAAGATTGATTGAAGACGGTTGTCTTCAAGGGATGGAAAACGAGGCTTACGGAGGGGAAAGGTGTTTTGCGGAATTGAAACGCTGGGTGGCGATGTGAGACCGACACCGTTACTGAGCAAATGTCTGCCGGGGCTATGGTTAATGTCCGGAAAAAAATCGTTGAAATCGGATTTGCCGATGTTTGGGTATTCGATGCCGAACGAAGATAAATGCGCAACCGGATATGCCGCTTGAAAAGCCGATTGCTCGAATGTCAACCTAGCGGCATAGCCGCGATTCTTGAATACTTTAAGGCTGGATTTTGAGCTCGTCCCGCTTGCATCGCCGCCAAAATCAAGCGTTCCGCCGCCGGCAAAAGCGGGGAATAATTCGGCGCGGATACGACTCGAAGCGGATTCAATATTCAAGGTCTGTTTGAACAGTAAGCAAAGGGCATGGCTATCCCCGCTCGGTCGACCTTTTCGTAAGGAATGATCGTTCGGCGGGTTTTTACACTGCGCTAATGCAGTGGTTTTTACCTTGCCGTCGATGCTCCATTCGGCACTTTTGGCAACCGCCAAGTTGGAAAAAATCAAAGTCAGTAGGCAGGCTACGCAGAATACGATTAACTTGGCAACTAAAATGCCCGTGCCATGCAGCAATAGCGTTGCCAGCATGAAACCCAGCGTATAGGAAAGCAAACTGGCCGAGGTGGAGATTTCGTGGCCGTGCGCGAAGCCATGGAAAAATGCAAAAAAAGCCACGATCAGCACATTGATTTTGGCGGAGAACCGCATTTTTCGGCTGATCAATACGCTGAATACGGCGGCGGAAAGCAGTATGATGCCCTCCGAACTGGGAATGGAAATACCCGACGCGCCGGCGATGCCGCCTAGACTCATGACTCCGACGAAAGCCAAGGGTAACATCCAGATGGCTTGTCCTCTTAACTGTGCCGCCCAAATGCCAACCGCCAGCATGGTGATCAAATGATCCCAGCCGGTTAACGGATGACTAAAACCATCGTTCAAACCCAGGCTGTCGAAACTCGCGAATCGCCCGCACATAAAAAACGCTACCAGTAAAAAAGGCAGTCCGACGGCAAGCATTCGCTTGGACAGTCTTAATCTGAAATCAGGTTTTTTGAGCGTAAGGGTTGATTGCATTGCAAAATAGAGACAGGAATCGGCTGGTAGCAAATTTTAAAAGGCCGGTAGTATAGGCAGGGGATTTTCAGGAAGCAATATTTTCTAAATCTTGAACTCGTCAAAAACATGGCGATTCCAAAACTCTAATACACAAGGGCGTGCCTTCTGACTGGCTAGACGAAATGTCAATTATTGAGTAGCCTGCGCCAGCTTTTGGCGTTTGTTGGCGACGCCTGCTTTGCCGTTGGCGGGCGTTTGTTTGATGCTTAAAAAATCCGGTCGGCTTTTTTCCCCGCTACGGGCAAAATCCCACTCCAGCAAGTCCTTGGCCGTTTCCGGCGGTATCCGCAAGGTTTCGGTCATGGCGGTGTAGGTCAGTTCGAACAGGCGTTTCAAGGCAATTTGCCAGGTGCTGCCGGCCATGGCGTACAGGGCGTCGCTGAATTGTAAAAAGCGGGCAAAGGGCTGGTCGGCCAGAATCGCCGGCAGGGTTGCGTTGAAGCGCCCGGAATTGCCGATCAAATCCCAAAAGCGGGCGAAGCGGTTCAGGCGTTGCAGGTCGGCGAAACCGATGTCGCTGCTGCAGAGAATGGCATAGGGCGGGTTGGGGTCGTAGCGTAGTTCATATTCCTGGTTATGCCGGTTGAGCGGAGCGCCGCGCAGACGTTTCAAAATGCCGACTTGGATTTCCTGCGGATGTAAAGCTACCAACTGGTTGAAACTGCGGCCGAAACCCTCAAGCGTGTCGCCGGGCAGGCCGGCAATCAAATCGGCATGAATATGGGCGTGCGAATGTTGCCGCAACCAAGCCAGGTTGGCGCGGGTTTTGTCGTTGTCTTGCTTGCGGCTGATACGCTGTTGCACCGCCGGATCGAAGCTTTGCACGCCCACCTCGAATTGCAGGCTGCCGGGCGGGAATTTTTGAATGGCTAGTTTCAGACGTTCGGGCAGGTTGTCCGGTATCACTTCAAAATGCAGATACAGATCGTGGGTAGGTTTGGCCAGAAAAAATTCCAGTATCGCCACGCTACTGTCGACTTTTAAATTAAAGGTGCGGTCGATGAATTTGAAATGTCGGGCGCCGCGCCGGTAGAGTAGCTCCATATCCTGTAGAAACGCGCCCAACTCGAAGGGTTTGGCGGTGACATCCAGCGAGGACAGGCAAAATTCGCATTTGAACGGGCAGCCGCGCGAGGCTTCCACGTAAACGATGCGCTGCTTCAGGTCGGTATCGCTGTAATACGGGTAGGGCGATGCCAATGCCGATAACGGCGCCGTTTCGCCCGTCATGATTTTTTGTTGCGGCGGCTGGCCGGTTAAAAGCCGCCGGCACAAGTCGGGAAAACTGATTTCGCCTGTGCCGGTAATGATGACATCCGCCAACTCCGCAACCGGCGGCAAGTCCGGTGGATGGCTGACTTCCGGCCCACCCAGCACAATGTGGATTTGCGGCGCCACCTGTTTCAGGATGCCGACCAAAGCGCCAATCTCCGCCACGTTCCAGATATACACGCCCAGACCGATAATCTCGGGCTGCTGCATTAGCAATTGTTCGGCAATATCCAACGGCCGCTGATTGATGGTGAATTCCAGCAGGGCCGTGTCGTTTTGCAGTTCGCCCAGGTTGGCGTAGAGGTAGCGCCGGCCGAAAGCCGTATGAATGTAACGGGCGTTTAGGGTGGAGATGACGATGCGGGGCATGAAAATGTCGAGCGGGGCGGCGGAATAACCGGCTCAGGATAGCATGGATTGCCACGGTTCCTAAGGTCGCAATGCCTCGCAATCTATCTTCATGACGGACACGTCGTCGTGTATGGCGTCGGGATCGACAAAATCGATAAACGTTTTGTAGGGTTGGCCGGCCTTATCCCTGCCGTTGATCTGCTCTCCAAACAATGCCAGTGCCCGCTGAATACCGAAAGATTCGCCACGGCTGTTTCGCGCGTCGGTCAAACCGTCGGAATATAAAAACAGATGTTGCGGGCGTTGTTCGTCCCATTGCCAATGGATGGTTTTGGCGTCGAATTCATCCGGCGGCCTTGCGTTCGGAGATGTCGCGGATGATTTTTGCGGCGCCGATCAGGCGGCCGTCGGAGTTTCTGATGGGTGAGATGCTGATGGAGGCGGGAAAATTTGCCCCATTTTTGCGGATGCGAACCGTTTCGTAGTGCTGAATATGCTCGCCTTGCAAAATTCTGCCGAGAATCACCTTTTCTTCCCCGTGCCTTTCCCTGGGAATCAATTGGGTGATGGGCCGGCCGAAGATTTCCTCTTCCCGGTAGCCGAACATGCGTTCGGCGGCGGGGTTCCAACTGGTGACCAAGCCGTTTAAATCCTTGCCGATGATGGCATCGTTGGAGGATTCAATGATGGATCGATACCAAGCCCCGGGATTGCGGATGCTTGAGCCCATCCTGGTGCCTCTACTAGTTTTTTTATCCATTTCCGCCGCCACTGTTGAAAAATGCGGGCGGTGAACCGTTTCATCGGCCGCATGCATGAAGCAATGGGCGTAAGTCTAGCATGGGCCACATAGATTGAGCACTATGCAGGATGGCGGACAAGCGCGGGACCGAATACCGTAAAATCAGCGCTAAAAATTGCGGAATTGCTTTCGCTCGAATGTTGGCGGGTTTTGCTTGCGAAGGGCTTTTACCGGCTTCCCAGGGGCGGGAAGACCGGTAAAAAAGGGGAACGTTCTCAGTCGATTATAAAAATTAACCCTTGCCCGGCAACATGCCGACCGTGCCTGGTTTGATGCGCTTGCAGGTCACCACCACATCTTCCTGGTAGCATTTTTGCTGAGCGTTATCGCCGCAGGGGCTGCAGACGGTATTGCCGGCGGTTTTGATGTCCTCCAGATGCCAGCCGTAACCTTGGGTTTGGCAGAAGCGCTTGCTGAATCTGTCGACCGTATAGGGTTTGGATGCGGCTTGCTTGGCCTTGCTTTCTATATCGCAATGCGCGGGCAGGGTGTTGGCCATCACATCCCGGTAAATATATTCGGTGGCACCGGCTGAACCGCTTAAAAACAAACTCAATAGAAATCCGCTGATAATAAGTTTTTTCATGGCATGGTCCTTAGTATTCTTTGATGACCCGAATGTTCATCTGTTGATTTTCTTCGCTGATTTGTTGTTTGATGGGCTCGAACTTTTCGTTTTCGTTGAGCTTGACCGCCAAAATGGCGCCCACCAATGCAATGGTTGCCAATGACATATATAAAACAAAGTGATCTTTTTCAGGTGCTTCGACGTGTTGGTTCATGGTGGTTACCTCTCAGGATTTCAAAGCGGTCAATGCCGCGCCAAAGTTGATATGAAACACTTGGTCGTCCAGGACCAAGGCGGGGACGGAAACGACGCCGGCAGCTTCCGCGGCGGCAATGCGGTCGGCCTGTTCGCCGAGGTGCACGCTTTCCAATTGGTATTTGTTGCGATCCAGCGCGTTGATCAGCATTTGTTCGGCGCCCAGGCAAACCGGGCAACCGGCGTGATAAAAAACCGCGTTTGACATATTCGACTCCTCGTTGTTATTGGTATCGAGTCGAAACGATATACAAGAAATGCGTTATTGTCAAACAAATATCGCTTCGATATTTTTTTTAAGGGTTTTTATTTTTCAGAATGGTCAACTCGCCGAGGGGAATAAAGGGTTCGAGGGAGGCCGTCAACTAGCCTTAACAGCATGGTAATCATCTTGTCATGAGCCTATCCCTAAAATGCCGGAGTCATTCAACTACCCAAGGAAAACCCGACATGTTAGATTCGAATCTAAAATTGGCGTTGCCGGCCCTGGCCGCTGCCGCACTGTTTGTAATCCACGCGCCCGCGCAAGCGGCCCAGCCGCATATGGAAAATTCGCCACTGGTAATTGGACATCGCGGCGCCTCCGGCTATCGCCCTGAACACACGCTGGAAAGTTACGCCTTGGCGATTGAACAGGGCGCGGATTTCATCGAGCCCGATCTGGTGTTGACCAAGGACAAACACATGATTGCGCGCCACGAACCCATGATCGGCGCCACTACGGACGTGGCCGACCACCCGGAATTTGCCGACCGCAAAACCAGGCGCATGGTGGATGGGGTGGAATACCTGGATTGGTTTGCCAGCGACTTTACCCTGGCCGAAATCAAAACCTTGCGCGCGGTACAAGCACGAGCGGGCCGCGATAGTCAGTACGACGGCTTGTTCCCGATACCGACGTTGGAAGAAGTGATTGCCTTGGCCAAAAGCCGGAGTAAGGAAACCGGCCGCGCTATCGGTATTTATCCAGAGATCAAACATTCGACTTATCACGCCACGCTAAAAAAACCATCCGGCCGGCCGCTGTTCGGTGCGAATTATTTTGAAGACCAATTGCTGAAAACCCTGCATAAAGCGTACGGAAACAGTGCCTGCGCACCGGTGTTCATACAATCCTTTGAAGTGAGCAATCTGCAATATCTGAGCGGCAAAACGCATATCCGTCTGGTGCAATTGATCGATGCGGACGATGTCAACGCGGACGGTTCGCTGTCGTTGCTACCGCCGTATCGGCAACCCTACGATTTTGTGGTTAACGGCGATGCGCGCGATTTTGCCGATTTGTTGACCGCCGACGGACTGGACTTCGTTGCAACTTATGCCGATGTCATCGGCCCCTGGAAACCGTATTTGCTGCAAACCGTGGCGGACGGCGTTGATCGTGATGGGGATGGCGTCATCACGATCAAGGACAGGCGGGTGGACGGCAGTACCGGCGTGATTGAAATGGCGCACGACAAAGGTTTGGCCGTGCATACCTGGACCTTCCGCAACGACGCCAGCGGCTACGGCTTTGCCGACCCGCGCGAGGAAATGACTTATTACTTCGATTTGGGGGTCGACGGTTTGTTTACCGATTTTGCCGACACCGGCGTCGAAGCCCGCGATGCGTCCAGCAACGCCGGCGAACCAAAACACTTGAGACAGTGCGGTTCGCAAAACAAACATCCGCGCAAGGGCCGGCATAAATAAGGTTCCGAACAGTTACTCTGAAAGTCACGCGGCAACCGCCCAAAATACTAACGACATAACGCCGTTGACTTTCATATGCCGGGGTGATTGCCAAGCCTTCATGAGCGTTACTCTGAAAGTAAAAAATCGAGCGGGTACGGTTGCTTGTTGGACAGGCGTCGGCAGCAAGGATGCTGCCGTCGAGCCTACACGGACGTATTTACGGCGTCCTGTCCGGCGAGGAACCGTGCCCGGCTGCACTACTTTCATTTGCCGGGGCGATCGCCCGGCCTTCATGAACGTTACTCTGAAAGTCATGCTGGGAACGGCGCGCGGTCGCGTTCGCAAGGCCGGCATCATTCTGTTCCCTCTACCTGCGGAAGCTGTCGTAAAAGCTCCCTCTCCTTGCGGGAGAGGGGGTGTAACTAATAAACCATTGTTTTATATACCCTCATCCTAACCTTCTCCCGCAGGGAGAAGGGACTTGTCGGCTTGTTACGACTGGCGCGGTGATGACTTCCCTGTTTCATAAAGAGAGGCAGGGGGGATTTTTTAACCCCCCTCGCTCCGCCTTTTTTAAAGCGGCAGCTTGTTTGTAACCAAATCCAAAATTCACTTTCCCAGCGGTCGGCGATACCGGCGTCCGCCGGCGTTATACCCTTCATAAAACCCTAATTCCCGGCTCATCCGATCTTAATCCAATCCAAGGATCTTTCTCATCTTGCTTCTGTAATCTCTGACACCAAGCGTTGCGGGTGGATCTTTCCCCGCGCGGCGGACCGATGGCGATGAGCCATTGTCAGTGTTCATTCATGCAGCAGGGGTTTAACGAAAATGCCACTCGGTTTGGGAAATATCTTCAACGGGCTGTTCAAGCAATACGGGCACACGGTGATCCTGTTGTTGAGGATTATCGATGTGGCCATGCTGTTGGCGGCCGCCTGGCTGGCGCATTACTTTTGGTTGCGCGAGTGGGTAATCGACCAGCATTACCGTTTCGTGATTGCCCTGGGGGTGTTGGGCGCCATCATATTCTTTGAGATAGGCCAGGTTTACCGGCCTTGGCGCAGCGATGCGATGCGGGGAGAAATTCCTCGTATCGCCAGGGCCTGGTTGCTGGCGCTGCTGACCGTGGTGTCCATCGTGTTCCTGGTCAGAATGCATTTCTGGTTCGGTTCCAGTTACCGCTGGATTGCTTCCTGGGGCGTCCTGGGTTTGTTGTTGGTGCTGGCCGCCCGCGGCGCGGTTTCCCGGCTATTGGGCTGGCTGCGGGCGCGCGGCTGGAGCCAGGGGCGCATTATTTTGGTGGGTTTGAATCGGATGGCGGTGGCCGTCGCCCGGCAGTTGAATCAGTCTTCCTGGGCGGGCTTGCAGGTGATCGGTTTTGTCGACGACCGCAATGAAGACAGGCTGGAGCTTGAGACATGCGCCTTGCCGCGCCTGGGAAAATTGAGCGATCTGACCGATATCGTCACCCGGCGGGCGGTCGACGAAGTCTGGGTGGCGTTTCCGGGCCCGTCATTGGCGGAACGGGTGCAGCACGAATTGCGGCATTTGCCGGTCAGCATCCGGCTGGTGATCGATTGTTTTGCCTTCAAGCAAAGTAAATTCCTCAGCCTGAATACCGTGGCCGGTATTCCTACCCTGGACGTGTCGGTATCGCCCCTGCACGGCATCAACCGCTATATCAAGGAAGTCGAAGACCGCTTGCTGGCCTTATTGATCTTGCTGCTGATCAGCCCCTTGATGTTGCTGATTGCCGTTGGCGTCAAGTTGAGTTCGCGCGGACCGGTATTTTATCGGCAGGAGCGGGTAGGCTGGAACAACCGCAAATTCGTCATGCTGAAGTTTCGCTCCATGCCTGTCGACGCGGAAGCCAAAACCGGCGCGGTGTGGGCGAAACCCGGCGAGAGCCGCGCCACACCCTTCGGCGCCTTGCTGCGCAAAACCAGCCTGGACGAACTGCCGCAATTGATCAATGTTCTGAAGGGCGATATGTCCCTGGTGGGTCCGCGTCCGGAACGGCCCGATTTCGTGGAAGTGTTCAAGGAGCAAGTGCCCAATTACATGAAAAAACACATGGTCAAGGCCGGTATCACCGGTTGGGCGCAAGTCAACGGCTGGCGCGGCGACACCGATCTGAATCAACGCATAGAACACGACCTGTATTACATCCAGCATTGGTCCCTCTGGTTCGATCTGGAAATTGCCCTGCGCACCGTAGCAACCGGTTTTGTGAACAAAAATGCCTATTAAGGAAACCGCGATGTTAAGACTGACTTGCTTGTTGTTGAGCGTATTGTTGCCGGGCTGCTTTTTGGCGCCGGGCATGGATATGCAAACCGATAACGGCTTTAGCGAAATCGAATTGCCGACCCTGAAAAACGGCCAATTGGTGAAAGAAAAATTGCCGATTCAAACCATCAGCGCCGATCTGATCATTCAACGCGAAAGCGCCAGGCGGCAGACGGTCGGCACGCTGCCGATGGCGAACGCCAGAAGCAGTTACCGCATCGGGCCGCAGGACAGGTTGCAAATCACGGTATGGGAACATCCCGAACTGAACGATCCCGGCGGGGAAAAAATCAACCCCGACATGGCCGGTAAAGTGGTCGACGACAACGGCGACCTGTATTTTCCCTATGCCGGCACCCTGCATGTGGCCGGCAAAACGGTGCCCGAGGTGCGCGAGGAATTGACCCGCGAACTGTCCAAATATTTCAAGAAGGTCAAACTGGACATCCGGGTACTGTCGTTTCAGGCTCACAGGGTTGCGGTGGTCGGCGAAGTCGCCCATCCCGGCATCGTGGTCATGACCGAAACGCCGTTGACGGTGGCGGAAGCCATCAGTCGGGCCGGCGGCGCCACCAAGGAATCCGACCTCAACAACGTGGCTTTGGCCCGCGACGGCAAGCTTTATCGCCTGGATGTGCAGGCCTTGTACGAAAAAGGCTTGACCGCCCACAATTTGCTGCTGCGGGACGGCGACGTGCTGAACATAGGCGACCAAAAAGACAGCAAAGTCTATGTGATGGGCGAGGTCGGCCGTCAGCAAGCCATTCAGATCAACAAGGGCCGCATCAGTCTGTCTCAGGCGCTGGCCGAGGCCCATGGGGTGGACTTCAACACCTCGCGGCCGGGCGATATTTACGTATTGCGGGCCGGCGACCTGCAACCGGAGATTTTTCATTTGGACGCCGAGTCGCCCGACGCCATGATACTGGCCGAGCAATTTCCGCTGCAGGCCCACGACACGCTGTTTGTCGGTACGGCCGGCGTTACCCAATGGTCGCGGGTATTGAACCAGATATTGCCAGGTTCCTTCACCGCCATTATGTCGCAAGCCGCGATGATGGGGATGTGAGTCATGGCAAATCGACTCGGGATCCCGCCAACTAACGATCATGAAGCCGCTGCATCGCTCCGGCC
The DNA here is from genome assembly GCF_024505185.1 of Methylomonas subterranea. Classification (GTDB taxonomy): domain Bacteria; phylum Pseudomonadota; class Gammaproteobacteria; order Methylococcales; family Methylomonadaceae; genus Methylomonas; species Methylomonas subterranea. The sequence continues at coordinate 145,196 of NZ_JANIBJ010000004.1, forward strand.
CATGAAAGCAGCCTCCTTATCAATGACTTTGACGGTAATGGGTTCCGAACAATGACGCATACACACAACGAAGCTACTCCAGCATTGCCTCCGCTCAACATGTCGCGCCTGGAGGAACATGGCGTCAGCATTCGCGATTACCTCGACTTGTTGATCGAGAGTAAAAAAATCCTACTGATCAGCTTGCTGCTGGTCATGAGCGTTACCTGCCTTTATCTGCTGTTGGCTCCCCGCACTTACAAAGCCGATGCGCTGCTGCGTATCGATAAAAATAAGGCCTTGCTGGCGGCAACGCTGCGCGGCGACGCCAACACCACGCCCACCGAAGCGGAAAATCCGCGCGCGCAACGGGAAGTGGAAATCCTGCGTTCGCGTTCGGTGCTGGGCAAGGTGGTGGAAGATCTGAATTTGATGGTGGAATATGCGCCGCGTTATTTCCCGGTCATCGGCGAAACCCTGGCCCGCAAACACGACAAACATGAAGGAATTGCGCGGGCATGGTGGGGCTTCGAGCGCTGGGCCTGGGGCGGGGAAAAGCTGAAAATCGACCGCTTCGAAGTGCCGGACCGTTATCTGGATAAGGAATTCACCCTGGTTGCGCTGGCGGATGAGCGGTTTCAGTTGCGCGGCCCCAAGGACCAAATTCTGGCGGAAGGCCCGGTGGGCGAGACTGTCATTGCCGATATCGGCGAGCTGAAACCGGTTTTGCTGCAAGTGGCCGAATTGGCCGCTCATCCGGGTACCGAGTTCGAACTGACCCGCAAAACCTCGCTGGCGGCAATCGAGACCTTGCACAAAGCCTTTTCGGTGCGGGAAGTCTCCAAGGACACCGATATTTTGAGCGTCGAGTTAAAGGGCCGCGATCCGGAACAACTGGCCCAATCGGTCAACAACATCGCCAGCATTTACGTGAATGCCACGGTGAATTGGGAGTCCGCCGAGGCCTCCCAGAAACTCGGTTTTCTGGAAAGCCAGCTACCGCTGGTGAAGGATAATCTGGAAAAGGCCGAAGCCGCTCTCAGCGCTTACAGGCAACAGCACGGCGCGGTGGATATTTCCGCCGAAGCCGAGATTCTGTTGAAACAGGCCGCCGAAATGGAAACCCTGGGCATACAATTAAGGCAGAAATACGAAGAACAGAATCAACGCCTGGAGTCAGCCCATCCCGACATGGTCGCCACCAACGCCCAGATCAAGCGCGTGGACCGCAAACTGGCGGCCCTGGAAAAGCGCATCAAGGATTTGCCGAAAACCCAGCAAAACATGGTCAGCCTGTCGCGGGACGTGCAGGTCAATACCGAACTCTATACCTCCTTGCTGAACAGCGCGCAGGAGCAACGGATTGCGGCGGCCGGATCGCTGGGAAAATCGCGGATTGTCGATTTCGCGGTGGTGCCGGAAAAACCCTATTGGCCCAAACCCGGTTTATTGCTGGCCATTGCCGGCCTGCTGGGCTTGAGCTTCGGCTCGGCGCTGGTGTTTCTGCGCCATTCCCTGCAACGGCACGACAATTACCCGGCCTTGCTGGAATATCAGGTGGGCTTGCCGTTGTACGCCGCGATTCCGCACAGTAAAAAGCAACGCCGGCTGGCCCGCTTGATAGACCAGGGCAAGGACAGGGACACCGGTGTACTGGTCAGCCACGATCCGCTGGATATCTCGGTGGAATCGTTGCGCGGCTTGCGCACCACGCTGGAAGCGACCCTGGCCAGCGACGAAAGCCAGGTCATCATGGTCACCAGTCCGGCGCCGGGCATGGGTAAGTCTTTTATCAGCACCAATCTGGCCGCCTTGCTGGCCAGTATCAAAAAGCGGGTGTTGGTGATAGATGCCGACATGCGTAACGGCCGGCTGCACGAAACCTTCGCCACCCATAAGCAGCCCGGACTGTCGGACTTGTTGTCCGGCAAGGCCGGCCTGGGCGAAGTGATAGTCACTCTGCCCGATCTGGGCATCGATTTGATACCGCGCGGCGCCATGGTGCTGAATCCGGCCGAATTGCTGGTGTTGGGCGAACTGGCGGAAACCCTGGAGCAATTGAAAAGTTTTTATAACCATATCGTCATCGATTCGCCGCCGATTTTGGGCGCCACCGATGCCGCCATCATGGGCAAGCACGCCGACGCCAGCTTTTTGGTGGTCAAGGAAGGCCGTTACACCGCGCAGGAAATGGAGGTCAGTTTCAGACGCTTGCGGCAGGTAGGCGTCAAACCCAGCGGCTTCATCATCAACGACATGAAGGAAGGTTCTTCCTATTACCCCTATTACGGTTACGCCTATCAGCGTAGCGACCTGCAACAGAAAAACCCGCCGGCCTGGTTGGCCGGCCTGCAGGCCATGGGCGGCTGGTTGCATAAAGCGGAGGATGGCGAATATCTGCCGGATATCGACGAAACCGAAGCTACGGACGACAGTGTAAGAGCTTAAGCATGCGCATACGTCTGGAAAAAGACCTGCCGGTCCTGTTGTTTGCCCTGGTAAGCGCTTCCACCGTGGCGGCGCTGCCGCAGGTGGAATCGGCCTGGCAGGGGGTCAAGGAAGTGTACGGCCAACAGGATTTCGGTTTGCGCATTCTGCGGGAAATCATGCTGCTGGTATTGGTGGGCTACGTATTTCTGGAACCGCGCTTGCGGCGGGGCGTTCTGGCGGGCGCCGTGCCGGCATTTCTGGCCGCGCTTGCCAGTTATGTATTGTTGGAAGTGGCGTATGCGCTGTATCTGGATTTGCCGCTGGTGGTGCCGCTGGCCGGACTGAGGGTATTCGAATATCTGCCGCTGGCCTTGATCGGTTTTGCCGTCAGCCGGCTGGGGGCCGGCGATTACGTGTTGATTCGCTTCGCGCATTATTTGCGCTACTTCATGCTGCTGCAGTTGCTGTTGGCGCTGATGCAGGCCTTGTGGGCGCCGCCCTTGTTCGGGGTATCCATGTTGGGCGGCGGCCGGCCTTTCGGCACCTTCGTCAGTCCGAATTTGTTCGGCGCCACCATGGCGACTTGCGCGCTGGTGTTTGCCATCGTGCCCGGCATGCGTATCTGGTTGGCGGTCGGTGTGTTTTTGGCCTTGCTGAGCGGTTCGCGCACGGCCTTTATCAGTGCGTTGCTGGTGGTGTTTTTTCAGGTTTACGCCGCCTTGCGGCCGCGCGACCGTTGGGCCTTGCTGATGCCGGCGCCGATGTTGGCGGTAGCGGCCTTGTTGCTGGCTTCCAGTCCGCTGCTGAGCGGCCGCGACGACGCCGATCCGACCCAGGACGGCCGCATCGATTTGTGGCAACGGGTGTTCGAGGAATCCGTGCACGGCCCGCTGGATCTGTTGTTCGGCTGGGGACTGGGGCTGAGTTCCAACACCATCAATATTTTATTCGGGGCCGAACATTTTCCCGGCCAGTTCGATTCGGACAGCTTGTATTTGTTTTTGCTGAACGGCTACGGTTTGCTGGGGCTGCTGGCCTATCTGCTGTTTATGTGGATGTCGACAAGGATGTCCGTCCACGCCCATAAGGGGCTGGTGATGATGTTTATTTTCCTGGCCGGCCTGACTTTTAACATGTGGGAGTACTTCCCGCAGAATGCCTTGCTGATGTTTTTGTGGGGTTCGGTGCTGGGCGCCCGCCGCGCAGGGGACCGGCGGACCGCCGCGCCGCAAGCCGTTGCCGCGCCGCTGTATCGACATGGGTGGTCCTAGAATGGCCGGCGTGTCGAAATCTTTTAAACAACAGCGTTTGCTGGGCGATGGATTTTGGGCCCTGTCGGGCCAGTTGCTGTCCGCGTTGGCACTGTTGGCGGGTACCCGCTTGCTGACCGAACTGCTGAGTCCGGATGTTTTCGGCCGGGTGGCCTTGCAAAGCGGTTTCGTGGCTCTGGGCGTGGCGGTGTTTTCCTATCCCTTCATTTGCGCCGGCATGCGCATGTTGCCGGAATGCCGCAATCGGCGGCAGCGGACGGCCTTGCATCAGGCGGTGTTCGGTTTGAGCGCGCGCGCGACCGCCCTGGCCATGGCCGCGTTGCTGCTGGCGGGTTCGCTCTACCGCCGTTTCGATACCGGCGAAATGGGCCTGTACGCTTTGACCGCCTTGTTACTGGCCGTCACCGCGCGACGGGAGCTGGGCATACAGCTGTTGATAGGCGAGCGTAGGCAACGCGGCGCCAGTCTATGGCAAACCACCGACAGTTTGTTGCGGCCCTTGGCGGCGCTTGCGCTGGTGTCTTGGTTCGGTCCCAATCCGGGCGCGGTGTTATTGGCTTATATCCTGGCCAGCGTGCTGTCCAACACCCTGTGGAGCCTGATTCACGACGCGGAGGCCGACGAATCGGCTGACTTGCGGCCGAGCGCGGCCGCCGCGCTGAAAAACGATGTCTGGCGCTATGCCTTGCCGTTGATTCCGATGGAGCTGGTGTTCTGGCTGAACGGCGTCGGCGATCGTTATCTGATCGGCTATATGCTGAGCGCCGCCGAAGTAGGCTTGTACGCCGCCGGCTATACCTTGATCAACGAAGCCTTCAATCGCGGCGCCATGGTATTGCTACGCACCTTTCAACCGGCTTATTTTCAAGCCTTTGCCGCCGGCAACGGCCGCGAAGCCTTTGCGATATTGAAATGGTGGCTGTCGGCGGTGTTGGCGATGGGCACGGTCGGCACCGGCTTGGTAATGTTGTGCCGGGACAGTCTGAGCGGCTTGCTGTTGGCCGAAACTTATCATGCGGCGGCCGGCTTGATGCCGGCCATCGCCCTGGGCTCGGCGCTGCATGCGCTGGGCAGCGTTCTTGCACAACCCTTGCTGGCGCGGAAAAACACCCGGGCGCTGTTAAAGGGCCGGCTGTGCGGCGCCGTCGCGGCCGCCGTCAGTCTGCCGCTGCTGGTGTCGGTATACGGTATTCAAGGCGCCGCCAATGCCAACCCGGTTTATTTCGGCATCGAAATGCTGGTGTTGGCCTTGCTGGCCAAACCCTGGCGCGGCGCCCGTACCGATGCCGATTTCAGCCAAACCGCCGTGCCGGTGCCCGTCATCAACAATTGATCAACGAGAGATAACATGACCCCCACATCCAGCCTGAGCGGAAGTTACGGACAAATATTGCGCAGCTGCGTCAGTTGCGGCGGCGAGCATATCCAATATTGGCGGCATAAGACTTATCAGTACACCCTGGGCGAGACGCAAAAGCTGTTTCAGATTTATCGCTGCCGCGGTTGCGGTACCGGGTTTTTAAATCAACCGCCGCACCCGCAATGGCTGCAGGGCATTTATCAATATTCCGGCCAAGCCCTCACCCAGGCCGTCAGTTTGGCCGAGGTGTTGAAGCGGGAAGTGGTTTTCCCCAATTGCAGCATCGATGCCGAGCGGGTCAGCCTGTTGGCCGACAAATTCAATCTGTCCGGCAATCAGCGGGCCCTGGATGTGGGATCGGGATTCGGTTTTTATACCCGGGCTCTGCGGGTAAAGGGTTACGCCACGGTCAGCATCAATCCCGGCCAATACGAAAACCGGGTGTTCAAGGCCATGAACGGCGACGAGCCCTTGAAGATGATGTTCGAGCAATATCAAGGCGGGCAAAAATTCGGGGTGGTGGTGATGTCTCAGGTATTGGAGCATCTTTTGGAACCCGACAGGGCGGTGAAAAAAGTCTCGGGCTTATTGGTCAACGGCGGCATTTATGCCTGCGCGGTACCCAATTTCAATTCGTTTCTGGTCAAGCTGTTGGGTACCCGCGATAACGCGTGTTTGTGGGTGCCGGAGCACGTCAATTATTTTAGCGAAAAAGGTTTGCGGCGCTTGCTAGCGCGGCACGGGCTGGAAATTGTCCGGGTCGAACAGATTACCCGCATTCCGCCCAATGCGCTGTCCAAACGTTTGAAATTAAGCGGCCGGGCGGCCCGCTTGGCGGACGGCATCGTCAGCCTGATACAAAAGCCCTTTGGCGGCTTGATGAATGGCTTGGGATGGGGAATTTATCTCAACGTGTACGCGGTTAAAACCGCTTGAGCCCAAAGGGAAAGCATCATGCCTATGTTGACCGTAGTGATATTGACCCATAACGAAGCGGAGAATCTACCGCGTTGTCTGGCGGCGATTCCAGACCGTTACCCGGTTGTGCTGGTCGATTCCGGCAGCAGCGACGACACGCCGGAAATTGCCGGCCGCCACGGTTGCAAAATTTACCGCAATCCCTGGCCGGGTTTTGCCGAGCAACGCAACTTCGCCATGAACCAGTGCGATATCTCGACAACCTGGATTCTGTTCGTGGATGCCGACGAGATTTATCCGGTGGAGTTTTATCAACGTTTCGATAGCGGTGCGGTTTGGCTGGAGGAGATCGACGTACTGATGGTGCCGTCGATTTTATACCTGCGCGGCAAACGCCTGAATCACGCGCCGGGTTATCCGATTTACCATCCGCGGCTGGTGCGGCGGCAAACCGCCCGCTTCGTGCGCAACCATACCGGCCACGGCGAAGCGGTCATCGACAGTTGCCGCGTTGCATACGGCGACATAGCCTATCTGCATTACTTTTATCGGGGCGAAATCGTCGCTTGGATGCATAAGCACGTCGAAAAAGCCGCGCAGGAAGTGCAATTAACCCCCACCGCCGGCGCGCTGATGACCGCGCGCGGCCGCTTGAGCGTATTGCTGGGGCGCTCATGGTTGCGGGTGTTGGCGCGGTTTGCATACCACTACCTGTTGCGGGCCGGCTTTCTGGACGGTAAGGCCGGCCTGGAGTTTGCGCTGATGTTTACCTGGTACGAAGCCACCATTTATCTGCAGGCCAAGGCCGCGCGGCGGAACGGGGAAGACGTATGAAAATTTCTTTGGTATTGGCTACCTTGGGCCGGGATCTGGAATTGCTGGATCTGTTGAAATCGCTGGTTTTTCAGAGCTACCGGGATTTCGAACTGATCGTTATCGACCAAAACCGGGACGGCAAGATAGACGCCATTTTGCAGAGCTTCACGCAGTGCCTGCGGATTCGGCATGTAAAAGTGGATTTTACCGGTAACGCCAGGGCCCGGGATTACGGTATCGCGCTGGCTCGCGGCCAAATTGTGGCCTTTCCGGACGATGATTGCGTTTACGACAAGAATGTCCTGGCACGGGTGGTTGCCGAGTTCGATAAGCGTCCGCGACTGGCGATACTGGTGGTGGGTTCCTACGATTTTTCCGATAGCCGCTTCAGCATAGGCGTCAACAGCCGCAAGGCCGGTTATTTTTCCAGGCTGAACATGATGGGAGTGGAGTTTACTCAGTTTTTCGCCCTGGACAGGCTGGACCGCCGGCAGTTCTATCTGGATCACGACTTCGGCATCGGTTCCAAATATTCCGGCGCCGAGGGCTTCGAATTGCTTTATCGCCTGTTGCGTTCCGGCAATCGGGCCTTTTACACCCCCGGCATCAAAATTTATCACGCCAACAAGGACCATTACAGCCTGGGCACGGCGCGGATGTTGAAATATTCCACCGGCATAGGTGCCTACATCCGCAAATTCGCCAATCAGCGAGATCTGTTCATCGGCTATTACATTTTGCGCAAGATGCTGGTGGCGCCGGTGTTGAAAATGCTGTTGGCCGCGTTGACCTTTAATTCCGCCAAACTGGCGTATTCGTTCTACAACCTGATCGGCATCTGGCGGGGTTTTCTCGCCTACGGAAGAGGCGAGGCAAATTTCAAGGCTTAGGGTTCAGTTGTCAAGGCATGGCGGGACGCCGTGCTTTTTCCGCTGAGTCTCAAGCCTTGAACCTATAGCAAACATTTATCAATCAATTCGGGGAAAACCATATGCAAGTTGGGATCGTTAGCACGCATGTACCGCCGGCCAAGGGCTACGGCGGGGTATCGGTGACCTGCGGGGTATTGACCAAGGCCTGGGCGGAAAGCGGCCGCAAGCTGGCGCTGGTCGCCGCGGACGAATCCGTGGGCGGCCGCTTGAGCGCGGAGCAGGTGGATGTCGGTGCCGGTGTCGCTGTCGGTTTATATCGTTGTTACGGGTTTCGGCGCTGGGGCTTCGGGCTGGGCGCTATCCCCAGACTGCTGAAGTTATGCCTGCAGGCACCGGTGGTGTACATCCACGGCATTGCTACCTGGCCGACCACGCTGGCGGCGCTGTTTTGCGGTTTGTTGCGCAAGCCCTTCATGGTGGCGGTACACGGCGGCTTGATGCCGGAACACGTGGAGCTGATACGCCGACACAAACCGCACAAATGGTGGTACTACCAGTTATTGACCTTTCCGGCCCTGCGCCGCGCCATCGCCGTGCATTGCACCAGCGAAACCGAGGCCGAGGGGGTGCGCGACGTGCTGGGCAAGGGTGCGCGTATTTTGCTGGTGCCGAACGGTATCGACGCCCGCGACATCCAGGTGGCGCCTTATCCGCAAGGCGAGGGCATGCAACTGTGTTTTTTGGGGCATGTACAGCAGGAAAAAGGCATTAACGCCTTTATCCGGGCCTGGTTAAGCGTGCGCCGGCCCAACGATCGCCTGGTGGTGGCGGGCCGGAGCGTGGACGGCCGGTATTTCCGCGAGTTCCGGGATTTGCTGGCCCGGGCCGATGGCGCCATCGTTTATCGGGGCTATCTGCAACGCCGCGAAGTGCTGGAATTATTGGCGGACAGCCACTTTTTGGTCTTGCCGTCCGGTCTGGAACAAGCCGGCGGCATGCGGGAAAACTTCGGCAACGTGGTGGCGGAAGCCATGGCGGCCGGCCGGCCGGTACTGGCGGCCAAGGGTCTGGCCTGGGACCATTTGGCCGACTTGGGGGCCGGATTCGTGTTCGAGCGCAATCAAGCGTCCGTCGTCGCTACTCTGCGGCAAGCCCAAGCCCTGGATGCCGGGCAGTGGCGGGCCATGTCGAAAATTGGCCGGGCTTACGTGGATCGGCAATTAAACCCGCTCGGGCTGGGAGAGCGGGTTTGGCGGGTACTGACCGAGCCGGAACAGTCCGGCGGAATCGCCGTTCGAGGAGTTTCATGATGAAAGTCGGATTGATAGTTCCCACTCTGAACGCCGGCCCAGACTGGCGGAACTGGCTGGCAGCCCTGGCGCAACAGACCCGGCAACCGGATAGGCTGTTGTTGATAGATTCGTCGTCCAGCGACGAAACCGTAGCCATGGCCCATGACCACGGATTCGAAATCAAGCTGATTGCCAAAAGCCGCTTTAATCATGGCGGCACCCGGCAATGGGGCGTCGAGCATCTGTCGGATATGCAGATCATCGTATTCCTGACCCAGGACGCGATTTTGGCGGATGCCACGGCCATCGAACGCCTGCTGGCGGCGTTCGAAAATCCGCGGGTGGCTACCGCCTATGGTCGGCAATTGCCGCATAAACATGCCGGGCCGATTGCCGCCCATGCCCGGCTGTTCAATTATCCGGCCCAAAATCAGTTGCGCGGCGTGGAAGACCGCGAGCGATTCGGTATAAAAACCGTATTCACGTCCAATTCGTTCGCCGCTTATCGGCGCAGTGCCCTGATGCGGGTGGGAGGTTTTCCGCTGGACGCCATCATGAACGAAGACACTTTCGTAGTCGGGAAAATGTTGCGTGCGGGTTGGAAAATCGCCTATTGCGCCGATGCGCGGGTGTTTCATTCCCATGATTACGGTTTTGCGGAGGAATTTAAGCGCTATTTCGATATCGGCGTGTTCCATTCCCAAACCGCCTGGCTGCAAGGCGAGTTCGGCGGCGCTAGCGGCGAGGGCTTGCGCTATATCCGCTCGGAACTGGTTTACCTGTTAAAGTTCGCTCCCGGCCTGCTGCCCTCGGCCTGGAGCAGAACCGGACTGAAATGGCTGGGATACAAACTGGGCGTCTGGCACCAATGCCTGCCGGTCATGTGGCGGCAAGCGTTCAGCATGCACAAAGTCTATTGGCTGAAGCAGCCGGAACAAAATTTCGTTTCCGCGGCAAGCGCGCCCCTGTCCGATTGATTAGGGCCTGATGTACATGCAACCCCTGGTGTTTGGGTATTTACCGCTGTTATAGATCAAGGCGGCAAGGCATGGCCCTTAAAGCGGCGACAGGGGGAGCGTCTTGTGCAGCTTGGAATTCGTGTTGCAGTCGGGCGGGTTATTGGCTTTAAGGTATATTGAAGCTACGGCCCTGGCTGTCGGTGTGCTGAAGGTCTTGCCGGCTTTGAGCACAGCTTTCCTACTCCACAATAGTCAACCTCACCGGTAGCCAGTGGGGTGAGGTGCGGTGTCGGTGTCGTTGCGTTTGGCGGTTTGCCGGGTTAAAAGGCCGCCGCGGGCGTGGTCGTAAGGCGGATTTCGAGCGGTAGCAATGATCCGCCAAAACCTCGAAACCACCCGGCGTTTTGCTAGCGCGAAAACGCCCTACGGTCCTGCCGTTCGGGCCGGCGCAAAGCCTGGATTACGGCAACGGCCCGAGCATGAGCCGAAGTTATGACGCCGATTACCGCTTGAACCATGAAACCGTCGGCGGCGTGTTCATGCAAGACTACCAATACGACTTTGCCAGCCAAAAACCGATCAGTATCGACCGCAACGGCAACAGGACGTGGTACACGACCGATCAACAGGGCAACATCATCGAAGGCCAGGGGCGGGCGAGTACAGCCCGGACCAACGCGTGGAAGGGCTGAGACTAGCTCGCCTGGCATTTTACGACTACGACACTTTAGGTCGCCGCATTCGCAAGCTCACCCAAGGGGAATTCAGTCAATACGACTACGGCAGCGGACACCGGCTGCTCAGCGAAACCGGTTACTTGAAAGCATTTAACAACCTTTGGCCGCCGCCACTACGTCTACCAGGACGGCCAACCGCTGGCCCGCATAGACGAATGGCGACAACTATTTTGACGCGGGGGGCCGCAAGAACAGGTCTATAAGCTGACGGTACGTTGAGGCATTACTGCCGGTAGTAGTCTCTATACCAAGTCACGAAGCGTTCTATGCCGGTTTCGATTGTGGTGCCGGGTTTGTAACCGACATCGGTCACCAGCGCTTCCACATCCGCATAAGTGTCCGGTACATCGCCGGGTTGCAAGGGCAGCAGGTTTTTTTCCGCCGTTTTGCCTAGAAAGCGTTCCAGAGTTTCGATATAAGACAACAGTTCGACGGGATTCTGATTGCCGATGTTGTATACCCGCCATGGCGCCTTGCTGGTGCCGGGATCCGGCTTTGCACCGCTCCAGTCCGGGTTGCCTTGAGCCGTATGGTCCAGGGTTCTGATCACGCCTTCGACGATGTCGTCGACGTAGGTAAAATCGCGTCGGTGCTTGCCGTAATTGAATACATCGATCGGTTTGCCCTCCAGGATGGCCTTGGTAAACAGGAACAAAGCCATGTCCGGTCTGCCCCATGGGCCGTAGACCGTAAAAAAGCGCAGACCGGTGGTGGGCAATTGATACAGGTTGCTGTAGGTATGCGCCATCAGTTCATTGGCTTTTTTCGAGGCGGCGTAAAGGCTTAACGGGTGGTCGACGTTGTCGTGAACCGAAAACGGCATGGATTCGTTGGCGCCGTACACCGAACTGCTGGAGGCGTACACCAAATGTTCCACCCGGTTATGCCGGCAACCTTCCAGAATATTGATGAAGCCGAGGATGTTACTGTCTATATAGGCATGCGGATTTTCCAGGGAATAGCGCACGCCGGCCTGCGCGGCCAGATTGACGACTTTTTGCGGTTGATGTTTTTTAAACAACGCCTCCATTCCGGCCCGATCGGCGATATCCAGTCGTACATCGGTGAACGCGGCGTGGTCCTTGATACGCGCCAAGCGGTCTATCTTCAAATTGACATCATAATAGTCGTTCAAATTGTCGATGCCGATGACTTCGTCGCCACGCTCCAGCAAGCGTAGCGCCAGGTGATTGCCGATGAAGCCGGCGGTGCCGGTGACCATTATTTTCATTCGTTACAGTCTCGCGTCGGTAAGTTCGGCGGGGAACAAGTATTTCAAATCGTAAATGATCGACTGAGGCTTGCCCAATGCCCTAATTTCGGCTATCGGCATTTCCTTGAACTCCTCGTGGGCCACAGCCAGAACGATGGCATCGTACTTGTCTTTGCCGGGTTGCGGGATGGGGCGTATGCCGTATTCGTGGAAGGCTTCGTCGCCGTTGACCCAGGGGTCGTAGACGTCGACGTTGACGCCATAGGTTTTCAGTTCCGCCACGATATCCACCACGCGGGTGTTGCGGATGTCCGGGCAGTTTTCCTTGAAGGTCAGGCCCAGCAGCAACACCTTGGCGTCCTGCACCTGGATGCGCTTTTTCAGCATCAGCTTGATCAATTGAGACACCACGTAAGCGCCCATGCTGTCGTTGATGCGGCGGCCGGATAGAATCACTTCCGGGTTATAACCGATGGCCTGGGCTTTATGGGTCAGGTAATAGGGGTCCACGCCTATGCAATGGCCGCCGACCAAGCCGGGACGAAACGGCAGGAAATTCCATTTGGTGCCGGCCGCCAACAATATTTCCTCGGTATCTATGCCCAGTTTGTTGAAAATCAAGGCCAGTTCGTTGATCAGGGCGATATTGACGTCGCGTTGGGTGTTTTCGATGACCTTGGCTGCTTCGGCCACTTTGATACTGCTGGCCTTGTGAGTGCCGGCCACGATGATGCTTTTGTAGAGTTGGTCGACTTTTTCGGCGATTTCCGGGGTCGAGCCGGAAGTCACTTTTAAAATATTGGTCACCCGATGTTGTTTGTCGCCGGGATTGATCCGCTCCGGGCTGTAACCGACAAAGAAATCCCGGTTGAATGTCAAGCCGGAGACTTTTTCCAGAATAGGTACGCAGACCTCTTCGGTAGCGCCGGGATAGACGGTGGATTCGTAAATGACGATGTCGCCGGCCTTGATGACTTTTCCCAGCGTTTCGCTGGCTTTTTGCAGCGGAGTCAAATCCGGTTGCTTATGTTCGTTGATGGGGGTTGGCACGGTGACAATATAAAAATTGCATTCAGCCAAATCTTGCAATTGCGAACTGTACGTCAGGTGGGTGGCTTGGGCCAATTCGGCCGAGCTGACCTCCAGGGTATGGTCGTTGCCGGCTTGCAGCTCGGATATGCGATGTTGATTGATGTCAAAGCCGACGGTAGGGTATTTTTGTCCAAACTCCACCGCCAGGGGCAAGCCCACATAACCCAAGCCTATCATGCCGATTTTGATGTTACCTAGCATAGTTGTACCGCTCCTGTTTTGTCCGTATGCAAAAAGATGTACATTATTTTTTGGCTATACAACCCCAGGCAGCCAGCCAGGCTTGCGACTGATAGCTGTCGGCCGACTTCGGCAGAACGCCATCCAAGACCATCAATAAGGATTGATTGATAATGCCAAAAAAATAACAGTAAGCCAAAAGGTAGTCGATGTTTTTAATTTCGCCTTCCTTGATGCCGTTTTGAATGATGCGCTTGATCTTGTTGAAGGCCGCGCTATCCATCAAGGGCACTGCGTTCGGCAGGAAATCCTCCGTTTTTACGAACAGTAAAAAGCGAATGATTTCAGGGGCTTCATCGGTCAACTTAAACAACAGATCGACAATCTCGCGTAATTGTTCGGAGGCTTTGCGGTTTCTGCGGCGAATATCGTCTATGGAAATGCTCAGACTATCCAGGATATTTTCGCGTAGCGTTTCGGCAATGGCCTGCTTGGTTTTGAAGTACTGATACACGCCGCTGGTGGTTTTTAAGCCCACCGCATCTTTGATGTCGGTTAAGGAGGTATTGGCATAACCTTTTTGGGCGAAAAGTTTCAAGGAAGCCTGTAAAACTTCGTCTTGACTCAAGCTTTTGGGTGGAATGACTTCAATTTCGGGTTCTATTATTTCTTGTTCCATGCTTTTATTTACAGCTTTACCTGCTGTTTGACTCTCTGGTTTGCGCAGTATGAAGCTGCGGTTATTATTATTGTTTAATGGTTTCGAAGGCGGCAATCAAATAATTGACCATGGACCATAACGTTAATACCGCCGACAAGTATAACAGCCAGTAACCCAAATCATTAATGGGCAGGCCGAGTAACTCGTCCCGGTAGAGCAGCAAACTGATGGCCGCCATTTGCGCGGTGGTTTTCCATTTTCCCAACTGCGAGACTTTGACCTTGGCGCGTTGGCCGATCTCCGCCATCCATTCCCGCAGAGAGGCGATAGTGATTTCCCGGCCGATAATCACCGCCGCCGCAATGGCCAGATAAGGATTGGCCTCGGCCTGGACCACCAAAACCAGCACAAAGGCAACCATCAATTTGTCGGCCACCGGATCCAAAAAAGCCCCGAAGGCGGTTTCCAGATTTAATTTTCGGGCCAAATAGCCGTCCAGCCAGTCGGTAAAACCGGCAAATAAAAAAATACCGGTACTGACAACGCGGCTGTATTCCCATGGCAGATAAAACACAATGGCCAGCAAGGGGATCATGCCAATGCGTAAAAATGTCAGATATGTGGGTAAATTAAATTTAACTGCCATCTTGGTGGTGGAATGTATCGTAAATTCGTTGCGCCAGCTGCCGGCTGATCCCGTCGATACTGGCCAAGGCATCGATACCGGCATTGGCAACGCCTTGCAAACCGCCAAATTGCTTTAACAGTTGTTGCCGTCTTTTCGGCCCCAATCCGGCAATATCTTCCAATGCCGAATGTTGTCTGGCTTTGCCGCGGCGCTGCCGGTGTCCGGTAATGGCAAACCGGTGCGCTTCATCGCGAATATGCTGGATCAACAGCAGGGCGCTGGCGCCGGGCGAGACATCCAACGGCTGATCCTGATTCGGCAATATGATTTTTTCCATGCCTGCCTTTCGATCCGGTCCCTTGGAAACGCCAACTATCATAACATTGTTTATCTCCAATTCCGCCAATGCCTTTTGCGCCGCCGCGACCTGGCCCTTGCCGCCGTCTATCAACAAGATATCGGGTGCCGGATGTTCGCCCTGTTTCAGGCGTTTGAAGCGGCGGAATACCGCCTGCTGAATGGCCGCGTAATCGTCTCCGCCGGTTACACCTTCGATATTGAAGCGCCGATAGTCCGATTTGACCGGGCCCTCGCGGTCGAACACCACGCAGGAGGCCACGGTATGCTCGCCCTGGGTGTGGCTGATGTCGAAGCACTCCAGCCGTTTCGGCACCTCCGAGCAATGAAACTCCTGTTGCAAACTGAGGAAGCGCGCGTACAAGCCCTGCTTGTCTGCTAGTTTGGCCCGTAAGGCGCTATCGGCGTTGGTGATAGCCATTTGCAGCCATTTCTGCCGCTCGCCCCTTACGTTGTGGCTGATCGCCACATTGCGTTTGGCTTGGTTGCTCAATACCTCGATCAGCAGGGTTGTTTCCGGAACCGGATGGCTGACGATCAATTCATGCGGGACGGTTTTATCCAGATAATATTGACTGATGAAGGCCTGCAGGATAATACCCGGGTCGTTTTCGTCGACGATTTTCGGGAAAAACTGCCGGTTGCCCAGATTCTGGCCGCCGCGGATAAAAAAAACCTGCACGCAAGCCAGATCGGCCTTGGCCGCGCAAGCAAGGATGTCGACATCGCCTTTCTCGCCCTCGACGGCATGCTGTTCCAATACCGCCCGCAAGCGTTGAATCTGATCCCGGAAAGCGGCGGCCTGTTCGAATTCCAGTGCGCCGGCGGCGGTTTCCATTTTTTGCACCAGACGATCGACCAATTGGCCGCCCTGGCCCTCCAGAAACAAGATGGTGTTGTCGACATCGTTTTGGTAATCCTGCTTGCCGATCAAGCCGACGCAGGGCGCGCTGCAACGCTCGATCTGATGCTGCAGGCAGGGGCGGGAGCGGGCGTTGTAATAGGAGTCCTCGCACTGGCGCACCGGAAAGATTTTTTGCAGCAGCTTGAGGGTTTCCTTGACCGCGCTGGCGCTGGGGTATGGGCCGAAATAACGGCCCTTGCGTTTTTTGGCGCCGCGATGGTAGGACAATTGCGGGAAATCGTGACCGGTGGAGATGAATACATAGGGATAGGACTTATCGTCGCGCAGGCTGATGTTGTAACGCGGCTTATGGCGTTTGATCAGCTGGCTTTCCAGCAACAGCGCTTCGCCTTCGGTATGGGTGACCGTGACCTCGATAGCGCGTACTTTAGCCACCATGGCCGATTGTTTCGGCGATGCCGCGCTACCGCGGAAATAGCTGGATACCCGGTTTTTCAGGTTCTTGGCCTTACCGATGTAAATGATTTCGCCCTGGGCATTCAACATCTTATAAATGCCTGGACGCTGGGTCAGTGTTTTTAAAAAGGCCTTGACGTCAAAGTCTGCCGTGGATGCCGCGCTGTTCAAGGTTATGCGTCCAGCAACTGCCGGATATCGGCAAATACCGCCGCCAGCATCTGCATGCTCAGCCGCTTGGTCTGCACGTTGTAGCGACTGCAATGGTAGGAACTGACCAGTTTGTTGCCGTCCGGCAGGTCGTAGAATCGATGATGTCCGAATTTGGCGGCCGTGACTTTCAGACCGTAGGCGCGCAACACGGCCTGATGGGCAATATTACCCAGGGCCAAAATCACCGACTGGTTCGGTAGCGTCTTGATTTCCGCCGCCAGATAGGAATTGCACTGCTTGATTTCTTCGCCGGTGGGTTTGTTTTGCGGCGGCAGGCATTTTACCGCGTTGGTAATGCGGCAATTGCTCAGTTGCAAGCAGTCGTTTAACGCGGTCGACTCCAGTTGATTGCTGAAACCGAAATCGTACAAGGCTTGATACAACAACAGGCCGGCGTAATCGCCGGTAAACGGCCGGCCGCTGGCATTGGCGCCATGCATACCGGGCGCCAGGCCGACGATCAAAAAACGGGCGGCCGGATCGCCGAAGGGAGCCACGGGCAGGGCGTGATAGGTGGGATATTTATGTTTAACGTCGTCTAGGAATTCGGCCAGCCGCGGGCAAGATCGGCAGGTCGGGTTGAAATAAGTTGAATGGGACATGTTTCGGGCAAGGTTTAAATTCGCCAGATTCTACCTGAACGGAGGCAGCGCTGTTTTTTGTATCGCCGAAGCGTCCCCGCAATGGCTTTTAACCGCCAGGGCCGCTAAACCAAGGCCGAATTGGCCAATTCGATTTCCTTTTGCAATCGGGTCAATTCGGCCCTGGCCGCATGTATCTGATTATCCAGCCTGATCAGATCAACCTTGGCCGCGCGGCCATCGCTGTTATTGCCGGTCTGAAAGCCGGGTTGCGATTGTGCCAATGCCTCCTCGAGCTCCTGTTGTCTGACGTGGTAGTCGGCGCACTTTCTATGCAGTTCCAGCTCGATTGCCTTTGCCTCGTCCAGCAGCTTTGAGTAATAGTCCTTGTAGGAGCGGGCTTCCTTTAATTTCTGTTTCAAGTCGCTGTTTTCGGCTGTTAGTGCGTTCTCGCGAACGGCGGAGTCCGCAATCGCCTGTTCCAGTCTGCGCGTATCCTCCCGCCAGATTTCCTTGGCCTGGGCTATACGGGTCGCTATGAGTTTCTCGATTTCCCGCTCATGGTTCTGCAGTAGTGTTTTCATGCTGGCTTCGTCAATTGATAAGGTCTTTAAAATCACTTGTTTCGTTGGGTTTGTAACACTTAACCAGTCCGACACCCGGCGCGGCGGCGTACGTGAAAATGCCCGATAAAGATAAAGCAAAAGAGCGGGCCAGTGCCAGCATTATCGACGAACCCCCGCACTAATGGGCATGGAATGGAGGTATACAGTCGGGCTTAGCTTATAGGGTAAAGTCGTCAAGAATCAATTTCTGTTTTGTAACCAAGGTTGCATGTCATTAATACCGGCGAAGGTTGGCTTCTCAGAAATTTTGCTTGGCCGGCGGGACGGCAAAACCGTAACGTCCTCCAGCAAAAAATATTCAATCTAACGTGGTCTTACTTGGCGGGGTTATTTTCAACCGACAAGTATTCCTTGCCGCTGAACAGTCATTACCTCATCCGGCGACAGCGGCTTGCTAAAGTAGTAACCCTGCACAAAGTCACATTGTAGCTCGCACAAAAAGTCGAGTTGCGCCAGGGTTTCAACACCTTCAGCCACTACTTCGAGGTTTAGTTGCTTAGCCATTGCGGTAATGGCTGCGACGATTGCCTTATCACTAGGGTCGGTTGTAATGTCATTGACGAACGATTTGTCGATCTTAAGGATATCGATGGGAAAACGCTTAAGGTAACTGAGCGAAGAATATCCGGTGCCAAAATCATCGATAGACAAGCGAACACCTATGTTTTTTAGGGTGTTAAGCAACTCCATCGTCGAATCGAGATGTTGCATCAGTATGCTCTCGGTTATCTCCAGTTCGAGTAGCTCGGGCGATAAATCCGCTTCATCCAGGGCATTCAGCACGGCGTTTAAAAGTGGATGCTGGCTACCTTGTTGAGTTTGCACTGGATGAAATTGACGACTCGACAAATTTACCGCAACCCTGGTCGGGCGGCCTATTTTTTGCCAAGACCGGGCTTGCAAGCAAGCGGTTTTCAATACCCAGGCGCCAATAGGTACGATTAAGCCGGTGTCTTCCGCCAACGGAATAAAATCCGCCGGGCTGACCATGCCCAATTCTGGACTTATCCAGCGAATTAAAGCCTCCATCCCGATGATCGTCCCGGTTTTGACATCGACCTGAGGCTGATAATGCAGCATGAATTCATCTTGCTCCAAGGCCCGTCGCAAATGTTTTTCCAGTTTTATATACGTTTGGGCCGAACCGTTCATTTCCGGCGTAAAGAATTGATAATTGTTTTTTCCCAATTTCTTGGCGTAATACATAGAGCCGTCTGCACTAGATAAAAGCTCTTCCATGTTATTGGCATTGTGAGGATATATGCTGATACCGATACTGGCGCTGACATAAACCTCATGCCGGTCAATAGCGAACGGGGGCTGTAAAGACTCCAATACTTTACTGGCTACCTTGGCGGCATCCTGGGTGTCGGTAAGATCGGGGAGCAACACAATAAACTCATCGCCGCCCAGACGAACGGCAGTGTCCCCCTCGCGCAAGCAATCCGAAATGCGCCGGGCGACGCATTTCAACAATTGATCACCGCAAGTGTGACCGAGGGTATCGTTTACTAACTTGAAATTATCCAGATCAAGAAACAGCACACCGATCATGCGTCGATTCCGGTGAGCATGGTAAATGGCCTGATCGACTCTATCCTTCAGTAGAGTTCTATTGGGAAGGCCCGTTAAATGGTCGAAATGCGCCATATAATCCAGGGATTGGCGAGCTAGTTTAACTTCCTCTATTTCACGGGCATTGTCCAATACCAGCGATAGGGAGTGCGCAAAGCTCAAGGCCAAGTCTTCGTCCTGTTGGTTGAATGGCTCTCCGTTCTCTTTGTCGCTGAGATAGATACGTCCGTATACACGGTCACGATGAGCAATCGGTACCGCCAGGAGGGTTTTCATAAGCGGATGATGCGGCGGAAAACCGGCGCTTTGCGGATGTGTGCTCATGTCATCCAGTCTGAGCGAGACATTTTCCTGGATAACCAGACCCAAAAGCCCCTTGCCTTGCGGAAATGGTCCGATACGTTCCGCTAGCTCGGGGCCAATACCGGTAAAAACGAAATGTTGCAGGCCTCCCGACTCATCGAGTATGCCGATGGCGCCATATCGGGCCTCTAATAGCTTGGAAAGCGATTCAACGCCCATTTGCAACAGATCGCTTTGAATAGAGGTATGCGCCAATACCGTGAGCAAGCTGCGCGAGGCTTCGTGTAATTTGGCCAACCTGGTAGACCAGGAGACAACCTGCTTATGTTCATCCGCCAGCAGTTTATTTAATATGCGGGCTTTTTTTCGTAAGGCACGCTCCCGTTGCAACAACATATTCAGAATACTGTGCTGAGTCACAACACCTTCGAATGACTGCCGCTCAAGCACCGGCAAAACATTAAGTCCATGCTGGTTCATGATTCTAAGCGCGCGACCCACGCTGATATCGGGAGAGACGCAGTGATATTCCCGGTGTTCGGCGAGATCGGCAAAAATCCAGTTAGGATGCTGAATGATGTCGATCTCTGTAGCGAGTCCGCAAAAAATACCGGTTTCCACGGATTCTCTAAATATGGCAAACACTGACAGCGCCGATACCGCCTCGGGCCGCTCTTCTTCCAGCACGCGCACAACGTCTGACCACAAGCAATCGCGAACAGTCAAGCGATTCATTATTAATTGCCGGCCGCAAGAAACACTTTAATATCTATTTCAGCGTGCATAACCTCGTCGGGCCCCATTAGGGGTTTTACATGCGACAAAACAAAATCGATCAAGTTATCCCGGGATACGCGCCTCAATAAGTGTTGTCGGACTAAAATATCCGAAATAATATCGTCTTCAATTTCGATGTGTTCGTAAGGCGCTTTGACCAACAGTTCGATTGCCCTGCGCATGGCTATACAACCGATCGGCGCTTGTAACCCCAAAACCAACATGTCTTTTAACGGCGGGATGGCATATTCGCCTACTTGGGCGCTAATGTGTGTTTTTCTCTCAATTGTCATAACGGGGGAAGTGGGGAATAGTTGTTTTTCCTATAATATAGCAGTTAGGCGTGTCAAACGCGTTAAATCTTTCACTGATTTATTTCCAGACAGGTGTTCGATCTTGCGAAAATCGCTATATGCAAATACGAGATATTAAAATCAGATAATATCGATTTATAGGCTTGATCGGTTTCTGTATCCTCTCAGTCGTAACAGGTTTTCCAGGAACGAGAAATGATCAAAGATACGATAGAAACCCTCAAGGCAGAGTTGGAGCAGGTGCTCTACCTTAATTTGGACGATTTCAGAATCGAAATCGAACGGGACGAAGTGTCGAGCCGCTTTATCGGTTTGCGTCTGCGTAGCGAGTTTCAACCCATTTTCGATACCAGTAGGACGGAAGGCTTGCTGGGCTACGAGGCCCAGTTGCGGCCTTCAACCGGCATAGAGGCGGTCACGCCCGGCTTTGCTTTCAGTATCGCGGAAAGCCAAGGCAAATTGGTTCAACTGGATCGGGTGGCCAGAACCCTGCACGTCTTAAACTATTTGACACTGCCGGAGAAAAAGGGCTTGCTGTTTTTGCATGTACATCCCGGGTTATTAAGCGGCGTCACCTGCCATGGCAAGATATTCGAGCAAATCCTGCACCGAAATTCTCTGCCCACCCGGGAAGTCGTGATCGAAATCAATGAGAGCGAAATGGCTGCCGCCGCTGCCTTGAGGGATGCGGTCGATAACTATCGCGACCGAGGCTACAAAATTGCCATCGTCGGCTTCGGCGGCAAACATTCCAATCTGGACAGATTATGGAAACTGTCGCCCCATTTCGTCAAATTCGATCTCGGCATCATCAGGCAGGCGCAAAAAGATACCAAATTCCGCCGGGCCTTGCCGAGACTGATGGAAGTGATTCACGCCTTTGGCGCGCAGACCGTCATCCAAGGCGTGGAGAATGAAATTCAGCTCGATATCGCACTCGATGCCGGTGCTAAATTATTGCAAGGGCATTACTTGGGGCGACCGGCGCCGGCGACGGCTTGGAACAGGCAGCCCAAGCCGCTGTGCCGCAATACGCTGATGCCCGGAGCGCCGCATCATTTCGGCAGCTTCAGCGTACCGGCTCAATGCGGTATGTGATTGAGATTCGGTCGGTTATAGCCTAATTAAAAACTCCGGTTAAACTTTTTGCCTCGGGGAAATGTCATTAGCAAACTTGCCGATTTATTGTTGCTCTCCCCTCCACCTCGGAGCCTTTCCCGCCTGACCGGCGGGATTTTTTTGTCCACTCTTTTTCAAGGCAGGGCCTTATGTGGCATGCGGATAACTCTCAAACCATAGGCAACACCCCGTTGGTGCGCCTGCACGGCATCACCCAGTATTGCAAGGCAACTGTGTTGGCCAAGCTGGAAAGCCGTAATCCGTCCTATTCGGTTAAATGCCGGGTGGGGGCTGCGTTGATTTGGGACGCGGAACAACGAGGTTTGATCGGTACCGGGACCGAACTGGTGGAAGCGACCAGCGGCAACTCCGGGATTGCCTTGGCCGCCATGGCCGCCGCCCGCGGCCTGTCCATCACCTTGACCATGCCGGACAACATGAGCCGGGAACGCCAAACCTTGCTGCGGGCCTACGGCGCCAAGCTGGTGCTGACAGACGCCAGCCTGGGCATGCGCGGTGCCGTCGACCGGGCAACGGCCATAGCGGCCAGCGATCCCCAGCGCTACCTGTTGCTGGAACAATTCAAGAATCCGGCCAATCCCGCCATTCACCAGCAGACCACCGGTCCGGAAATTTGGCGCGATACCGACGGTATAGTCGATATTTTCGTCGCTGGGGTCGGCACCGGCGGCACGCTGACCGGTGTTGCCCGCTACCTAAAGCAGCACCGCCAGCACAAACTTTTAACGGTAGCCGTCGAACCCGCCGCCAGCCCGGTATTGAGCCGGCTGCGCGCGGGTCTGCCGCCGGAACCGGCGCCGCACGCCATTCAGGGTATCGGCGCCGGGTTTTTACCGGAAAACCTGGACTTGGGCTTGGTCGACGTCATCGAGCAAGTGACGGATGAAGAAGCCATTTCTTACGCGCGCCGTTTGGCCCGGGAAGAGGGGATTCTGGCCGGCATTTCCAGCGGCGCGGCGCTTGCGGCGGCCATGCGTTTTGCGCACCATCCCGACTATGCGGGGCAAACCATCGTGG
>NZ_JANIBJ010000005.1 GCF_024505185.1 Methylomonas subterranea
GGGGGGAACAGTATGCGGGGACATTGGGGTCAGGTCTTGCAATCAAGCAAACATGATCTATCCTAACACCCATGGCAAGACCACTCAGATTAGAATTAGCGGGCGTTTTATATCACGTGACGTCGCGGGGGAATGCGCGGAACGCGATATACCTTGATGATGAAGACCGATTAAATTGGCTAGAATTGTTTAACGATGTTTGCGTCCGGTTTAATTGGATTTGCCACGCCTATTGTTTGATGAGCAATCATTACCATGTGGTTGTCGAGATGCTAGAAACTCGATAATGTGAGCGGATAGGATGTCGCCGTCAGGCGCATCTGTCGAGTGAGCCAACCCAAAGATCAGGCCGCCGAACTCTGCTTTCGGTGGCCTATCTTCCCACCCCGAAAATCCTGAGCCACGGCCGTACGGCGGATCAACTTTGCGCCGGGTTGTAGGGTGGATTCGCCGCTAGGCAATCTGCGCTTGCTTGCCGGCCAGGTGCCGTTAATACGTCCGCGTAGGCTAGCCGGCGGCATCCTTGCCGCCAAAACCTCGAAACCACCCGGCGTTTTGCTAGCGCGAAAACGCCCTACGGTCCTCGGCATCACAGCGCGTGCCTTTACGGCGTTTGATTCATCGGAAACTTCGAAAATGGTATGCAGTGGCGATCAAATCACCTGCATTATGCAATATACCGACCACAGCATCCGGACGCTTTACGATGCCGCCGGCCAAGCCCGTCAAATACAAGCCGTCGAAAAAGGCTTCATCAGTCTGCTGGCGGACCACATCGACCTGCCGTTCGTGCCTATGCAAAGCCTTTAATGCGACAATGGCTTGGCGGTTCTTAAAGTACTCGCAGAGCTGTGTCAATAAAAAAAGTGAACGCCAAGGAGTTTACGTTTAACGACAGATAGCCGATTAAAAAATCGGTATCAGGGAATAGATGCTTCAGATTTACTTCGAAAGATGACTTTTTACGTCATTGATTTAATTGGTCGGGACGGCGGGATTCGAACCCACGACCCCTTGTCCCCCAGACAAGTGCGCTACCAGGCTGCGCTACGCCCCGATTATTGTTTGAAATTGATTTTGTTGTAAGCAACAAAGAAGCGGCATTTTAACACATTATTCGACCAGTGTTACTTCAACAATTCCAAAATATCTTCAAGTTCGCCGATCATTTGATGAATCAGTTGCTTGGTGCGCAAGGAGTCTTCCTTGGCGTTGTCGCTGGATAGGTGGGCTCTGGCGCCACCAATGGTGTAGCCTTGTTCGTATAGTAGCGCCCGAATTTGACGAATCAGCAGTACGTCGTGGCGTTGGTAGTAACGGCGGTTGCCGCGGCGCTTGACCGGGCTCAGTTCGCTGAACTCCTGCTCCCAGTAACGCAGTACGTGCGGCTTTACGCCGCACAGTTCGCTGACTTCGCCAATGGTGAAATAGCGCTTGGCCGGTATGACCGGCAGTTCGTTGTTATTACTGGGTTCCAGCATAGGCTTCCACTCGGGCTTTTAATTTTTGACCGGTACGAAAGGTTACCACGCGGCGCGGGGTAATGGGGATTTCTTCGCCGGTTTTGGGGTTTCTGCCGGGTCGGCCGCTTTTATCGCGTAGTTCGAACTTTCCGAAACCGGAAATTTTGACCTGTTCGCCGCTTTCCAGTGAGTGTTTGATTTCTTCGAAAAAAAGCTCGACGATTTCCTTGGCCTCGCGTTTGTTCAGGCCTAAATCCTCGAAAAGTTTTTCCGCAATATCTGCTTTGGTTAATGCCACAATCCCACCTTTAATCCCTCAGTTTTGCATTTAATTCTGCTGCCATTTTTTCCAGCAACCTGCGAAATATAGCATCAATTTCAGAGTCGGTAAGTGTTTGGGTGAAATCTTGCAGGATCAGACTCAGCGCCACACTTTTGAAACCTTCTTCGATGCCCTTGCCTTGGTAAATGTCGAAAACATTTACCTCCCGAATCGTCGCTTCCCGGCTGTCGTTGATGCAGTTGACGATGTCTGACGCGCAAATCCCTTGTCTGACCAGCAGCGCCATATCGCGGCGAACGCTTGGAAATTTGGACAAAGCCGAGAACTTCGGTAGCGCGCGTTGCAGAACGGCATCTTGGGCAATTTCGAACAGGAATACAGGGCTGTCGAAACTCAATTGTTTTTCCAGGGTGGGATGCAACATGCCCAGCAAGCCTACCACGTTGGAGTCGGCATCGACGATTTCGGCGGTCTGGCCGGGATGTAAGGCGGGATGCCGGCCCGCTTTAAAGCGTAAGCCGCCGGCGGTCAGGCTGAGTAGGGCTTCGACATCGGCTTTGACGTCGAAAAAATCGACGTTTCTGGATTTTTCACCCCACTGTTCGGCGTATAAGCCACCCATGGCCAGACCGGCCAGCATTTTTTGCTGCCGGGTCTCGCCGTTTAGGCGCGCGAAACGCAAGCCCGATTCAAACAGGCGCACCCGGGTTTGCTGACGGTTGATATTGTATTGCGCCGCCCCCAACAGGCCGCACCAGAGGGTGGTGCGCATGACCGCCAATTCAGATGAAATCGGATTTTGCAGCCGGATAAACTCGTCGTCGGGCGCCACGGCGGTTTGCAGGGATTCATCGACGAAGCTATAGGTAATTGCTTCCTGATAGCCCCGGTCCACCAGGCAATCCTGTAGCCTATCCAGGCTTAAGCGGGTTTCCGGGGCCTTGCCCAGTTCCGTGCGCATCAACAGGCTGCTGCCGGGCAGGTTGTCGTAACCGACGATGCGGCCAATCTCTTCCAGCAAATCCGCCTCGATGGCGATATCGAAGCGCCAGCCAGGCGGGGTAATCTCCCAACCTTCGGCGTGCTCGGCCACGTGCATGCCCAGGCCTTGGAAAAGGCAGGCGATTTCGTCGCTGGACAACGTGATGCCCAGGATTTTTTCGATGCGTTGGCGGCGTAATTTAACTGGCGAGCGGGCAGGGAAGTGGCTTTTGCTAATGACTTCATTGACAGGGCCAACACTGCCGCCGGCAATTTCGACGATCAACTGAGTGGCGCGTTCGATGGCACGTCGTTGCAAGTTAAAGTCGACGCCGCGCTCGAAGCGGTGCGACGAGTCGGTGTGCAGGCCGAATTTGCGTGCCTTGCCGGCGATGCCGAGCGGGCTGAAGAAGGCGCATTCCAGGAAAATGTCGCTGGTATCGGCGGAAACCGCGCTGCTGTCGCCGCCCATGACCCCGGCCAGGGCCAGGGCTTGCTGTTGATCGGCGATTAGCAGGGCTTCGCCGTCCAGCTCTATGATTTGGTCGTTCAGCAGGCTCAGTTTTTCGCCGGGGCGGCTGCTTCTGACCACGATGGGGGCGGATAATTTAGCGGCATCGAAGGCATGCAAGGGTTGGCCGAGCTCCAACAGTACATAGTTGGTGACGTCCACCACCGGACTCAGGCTGCGGACTCCGCAACGGCGCAGGCGTTCTTGCATCCACAGCGGGGTGACGGCGGCTTGATTAATGTTCTTGATCAGGCGTCCGAAATAAACCGGGCAGGCATCCGGCGCTTCGACTTGTATGTCCAGGGCTTCCTGGTGGTCAACGGGGGTCTCCGAGATGGCGAGTGGCTGAAAAGCCAGCCGGTTCAATACGGCCACTTCGCGCGCCACGCCTTCAATACTGAGGCAGTCGGCGCGATTGGGGGTCAGGCCCAGCTCGATTACATTATCGTTCAGCAGCAAATAATCTCGTATGTCGCGGCCCACCGGCGCATCGGCTGGCAATTCCATCAGGCCGTCGGAACTGGCGGCCAGCCCCAGTTCCTTTTCCGAGCACAACATGCCGAAGGATAGTTCGCCGCGCAGTTTGGATTCCTTGATTTTGAAATCACCCGGTAAAACCGCGCCGATCAGGGCCGCGGGTATTTTTAAGCCGGGGCGCACGTTGCCGGCCCCGCAAACGATTTGTAAGGGTTCCGGCTGGCCGACATCGACCCGGCAGACCTTGAGTTTGTCGGCATTCGGGTGTTGTTCGGTGCTGACGACTTTGCCCACCACCACGCCGCTGAATTCGGCGGCTACCGGCTGCACGGCGTCGACTTCCAAGCCGGCCATGGTCAATTGCGCGACCAGTTGACCGGTATCTATGGGTGGATTGATCAGTTCCCTCAACCACGCTTCACTTACTTGCATGACTCAAACCACTCTTATCTAAACTGTTGTAAAAATTTAAGATCGTTTTCGAAAAACATTCTTAAATCGTTAATGCCGTATTTCATCATGGCCAGACGTTCGACACCTGTGCCGAAAGCGAAGCCGGAATAGCGTTCCGGGTCTATGCCGACCGAATTGAATACTTCCGGATGGATCATGCCGCAGCCGCCGACCTCCAGCCAGCCGGTTTGCTTGCAGACCCGGCAGCCTTGGCCGTCGCACATCACGCAGGAAACGTCGAATTCGGCGGAGGGTTCGGTAAACGGAAAATAAGACGGGCGGAAGCGCACCTGTACGTCTTTTTCGAAGAAGGCGCGCAAAAATTCGAAGATAACCCCTTTAAGGTCACCGAAGCTGACGTCGGTATCCACTAAAAAACCTTCCACCTGATGAAACATCGGCGAGTGGGTCATATCGGAATCGCAACGGTAAACCCGGCCGGGAGCGATGACTTTCAACGGCGGCTGGGAGGATTCCATGACGCGAATCTGCACTGGCGAGGTGTGGGTGCGCAATACCGTGTGGGCGTCGAAATAAAAGGTATCGTGCATCGCCCGGGCCGGGTGATGCGCTGGAATGTTCAAGGCGCCGAAGTTATGGTAATCGTCTTCGATTTCGGGACCTTCGGCGATGCTGAAGCCGGCATCGGCAAAAATCTTGGCGATTCGGCGCATGGTGATGGTGACGGGATGCAATCCGGCAATGGCTTGGCCTCTGCCCGGCAGCGTTACGTCGACGCATTCGCTGTTCAGGCGCGCTTGCAGCTGTTCGGATTCCAGAGTCAGCTTGCGGTTGTCCAGCGCGTCCTGGAAGCTGTTTTTGGCGGTATTGATGACTTGTCCAACGCTTTTGCGTTGTTCCGGGTCCATATTGCCCAGCTCCTTCATGTGCTGGGTGAACAAGCCTTTTTTGCCCAGATAATTAACCCTTACCAGATCCAGCTCGGCAAGGTCTTTTGCATGTGCAAGCGCTTGTAATGCCTGCGTAAGAATTTCTTCGATACTAGCCGACACGACGCAGCTCACTTTTTGAATTAGGAAGGGTGACACCCGAATAGATTTCCGTCGGCTATGCCGCTCGAAAAACTCCCCGCAAAAGCGGGGAGACGATCTTTATTTCATTTGCCGGCATGGGCCGGCGGCAACCCAGGCTGACTTAGGGTTTGCTTTGGTTGGCGATGGCCACTTTTGCGATTTCGGCGAAAGCGTCCATGTCGCGCACGGCCAAATCGGCCAATACTTTACGATCAATAGCCACGTTGGCTTTGTTCAAGCCATTGATCATGCGGCTGTAGGAAATGCCGCACAGACGGGCCGCCGCGTTGATACGCACGATCCACAGGGCGCGGAATTGACGTTTTTTCTGTTTGCGGTCGCGGTAGGCATATTGACCGGCCTTGATGACCGCCTGTTTGGCTACGCGATAAACCCTGCTACGGGCACCATAGTAACCCTTGGCCAGTTTTAAAATCTTTTTGTGTCTTGCTCTTGCGGTGACGCCGCGTTTAACTCTTGCCATGTTCTTCTCTCTTTAAAGGATGGTATCGATCAGCTGTAAGGCAGCATGCGTGCTACCAATGGCGTATCCGAAGGGTGAAGAATGGCTGTTTTACGCAACTGTCTTTTACGCTTGGTGGTTTTTTTGGTCAGAATATGACGCTTGTGCGATTGCTTGCACTTGAAACCGCCGGTACCGGTTTTCTTGAAGCGCTTGCCGGCGCCGCTATGGCTTTTCATTTTTGGCATTTGTTTTCTCCAATGATTAAAAATAAAGTCCCTGAGATAAAACCCAGTGAGGCAAAATGCTTGGCCCCATTGAATTTTTGGCGGACAAAAGCCGCCTCAACCGAATCGTTCCTGAGTCGGCAAACTGTTTTGCAAACAGTTAAAACTATTTTTTCTTTTTCGGTCCCATGACCATGACCATTTGCCGGCCTTCCAGCTTGGGGAATTGCTCGACGGCGGCGTATTCTTCCAGGTCGGTCTCGATTCGCTTCAACAAATCCATGCCCAATTCGCGGTGCGACATTTCCCGGCCCTTGAAGCGCACGGTAATTTTGGTCTTGTCGCCCTCGTTGAGGAACTTGATCAAACTGCGCAGCTTGACCTGATAGTCGCCTTCCTCGGTGCCGGGCCGAAATTTGATTTCCTTGATCTGGATTTGCTTCTGCTTTTTCTTGGCGGCTTGCAGTTTTTTGTTTTGCTCAAACTGGTATTTGCCGTAATCCATGACTTTGCAAACCGGGGGATCCGCATTGGGCGAAATTTCGACCAGATCCATGTTTGCATCATAGGCAAGTTGTAATGCTTCGTTGATTGAAACAACCCCGACTTGTTCACCTTCAGCGCCTATTAACCGTACCCGTCTGGCGGTGATTTCGGTGTTTAAGCGCGTTGCATCTTTTTTAGAGCTGATACCCTAATCCTCCAAGTTGTTATTATTTTCTGTCCGCAATCTCGGCATTCAAACGTTCGATCAACGCGCTAATTGCCAGACTTCCCAGGTCTTCACCCTGTTGGGTGCGGACGGATACTGTTTGATTATCCAGTTCTTTGTCACCAATAATCAAAAGATATGGCACACGCTGCATGGAATGCTCGCGGATTTTAAAGCCTATCTTCTCATTTCTCAAGTCAATTTTGCTTCTAAAGCCTTGTTTTTCCAGTTCTAGGCGGACTTTTTCGGCATATTCGGCCTGACGATCGGTGATATTCATGATCATTATCTGCACCGGGGCCAGCCATAAGGGGAAATTGCCGGCGTGCTGCTCGATCAAGATGCCGATGAAACGCTCCAGCGAACCCAGGATGGCGCGATGCAGCATCACCGGCACGTGTCTGGCGCTGTCTTCGCCGATATAGGAGGCGCCCAGGCGCTCCGGCATGGAGAAATCGACCTGAATGGTGCCGCATTGCCAGACCCGGCCGATGCAGTCTTTCAGGGAGAATTCGATTTTGGGGCCGTAAAATGCGCCTTCGCCGGGTTGCAACTGCCAATCCAGGCCTTTGGTATTCAAAGCCAGTTCCAGGGCGTTTTCGGCCTTGTCCCAAACACTGTCGTCGCCGACCCGGTTTTCCGGTCGGGTGGACAGTTTGATGATGACTTCCTCGAAACCGAAGTCTTTGTATACCTCGAACAGCAGGTCGATGAAGGTGGCTACTTCGGATTGAATCTGGTCTTCGGTGCAAAAAATATGCGCGTCATCCTGCACGAAATTGCGCACCCGCATCAGGCCGTGCAAGGTGCCGGAGGGTTCGTTGCGGTGGCAGGAGCCGAATTCGGCCAGTCGCACCGGCAGGTCGCGGTAACTTTTGATGCCTTGGTTGTAGATTTGGATGTGGCAGGGGCAGTTCATCGGTTTGACCGCGTAATCGCGGTTTTCCGAATTTGTGGTAAACATCATGGCGCTGAATTTGTCCCAGTGGCCGGATTTTTCCCACAGGCTACGGTCGACGATTTGCGGCGTTTTAACTTCGCCGTAGCCATTCACGCGCAGTTTTTCCCGCACGTATTGCTCGACTTGCTGATAAATTGTCCAGCCCTTGTCGTGCCAGAATACCATGCCGGGAGCCTCTTCCTGGGTATGAAACAGGTCCAAGGCCTTGCCGATCTTTCTATGATCGCGTTTTTCCGCTTCTTCCAGGCGGTGCAGATAAGCCGCCAATTCCTTGCCGTCGGTCCAGGCCGTGCCGTAAATGCGTTGCAGCATTTCATTGTTGGAATCGCCGCGCCAATAGGCGCCGGCGATTTTCATCAATTTGAAGGCTTTCAGTTTGCCGGTACTGGGTACGTGCGGGCCGCGGCACAGGTCGGTGAATTCGCCTTGGCTGTACAGGGACAGGTCTTCGTTGGCGGGGATGGAGGCGATGATTTCTGCTTTGTATTTTTCGCCCAGGCCCAGGAAAAAGTTAACAGCCTCGTCGCGCGACATCAGCGAGCGGCTGACCGGCAGATCTTGCGCCGCCAGTTCCAGCATTTTTCTTTCGATGTCGGCCAAGTCGTCCGGCGTGAATGAGCGCTCGAAGGCGATATCATAATAAAAGCCGTTTTCTATCACCGGGCCGATGGTGATCTGCGCGCTGGGAAACAGCTGTTTAACGGCCTGCGCCAACAGGTGGGCAGTGGAGTGGCGGATAATTTCCAGGCCCGCTTCATCCTTGCCGGTAATGATTTGCAAGCTGGCATCGGCATCGATCAAGGTGCCGGCGTCTACCAATTTGTCGTTGATTTTGCCGGCCAAAGTGGCTTTGGCTAAACCGGAACCGATGGATTTGGCAACGTCCATGACTGTTACCGCGTGGTCAAATTGACGCTGTGAACCGTCGGGAAGAGTAATTACAGGCATGTTCGATTCCGCAATAAAAAAAGCACCGGCTAGCGGTGCTTTAAATGTATGGTAGGCGCGAGTGGACTCGAACCACCGACCCCCACCATGTCAAGGTGGTGCTCTAACCAACTGAGCTACGCGCCTAAAGTCTGTCGTTCGAGCCGCACATTATATCGGCATTATTCCATTGTGCAAGCTATTTCTGCCGGAACAGCGGTTTTATTACACCAGGACCCGTTCGATGCCGCCGTTGGAGGCCTGCTTGATATAGTTTTTCATCCAGTCCTTACCCAAAACGTGCTTGGCGATTTCCACCACCACGTAATCGACTTCCAGTTGCTCGACCTCGCCTTGGTAACGTTGCAATCCCTGCATGCAGGAAGGGCAGGAGGTGAGCATTTTCATCGGACCGGAATAGCCATCGCCGCGCAGTTTTTCGGCATCGTTTTGCAATTCCTCGGCCTTGCGGAAGCGTACCTGGGTGGAAATGTCGGGACGGGCCACCGCCAGAGTGCCGGATTCGCCGCAGCAGCGGTCGGATTTGTTGACCTTGGCGCCGACCAGGCCGGACACGGTTTTCAGAGGGTCTTGCAGTTTCATCGGGCTGTGGCAAGGGTCGTGGTAGACGTATCTGTCGCCGCCCACGCCGTCGAGCTTGACGCCTTTTTCCAACAGGTATTCGTGAATGTCGATCAGGCGGCAACCGGGAAAAATTTTGTCGAATTCGTAATCCAGCAATTGATCCAGACAGGTGCCGCAGCTGACTACCACGGTTTTGATGTCCAGGTAATTCAGAGTGTTGGCGACCCGGTGAAACAATACCCGGTTATCGGTGGTGATATCGCGGGCCTTGTCGTCTTGGCCGGCGGCGCGTTGCGGATAACCGCAGCACAAATAGCCGGGCGGCAGGACCGTCTGCACGCCGATTTCGAACAGCATGGCCTGGGTGGCCAAGCCGACTTGCGAGAACAGCCGCTCGGAACCGCAGCCGGGGAAATAAAATACCGCCTCCGAATCGGTTTGAGTTTTATGCCGGTCGCGTATGATGGGCACAATCTGATCGCTTTCTATGCCCAGCAAGGCTCTGGCGGTTTTGCTGGGCAATTTGCCGGGCATTTTGCGGTTGGTGAAATGAATCACGTATTCGCGCATCTCCGGCTTGCCGGTCGAGGAGGGTGGATGCGCCAGTTGCGCCCGGCCCCAGGGGCGTAGAAAAAAACTGCCCAGCCGTTGCGCCTTGTACGACCACTCGATCAGCAGTTTGCGCATCAGTTTGACGCTGCCGGGACGTCCGGTGCTTAAAAAGGCAATGGCGGCGGTTTTGACCGGGTTGAAACTTTGCTTGCCCATTTTGCGCAGCAGGCTGCGCATATTCATTGAGACATCGCCGAAATCGATGTCCACCGGGCAGGGGTTGAAACATTTGTGGCAGACCGTGCAATGGTCGGCCACGTCTTCGAACTCCTTCCAATGGGTGATGGAAATGCCGCGGCGGGTCTGCTCCTCGTACAAGAAAGCTTCGATCAGCAATGAGGTGGCCAGGATTTTATTGCGCGGCGAGTACAGCAGATTGGCGTTGGGCACGTGGGTGGAACAAACCGGCTTGCATTTGCCGCAACGCAGGCAGTCCTTCACAGAATCGGAAATGGCGCCGATATCGCTTTGCTGCATGATCAGCGATTCGAAACCCATCAGGCTGAACGAGGTGGTGTAGGCGCTACGTAAATCAGCGCCCGGCATCAATTTGCCGCGATTGAAACGGCCATCCGGGTCCACCTGTTGTTTGTAGGCATGAAAGCCGGCCAGTTCTTCGCTGCTCAAAAACTCGTATTTGGTGATGCCTATGCCGTGTTCGCCGGAAATCACTCCGCCCAGGGAGCGCGCCAATTCCATGATGCGCG
Organism: Methylomonas subterranea; assembly: GCF_024505185.1. Lineage (GTDB taxonomy): Bacteria > Pseudomonadota > Gammaproteobacteria > Methylococcales > Methylomonadaceae > Methylomonas > Methylomonas subterranea. The sequence goes on from NZ_JANIBJ010000005.1 coordinate 10,397, forward strand.
CCACGGCCTGATTGGCTTCCCGCAGCATTTCGTAGTGATCGGAATTGACCGGCAGGTTGGTATGCACGTTGCCGTCGCCGGCGTGCATGTGCAGGGCCACGAACACCCGGCCGCGCAAGATTTCCTTGTGCAGGGCTTCGATACGCTCGACGATGGGGCGGAAATTGTCGCCGGCGAAGATTTCCTTCAGGCGCGGCAGCAGTTCCTGTTTCCAGGACACCCTTAGCGAATGATCCTGCAGGCGATGGAACAGAGTAGGGTGGGCGGCGCGATTGCTCAATTCGCCGGCCTGAATGTCATGCTCCGCAAACAGCGCCTCGGCCCGAGCCAGCGGCAGGTCCAGATTGTCGTAAATCCATTGCCAGCGGGCTCTTATTTGCTGGATAGCGGATATCGCTTGCTGGCGGCGGTCGTAAATCAAGGCGGCTTTGTCGACGCCCTCTTCGTAGAAGCGCACCGGCAGGTCGCCCGCTAAAAAAACGCCGAGAGCGGCGCATAAGCGCAATTTGTTGCGCAGGGACAGTTCGATGTTGATGCGCTCTATGCCGTCGCAATAGTCGCCCATGCGCGGCAGGGGAATCACCACGTCTTCGTTGATCTTGAAGGCGTTGGTATGCTTGGCGATGGCGGCGGTGCGGGCCCGGTCCAGCCAGAATTTTTTGCGGGTTTCCGCGCTGACCGCAATAAAACCCTCGGCGCCGCGGGCGTTGCAGATGCGCACCACTTCCGAGGCGGCCCAGGCCACCTGACTGTCGTCGTCGCCGACAATGTCGCCGATCAAGACCATTTTGGGCCGGCCTTGTTGCTTGGCCTTGCTGGCGTAGCCGACGGCCTTCACATAGCGCTCGTCCAGATGCTCCAGGCCGGCCAGCATCACCCGGGTCGAGCCGGTTTTGGGCAGCGAAGCCAGATAATCCCGAATTTCCACGATGGACGGCACGGCTTCGCGCACCTGACCGTAAAATTCCAGGCAAAAGGTGCGGATGTGCGGCGGCATTTTGTGCAAAATCCAGCGCGCCGAGGTGATGATGCCGTCGCAGCCTTCTTTCTGGATGCCGGGCAGGCCGCCGAGGAATTTGTCGGTAACGTCCTTGCCCAATTCGCCCTTGCGGAAATCCGAACCGGACATGACCAGCTGTTGTTCGGCCTGCAGGGTTTGCCGTTTGGCGTCGTAATATTTCAGATTGAAAACCACTCGCTCCTGGTCGTGAATCTTGCCCAGGTTATGGTTGAAACGCTCGACTTCCAGCCAGTTGCCGTCCGGGGTGACCATGCGCCAGGACAGCAGATTATCCAGCGCCGTGCCCCACAGCACGGCCTTTTTGCCGCCGGCATTCATGGCGATATTACCGCCCACGCAGGAGGCGTCGGCCGAAGTCGGGTCGCAGGCGAATACCAGGCCGGCGTAGTCCGCCACGTCCATGACCCGCCGGGTTACCACGCCGGCGCCGGTATGAATGGTGGCATAGCTTTGTTGCAGGCCCGGCGGGCGGCTGTCGGTTTCGACCCTGCCTATTTCCACCAATTTTTCGGTATTGATCACCGCCGAGTAAGGTGTCAGCGGAACCGCGCCGCCGGTGTAGCCCGTGCCGCCGCCGCGCGGAATGATAGTCAGGCCCAGTTTGATGCAGTCGCGCACCATGTGGCCGACTTCGTCTTCGCTGTTGGGATAAAGCACCACGAACGGATATTCCACCCGCCAGTCGGTGGCGTCGGTGACATGGGAGACGCGGGCGAAGCCGTCGAAGCGAATGTTGTCCTTGCGGGTGTGTTTGGAGAGCAAATGCTGGGCTTTGCGGCGCATCTCGCGGGTGCGGTCGAAGTGGGCGGCAAAGCTGTCAACCGCTCGGCGCGCCGCCTCTATCAGGGACATGACCCGGCGGGCGCGGTCGGGATTTTCGGCTTCGTGTTCCGCGTAACGTTTTTCCATTTGCCGCAAGCGGTGGCGCAAGGCGTCCAGCAAGGCGCGGCGGCGCTTGGCGTTGTCGAGCAGGTCGTCTTCCAGATAGGGATTGCGCCGAACAGCCCAAATGTCGCCCAGCACTTCAAACAGCATGCGGGCGGAACGGCCGGTGATGCGCTCGTCGCGCAACGATTCAAGCACCCGCCAATGCTGTTCGCCCAGCAGGCGGATGACGATTTCCCGGTCGGAAAAAGAGGTGTAGTTGTATGGAATTTCGCGGAGCCTGGCCGGCGCCGTATCGGTAAACAACGGAGAAAATGCGTGATCCACTGACATCCTGGTTAATGGCGTGGTTAAAGGAAGCCTGATTGTATCACCCGCCGTTAGCCGGAAATACCTTAAACAGCGGAATGAAATGTTTTGCGATTGGGGGTTGAGTGGGGGATGCCTCGAGAATTTTCCATGGGGCTAAACAAAAACGCCGGCATCGAGCCGGCGTTTTTGATCGGAGCTGAAGGCTTTGGTTTTAGCCTTGTTTTCTGAAGCGTTGAACGCCGAAACCGAACAGACCGATGCCAAGCAATGCGATTGAGCCTGGTTCTGGCAGGTCTTCATCGCACAAAGCAGGGTTGGTTAGACAGCTTGGAACTGTCTTGTCGCTGGTTCTGGCGTACAAGGCGTTATGTGACAGACCTTGTTGCACGACCAAATCGAATGAGCCGGTCGTGGATGTGGGGGTGCTCGTCAACAGAAAGTCATTAAAGAAAAAGTAAGCTATGCCTGCGCCGCCGTTGGAGGATTGGGTGCTGCCAGCCTTGAAGGAAAATACCAAGTCGATGTATAGCGGCAGGTTAGGCAGAGCGGCGCCATTTGTGTCAGCCCAGCTGAAGGTGAAGGTATCGACATTTGCGCCAACGTTAACACCCGTCAGGGTGAGTTGAATCGAGTTAAAAATGCCGGTTTGAGGTGATGTGTTAAATACTTCGGTAAAGCTTCCGCTGCCGTAAGTGCTGCTGCTAAAAGTTGGCAGTGCTGCTGTATTCAAGGTGTTCAACTCTACTGCAGGAGAGCCAAATGTGGTGTAGCCATAACATGCGTCGGCGTTAATTGTCGGATTTGTGCCTAATGACACTTCAGTTACCGCGCAGCTAGTTGCGTGGGCGGTATTGATGCCCGTGCCGGCCAGCATGAGTAATGATGATGCCAAGATGATTTTGTTCATTTTTCCTCTCCCATAAATTGATGAACTGATGGAAATTAAAAGGCATTATCTGTGCCAACAGTTGCGCAATTTTAAGAGAAATTTTGTAAATTATTGAATATCAGTGAGTATTCATTTAAGTCCGAAACGGGGTTGTACGTCTTTACAGGCTTTCACCAAGCAAAACGGGGAAAAATAGGCTGGGCGTTTGCCAAGCTAAAACCCACGTGTAAAAATTTATGACATGCCGATGAAAAGCTGCGCGGTCGAGAGCCGGTCGGGAGCCCGGGGACGGTCGAAAATCGCGCTGCAAATCGACCGGCGCTTAATTCTACTTTGTCAGATTCTTAAAGGAATTCGTCATTCCGGCGGGGATTGCCGGAATCCAGGCTATGGGCCGAAGCCTGCCTCCATGGTGCTGGGTACCCGCTTCCAGGCGGACATGACGGCGGTTTTTAAATGTGACAAAGTAGAATTAAAGATTCATCTCAAGCATTCTGAGCTTTAAATCTTCCCAGGCATTGATACTGCCGGCGGTTCCGAGATTCAGATCGATAGAACGTAGTTTGGCCAGCCACAAACCGCTGCCGTTAAAGCTGTATACCGGTTCCAGGTCCCGGCGTTCGTCGGCGGAGCGGATGTCGGGCTTGATATTGTCCAGTACCAAGGGCACTGCCGCCGGCGATTCATAATATGTCAGCACCATATGGGCTTGATTCAGTTCCAGCGCCTTGACGTAGGTTATTCTAAGTTTGCTGTCGTCAACGCCCATTTCCAGCAGGGTAAAGTATTTGGCTATGGAAAAATCCTCGCAATCGCCCGCTCCCTTGATGATGAATTCAAAAGGCGTGGCCCAGTAATCCTGGGCTTTCCAGAGTACCTTGTCGTCAACAAACAGACTGGTTTGGTTGAAAAAGTCGTTGCTCAGGCGGAGCTTTTCCAGTTCCGTTGCGTTTTTGCCTTGTTCGATGAGTTCTTGCCAGTCCACAAAGCGTTGGCGGGTGGAGAGGCCGTGAGTTTGCTCGATGTTGTCCAGCAAGGCCGGGGTAAAGCGCAGTCCCACAGTTAGGCTAGGTTCCGGAGTGTGTTGTTGGTAGAGGGTCAGGCAGGTGTAAAATATTCCGACAGTCAGCAAGGAAAGCAGTAGTTTGTTAGCGACTGACACCCATGATCCCTATCTTGTGCAAGGCCTGATGATCCTCATCGGCCAGTATGTTTTCAGCCAGCACGCTTATGCCGAGTAATTTGCTCATCTCGAGCACGGTCGTGACGAATTCCAGTTTTTGCGGCGATTTGCCGATGCCGTTGCCGATATCGCGCGCCAGGCGGATAAAGTCCGGTTTTAGTTGTTTGTTGATGCTCGGCGGCAGCGATTGGGGTTCGAAGCGTTTGATCATGACGCGTCCGCCCCATTGATGCAGACTGTAAAAAAAGCTGACATGGGCGTTGACATCTTTACCGACGGCGTAGGCGGAAAAGCCAAATACCAGCTGTCTGGTTGCGGCCCGGTTTTGTTTGGTCAGCGCTTCCAGCCAGGCCATGAATTCGGCGTTTTTGATGGAGCGGCTGGAGACGTTGACCGCCAGGGCGTGTTCGATGCCGGACTGCTGAATGTAATCCAATACTTTCAATATCACGCCCTTGTCAAAGTCGATGATCTTGGCGTATTTCTCCGCAATCGAAATAAAAGGGCCTATGGCGATGGGCTGGCCTTGCCTGTCGTGCGCCTGGGAAATGGCTTCTTCCATGATGATGCGGCCGCTGTTTGGCGCAAGGATGGGATTGGTATACGCGACGGTGTAGTTGGAACTGTCGACGCATTCGAATACCAGCGATTTCCAGGCCGCAATATCCCGTGCGATATGCTGGCCCGCGAGATTGATGTGGTAGCTGTTGGGACCGATCAAGCTGGCCTGTTCGTAGGCTTCCTGCGCCGCAATCTTTATGCTGTCGGCCGATTCCAGCGGATTTATCTGGCAGGCGCCGATATGAGCCAGGTCGGCTTTGTCGAATTGTCGGCCCAGTTCCAGCATGTCCCTGCTCAAGGCTTCGCAGACTGTTTTTATCTTTTCTACGTCGTCGGTTTCGATCAGCAGGGCAAATTCGCCGCCGTATAGCCGATAGGCTTTGATCCGGGAGGCGTCGGCCGCTTCGGCTGGCCGCCGTATCAGGCCGGCAAACTCTTGCAGTAAGCGGTCTATGGTATCGCTGCCTTGCTCCTTGATCAGTTCGGGTAGGCTGTCGACTTTTATCAGCAACAGAAACGCCGGGGTATGTAGGCCGAGCAGATGCGTTATGTCGGAATCGAGCAAGGATTTGGTATACAGCCCGGTCAGCGGATCGCGTAACAGTTTTTCCGCGCTGATTTCCAGTTTGTCGCGCAGCGATTGAATGGTGTCCTGGATTTTTTGCGACATGCTGTTCATGGTGAGGGCGAGTTCCTTGACGTCGCTGGTCCAGGGCAGTTTTTCCAGTTTTTCGAAATGACCCTCGGCGATTCTTTTGGCTTGATGCCCCATGCTTTTCAGGGAAGCAAGCGTCAAGCGCAACAGTAGCGTGAGTGTCAGTATGGAAACGATCAAGGCGGCCAGTGAGTAGGAAAGCGAGGTCTTGGCCTGTTGATACAGCGCGCTATAGGCGTAGGCGGGGTTGACGCTGACATAGATGGTGCCGCTGATGGTCCAGCCGGAGCTGATTTCGCTTTGGGCGACGGCCGGCGATATGGGCAGCAGGGCAATGAACCAGTCGGGCACGCCGGCGGCTCGCCGGGTGTTGTTCAGCGAAATCAATTCGCTGCCGCCCGCATCCAGCAGGCGGATTTGTTGGTAGTAGCCCATATCGAAGACGGCGCTGACCATGGCCTGAATAATGGGGTCGCGAGGGGATTTCATGTAGGGACTGATGGATAAGCCGAGCGATGTGGCTGTGTCTTGGGCGTGGTTTAAGGATTCGTTTTCCAGATACGTCTTGCTGTTATTGATGCTTAGCGCCAGATTGACGCCGAATATCAGCATGAATAACGCGGAAACCAGAATGAGCAGTTGTTTTGATAAAGACATAGCGGACTTAATGAATGGGTTGTATTTTAAGCGCTGTAGGCTGACCGGACCTGGCGAATAGCATTAAAATCGAATTAAAACCGCTTTGTCGTGCCTTGCGGCTGACGAGGCTTAATGCGAGGTGCTTAGGTATCGCAGGATGGTATCGCGTATGCGCTGTCTTTCCTGCTCGTCGTTTAGCGGCTGATTGTTCTGGTCCGTTACATAAAACATATCCTCGGCCCGGCTGCCGATGGTGGTGATTTTGGCGTCGTGCAGTTTTATGTTGAGTTCGATGAAGGCGCGGCCTATGGTGGATAAAAGCCCCGCGCGGTCGGTGGTGATCAGCTCTATGGTCGTGTGTTTGCCGGACGGGTTGTCCAGAAAGGTCACGCTGGTTTCGATCGGAAAATGCCGGGCCTGTCTGGATTGTTTGTGTATGTTTTTCGACAGGCTGGCTTTTTTGTTGATCAAGCCTTGTCGCAAGGTGTCGCAGATATGGATTTCCCGGTACAAATCGTTGATGGCTTCGCCAGACTGTTCCAGTACCTGAAAGCTGTTTAAGATGTATTGGTCTTCGGTAGTGATGATGCGGGCATCCAGAATGGTCAGGCCCAGGTGATCAAGGGTGGCCGTGCAGATCGAAAATATCTGCGCTTCATCGCGGGCGTAGACAAATATTTCGGCGCTGCCGCGTTGGGTTTGCGGGCGAAGCAAAACCAGCGGCAGTTCCCGTTCGTTGGATGCGGCAATGGCAATGGTGTGCCAGGCGATTTCGTCGGCGGAATAGCGCAGAAAGTAATCGTCGCTCAAATGTTGCCAAGACTTGGAAATGGCGCTTTCGGCTATGCCGAGTTTAAGCAGTTCGCGCTTGGCTTCCTGTTGGGTTTCCTTGATGCGTTCCGAGCGGGCGACCGGATTTTGCAGGCCGCGGTGCAAGGCTCGGTGCGTGGCGATATACAGATCTTTCAGCAGGGCATCCTTCCAGGCGTTCCATAAACTTGGATTGGTGGCCCGAATGTCGGCCACGGTCAACAGGTACAGATAGTTCAGGTATTCGATGCTGCCGACCTGCAGGGCGAAAGTGTGAATTACGTCCGGGTCGCTGATGTCCTTGCGCTGCGCGGTCATCGACATCAATAAGTGATGGCGAACCAGCCAGGTTATTAGTTTGCTGTCCTGTCCCGACAGGTCGTGTTGTCGGCAAAAATCCAGGGCGATGTTTTCGCCCAGCGTCGAGTGGTCGCCGCCGCGCCCCTTGGCGATGTCGTGGAACAAGGCGGCGATATACAGCACGTCGGGTTTTGGAGTCAGCAGGAAAATGTTGTTGCAGAACGGCAATTCCTTGCTGTGTTTATCCAGGGCAAAGCGTCTGAGATTTCTGATTACAAACAAGGTGTGTTCGTCCACGGTGTAAATGTGAAACAAATCGTACTGCATGCGGGCCACGATGTTGGCGAAATCCGGCAGGTATGCGGCCAGCACGCCGTAGCGGTTCATGCGTTTGAGCTGATGGGTGATACCGCGCGGCTGCCGCAGTATTTCTATAAACAGGCGGTTAGCCTGTTTGTTGCGGCGGAATTGGTCGTCTATCAACGCCAGGCTTTTGCGAATCAGTCTGATGGTGCCGGCTCTGATGCCTTTCAGCGAGGGCGACTGCTGCAGCAGGAGAAATATTTCCAGTAGCGCCAGCGGGTGATTTTGAAATACGTCTTCGCGGCTGACTTCCAGATAACCGGCTATGGATGAGAAATTGGCGGTGATGGGGCTGGGGGTCAGTGCTTCCTGATTGTTGATCAGGCGTTCGTTGAGCAGTTGCAGCAGCATTTCGTTGAGTCGTTCGATGTCCACGACGGTTTTAAAGAAAAACTGCATGAATTGTTCGACATCCGGATTGCCGTGCTGGTCCGTGTAACCGAATAATTCCGCCATTTCGCGCTGGTGGTCGAACAGTAGACGGTCTTCGCAACGGTTGGTCAGGCAATGCAGCGCAAAACGCAGGCGCCACAATATGTCGCGGGCGGCTACCAGATTGTCGTATTCGGCGCGGGGCAGAAAGCCGTAATTGATCAGCTCGCGCAAGGATTGGGCATTGTAATGGTGCTTGAAAACCCAGCCTATGACTTGTATGTCTCTTAAGCCGCCCGGCCCTTCCTTGATATTGGGTTCCAGATTGTAGGCGGTGTCATGGAATTTGCCGTAGCGCTGTTCCTGTTCGCTCATTTTGGCCAGGAAAAACTTTTCCGAAGACCAAAGCTGGGTGTTGATAATTTGTTTGGCAAGGGTTTCGAATAAATCCCGGTTACCGCTGATCAGGCGCATTTCCAGCAAGCTGGTGAAAATGGTTTGATCCTGCAGGGCAAAGGCCACGCATTCGTTGGTAAAGCAGGTTCTCAGGCCGGGCTTTAGGCCGATGTCCCACAAGAAGTTGCTGAACGCCGATAGTCCGTCCTGGATTTTGTCGGTAAAGGCCTGATTCAATACAATCAGAATGTCGATGTCGGAATGGGGGAACAATTCGCCGCGCCCGTAGCCGCCGGTGGCAATCAGGGCCTGATGGGCGGCTTCGTCGGCTAAAAAGTGCGTCCAGCAGGCGGATAACAGGCTGTCGATAAAACGGGCTTTTTCGCCGAGCAGGTCGGCGGGCGATTGGGCGGGCGTAAATCGTTGTTTTAACCGCGCATTCTCGCCGGCGATAGCGACTTTAAAGGCCGAAATCGGGTTGGTTTCCGCAAAGGCTTCGGCGAATAAATATTCGGTCACCGTTCTTCCTGGCGCAAGGTCAGAATTTCGTATCCGGAATCGGTTACCAGAATGGTGTGTTCCCACTGCGCCGACAAGCTGCGATCCTTGGTGACGGCGGTCCAGCCGTCGGACAGGATTTTCATGTGCCGTTTGCCGATATTGATCATGGGTTCTATGGTAAAAATCATGCCCGGCTCGATCACGGCGCCCTCGCCGCGCTTGCCGAAATGCATGACATGCGGATCTTCGTGGAATTTCTTGCCGATGCCGTGGCCGCAAAATTCCCGCACTACCGAGTAGCGGTTGTTTTCCGCGTGTTGTTGAATGGCGTGGCCTATATCGCCGAAATGGGCGCCGGGCTTGACTTGCTCTATGCCGAGAAACAGGCATTGGCGGGTGATTTCCACCAGGCGTTTTGCGTGGGGGCTGACGTCGCCGACACAGAACATCTTGCTGGTGTCGCCATGGTAATCATCCTTGATGACGGTAATGTCGATATTGACAATGTCGCCGTTTTTGAGCTTTTTGTCGCTGGGGATGCCGTGGCAGATCTGATAATTGATCGATGTGCATATGGATTTCGGAAAGCCGCGGTAGTTGAGCGGAGCCGGAATCGCCCGTTGTTCGTTGACTATGTAGTCGTGGCAGATTTGATCCAGTTCGTCGGTACTGATGCCCACGACTACGTGCGGGGCAATCATTTCCAATACATCGGCGGCCAATCTGCCGGCGATGCGCATTTTTTCAATTTCTTCCGCTGTTTTTATGACAATGCTCATCAGAGAGTCTGAGGTTTATTGATGGACGATGGGGGTAAATAACGGCCGTCGCGGCGGCGTTTTCAGGGGAGTCTAACAGAGTTGCTATTGTTGTGAAATTGTAATCGTGGTATAAAGTGAAGTTCACCATGTTTAATACTCACGTCTGTCGACACGATTGATGGGGTGCTTGTTGCAATGGAAACATTGAAACGGGTCATCAGTCGGGACAGTGCGGAGGCGTAACCCAAAGCCGAATCATTCGGCAAATCTTAGGAGAAATAAATGGCAGCAGTGTCAATGCGTCAAATGTTGGAAGCCGGTGTGCATTTCGGACACCAAACCCGTTACTGGAATCCGAAAATGGCTTCCTACCTGTTCGGTGCCCGTAACAAGATCCATATCATCGATTTGGAGCAAACGCTCCCAATGTTCAACGACGCCATGAATTACCTGGGTCAGATGACCGCCAACAAGGGCAGCATCCTGTTTGTCGGCACCAAAAAAGCAGCGCGCAAGGCGGTGGCCGAAGAAGCCAAGCGTTGCGGCATGCCTTACGTCAACCATCGCTGGTTGGGCGGTATGTTGACCAACTTCAAAACCATCAAAAAATCCATCAACCGTCTGAAAGAGCTGGAAGCGATGAAGGCCGACGGCACCCTATACCAACGTTTCAGCAAAAAAGAAGCCTTGGGCATGGAGCGTGAACTGGAAAAGCTGGAACGCAGCCTGGGCGGTATCAAGGACATGCGCGGCACGCCCGATGCGATTTTCGTCCTGGATGTGGGCTATGAGAAAAACGCCATCATGGAAGCCAAAAAATTGGGTATTCCCGTGATCGGTGTGGTTGATTCCAACAACTCGCCCGACAATGTCGATTATGTGATTCCGGGCAACGACGATTCGATTCGCGCGGTGACGCTGTATTGCCAAAGCGCCGCGGCAGCTGTTCTGGAAGCCAAGGCCCTGCGTATGGACGCAGGCTCAAAGTCGGATGATTTCGTCGAGGAAGTTGCAGCGGAAGCGTAAGTTTTTGCAGTCCGGTCTTTTGGACCGGGCGCGCCGGGAGCCGATTTTCGTCGGCTCCGGATTTCGGTTTTTTAAACGCCTCCTTTGTGAGGCGTTTTTTTAGTTAATAATCTTGAGGAAAAAGTAATGAATATTAGTGCGGCGATGGTTAAGGAACTGCGTGAACGTACGGGTTCCGGCATGATGGAATGCAAAAAAGCCTTGGTTGAAGCTAATGGCGATATGGAACTGGCCATCGAGAATATGCGGAAGGCAGGTCTGGCCAAGGCCGATAAAAAATCCGGCCGTATCGCGGCCGAAGGCGTGATCGGTGTAAAAGTCTCCGCCGACGGTAAAACCGTGGTGATGGCGGACGTAAACTGCGAGACCGACTTCGTGGCGAAAGGCGACGATTTCAGCGGTTTTGTCAATGACGTAGTCAGTGGCTTGCTGACAGCCGATGTCGAAAGCGATGAACAATTGCAAGCCCTGGTGCTGGCAAACGGACAAAGCGTGGACGAAACCCGCCGGGCCTTGATTGCCAAATTGGGTGAAAACATCACCGTCAGACGCTTTGAAAAGTTTGCTACCGTCGATGGCGGTCAAGCCTGCTACCTGCACGGCAGCAAAATCGGCGTTATCGTGGAGTTGGCGAAAGCCGATGCCGAGTTGGGCAAGGACGTCGCCATGCACATTGCGGCCAGCAAGCCGATGTGCGTTTCCGCTGATCAGGTTGCGCCCGAATCCATCGAAAAAGAGAAGGAAATTTTCCTGGCGCAGCAAGAGGAAAAAATCAAGGGCAAACCGGCGGATATCGTCGAAAAAATGGTTTCCGGCCGCATCAATAAATTCCTGGCTGAAGTGACTCTGCAAGGGCAAGCCTTTATCAAAGACGATAGCAAGACCGTTGCCCAGTTGTTGAAAGAAAAAGATAATTCGGTGTTACGCTTTGCCCGTTTCGAAGTGGGCGAAGGTATCGAGAAGAAAGAAGAAGATTTTGCCGCCGAAGTCATGGCGCAGGTAAGAGGTTAACCTCTCCTGGAAAACCCGGTGAAAACCGGGTTTTTTCTGCGCGGAATTGCTTGCTTTAACCCTTCAACCCAGGATACTTCGATTATGAGTCAGATCATTTGTCAGAGAATTTTACTTAAATTAAGCGGTGAAGCGTTGATGAGCGAACAAGGGGGCAGTATAGACCCCGAGATCGTGCAGCGCCTGGCGCAAGAAGTCAAAGACTTATGCGACGCCGGAATTCAAGTAGGCTTGGTGATAGGCGGCGGCAATATTTTGCGCGGCTCCGAAAAAGCTTCCGATGGCCTTAACCGGGTAACCAGCGATCAAATGGGCATGTTGGCCACCGTCATCAATGCATTGGCCATGCAGGATGCCCTGGAATACTTGGGTCAACCCGTGCGGGTCATGACGGCGCTAAAAATCAATCAGGTGTGCGAAGATTATATCCGCCGCCGCGCGGTTCGCCATTTGGAAAAAGGCCGGGTGACCATTTTCGCCGCCGGTACCGGCAATCCGTTTTTCACCACCGATACCGCCGCCAGTCTGCGCGCCATCGAAATCGATGCCGAATTGATGATCAAGGCCACCAAGGTCAAGGGGGTCTATTCGGCCGATCCTAACAAAGTGGCCGACGCGGTGTTTTATCCACGCCTGACCTATGACGAAGCCATCGATCAACGGCTGAATGTGATGGATACCACGGCCTTGGTGCTGTGCCGGGACAACAACCTGCCGATGCGGGTAATGAATGTTTTCGAGCCGGGAGCAGTCATGCGCTTGATGCGCGGCGAGGACATCGGCTCTCTAATTGTGAGGAAATAGAATGATCAGCGATATTCAACAAGATGCCGCGGCGCGCATGGCGAAAAGCATAGAAGCGTTGCAAAAAGCCTTCACCAAAATCAGAACCGGCCGGGCCCATCCCAGTCTGTTGGACCAGATTAGCGTCAGTTATTACGGAACGGAGTCGCAATTGTCCCAAGTGGCCAACGTGTCGGTGGAAGACGCCCGAACCCTGAAAGTGGTGCCGTGGGAAAAAGGCATGGTACAAGCCATCGAAAAAGCCATCATGTCATCGGGATTGGGCTTGAATCCGGCTACCCAGGGTACCGTGATCAGAATTCCGTTACCGGCCTTGACCGAGGAACGCCGCCGCGAGTTGGTCAAGGTGGTCAAGAATGAAGCCGAACAAGGCCGGGTGTCGATCAGAAATATTCGCCGCGACGCCAATGCGGCCATCAAGGATGCGTTAAAGGAAAAACTGATTTCCGAGGACGATGCTCGCCAAGGCGAAGACAAGATTCAAAAGCTGACCGATCAATACATCAAGGAAGTAGAAAAGCATCTTGAAGAAAAAGAAGCCGATCTGCTGTCCATGTAAATCAGTTGAGCATAACCATGGCGGATGAACTTGCTAGCAGTGTGATAGTCAACGGGAGCATTCCCAGGCATATCGCCATTATCATGGACGGAAACGGCCGTTGGGCGCAAAAGCGCATGATGCCCAGAATCATGGGTCATCATGCGGGGGTCAAGGCCGTCAGGAAAATCGTCGAATATTGCGCGAAGCAAAATGTCGAAGTATTGTCGCTGTTTGCCTTCAGTAGCGAGAACTGGCGTCGGCCCAAGGACGAAGTCAGTCTGTTGATGGAATTGTTCATGAGTACGCTGCAAAGCCAAGTCGACAAACTGGATAAAAACAATATCCGCTTGCGTATCATCGGCGATAAGGAGGCTTTTCCGGACAAGTTGCGGGAGAAAATCCACGCGGCCGAAGCGCAAACCGCCCAAAACAGCGGTTTGACACTGGTGATAGCGGCTAATTACGGTGGCCGCTGGGATATTGCCCAAGCCGCGCAAAAAATCGCCCATGCGGTCAAGGTGGGCCAAATCGATGAACGGGATGTCAACGAGGACTTGTTGAATCGCTATTTGGTAACGGCGGATTTACCCGAGCCGGATTTATTCATTCGTTCGGGTGGCGAAGAGCGAGTCAGTAATTTTTTACTGTGGCAGTTGGCTTATACTGAGTTCTTTTTTACCGATGTGTTATGGCCGGATTTCGATCAGGCCATGATGCAGACAGCCATGGACAGTTTCAAGGGCAGGCAGCGGCGATTCGGACATACCGGCGAACAAGTCATTGATAAACGTATTCTTTAGGCATTTTTCATAACCATAATAATTAAAAAGCAAACTATGTTGGTACAACGCATATTAACGGCCTTGGTGTTAGCGGCTGTCGTCATTTTGGCGGTTTTTCAATTGCCCGCCGTCTATTTTTCATTGTTTATCGCCATCGTCACCTTGGGAGGGGCTTGGGAATGGTTGTCCCTGACAGGCGTGGAACAGCCCGGCAAAAAGTGTTTGTTTTTCGCTGCTCTGATTTTTCCCATGTTGGGCGTCACCTATTGGACGGTGTTTCTGGAGTTATTGGGCGAAGCCTTGGAATGGCCGGAAATCAAGGAATATTCCGACGCCTTGGAATGGCTGGTGATTGCGCCGGTGTTGTTCTGGGTGTTGGCCATGATAATCATCAGACAGGCCGCCGGGCAATTGTTGCAGACGGAGTTCAAACCCCGCGCCAAAGCCTTTGTGGGCTGGTTGGTGTTATTGTCCGCCTGGATGTTCCTGAGCAAACTCAGAGCTTATTACGGGCCGGGCATGGTGTTGTATTTCCTGGTGTTGATTTGGGCAGCCGACATCAGCGCTTATTTCGTGGGTAAAAAATGGGGCAAGGATAAGCTGGCGCCGGAAATCAGTCCTGGAAAAACCGTTCAGGGCATGTATGGAGCGCTGCTGTCCGCGGTGATTTGCGCCATAGGCTTGCGCATTTATTACGGCTTGGAAGCGCTGCAATCCGAAGAAGCTTCCTTGGCGATTCTGATGAGCGTGGATTTGTTGATACTGTCGGTGTTGACCGTGCTGGTGTCGATATATGGCGATTTGTTTTTCAGCTTGGTCAAGCGGCAAAAAGGCGTCAAGGATAGCGGCAGCCTGCTGCCGGGCCATGGCGGTATTTTGGATAGAGTCGATAGCCTGATCGCCGCCGCGCCGTTTTTCTATGCCGGCATCGTGTTGATCGGCCGGAGCGTCTTCGCATGAAAGGTATCTGCATCCTCGGAGCCACGGGTTCGATAGGGGTCAGCACCCTGGATGTGGTGGCGCGCCACCCGGACCAGTATAAAGTCGTGGCTTTGACCGCGAACGGCAACATCGATGTGTTGTACGAACAATGCCTTGCGCACCGCCCCGAATACGCGGTGGTGGTTACCGAAAGCAAGGCGGAGGAATTCAGGCAGCGCATAGCCGCATCGCCGCTTGCGGAGATCAAGGTTTTGGCGGGCGCGGAAGCATTGATCGAAGTGGCGACCTTGGATAATGTCGACGCCGTGATGGCGGCGATTGTCGGCGCGGCGGGCCTGTTGCCAAGTTTGGCGGCCGCGAAGGCCGGCAAGACCGTGCTGCTGGCCAACAAGGAAGCTCTGGTAATGTCCGGGCAGATTTTCATGCGGGCGGTCAGCGATTCCGGCGCGGTGTTATTGCCGATAGATAGCGAGCACAATGCCATCTTCCAATGCATGCCGGCCGGTTATACGCCCGGCCATAGCGCCAAGCAGGCGCGGCGGATTTTATTGACGGCGTCCGGCGGACCCTTCCGTAAAACGCCGCTCGAGTTGCTGCCGAATATGACTCCCGATCAAGCCGTGGCGCATCCGAAATGGGACATGGGCCGAAAAATATCGGTGGATTCGGCGACCATGATGAACAAGGGCCTGGAATTAATCGAGGCCTGCCTGCTGTTCAACATGGATCCGGACCAGATTCAGGTAGTTATTCATCCGCAAAGTATCATTCATTCCATGGTCGATTACGTCGACGGCTCGGTGCTGGCGCAAATGGGCAACCCGGATATGCGCACGCCGATCGCTCACGCCATGGCTTGGCCGGAGCGCTTCGATTCCGGCGTGGCGCCCCTGGATATATTCGAAGTAGGGCATATGGATTTCGAAAAGCCCGATCTGCAGCGCTTTCCCTGCTTGAGACTGGCTTACGAAGCCATAAAAGCCGGC
Organism: Methylomonas subterranea; assembly: GCF_024505185.1. Classification (GTDB taxonomy): domain Bacteria; phylum Pseudomonadota; class Gammaproteobacteria; order Methylococcales; family Methylomonadaceae; genus Methylomonas; species Methylomonas subterranea. The sequence goes on from NZ_JANIBJ010000005.1 coordinate 26,137, forward strand.
GGCATCATGCCAACCGTGTTGAATGCGGCCAATGAAATTGCCGTGGAAGCCTTTTTGAACGAGGAAGTGAAATTCACCGACATCGCCATCATCATCGAGCGCAGCATGGCGCAATTCACGCCGGACAGCGCCGATAGCCTGGAACTGGTGCTAAGGGCAGACAGCCGGGCCCGTCAAGCGGCCAAATCCGTGATCGAAGGCTTGGCAGCCTGATGGAAACCCTGCATACCCTGTTTTATTTCACCGTCGCCATCGCGGTGCTGGTCGCGTTTCATGAATTCGGCCATTTTTGGCTGGCGCGGCTGACAGGGGTCAAAGTCATTCGTTTTTCGATAGGCTTCGGCAAAAAATTATGGGCTTACCAAAAGTCTCCCGAACAAACCGAGTTCGTGGTGGCCGCCATCCCGCTAGGCGGCTACGTCAAAATGGTCGACGAGCGCGAGGGCGAGGTTGCCGAGGCGGATTTGCCCTACGCGTTCAACCGGCAGACGGTAGCCGTCAGAACTGCTATCGTGGCCGCCGGGCCCTTGTTCAATCTGATTCTGGCCGTGGCCTTGTTTTGGCTTGTCATGGTGGTGGGCGAAACTGGCCTGAAACCCATACTGGGCAATGTCGAAACCGGCAGCATAGCGGCCGAAGCCGGCTTTCAGGCGGGCGATCAGATCATCAGCGTCAACCAAAAGTCCACCCCGACCTGGGCGATGGCATTGGATGAACTGTTTTCAGCCGCCATCAACGGCCAGCGCGATATCGTGGTCGATGTGATAACCCGGGAAGATCAAAGGCAATTTCGGGCCATCGTGTTGACGGACGAAGATGTACGGACGCCGGAAGTCCTGAATCAGCGCTTGGGGCTGAAACCGTTTATTCCCGTGATCAAGCCTATCATAGGAAAACTGTTGGACGAAGGTTCGGCGAAACAGGCCGGATTGCAGAGCGGCGATTTGATACTGCGCGCCGACGATCAGCCGATCGAGGATTGGCAGCAGTGGGTCGATTATGTGCAAGCCAGACCAGACCGGGAAATCAATGTTACCCTGGAACGCAACGAGGTGGAAACGCAACTCACATTGACGCCGCGCCGGGAAGAGCAGGCGGACGGCAAGGTGATCGGGAAAATCGGCGCCGGCGTACATATCCCCGAAGCAACGATGCGCGATTTACAGGTGGAATATTCGCTGTCGCCCATGGAAGCCCTACCCGCCGCCCTGGAAAGGACTTGGTTCTACTCGATCAGCACAATCAAAATGATAGGCAAAATGTTCATCGGCGCTGCCTCGGTGGAAAACTTAAGCGGGCCTATCAGCATTGCCCAGTATGCCGGCCAGTCGGCCGAGATGGGCTTCACGGCATTTTTGAAGTTTCTGGGTCTGATCAGTGTCAGTCTGGGTGTATTGAACCTGTTGCCGGTGCCGGTGCTGGACGGCGGTCATCTGCTTTTTTATTTGGTGGAAGTCATCAAGGGCAGCCCGGTGTCGGATCGGATGCAGATGGCTTTTCAACAGTTGGGCATGCTGGTGTTGATATGTTTAATGGCGCTGGCGCTGTTCCTGGATTTGGATCGATTATTTCAATGACGCTGAACAAAATGTTCAGCGCGAAGTCCACCCCACTTTATCAAACCTAGCATTGGTCAGACCATGAAAAAACTCACTGGAATTTTATTGTTTGCGCTTGCCGTACTGACGGTCAACAGCGTGCGAGCCGACGAAGCAGCCATCAAAAAGGCCCTTAACGAATTTATGCCGGGCGCGCAGGTTGAATCGATCGCGCCCTCGGAAATCAAGGGCTTGTTTGAAGTTGTCAGCGGCGGCAATATCTTCTACGCCTCGGAAGACGGACGCTACCTGTTGCAAGGTCAGATGTTCGATGCCGTCGAAAAGAAAAACATTACCGAAAACAAGCTGGCCGGCGTGCGCAGGCAAGCCTTGGAACAGGTCGGCGAAAAGAACATGATCATTTTCAAACCGGCGGCCGGCAAGCACGTGGTGTCGATTTTTACCGATATCGACTGCGGTTACTGCCGCAAGCTGCATTCGGAAATCGATCAATACATGGCTCAGGGCATCAGCGTGCGTTATTTGTTTTTCCCCAGAGCGGGCAAGGGGTCCGAGTCTTATAGCAAGGCGGTTTCCGTCTGGTGCGCCGCCGACAGACAAAAAGCCCTGACTACGGCGAAAAAAGGCGAATCCTTGGAGACCAAAAACTGCGATAATCCCGTTGACCAACACATGGCATTGGGCGAGTCGTTTGGCATGAACGGCACGCCGATGATAGTGACCGAAAAAGGCAACATCCTGCCGGGCTATGTTCCCGCGGCTCAACTGGCGAAAATCCTGGCCAAGGAATAATTAAGCGGTATGCGGAGAGGACTGGGTGGCAGCGCCGCCCGGTTTTGCCGATAGCCTTTTCGGCTTATTTTTTTACTTCCATTCCTTCAACATTTTCTTCAACCGATACAACTCGTCCAGCGCCTGCCGTGGGCTGAGATTATCGGGATCTATTCCTTCCAGCAGTACCACGGCCGGATGGCATTCACGGCTGGTGAACAGGTCCAACTGATTCACTTCATTATGGCTTTGCAGCTCGATATAAGCGCTGTTCTCCAATTGGGCCAGCTTGGTTTTGGCGTTAGCGATTACCGCTTGCGGCACGCCGGCCAGCGCCGCTACCTGCAAGCCATAGCTCTGGCTGGCCGGGCCGTCCTTGACCGCATGCAGAAATATGATCTTGTCGCCGTGTTCCATGGCATCCAGATGAATGTTGTGAATGTTGGCTTGTTCCTCCGCCAGCGTGGTCAGCTCGAAATAATGGGTGGCGAATAGCGTGAAAGCCCGGCTATGCCGCGCCAGATAATCGGCGCAGGCCCAGGCCAGCGACAAGCCGTCGAAGGTGCTGGTGCCGCGGCCTATTTCGTCCATCAAAATCAGACTGTTGCTGGTGGCGTTATGCAATATGTTGGCGGTTTCCGACATTTCCACCATAAAGGTCGAGCGGCCGCTGGCCAGATCGTCCGAGGCGCCGATGCGGGTGAATATTTTGTCGATGGGGCCGCAGCGCAGCGACTGGGCCGGTACATAACAACCAATATGCGCCAACAACACGATCAAAGCCGCTTGGCGCATATAAGTCGATTTACCGCCCATGTTGGGGCCGGTGATCACCAGCATGCGCCGATCGTTGGAAAACTCCAGATCGTTGGCGACGAATGGAATACTGGACAAGGCTTCCACCACCAGATGGCGTCCGCCGCTTATGCTTATGCCGGGTTCCTGGTTCAGAATCGGTTGCGATAGGTTCAACGTGTCGGCGCGTTCCGCAAAGTTTACCAATACATCCAGTTCGGCCAGGGCGTTGGCGCACTGTTGCAAATCGAGCAAGGCATCGCCTAGCGTGGTCAGCAGTTCGTCGTACAGCGCTTTTTCGAAGGACAGCGACTTTTCCCTGGCGCTCAATACCTTGTCCTCAAAGGATTTCAATTCCGGCGTGATGTAACGCTCGGCGCCCTTCAGTGTCTGCTTGCGGGTGTAATGCACCGGCACCTTGTCGGCCTGGGCGTTGGAAATCTCGATGTAATAGCCGTGTACCCGGTTGTAATTCACCTTCAGAGTGGCGATGCCGGTAGCGGCGCGCTCCCGTTGTTCCATGTCGATCAGGAACTGGTCGGCGTTCTGGCTGAGGTTGCGTAGTTCGTCGAGTTCGGCGTTGAAGCCCGGCGCGATGACGCCGCCGTCGCGGATCAATACCGGTGGATTGTCAATGATGGCGCGCTGCAACAAGTCCAGTAATTGCGGCTGTTCGCGCAATTGCGAGCGCAGCGTCTCCAGATGCGGATTTTCGCTGTCGGCCAAATGGCTTTGCAGGCTCGGCAAAGTCGCCAGGGTATGGCGCAGCACCAATAAATCGCGCGGGCGGGCCGATTTTAATGCGATTCGCGAGCTGATGCGCTCGATGTCGCCGACCTGGCGCAGACTGCCCTGTAATTCCCGGTACAACTGATTGTCCAACAGGCTGGCAATACAAGCGTAACGGCCGTTGATGATGCCGTGGTCGCGCAAGGGTCTGTGTATCCAGCGCCTTAGGCAGCGGCTGCCCATCGCGGTGGCGGTCTGGTCCAGCACGCCCAGCAGGGTATATTGCAGCTGGCCGCTGGGGTGGCTATCCAGTTCCAGATTACGGCGGCTGGCGGCGTCCAGGCTGATGCCATCGTCGGCATGCTCGATGGCGATGCCCTGGATGTGGGGTAGGGCGTTAAACTGGGTGTCGCGCACGTATTGCAACAAACTGCCGGCCGCGCAAATTGCCGCCGGCAAATGTTCGCAGCCGAAGCCTTTCAAATCGTGGCAGTTGAATTGCTTCAGGATCAGCTGCCGGCAACTGTCCAGATCGAAATGCCAGGGCGGCCGTCGGCATAAACCCTTACGCTCCCTTAGGCAGGCGGGCAGAGACAGGTCTTCGCTATACAGCAACTCGGCCGGGTTCAGACGTTCTATTTCGCTGAGCAACGGGGTGTTGCCTTCCAGTTGCTGCAGCACGAACTTGCCGCTGCCCAAATCCAGGCAAGCCAGCCCGTAAAATTTATCGAAGGCCGCCAGCGCTACCAGCAGATTGTCCTTGCGGTCTTCCAGCAAGGCTTCGTCGGTGACCGTGCCCGGCGTGACGATACGCAGCACCTTGCGTTCAACCGGGCCCTTTGATTTGGCCGGGTCGCCAATCTGCTCGCAAATCGCGATGGATTCGCCCTGTTTCAGCAGTCGGGCGATATAGTTTTCGGCGGCATGATAGGGAATGCCCGCCATCGGAATGGGGTGGCCGCCGGAATGTCCGCGCGCGGTCAGGGTGATGTCCAGCAATTGCGCGGCGCGTTTGGCATCGTCGTAAAACAGCTCGTAAAAATCGCCCATGCGATAAAAAAGCAGGGTATCCGGGTGCTGGGATTTGATGCGCATATATTGCTGCATCATCGGGGTGTGCTGCGTTTTCTCGTCTTGCTTGGCGCCTTGTTTTTTCTGGTTATTCATTTGTAACAATTTGATACATAAGTAACATTCTTTGGTTTTCTGTTGAGTCTAACATTGTCGACACTTATCAAAACTTTCCTGCACTTTGCTTTTTAGTATAGGTTTTAGTATAGGTTTCTTCAGGTTATACTCGCGTCATCATTCGCCACAAAAAACCTATACTGAAATGCAATTCGACGCCCGCACCGCTAAAGCTTTGCTACCTGGACAGCATATGGCTTTTGACGATTACCCTGGGCTGCGTTTGTCTGCCATGGCAAAGGTGAGAACTTGGTTTTATCGGTATAGAAGCACTGTTGATGGACGCCTTAGGCAGGTGTCAATTGGTCATTGGCCGTCTATGTCATTCCCAGTGGCTATTGTCGCTTGGGAAGCTTTGAAAAACCAGCGTGATTCTGGTAATGATCCTGTATTAGAGGCAAAGCAAGCTAAATTAGAGGCAAAAGCTTTAATATTGAAACAAGAGGCGGCAAATTCTGAAAACGCTTATACAGTCCGCGTGCTATGTGATGAATACTTAGCTGGACATGTTTGTCGCCACAGAGCCAAAAAAGGTTCTACTGAAATTACTAGGATGTTTAACACGATGCTGGGTGATATGGCGGATTTACCATCCACTGCAATTACCCGCGCAATGGCTTTTGATTTGATTCAAAAGTACGCCGCAATATCGCCCGTGCAGGCCGGAAAATTACGATGTGAGTTAGGAGCAGCATGGGATTTTGCAATGGATGCCGGCAGATTGCCTGAAGCCGCGGTAAATTGGTGGCGCTTAATTTTACGTGGAAAAATTAGATCAAAAGGAAAGACCATAGAAGGTAAGAACATCGGCGTGGTCAAACGCGTACTCACTGAAGACGAAATCGGTGAATTGATAGCTTGGCTTCCAAATTTCGCACCGATAATTACTGACGTTCTAATGTTATATCTTTGGACCGGAACTCGCGGCTCAGAAATTGTTGGCATGTCAGGAACTGAAATTAGTGAAGAGGGCGGTCAAGTTTGGTGGACGATACCGAAAATTAGAACGAAAAATGCCCGACATGAAACTGCTCCAGATCAAAGGGTGCCCTTATTCGGTAGAGGTTTGACCGTAGTTTTACGGCGGAAAAAACTATATGGAGACGGTTTTCTATTTCCATCCCGTCATAAAGTGGGGCACATCGAACAAAAATACGTCACTGAACAGGTATTTTATAGGCAACCCTATAGTCAGATTCGCCCTGAGCAGGTGAGGCCTCGATTAACGGTGACTCATTGGGCACCGCATGATTTGCGACGGACGTCACGCACCTTGCTTGCAAAATTAGGATGTCCAGATTCCGTAGGTGAAACGATTCTCGGTCATATGTTACCCGGTGTGGTGGGAACTTATAATCGGCATCAATATGACGATGAAAAACGCCTATGGCTCTTTAATCTGTCAGAGCATCTTGAGTCATTGGCAAAGCGTTTCGAGATTTAGGTTTGCCGTTGCGTCCGCCTATTGCCGTTTAGGGGGGCAATAAATCGGGCCATAGGCCCTCCAAATGTTGAGTTATGAATGCGGCTTTATCGAGTCATCTAAACCGTCAAAAGCCGCGGGTTAATTACTTCTCTTTCCTAGCGCCTATAAACGGTTTGCCGTCGGACTTAACATCCATGAATCGGCCGGTGTTGGTATCACGTTTGACCCAATGGCCTGAAGGCGTTTGGGTTTGCGAGCGTTCACGCACGGCACCATTGCGATGACCATCGCCTGCGGGTGGATTTGTAGCCATAGCACCTCCTATAGGTTATAGAAAATGATCCATATGAAAATAATACATAATCAAAATGATCATGTCAATTATTCAAAAAGTTGATTTATGCGCTAGAGTCTTTAGAATGTGCTGGCATGAATAGCGAAACACAGCCAGCATCTGCCATCGACATACTGAGCCACACCCAGCGCGAACGACTCCTCTTTATCGAATTTCGTTTGTACTTTCTCGGAGACATTGGGCGCCAAGATTTAATGCAACGGTTTGGCATCGCGCCTGCGGTTGCCACACGAGATTTTGCGCTGTACCGCGAGCTGTTTCCGAGCAACATAGGGTTTGATAACAAGTCAAAAACCTATGTGATCGGGCCTGCGTTCTCGCCAGCATTCCAGCACTCCGCGGAACGCGTATTGACGGCGTTGTCACGCGGATTCGGCGATGGCATCGGCGGCAGTAGTGAGCCGTTGCTGACCTGCGAATTACCGAAAGTGCTTAACCAGCCTTCAATGGAAATCCTGGCGCCAATTGCTCGAGCGATACACCAACAAAAGGTCGTCAGCATCGACTACACCTCGCATAGCAGTGGATTTTCGACGCGCGAAATCGCGCCGTTCGCTTTGGTCAATGATGGTTTACGTTGGCATGTCCGCGCCTATGATCGTAAAAGACCCGATTTTCTGGATTTCGTTATTACTCGGATACCCAGAAGCCAACTGATCGACGACGGAAAGGTTTTACCTCACGAACAGCCTAGTGCAGACATCCAATGGAATAGGATCGTGGAATTGGATTTAGTGCCACACCCCAATCAAAAGCATCCCGAGATTATCGGAAACGATTATGGGATGACCGACGGTGTATTGCATTTAAAGATGCGAGCAGCCGTTGCCGGCTACGTATTACGGCAATGGATAGTCGATTGCTCGTCCGGGCACAGCCTACAAGGCAACGAATATCGGTTATGGTTAAGAAATCACCTAGCACTCTACGGTGTTTCCAGTGCCAAGTTTGCCCCTGGCTATGAATTTCCCGAGGTTTGAAAGCCCAAACGCAATACCCGAGGGGCACAAGTCAAATAGGGACACGTTTTTTACGAATTGGACAAGTAAAACCAGCGCATGAATCACGCAGCACACAATAAACTCGTTTCCTTTATATGGTCGATCGCCGACGATTGTTTGCGCGATGTCTACGTCCGCGGCAAATACCGCGATGTCATCCTGCCGATGGTGGTATTGCGCCGCCTGGATGCGCTGTTAGAACCCAGTAAAGACAAAGTTTTGGAAGAACTGGCGTTCCAGAAAAACGACATGGGCTTGACCGAACTGGACGATAACGGTCTGAAAGAAGCGTCCGGCTATGTGTTCTACAACACCAGCAAATGGACGCTCACGCAATTATTGAAAACCGCCACCAACAATCAGCAAATCCTGTTGGCGAATGTCGAAGACTACTTGAACGGCTACAGTGCCAACGTCAAGGAAATCATCGACAAGTTCAATCTCAAAACCCAAGTTCGACATATGGCCGGCAAGGATGTTTTGCTCGGCGTGCTGGAAAAGTTTACTTCGCCCTATATCAACCTCACACCATACGAAAAGGAAGATCCAGACGGCAACCGGCTACCCGTCCTCAGCAATCTGGGCATGGGTTATGTCTTTGAAGAGCTGATCCGAAAATTCAACGAAGAAAATAACGAAGAGGCCGGCGAACACTTCACGCCCCGCGAAGTGATCGAGTTGATGACACATTTGATCTTCGATCCCGTTAAAGATCAACTGCCGCCGGTCATGACCATCTACGACCCGGCTTGCGGTTCCGGCGGCATGCTCACCGAGTCGCAAAACTTCATCAAGGACGAGGACGGCGCGATTCGCGCGACTGGCGATGTGTATTTGTACGGCAAGGAGATCAACGACGAAACCTACGCCATTTGCAAATCCGACATGATGATCAAGGGCAACAATCCGGCCAACATCCGTGTCGGCTCCACGCTGTCCACGGACGAATTCGCCGGCACCCGCTTTGATTTCATGCTCTCCAATCCGCCTTATGGCAAAAGCTGGGCCAGCGAGCAGAAATACATCAAAGACGGCGGCGACGTGATCGATGCCCGGTTTCGGGTGACGCTAAACGACTATTGGGGCAATGCGGAAACGCTAGACGCCACGCCGCGTTCCAGCGATGGCCAATTGCTGTTTCTGATGGAAATGGTCAGCAAAATGAAGCCGCTGGATAACAGTTCTCATGGCTCGCGCATCGCTTCCGTGCATAACGGTTCCAGCCTTTTCACCGGCGACGCTGGTAGCGGCGAAAGCAATATTCGTCGGCACATTATCGAAAACGATTTGCTGGAAGCCATTATTCAGTTGCCCAACAACCTGTTCTATAACACCGGCATCACCACTTATATCTGGCTACTGTCCAATCACAAGGCACCCGAACGCAAAGGCAAGGTACAGTTGATCGATGCCAGCCAGCTTTACCGCAAGCTGCGCAAAAATCTCGGCAACAAAAACTGCGAATTCGCCCCCCAACATATCCGGGAAATCGTCGCCACTTACTTGGCATTGGCAACCCAGGAACGCCAAACCGATGATGCGGGTATAGCCGCTCAGGTGTTCGACAACAGCGATTTTGGCTACTACAAGGTCAATATCGAACGCCCGGATCGCCGCAAGGCCCAATTCAGCCAGGAGCGCATTGAAACCTTACGTTTCGACAAGGCGTTGAATCAGCCGATGCAGTGGATTTACCAGCAATGGGGCGATGCCGTCTATCAACCCGGCTGCCTGGCGCAACACGAAAAAGCCATTCAGGCCTGGTGCGAAGATAACGAACTGGGCCTCAATGCCAAAAATCGCAGCAAATTGCTCAGCCTGGATACTTGGTTGAAACAACAAAACCTGATGCAAACAGCGCAAACCTTGATGGCGGCGATCGGTACCGACCAATCGAGCGATTTCAACCAATTCAAGGTTTCCGTCGACGCCATACTCAAGGCGCAAGCGATCAAACTCACTGCCAGCGACAAAAACGCCATCCTCAACGCCGTCAGTTGGTACGACGAAAGCGCCGAAAAAGTCATCGCGCAAACCTTCAAACTCAATGGCGATATGCTCGAAAAAGTCTTGCAACGCCTGGATTGCAGCGAAGATGAGCTACCCGATTTTGGCGTTTACCCCGCCGGTAAAAAAGGCGAATACCTCAGCTACGAATCCAATGCCGATTTGCGCGACAGCGAATCGGTGCCATTGAACGACCAGATACACCGCTACTTCCAGGCCGAAGTGAAACCGCATGTCGCGGAAGCCTGGATAAACCTGGATTCGGTCAAAATCGGTTACGAAATCAGCTTTAATAAATACTTCTATCGGCACAAACCGCTGCGTACTATGAATGACGTGGCTCAGGACATCATCGCTCTGGAAAAGCAGGCTGAAGGCTTGATAGCGGATATTCTGGGTATTGACGTAAACCTGCTTTAGGCGACGATGATGAACGATGCCGAACCATTGAAATCAGCAAGTGCACATCCGTCGCTAAACGATGGACTAGCGCCGCTTTTCAGTAATATTGCCCTGGTCATTCAACAGTCACGTCAACAAGTACAGCAGGCCGTGAATAGCGCGATGGTGCAATGTTATTGGCAGATTGGCTGTTTGATCGTCGAGCACGAACAACACGGACAGGCCCGAGCCGCCTACGGTAAGCAGCAATTGCAGATATTATCCGCGCAATTAACTGTGGAATTTGGCAAGGGATTCGACGCTCGCAATCTGCGCAATATGCGAAGCTTTTTTCTGGCCTATCCAAATTGGAACGCAGTGCGTACCGATTTGAGCTGGACGCACTACCGCACCTTACTCCGAGTGGAAAATCCAGGCGCCAGAAGCTGGTATCAACAGGAGGCGATAGAGCAGTGTTGGAGCGCTCGCGCACTGGAACGGCAGATCGACAAACTCTACTACGAACGCCTGTTGTCCAGCCAGGATAAAGCGCCGGTTCAAGCTGAGGCGGAACAGCATATCGCCGCTGAAAACCTGCGGCAACAGCAACTGCGGCCTCAAGATGTATTGCGCGATCCCTATATTCTGGATTTTTTGAACCTGCCCAGCCAGCACTTGTTGGAATCCGACCTGGAACAAGGCCTGCTGGATAACCTGCAAGCCTTCCTGTTGGAATTGGGCAAAGGTTTTGCCTTTGTCGCCCGGCAACAGCGCATCCGCACCGAAGACCAGGACTTTTACATCGATCTGGTGTTTTACCATTTCAAGCTAAAGTGCTTTTTACTGATTGACCTGAAACTGGGCAAACTCAGCCATCAAGACGTGGGCCAGATGGATAGCTATGTGCGCATCTACGACCAACAGCAACGCTCGGCGGACGACAACCCGACCATCGGCCTGATCCTGTGCAGCCAGAAAAGCGAAGCAGTGGTGAAGTATTCGGTGCTGACCGACAGCGAACAGTTGTTTGCCGCCAAATACCTGCCGTTTCTACCGACCGAGGCCGAGCTAAAACGCGAATTGGAACGGGAGCGGATTAAAGTGCAGGCGCAATTGATGAACAAGACTGACGAGGCGGACGATGATTGAGCAACTGGCGGCTTTGCCGACTTATGAGACTTATAAGGATTCCGGGGTGGAATGGCTGGGGGAGATTCCAGCGCATTGGAAAGTAGTTCCACTTAAGTACTCCTTGTCATTGAATTCTGAAAAAATTTCCAGTCGAAATTCAACATTGAAGTATTACGGCATGGAAAATATCGAATCATGGTCTGGACGCTTCATAGAAACTGAATCGGAAGTCGAAGGATTAGCCAACAAATTCAGTGAAAACGACATTCTTTTTGGAAAACTAAGACCTTATTTAGCCAAGGTCGCTTTAGCTACGTGCGAAGGAATATGTTCAACAGAATTTTTGGTTTATCGAGCAAAAAAGCAGTCAGCTAATTTCTTTAAATACTTACTCCTTTCAACTGACTTTATTAATTTGGTTGATGCCTCTACCTATGGCTCGAAAATGCCGAGGGCTAATGCTGATTTTATTGGCATACAACGTTTACCGATACCTAATCTCCCAGAACAAACCGCCATCGCCGCCTTTCTGGATCGTAAAACCGCGCAAATCGACCAAGCCGTGGCGATCAAGGAACAACAAATCGCCTTGCTGAAGGAGCGCAAGCAAATCCTGATTCAAAACGCCGTCACCCGTGGCCTTGATCCCAGCATACCGATGCGCGATTCTGGTGTCGAGTGGATCGGCGAGGTTCCGGCGCATTGGGAGTTACTGGCAAACCGAGCTTTATTCAGAGAAAGAATCGAACAAGGCGAAGAGGGCTTACCGTTATTATCCGTTTCAATTCATACAGCCGTTTCTTCAGAGGAAATATCCGATGAAGAAAATATCCGTGGCAGAATCAAAATTGAAGATAAAACCAAATATAACTTGGTTCAGCCTGGCGATATCGTCTTCAATATGATGCGAGCTTGGCAGGGGGCGATTGGCGCAGTGGCAGTTAAAGGTATGGTAAGTCCTGCCTATATCATTGCCACACCGAGCCCTAAAATAGCCTCTTCATATTTTGAGTATCAATATCGTTGCCCGGAATTTATTCAGCAAATGGACAGAAATTCAAAAGGAATTACCGATTTTCGGAAAAGACTGTATTGGAATGAGTTTAAGCAATTGATGTCTGTCGTCCCGCCTATTGAGGAACAAACCACCATCGTCACCCACATCGAAACCCAATCCGCCAAAATCGATCAGGCCATTGCCATCCAGCAACAGCAAATCGACAAACTCAAGGAATACAAAGCCACGCTGATCAACAGCGCCGTTACCGGTAAAATCAAGGTGCCGGAACTTGTCGAAAGCCAGGATACCGCTTGATGACGTTAGAACGTAGCCATGACTATTTATTGTCCTTACTCAGGGAATTGGTGAAGTTACCCAAGGAAACGGAGTGGGTGGAGTTCAAGCAGAATCATGATCCCGAAAAAACCGGTGAATATATTTCCGCGTTAGCGAATGCCGCCGCGTTGATCGGCAAGCAGTCGGCTTACATGGTGTGGGGAATTGAAGACTCCAGCCATGAAGTTGTCGGTACTCATTTCACACCGGCTACAACAACGTATAAACAACAAGAGCTGGAAAGCTGGTTGTTACAAAAGATAACCCCCAAAATTCATTTCCGCTTTTTTGAGTTTAAAGCGAGTAACGACAAGCCGGTGGTGATTTTAGAAATTCAAGCCGCCAGTCACACGCCTGTGCAGTTTGATGGTGTCGAGTTTATTCGTGTGGGTTCGTACAAGAAAAAACTGCGGGAATTTCCGGAAAAAGAACGCGCATTGTGGCGCGTATTTGACCGGGTGCCTTTTGAGCGGCAAATGGCGGTCAAAGATGTTGATGAAGCCGAGGTATTAAAGCTTTTGGATTACCCGGCTTATTTCGATTTGACCAACCAGCCTTTACCGGAAGGTCGTAATGGTGTTTTACCGCTATGTGCCGTTTTGGGCATGACCCGTTTTCATTTGACGGTCATTTGATCGTGCAAGCATTCGATACAAGGAGGTTTTTGTTTTGTACATACAAATCAAAAGCATACGAAGAACGCTTCATTTGATGGTGAGTGGCTGTTTTATGGGCTTTGACTACGATGGAAGTTTTATGAATCGTTTAAGGAGTCCCTATCGGCAACAAATCAGTTTGTGGAGCGTGTATTTAAAATTAGACTCCACAAACTTATTTGTGGCGCGTCTGGACTCTGCAAAGCTCCGCCTATTTAGCCAAGGAAAGCCATGACCAGCAAAACCACCGAGAAAGAACTGGAAATCGCCATCGAAAAACAGCTGACCGGCACCTGTCTGGAGGCGCAAAAGGGTGTTGCCGAAGCGGGCGAGCTGCCGTTCAGCCCCAACCACGGCTACCAGCTCGGCTTGCCGCACGATTTCAACGCCCGTTATGCCATCGACAGCAAACGCTTTTGGGCCTTCTTGGAACACACCCAACCTAAAGAGCTGGAAAAGTTGCAAAAGCACAGCGGCGATTGGCAGCTTAAAGTGCTGGAACGCTTCGACAAACTGATCAAAAAATACGGCCTGCTGCATTTGCTGAAAAAGGGTTTGAGTGTCGACGATGCCACTTTGCACCTGATGTATCCGGCGCCGCTGGACAGCAGTTCCGACAAAGTGAAGCAGAACTTTGCCGACAACATTTTCAGCAGTACCCGTCAGGTACGTTATTCCCTGAGCAATACCCTGGAAGAAATCGATCTGGTGTTGTTCATCAACGGTCTGCCGTTTGCCACGCTGGAGCTGAAAAATCCCTGGACCGGTCAAACCGCGCGTTATCACGGCCAGAAGCAATATCGCGAAGATAGGGACATCAATCAGCCTTTGCTGCAATTCGGCCGCTGCCTGGTGCATATGGCAGTGGATACCGATGAAATCTACATGACCACCAAACTGGCCGGGCCGCACACCTTCTTTTTGCCGTTCAACAAAGGCCATAACCACGGCGCCGGCAATCCGCCCAATCCAAACGGCCACAAAAGCGCCTATTTATGGCAGGAAGTGTTCAGCAAAGACAGTGTCGCCAACATCATTCAGCATTTCGTGCGATTGGACGGCAGCAGTAAAGAGCCGTTGGATAAGCGCAGCTTGTTTTTTCCGCGTTACCACCAACTGGATGTAGTGCGCAAACTGGTGGCGCATGCCAGTCAAAACGGTGTTGGGCAAACCTATCTGATCCAACACTCGGCGGGTTCCGGTAAATCCAATTCCATCACCTGGGCAGCCTATCAATTGATTGAAGTGTATCCGTCGGGGCAGGAAAAACCGTTGTTCGATTCGGTCATCGTCGTTACCGACCGCCGCCTGCTGGACAAGCAGTTGCGCGACAACATCAAGGATTTTTCCGAAGTCAAAAACATCGTCGCTCCGGCGTTTAAGTCTTCGGAGTTGAAAAGCGCCCTGGAGCAGGGCAAGAAAATCATCATTACCACCATCCAGAAATTTCCCTTCATCATCGACGGCATCGCCGATCTGAGCGACAAACGTTTTGCGGTGATCATCGACGAGGCTCACAGCTCGCAGAGCGGTTCAGCGCACGACAATATGAACCGGGCGATGGGCAAGAGCGAGCAAGCCGAGGAAGAGCTGGATGTGCAGGACAAAATTCTGCAAGCCATGCAATCCAGGAAAATGCGCGGTAACGCCTCCTATTTAGCCTTTACCGCAACGCCGAAAAACACCACCTTGGAAAAGTTCGGGGTTAAACAAGCGGATGGCAGTTTCGAGCCGTTTCATTTGTATTCCATGAAACAGGCGATCGAGGAAGGCTTTATCCTGGATGTGCTGGCCAATTACACCACCTATAAAAGCTATTACGAGATCCAGAAATCCATCACGGATAATCCGTTGTTCGACAGTGCCAAGGCACAGAAAAAGCTGCGCGCCTATGTCGAGCGCCATCAGCAGACCATTGCCGTGAAAGCGGAAATCATGCTGGACCATTTCATTCCGCAGGTGGTCAACAGCAAAAAGCTCAAAGGCAAAGCCAAGGGTATGGTGATCACCCAGAATATTGAGGCGGCCATTCGATATTACCGGGCGATTAGCCAGTTATTGAAGGACCGCGGCAATCCGTTCAAGGTTGCCATTGCCTTTTCCGGCACCAAAGAAGTTGACGGCATCGAGTACAGCGAAGCGCAAATCAATGGTTTTGCCGAAAATGAAACCCGCGATTATTTCGATCAAGACGAGTACCGTTTGTTGATCGTCGCAAACAAATACTTGACCGGATTCGATCAGCCCAAGCTCAGTGCGATGTATGTCGATAAAAAATTACAAGGCGTACTGGCGGTGCAAGCCTTGTCGCGCTTGAATCGGGCAGCGCCCAAGTGGGGTAAGAAAACCGAAGATTTGTTCATCCTGGATTTCTTTAATTCGGTAGACGATATTAAAACCGCCTTCGATCCTTTTTATACCGCCACGCGCTTGTCGGAAGCCACGGATGTCAATGTATTGCATGAGTTAAAAGATGCGCTGGATGAGGTGGCGGTGTATGAGTGGTTTGAGGTTGAGCAGTTTGTCGAACTGTATTTTAGTAATACCGATGCCCAGCAGCTAAGCCCTCTGATCGATACGGCGGCGGACCGATTCAATCAGGAATTGGCGCTTGATGAACTGGCTAAAGCCGACTTCAAGATCAAGGCCAAGCAGTTTGTCAAAATCTACGGACAAATGGCCGCCATCATGCCATTTGAAATTGTTGCGTGGGAAAAGCTGTTCTGGTTCCTGAAATTTTTGATCCCCAAGCTGATCGTGAAAGACCCCAATGCGGATCAGATTGATGAATTGCTGGAGTCGGTGGATTTGTCGTCTTATGGTTTGGAACGGGTCAAACTCAACCACCACATTGGCTTGGATGCCAGCGAAACCGAGCTGGTGCCGCAAAACCCCAATCTCCGTGGTGCGCATGGCGGCAATCAAGAACATGATCCGTTGGATGAAATCATTCGTAGCTTTAACGAGCGCTGGTTTCAAGGCTGGGGTGCAACGCCTGAAGAGCAGCGCATCAAGTTCATCAATATCGCCGACGGTATCAAAGCGCATCCTGATTTCCAGGAAAAATATCAAAACAACCCCGATGTGCATACCCGAATCTTGGCGTTTGAAAAGATATTTGAAGACGTGATACTCAAGAATCGCCGCAATGAATTGGAACTCTATAAATTGCTTGCCAACGATCCCGCATTTAAAGCCGCCATGCAGCAGAGTTTGCGGCAAATGGTGGCGTGATGCGCCGATAGCTGTATTTATTGAATGATCTAAATTTATTAACTTTTAAAACCATCAACTCTCAATTATGAACAAATCCGACCTCATCGACGCCATCGCCAGCCATGCCAACCTGACCAAAGCCGATGCCGGCCGCGCATTGGATGGCATTACCCGGTCTATACAGTCAGCTCTCAAATCGGGTGATTCAGTGGCACTGGTGGGCTTCGGAACGTTTGAAGTGAAAGAACGTGCAGAGCGCACTGGTCGTAATCCCCAAACCGGCGAAGCAATCACGATAGCCGCCGCCAAACTGCCATCGTTCAAAGCCGGTAAAGGCCTGAAAGACGCCGTTCAGTAATTCGGCCGCCTTTATTGCGGTCCCATACCCCCACCTTCCAGCTCAGATTGCCGTTTGACCGTAGGTACATCCAATTCGGTCATCCGGCCTTGGGTGCGGGTCAACGTATCTTGGCGTGTGGTCGTGGTGGCGCCGTATTTTTGTGGATTGAGCCGACTGCCAGTACCGGTCAGTTGATCGAGATTGAGCATGGAGGCTGCATTGGCGTCTGTCGGTAAATGCCCGGTCTGCGCCAGAATGCCCAACCATTCGTCCAGGTTGACTTGAGTCCAATCGACCCGATCCAGACCCGAGAGGTAATAACGCGCGGCACCATGATTCGATGGCATTCGGGACAATCGACAGTTGCATGATGTCCATTGAACATCGAGTGATTTGATCGAGTTTAAATCGATTGGCTGGGCCGTTTGAACCGTTCTGAGAGTGATGACTGTGAAGACATTGTTTTCTCCATGCCTAAGTTGCTGGGCAATCGTACCGCGATTGAGCTAACGTTCTGAGTCGGTTTTTTAAATCAAAACTATTTCAACAAGGCAAAGAAAATTAGCCTGAATATCGATTCGATTATTCGCTGACACTCGCCAGAATTTTGTTGATTGCCGTAGCCGAAATTCGAAAATCCGATCGGTGCAAGACTTCAAAAGCCGCTCGAGCAGACGCAATCAAACCTTGTTTCTTGGCTAGACCAATGACTGCGGCCGTACCGACGAACTGCAGTTGATATTCTTTGGCCACAGCCCGGCCGGCACGTTCATCCATGATCAGCAAATAGTTTTGGGGTGACGATAGCGCGATGTTGATGCAATCCGTTTCACCAACGTCCAGGTCGATATCCAAACGTGGTGTGATGGATTCATGCCATACCGTCAACCAACCTGAATCGAATGCATGGAACAGCGCTTGTTCACCCGGCGCCGATTTGCCGGGTAACACTTCCTGTTTCACCGATTCAGGTACGAAAACCTCGCCAAATAACTGGGGCAGCCAGATTAAACCCTCCACCAACGCCAGTCCGATCAATGGACTGGCATCGACAATGACTTTTTTGGTCATCCGCGATCAGGCTTGGTTGAGCCACTGGTCCAGAGTGTCCAAATCATCCTCGACTTCATCCGCTGTTTGCTCGATGACGGAAATACCCAGGCGCGAGACGTGCGCAATAAAGTTTGCCAATGGCATATCGGCCAGTTTAGCGGAGCGGGCAAGGGATAAATTTCCGTCTTTGAATAAGGCTGTCGCCAAGGCCTTGCGAACACCAGGCATGCCGATGATTTTGGTGGATTTTAGGCCAACCATCACCGCGTCCGGTTCGTTTCGATTCATAACCAGGACCATATCCTCGTGAGCCATGCGCAGAGCTTCGCTGGGGTTGTTCTTTAGACCGCTAACATTCACTGTTTTCATAGCCTGATTACATAGGAAGATTAGATAGGTGGATTATAATCCTCTAAATGAAAATTGTTGCATAAAGTTGTTTCCCTGGGCGTTGAATCGACCCCTATGTGGCTACGACAACGTCGCTACTAGGATTGATTACTCGGTGATGATTCTGGTTTTAGGGATTTGGCTTAGCATGCACATTTGGCAGACTTGCGGGTATTTACAGCCATGAATGACTAAATAGGGCGTATGGCAGGTCGTACAGTAACGCTCATGAAGGCCTGGCAATCACCCCGGCATATGAAAGTCAACGGCGTTATGTCGTTAGTTTTTGGGCGGTTGACACGTGACTTTCAGAGTAACGTTCATGAAGGCCGGGCGATCGCCCCGGCAAATGAAAGTAGTGCAGCTGGGCACGGTTCCTCGCCGGACAAGACGCCGTAAATACGTCCGTGTAGGCTCGACGGCAGCATCCTTGCTGCCGTCGCCTGTCCAACAAGCAACCGTTCCCGCTCGATTTTTTACTTTCAGAGTAAGGTAATTCAGCGAGTCCGTCTCTCAGGGCTTCGACGATAATTCAGGCTTCATCGAAATTTGCTGGCTGTATGCGGCCAAATGGTCGGCGTTCTTGGATATTGCTTGGATGGAATTCGCAAAAAGTGTCCCAGGCCAGGAAATCAACCCGGAAACCAACGCCATCTGTAAAGCCGATTTGTTGCTAAAGGGCGAAGGCGAAGAGGCCGAGAACATCGTCGGCGGCGCGGATAAATCCACCTTGTCGGCTGACCGGTTTCCGGCGCGTGAATTCGACTTCATGCTGTCTAATCCGCCGTACGGCAAAAGCTGGAAAACCGACCTGGAACGCATGGGCGGCAAAGCCGGTTTTACTGACCCGCGCTTCATGGCCACCCGCGACGGTGACCCGGAATACAAACTCATCACGCGTTCCAGCGACGGCCAGTTGATGTTTTTGGTCAACAAACCGCGGAAGATGAAGCACAACACCCCATTGGGCAGCCGTATTGCCTTGGCACATAACGGCTCGGCGCTATTTACCGGCGATGCTGGCCAGGGCGAAAGCAACATCCGCCGCGAGGCCCTCGAAGTGCATTTTGCGGTGGACGACAGTGAAGTGGCGTTTTGCACGCATTTAACCGGCAAAACCTCGTGGTTTTTACCGTTCAACCAGGGCTGGAACAGCGGTGCCGGCAATCCGCCCAATCCGGACGGGCTGAAATCCGATTACCTGTGGAAGCGGGTGTTGGCCAAGGAATTGCTAGCCAACATCATCGAAAACTTTGCCCAGATCGTCGAAGAGGAAGGCGAGCGCGGTAAGAATAAGCGCAAACAGGTATTTCCGCGCTTCCATCAACTTTGCAGGGTGCGGGCCTTGTCGCGCCGCTACGGCGCCGAAGACGTGGGCCGCCGTTACCTGATTCAACATCGGAGTTGGACCCGATCCTGGATGTTTGCGTCGAAGCGTGCCAACGGCAATTGGATGAAAATGCCCAAATCGAGTTTAAAGGCAAAGCCAAGGCCTTCGTGCACAGCTATGGTTTCCTCGGTGCGATATTGACCTATGGACACCCGGCTTAGGAAAAACTGGCGATTTTTCTGAATTTCCTGATCCCGAAATTACCGGCACCGAAAGAGGAAGACCTTTCCAAGAGCGTGCTCGATGCCATCGACATGGATAGTTAGGCGCGATTTTCTGAATTTGGCTGACTTGGCTGCCGTGGAAGCCCGCGACCAGCTCTCGGCGAGTCATATTCTGTTCCCTGTGTTGAATTTGCTGTCCGCGCACGACGTGGGCGTATTGCGCCGCGAGTTTATCGAAGGCGACATGGAATATTCCAATCGTTCGTTGAGTTTTGCGATGTCAGGCAGCGAGCGGCGCTTGACTATGCGGATTGGGCCGATAAGGTGTCGATTCGCTGGACGGTGCCGGCGCAGGCCGCCGAGACGATGCGAGGCAGTCATGGGCAGTAAGTTGAGCAAGCTTTTTAGTTGGTTTCCCGAGCTTGGAAAATTTTACGGGGCGAGCTCCGCTAAAGAGTTCGATGAATTTCTCGAACTGCATTTTGCGCGCAGTATTCAGCGTATGGAAGCCGAGGCGCATCATTTGGCCGACGATAGCGAAGAAAGCTGTCGGCGTTTTTAGCCGCCGCCTAAAGTAGGCCGGGATTGTCGATGGTTCGCGAAGCATACAGCAATGGCCGCGTCGATCTTACCATCCGTTCGGAAAGTTTATTGAGCGCCGAGCAACGGCTGGCTAAAGCCAAAATTTATGACGGCCCCGCTTACCATGCGCAAGCCATCACAATTAGTGGCTCGGTATTCGACTGGCAGACAGCCGAGCGCTTACGTGATCGAATACGTCAAAAAGCCCGATATTGCCAATATCGTTTCGCGCTTGCGCAAGCAAGCCGGCGCTGAGTTGACGGAGCGGCAGGAAGGTTCAATCACCGGTCACAATATGCGTTGGGCTTATGTCGGAAGGCATCTGCATGGCAGCGAGGAGTTGCTTAGGGTGGTGCATATCAATATCAACTTGAAGCAATGACTGCCATTTTCGCTGGCGAACGAAACGCCGTTGGCGCAAATGTTACAGCTCGTTTCATCACGGGTGCAAAATGGCACTATGTGATTTTTCATAGCCATGGTTGGTGAATTTCAGCAGTCCTTGTCGTATTTCGTCGTTAGAACATTCCATGGCAAAGGCAATTGCACCGGCAAATAGCGCACTAAAAGCCATGCTGTCTATTGAAACATCCGGCGCGGTCGGCAATTGCCCGCTGCTGAAAATTACTTCGGCTCGCGCAAGGGTTCCCAGCATCAATTGATATTCCGAGGAATCTCCCGCCAACCAAGCGCCGGTTTGACCCGATTCCAGATGCTGGGTTAGTTGCGGATTGCCGGCATCACCGGTAACCAATATTGATCGATTGTGGGGTAATGCATCGACTTGTGCCAAGCAGGCCGGATTGTCGGCATTAACAATCACATAACGACGAACGCGCTCTAGTTCATAATCGAAGCCCGTACCGGCCGGCAAATTCAACAACGCGGTTACATCGCACAAATCGTACGGAAAACCGTTCTGTGAAATGTCATCGGCTGTAAGTGCCATGACGGCTGCATCGGTTTGCTTCCGGTTGAGCAAATAACGTCCGCCATTAAAGCCGGACCAGTCCCAAAACACTTGTTTTTCTTCACCAAGCCAAACAGCTTGTGCGCAACTGAGACCGGTGCTTCCCTGTTTTTCCAGCATGATCGCATGCAGCATGCGGGCAATAATACTGCTCTCGCCGATGATCGTGGCGATGGGAATCCTGCCGTCAGACCCGTTCAGCAGGTAGTCCAATACTTCAGCATAGGCTTCCGGGCGAGTAGCGCTAAACATGGGCGCTGCGTTGATTTCATTGATGACGCCGCCGGCGGCATGCCAGGGTTGAGTGATATCGGAAATCAATATATCCACACCGGCAAAATCCAATCCGACTGCCTCGGCGGCTCGTCGCGCCAAATTAACGTTCTCGGGATGCACTTGGTCAATGACGTTTGCCCTCGATCCGCCATTAAAGGTACTGGCCATCCGCTTCAGTTGCACGAAGCGGCCGTTTTCCGGAATCGATTCCTCCGTCATATTCAGTTCGGCCAGCAGTTCATGCGATTCTTGGTCCAGAATAAGCTTTGCGGTCGTTAGGCTGTTTTCCTCGTTACGCGCGGCCAGTCGTTGGATGGTGTCAATGCCGTTGCCCGTGACGCCCGCTGGGCGAATAAGCGTCGCCTGAAGCAAACGGCCTCCCAGAATATTCAACCGCAGACTGACGCCGGGTACGTGGTTTTCCACGGCAATTCGGGAAGAGTGCTCACTGGCCGCCCGATAGGCTTTTTGTAGTGACGCCGGGTTGTTAATACCCACCGACACGCCAAGCGCCCGATCCAAATCGTCGGGCTTGACCACGACCGGGTAACCAATCGATTTGGCGGCCTTCAAAGCGTCTTCAACGCAGTTTATAAGAATGTGTGTCGGTACCGGTAAGCCTGCCTGGCGTAACAACTGCAATGCGAAAGTCTTATTTCTGGCGAGATAGGCACCCGCTCGGCTGGTTTGATCGGTAAAGGTAGTGTGCAACCAACGCTGCTTGTTCCCGTAGCCAAACTGATAATGGAAACCGGCCCTGTTCACCCAAGGCAAACCCCGGCTGTCGGCGTTAGCTAGAAAGGCCAACATATCTTTGGACCCCAACGCCGCTGCTTTCCAGTTCTCCCGCAACGATTGCAGTTGCGTCTTCAACTCATCCGATAAGGCGCATTCGGGATTGCTTAACATGGAATTCAGTACGGCGCCCATCCACTTCAACACTTTCATTGCTGTATCGCCGTCGTCGTAGGGAATCGCTAGCAAAAACTGATTCGCCGACAGTTCGATCAGTGAACCCTCCGAGAAAATCGGATGGCCGGCGGCCTGTTGCAGTTTGCATGCGCTCAGAAGCAACAGTTGCGCCAGCCATTTGGCGTGGGTTGCATCACTGAGCGGGGCTGGGTTAAAAGATAATTCCAGAACTTCTTGTAATTGGGTAATAAGCGTTGTCCGATCAATTTCCGTTTTGGTGTTGACTGAAATCCGCGCTTCCAACACGGGCTGACGAATGCCATGGCGCCCGCCTTTTAATACCTTGCAATTTAACACTTGCAGCGATCTTTCCACGGGTGAAAAGGCTTCGCGAATTTTTTTCTCCAACCGTTGCGCGGGTTCTCCTCGCAAGCCTCGACGTACAGCGTCGACAAAAACCGCGACGGCTTGTCTATCGCCTAAAGCTATCAATGCCTCGACATAGGCCACCCAGTAAGCCGCTTCGTCGGCATTCCGGTCCAGGACATTTTTAAAATGCACGGCAGCCAGCTCGACACGTCCAAGTTGCTGCTCCGTCAGCCCCAAATAATAACGGGCTTGTTCATGGTTGGGCGCCTTATTGAGCAGTTTTACCAAGCTTTTTTGGGCCTTGCCCAATCGGCCGGCATCGTAATGCTCCACCGCTTGGATGAATAAATCGCGAGTTGTCATGATTATTGAGATGGAGGCTCGATCCTGTGATAGATATTTTTCCGTTCATCACCTGCATGATTCGGTCGTTGATGAACTTGCAGTATTATGCGATTTGCCATCCGAATGTGGCAAACGCTGACATTAAGTTCTAGGGTTGTAAATAAGCGCAAATTTTGCCGACGTGTTACGCAAGCATGGACGCAACGAAGGCTGTGTGCCATGGGAACCGCCCGAGCTATCCGGGCATAGTCTCGAGTCTAAATCCACTTGGTTTGAAATGCTTGTATTTTGCTAATTATTCAGTCTAAACAGCGTAGATCAAACGTAGAATAAGCGAAGTGCATCCGTCATGGTGGATGCGTGGGGCATATCCACCCTACGCTTCACAATCGCTGAACAGTGACGAATTTTGGTTTCCTGGCCCGGTCGGTTTGAAAAAAAGCCTAGGCATAGTGGCTGCAGGGGCTTTTTTATGCGTTTTAGTTTGGACGGCGCTTAGGATTTCGCCCCTAATTCTACTTTGTCAGATTCTTAAAGGAATTCGTCATTCCGGCAGGGATTGCCGGAATACAGGCTCCATGGATGGACCGAAGCCTGCCATCCATGGCGCTGGATGCCCGCTTCCAGGCAGGCATGACGGCGGTTTTTAAATGTGACAAAGTAGAACTAACTTCCCTATTTATATTCCTCACCCTAACCTTCTCCCCGGGGGAGAAGGGACTGATCGGCTTTTACGACAACCTTCGGTGGGAGAGGGAATAGATTGCGGAAGTCATTGTGGGCGGAAATCCTTAATACACATCTCTGACGTAACGTTTGTCTTTTTTCAGTTGGTTGACGTAATCCACGGCTTGAGTGACGGTTTTGTTACCGTGCAGGCGGACCACGTCGTGCAGGGCTTGGTCGACGTCCTTGGCCATGCGGTAGGCATCGCCGCAGACGAAGAAGTAGCCGCCTTGTTCCAGCCAGGCGTATAACTCGGCGCCGTGTTCCAGCATGCGATCCTGCACGTAGATTTTTTCCGCCTGATCGCGGGAAAACGCCAAGTCCAGTCGGGTCAGCAGGCCGCTGGCCCGCATGGCTTCGATTTCGTCGCGGTAGATAAAATCGGTAGCCGCGTTGCGGTCGCCGAAAAACAGCCAGTTTTTACCGCTGGCGTTGCGGAATTCGCGTTCCTGCAGAAAAGCGCGGAACGGGGCGATGCCAGTGCCGGGACCGACCATGATCATCGGCAGACTGTCGTCGTTGGGCACCCGGAAATTGTTGTTGGGGGTGAAGAAAATTTTCACTTCGCCGCCTTCGCCGGCCAAATCGGCCAGATAGGTCGAGCACACGCCTTTATGTTGGCGGTCGTGGGCTTGGTAACGCACGCTGGCCACGGTCAAATGCACGCTGTCCGGATATTTTTTACCGCTGGACGAAATGGAGTAGGCGCGGTGTTGTAGCGGCTTCAGCAGGCGTAAAAATTCGGCGGCGGAAAATTCCACGGCTGGGAATTGCAACAGCAGGTCCAGGGTGTCGCGACCCCACAAATAGTCGTTCAGTTTGTCTTTGTTGCCGGCGCTCAGCAAGGCGTTGAGCTCTTGGTCGCCGGAGCGTTTGGCGAGTTCTTCCAGCAACTCCTTGCTGGGTAGTTTGATTTCAAACTGGGTGCGCAAGGCTTCCGACAGTTTCATCAACTCGCCGTTGACCGGTTCTTCTTCATCGCCAGCGCAACCCAGGGCTTTTAATATGTCGGCGACCAGTTCAGGACAATTGGTGGGAATTACGCACATAGCGTCGCCGGCTTCGTAGCTCAGGCCGGAACCGGCTATGGAAATTTCGTAATGGCGGGTTTCCTTGGAGGAATCCAACGCCGTGAGGATTCGGTTGACGCTGAGTTTGGCCGGGAATGGGTTTTTCCGGTTATAAGTGGATTTTCCGGCATGGTTTTCGGTATCGATGACCGCAACGGTGGCGGCTCCTTCCGCCATCAGCGGTACCACTTCGCTGATCCATTTTTCCGCCGGTGCTTCGAAATCGACGTCACAATCGACTCGTTCGAACAGGCGTTTGCCGCCCAATTCTTCCAGGCGCTTGTCCCAATCTATACCGGCTTGGCAGAATAAGTCGTAGCTGGTATCGCCCAGAGCCAATACCGAATACTTCAGGTTTTCCATGCGCGGCGCATCGCTGCCGCTGGCGGCTTCCCACAGCATTTCGGCATTGTCCGGCATGGCGCCTTCGCCGTAAGTGCTGGTGATGATCAACAGGTATTCCATTTTGGCCAGTTGGCCGATTTCCACTTCGTCCATGCTTTTGACGATGGGCCGTAAGCCATGGCTTTTGGCGCTGGCGGCGGCATCGTTGGCCAATGATTCGGAATTACCGGTCTGGCTGCCGAACAGAATGTGCAAGATGCGGGCGTCCGCCTGATTAACGCTGCCGGCACTGTGCAGCATGTGGCTGTGCATGCCGGCGAAAAAGCCGCTTAGCCAAGCGCGTTGTGTGTCACTGTAAGGGGCGTTTAATGGGATAAAAGGTGCTTTCATTTGGTTACCAACATTTGAGCCGATTCTGTTCGGGTCGATAGCTATACATTTCAAGGTGGGCGGGGTTGAACGCAAGCGCAACCCGGCCCACCTTATCGGTTTATCAGGCCGCTTCGTTTTCCAGCATGTCCTTGACGATGGCCAGGCTTTCCAGGCTGGCCAGATTTTTATCGATGGACGGTACCCCGGCCAAGGCTTGACGGTTGAGGGTGTCCTGTTCGATGATCCAGGCGGTGGAGCCGATGGAATAAATGCTTTGCACGTCTCGCAGCATCAGGGTGGTTTTGTAGTCGTTAAGACGTTTTTCCGCCATCAGAGTCGCCAGCTGAGCGTCGTCGTATTGGCTATAGGCTTCGCGGATATTCTTGATCAAGGCATCCTGCAATTTTCGCGGTCTTTCCATCACCAACTTGCGCGCATGCCTGTCGATTAGGGCCTCGCTCAATGGTTGGCCGGCTTTATTGAGTTGATCCCTGGCAATTTGTTGTGCCTTGTCGACGACGGCATAGCTGTTGATCAGCTTTAAAGTCAACTCGCTGTCGATGTCGCCGTAGCCGGGGATGGCGCCGTTGAATAAGGTGGTGTTATTTTTATAAGCCTGTTTGATCAGCTCTATCTGCTTCTGCGCGTAGGCCACGGACAGTTCTTCTATCATGGTCTTGCGGTCCATGGATTGACTGAGGAACTCGGCGGTTTGGGTTCTGTTCAGCCACAACGGCAGCGCGAATTTGAAATGTCGGCGCTCTTGCGGCCAGTTGCTCAGAATGGTTTTGGCTTTTTCCGAACCGGTATGTTCGATGTGTTGCTCCAGCATGTACAGAATGAATTGTTCATGACTGGCCGCGACATCGGTATCGTCGGTCAGGCTGTGAATGCTGACGGAGGTTTTGTCGTACAAATCCCGCAGACGGTCTTCCGGATCGTATTGGTAGGCGTTGCCGCCGGACATGCCAGTGCAGAAGCCTTTACCGAAGCCGCCCAGATTCAAAACCGCGCCGTTGATCATGTATTCGCAGCCGAAGTCGCCGACGCCTTCCACGACGGCCATGGCGCCGGAGTTACGCACCGCGAAACGGTCGCCGGCTTCGCCGTTGATGAAGGTTTTGCCGCCCGAGGCACCGAACAGGGCAAAGTTGCCGATCAGCACGTTCTCGCCGGGTTTTTGCGAGCCGCCGCCAGGCGATTTGATGACGATGGTGCCGCCGCAAGCGGTTTTGCCGACGCCGTCGTTACAGGTGCCGGTGTGTTCCATGCGCATGCCGTCGTTATTGAATGCGGCATAACTTTGGCCGGCGGAACCGTGGGTACGGACGATGATGGTGTCGTCGGCCAGATAGCGGCGGCCATGCTGGTTGGTATAGATGATTTTGGAACCGGCCAGTTGGTCGGCATTCAGGCCGTATTGCAGCATACGCTCCAGGTCGATGGCGGTTTGTCCGCCCACCGTTTTGTTGCGGTTGTTCAGCTTGAACTCGTCGCCCGCGACGATCACCTGTTTTTGGCCTTGTTCGAACAGGGCCGTTTTGACTTGGGCGAATATTTTGTCGTCGATGGCAAAATCCTTTTCCAGATAAATCGGTTTGTCGATTTTGATTTCCTGGATTTCCGCCAGTAGTTTATGCAGATGAATTTGGCCGACCATGCTGGAATGGTTGATCAGGTGCAGCAGTTCGGTTTTGCCACGAATTTCCCGCAGACTGCCATAGCCGAGGTTGGCCAGAATTTCGCGGACTTCATGGGCCAGATTCAGGAAAAACTGCGCCAGTACCCGCGGGTCGCCCTTGAATTCTTCATGGGCGGTGGTCAAGCCGGCCGGGCAGCGGATGTTGCAGTTTTTCGCCATCACGCAGCGCAGCATCATCAGCGCGGTGGTGCCGAATTCGAAGGAGTCGCCGCCGAGTATGGCGGATTTGACCACGTCGACGCCGTTTTGGTGGGCGGCGCTGCAGCGCAAGACGACTTTTTCCCGTAAACCGTTCGCCGCCAGCGCTTGGTGCACCTCGGCAATACCGATTTCAGGCGAGCGGCCGGTGTTTTTCAGGCTGGTAACCGCCGCGGCGCCGGTGCCGCCGGTGTTGCCGGCCACGTTGATTACATCGGCACCGGCTTTCGCCACGCCCACCGCGATGGTGCCTATGCCTTCGGACGATACCAGCTTGACGACGACTTTGACCCGGGCAGCCTTGGCGTCGTGTATCAATTGACCCAAATCCTCGATGGAATAGGTGTCGTGATGTGGCGGAGGGCTGACCAGTTCTACCTTGGGCGTGCCGCCGCGCAAGGCCGCGATTTCCACCGAGACTTTAGGCGCGGGTAATTGGCCGCCTTCGCCGGGTTTAGCGCCCTGGCCGATTTTGATTTCGATTTCTTCTATGGTCGGGTCGGCCAGATAGCCGGCCCAGACGCCGAAACGGCCGGAGGCGAACTGTTTGATTTTACTGGACCGCAACGTACCGAAACGGCTGGAATGTTCGCCGCCTTCGCCTGAGTTGCTTTTGGCGCCGGCAATGTTGGTACCCATGGCCACGGCTTCGTGTGCTTCGGCCAATAAAGCACCATGGCTCATGGCGCCGGAAGCAAAGGTGGGAGTAATTTCGTGCGCGGCTTGAACCTTGTCCAGGGCAATGGCTTCGCGGGCCGTGCGTAGATTGTTCAAATAATGGTAAACGAGGCTGTCGCTGTCGTTGACGCGCAGACTGATAGCCGTGTTTTCGACGCTCAGGCCGAAATCGTTGCCGGCGAAGCGGGCTTTCAAATGCTCGGCCAACTGTTCCAGACGGGCCTTGCTGTTGTCGTTGCTCAGACTCAACGTAAAGACGACGCCGTTGCTTTTTTCGACTCGCAAGCCGCGCACCAGGAAATTATTGTTTCCGAGTAAGTTCTGACTGCCCAACAGACGGTCGAAATCAGCCGTGCTGTTGGCTGCGGTAATATCGACCGGAAAATCCATCACGTCGCGTAATGCCGCCGGACGATTGGCCCGTTCCTGTGCCAGATTGCGGCTGAAGCTGCGGTAGGCGGGGGTAATGCCGAACGCGTCGATTTGCTCCGGCGTGCGTTTTTCGTAACCGAAATCCAGGTAGGCGGTGTCGCTGGCTTCCGCGGTTTGTTGCCGCGGAACGTACAGAATCGCCTCGTCGGTCATGTTGATATATTCGCGCACGGCCGTGTTACCGAAGGTATGGCCGGCGCCTTCCTGACGCTCTTTGAACAGGCCCAGGAACGGGATATCGTTTTCGTCTTTGACGGACAAGGCTTTGTGGTGCCATTCGCTGGCGCTAGCGGCGATATCCGCATAGCGGACGCCGCCCACGGAGGCGTTGATGTTGGGGAAATAAACCTGTAGCTTGGGTTCGTCGGTATCCAGATAATTGGATTCGAAGAATTCGCCGCCGATATAACTTTCCGCCGTACACAGGCCGAATTTGCCCATGGTTTTCATCAGCGATTTTTCCACGCCTTTCTGGAAGTTGTACAAGGCTTTTTGTCGGGATGCGGTGTCGCCGTATTCGGTCATCACCCGGTTGTGCACGCTCAGCGGACAAATAGCCGAGGCGCCGAAGCCCAGTATGGTGGCGACGTCGTGCGGGCTGGCGGCTTGGCCGGTTTCCAGGATCAGCGACGAGTTGAAGCGCAAGCCGTGTTTCACCATATGCTGGTTGGCGGCGGCGACCATCAACAGCGCGGGGATAGCGGCTTTGCTTTTACCGATGTTGGCGTCGCTCAAAATGATAATTCCAACATTGCCGCGGGCGGCTTGCTCCACCTGCTGGCAAACATTTTGCAGCGCCAGTTCCAGGGCTTTTTCGTTTTGGACCGCATCGTCGAAGTCAGGCGTATAGAGCATGTCCAGCGTGACGGTTTTGACCTGGGTTTGCCGGCGTATTTGTTCAAGTTGGGTGCGCTGCAGGATGGGCGACTCTATCATCAGCTGCTTGCTGTGGCTAGGTGCGAAGGTTGGTTTGGCGCCGAGCGCTACACGCAAGGTCATACCGTCGCTTTCGCGCAACGAGTCCAGGGGTGGATTGGTGACTTGCGCGAAGCGTTGGCTGAAGTAGCGGGACATGCCGCCTTCCGCCGCGCTCAAGGCGTTCGGCGCCAAACCGTAGCCCATGGCCGAGACTTTTTCCAAGCCGGTTTGCAGGATGGGGTCGAGCAGGAATTTAAAGCTTTCCTGGTTCAACGAATAGGCGGTGTGACGTTGGTCGATATTCAATTCGTGATCGTTGCCGATTTCGGACAGGTCTACTTTGGGTAGGTCGTTCAAGTGTAGGCAGCGCTCCGCCAGCATGGTTTTGTAGTCTTTCTCCTTGGCCAGGCGTTCCATGACTTGACGGCTATTGTAGGATTGGCCGGTGGCGTGGTCGAAGTACAGCATGCCTCCGGCTTCGATGCGGCCGCGGTACAGCACTTCTTCGGGCGGAAAGTCTATTTGGCCGGCTTCCGACATTACGGCCAGATATTCGGTGGTTTCCACTGAACGCAAGGGGCGCAGGCCCAGCCGGTCCAGGCGGGCGCCGACTCGGATGCCGTCGTTGAAAATCAATGCGGCTGGGCCGTCATTTTTTTCCTCGTACAGACTGAAGAACTCCAGCATGGCACGGACTTCTTCGGACAAGGTGGGGTCGTTTTCCCAGGCCGGCGGCATCATGGCCAGAATGGCGGTCACGATATCCAGCTCGTCTTCGTTAATGCGGCGGGTCAGGGTTTGGTCCAGTCGGCCGGAGTCGGATTGTCCGCAAGGGAATACTATATGTTTGTTGTTTTGACGGGCGATGGCATTTTCGCTCAGGCGGTTTTTCTTGTCGGTGTTCAATTCGCCGTTATGCGCCATATAACGGAAGGGCTGGGCCATCATGGTGGCCGGCGCGGTATTGGTGGAAAAGCGGGTGTGAAAAAACAGCGTGCTGATTTCGTGGTCGGTATCGTATAGATCGACGAAATAAGGGATTACCTCGAATGAATTCAGGCGGCCCTTGTAGACCTGAGTGCGGGAACTCATGGACAATGGGTAGAAGCCTCGCAATTCGGGTCTGCCAAAGCCGTCCGCTTCTATGGTCAGCAACGCTTTTTGGATGTGGCGCTCGAATTCTTGGTGGCTGGCGTCTTTTAGCGCGGCTGGGCGACCGAAAATCAGTTGCTTGATCGGTAATTGCGCCTTAACGGCCGCGGCATTCAACACCGATTTGTCTACCGGTACTTCGCGCCATTTTATGACGGGCAGGTCGAACTCCTTCAGATGGCTTTCCACCAACTGTGTTGCCGTGGAGTCGTAATGGGCGTGGTCTTCCGGGAAAAAGAAATTGGCCACGCCGAATTGGCCCAATGCCAAGTTTTCGATACCGGTGATTTTGCGGAAAAACTTTAAAGACAAGTCGATGTTCACGCCAGCGCCGTCGCCAATACCCTCGGCGCTCATGCCGCCGCGATGCGGGATGGTACATAAGGCTTCGTGCGATTTGACCAGAAGAGCGTGTGTCTGCTTGCTGTCCTTGCGGGTGATAAAGCCTACGCCGCAGCTGTCTTGAGATAAATCGGCATCGTAAAGCATATGTATTGCGTTGTTTTTCTGGGCGTTATTGATCATTGCTATCCAGATCCTGTCTTGCTGGTTAATTGCGTCGCCGGGTAATTACCTTAAGGACAACGCCGTTTATGGTTTTTCTCGTTGCCGCGTGTTAGAGTCATCGAAAGCAGCAACAAACTTGCGAGTTTGTCCGAAATTTCAGTTGGTGAAACTTTCCAATCATAACACGCGGCGGCTTTCCTGTCATTTCATCAGCCATGTAAATACCGGCCGCGTTGTCAGACTAACGTTTTAATACTCTGTGACAAAATATGAAACAAGAATTTGATGTGGTGATAGTGGGCGGCGGTATGGTCGGTGCCGCGGTTGCCTGTTGCCTGGGCGGCAGCGGGCTTACGGTGGCGATTATCGAGGCTCAGGTACCGGAGGCTTTTTCACCCGATCAGCCCCATGATTTGCGGGTTTCCGCCTTGAGTATTGCGTCGCGGAATATTCTGGATGCGGTTGGCGCCTGGCGGGGCATTGCCTCAAAGCGCTATTGCCCTTTCAAGCGCATGCGGGTTTGGGAAGGCATGGGCGATACCACTTTTAACAGCGACGATATTCGTGCGTCCGAGTTGGGCTATATCGTTGAAAACCGAATTACCCAATTGGCCTTGCTGGAGCGATTGGCCGATTTTGCCAATGTCACGCTTTTGATGCCCGGGTCTATTGCCAGGATTGATTATGACGGTCATCAGAGCGAGGTGATGTTGGTGGATGGGCGGATATTACAAGCACGGTTGCTGGTGGCCGCGGACGGCGGCCAGTCTCGGGTCAGGCAGGCGGTCGGGCTGGGCGTCACCAGCTGGGATTACAATCAACATGCCCTGGTGATTTATGTCGAAACAGCCTATCCCCAGCAGGATATAACTTGGCAGCGTTTTGTGCCTAGTGGGCCGCAAGCATTTTTGCCCTTGACCGGGAATTATGGCTCGATCGTGTGGTACCAGTCTCCCGACGAGGTGCGGCGTTTACAGAGTTTGCCCTATGATCAGCTCAAAGACGAGTTGTTGGCGGCGTTTCCCGATTGTTTGGGG
Organism: Methylomonas subterranea; assembly: GCF_024505185.1. Taxonomy (GTDB): domain Bacteria; phylum Pseudomonadota; class Gammaproteobacteria; order Methylococcales; family Methylomonadaceae; genus Methylomonas; species Methylomonas subterranea. The sequence goes on from NZ_JANIBJ010000005.1 coordinate 58,616, forward strand.
CAGGTCAATCAGGTGTTGGGGGTGGCCAGCTTTCCGTTGAGGCGCCAGCATGCGCAGAGTTATGTCAAGCAAGGCGTGGCATTGGTGGGTGATGCGGCGCATATGATCAATCCGCTGGCCGGGCAGGGGGTCAATATAGGTTTGCTGGACGCGGCCGCGTTGGCCGAGGTTTTGGTTGAGGCGCATGGGCAGGGTAAAAACATAGCCGACATGTCGATTTTAAAGCGCTATGAAGCCATGCGGCGAAATGAAAATTTGAAAATGATGACCGTGATGGACGTATTTTATAAATCGTTCAGCAACGACATCCCTCCGCTTAAACTCATCCGCAACTTGGGGTTGGGGTTGGCGCAACGGCTAACGCCGATCAGAAACAAGGTGATGAAGGCTGCCATGGGGCTGGAAGGGCGCTTGCCCAAACTGGCGCAAGGGAAAAGTTTGAATTTGGGTTGAGGTATTTGACTTGGTGAGACAGGTGACTCACTAAACGATGTTTTTTCCGGTGGTTTAATTTGACGAAACGATCACGGTTTTTATGCTGGACTGAATTACACTGACCTCGACCCTCAAGATTGTTTTTTATTTAACAACCGAGATAGGAAGCATCCCTTTTGAACAATAGAATTTTCTCATAACAGGGATATGATCAAACCTCAAATTTTAGATGATGCAGGTGGTGTAACATGAAAATAAAAAGATTATATATAGCGGGGATGGTGTTGCTAGCGGTGCCGGCTTTAATCTACATGGGTGGATATTTGCGGGATGATTTGTTAGGAATCATTAATAAAGATATTGAGCAAACACCTCCGGCAGCCGGCATTCCCGATAAAAAGTGGAGAGCAGGGCAAATACTGGTTAAGCCCAAGGCTGGTTTGTCTGATAGAGAATTTAATGATGTTTTGAGTAAAAATCAGGGTAAGGCGGGAGAAAAAATCGGTAGTTTACCCCTGCACGTGGTTTCGGTGCCTAAAAATGCCGAAGAAGCGGTCGTTCGGGCCTTATCAAAAAACCCGCATATTGAATTTGCCGAACTTGATATGTTAGTGCAACTAACCGAAACCACTGTCAACGATCAGTATTTTTCCATTGCTTGGCATTTGCCTAAAATTCAGACGCCCAGTGCATGGGACGTCACAAAGGGTGAAGGAGTTACCATAGCCGTACTGGATACGGGGGTTGATGGTGGTCATCAGGACTTGGTCAATCAACTTCTTCCCGGCTACAACGCCGCGGATGGAAGCGGCACAACCTCCGATGTCATGGGGCACGGCACGGCTGTGGCGGGCACTGCTAGCGCGCAGACGAACAATTCCGTGGGCGTTGCATCCATTGCATGGGGAGCGAAAATACTCCCTGTCAGAGTCACGAATGATCCCACCGGGGCTGCATATTACAGCGACATTGCCCGGGGCTTAAACTGGGCGGCTGATCATAACGCCGATGTGGCTAATATAAGTTTTGATGGAATAAGTAATAGTGCTTCCGTAACTACCGCTGCGCAATATATGCGCGGAAAAGGTGGAGTGGTTATAGCTGCGGCTGGAAATAGTGGAATAGATCCTGGTTTTACTGATAATCCTTACATCATTTCTGTTTCCGCGACTGATAGCAATGATGCCAAAGCCAGTTGGTCTAATTATGGCAGTTTTATCGATGTCGCCGCGCCAGGGGTTTCAATTGCCACGACAAAAATGGGGAATGCCTACAGTAAGTGGAACGGCACATCATTTTCCTCTCCGGTTACCGCTGGCGTTGCTGCTTTGATTATGGCGGCTAATCCAAATCTTACTCCTGATGATGTTGAGAAGGTTTTGAAAGAATCAGCTGACAAGATTGCGGGCACCGATTTTCATCCCTATTTCGGTAATGGCCGTGTGAATGCGGCAGCGGCGGTACAACTGGCGTTGAATACCACATCCAAGGATACGGTTCCGCCGATGGTAAGTATTTTTTCGCCCACTGCCGGCAGTGTGATCAGCGGAATATCGCAGGTTGATGTCAGTGCTAGCGATAACATAGGCGTTAGCGAGGTGTCGCTGTTCGCCAACGGTGTATTGGTGGGAACGGATAACGTAGCGCCGTATCAATTTAGCTGGGATAGTAAAGGTGTTTCCGATGGTAGCGTGGTACTTACTGCTTCCGCGAAAGATGCGGCCGGTAATCAAGCGTCTTCCGGTAACGTATCGATCACTGTAAAAAATCAAACGGCACTGGCGCCGCAAGATCAATCCCCGCCAACGGTTCAGATAACCAACCCTGGAAATGGGGCAAAGGTTACTGGAGTGATCTCCGTCAATGTTGCGGCGAATGACAATGTCGGGGTTGCCAAATTGGAATTGTATGTTGATGGCAAATTGGTCAGTTCCACAACATCAGGTTCTTTGACATACAAATGGAATACTAGCAAAGTTGCGTCAGGTGCCCATGTTATTTCGAGCGTAGCCAAAGATAAGGCAAATAATATCGGCCAAACGAGTATTCAGGTTAGTAAGTAATTTTTATAAACGCTGAATTATAAATAGTTTAATTATGATAGCCGGCAAATACTTTGCCGGCTTTTTTACGCAAATTGAATGCTTGGGGGAATTTTGCAAAACTTTGATCAAACTTTGGTTCGTGGTTTTGCGGGCTGGAACAAATTGTCTCGGGATAGCTTAATCTTATCTGGCTGATATTGACCGTTTGGGTCTGATTTGCGGGAGTAAAGCGCGGTTGAATTCCGGACAAAATGCGTTTGAATTCCGGACAAGGAATAAACGCATAAATGGCTTGAATTCAGGACGCGAAATATTCACTCAAAATTCCTGATAATCAACTCGCGCGCGAGCTTTCTTTTTTCGCCGCCGCCGACGGTGTAATCGATACCGACCGACTCAATAAATAACCCATCAAACGCCTTTCGCATTTCCGGTATATCGTTAACCGACACAATCATCTTGCCTTTGATCGATCGCGCAAATTCGGCCATCTTGTCGTAATGCTCCAGACCGAAATCAACGCCATAACCTTCAGTGCCCCAGTAAGGCGGGTCAAGATAAAACAGCGTATGTTCGCGGTCGTAGCGACGAATACAATTGTCCCAGGTCACATGCTCAATAAACACGCGCGACAAACGCAGATGCGCCGACGACAATTCCTCCTCTATTCGCAGCAGATTCAACCTGGGTGGACTGGTCGTGGCCGTGCCAAAGGTCTGATTGGCCACCTTGCCGCCGAAAGCCATTTTCTGGAGATAGTAAAACCGGGCGGCACGCTGAATGTCCGTCAGGGGTTCAACAGGCGTTTGCTTGAGCCATTCGTAAATCTGCCGACTCACCAACGCCCATTTAAACTGCCTGACAAACTCCTCCAAATGGTGTTTAACGACCCTATAAAGGTTCACCAAATCGCCATTGATGTCGTTCAACACTTCGACTTCGGCGCGCTCCTTCATAAACAACAGTGCCGCGCCGCCGGCGAAGGGCTCCACGTAGCAGCTGTGATCAGGAAACAGGGGTAGGATATGTTTAGCCAGACGACGCTTGCCGCCTACCCAGGGAATGATCGGTTTTGCCATCGTAATCCTCATTATCAGGCGCTCGTGGCACTCGGGTAAGAGGCTCAATGGCCTTCAAATCGTTCAATGTCCCGCAACGGGTACATTTAATAACCAGACGTGTAAAGGCCGCTTCGGCCAATTTGCGGCCGCAATGACCGCAACGTATCGTTTCCATAATTGCCACTTTAGACTAGGCTTACACCGCTGTGTGCACAGCACGGTGCCTTGGCCTGAAGCAGCTCACCCCTGCGGATGGTGGCTGGTCTCGATGTTAGCGCATCGAGACACGTCGCACCGTTTAATTACTCGCCGAACACGGCCGGCCAATTGGCCAACACGTCATAACCCGACAAATCCTCAGCTGAATTAATAGCTGCTCTGTGAACCTGACTCGCGGCAAACACCAATGCTTGCTGCAACCCGGCGCTGCTGACTAAATCAAACGCCAACTGCGCGGTAATCGCCACCGGCGAACCATCCATCGTCGACCAATACACCGTTTGACCGGAAATGGTGATAGCGTCAGACATAGCCCCGCCAGCCGCCAGCAAATCACGGGCTTTATCTTTTAGCCCCAGGTGCTGTGTCAGGCTAAATTCATCGGAATGAAACCATTTTGTAATACCGCCGCCTATTTGCACCGGGAATCCTGCACGCCAACGCCGCGAGCGCTCGACATCCAAAGCCTCTAACAATTGCGCCACCGTAACAGGGGCGGACTCCAACGCATACGGCGGCGGCTCAATGCCCAATTCGGCGATTTCGTGGCGGCTGCCGTCTGGCAGGTAATACACTGCGCCGCGATGATCAGGCACATTGACCCAAGCGCCGCTTTGCCACACCGGCCAAGCGCCAGGCTCCGGCGTTGGCGCGACATCTACAGAGTGGGTGGGTGCAATGAATTGGCCTGGCACCAGCGGGCTTTCTTGCGCGTCATAAGTGCTGCGATATGCGCCCGTCGATGGGTCGTATAGATACACTGTTTTCATAAATTGCCTCAGAATTTAACGCAGAATTTGACACGGTGACCGGCGGCTTTGTTAAATGCGCCGCCCGTGGAAGATGTGGCCGTCAATACACCAGCCGCCTGCGATCCGCCAGCAAATGCAGGCGCTACGCCAACCTCGCGGTAGTAGTTATGCGTATGGGCAATCACCTCACCGATTGTCGCGGAACCGACGCCACCAACCCCAGCCTGCAAAACGGTATAATCCCCAGGCAGCCACGGCATCCCAAACGTGGTGGCGCCATCCCCCACACCCCATGGATACCCCTGCGCCGCGTAGACATCATGCAATTTGGCATAGGTGGCACGGGATAGATTTGTTTGCGCAGTCGGCAGTGCCAAATAACCATCCGGCACGGTCGGACCGGAAAATATTTTGATAAACCCCACATCATCGGACGCGGCAATGATTCCCTTGGCCGGGTTCATCAATACCCACTTATCCAACGTCAGGTCATAGCGCAATTCCGCCCAAAATCCTGCGCCGGCTATATCGCCCGCAACCAATGGCAGGTTGTTGCCCTTGACAATAGTCTTATGCGCAATCGTGCCATTATTCGGCGTAAACGTCGGCGTCGCGGTGGCATTGGGCGCCAAGGCGCGTACATATAGCGTCATCCCGTCAGCCGAACCAAGCCCGGTAATCGCCGGAAAAAACGCCGCCACAATCGCATCCGGCGCGCCCACCACGTCGGCGCTGGCCGCTTTATAGGTATCCGCCTGCACGGCGATTTTGGCCGCATAATCACCGCCAGGGTCGACGGCGGCAAATTTGGCCTGTAGGGCCTGCAACAATTGCCCGTTATTGCTCTTATTCAACGTGATTTCAGCCCACTGAATCACGTGCACCAACTCCATCTGCACCGCGTTCAGCCATTCGGCGGTAATCTCGGTCGGCGGACGGTTCAACAACGGGTCTTCCCAGACGAACATACCGGCCAAATTACCGGCGCCATCAATCTTGTGCATAACTCACCTCGCCGCCGGCGGCGGAAATATCTTCAAACCACAGAAACACATGCGCTTGCTTAAATGCATTCAGCGCCTGCCACAATAAATATGGGTCAACCACGGAGCGGTAATAGCGCACCCGCAAGACATACCGGCCGCGACTGCCCCAGCAACGATCCCCCACATGACTGCCCACCCGTAACGGGCCGACCAGATGATCCACTTGCACCAGCGGCACGGGAAACACGGCATCGGCATGCCATAAACGCACACCCACACAACTGCCCACGCGGGCGGGGGTTCTGGGGATAGATTCGTTAATCGAGGCAACGGCCTGATTGGCTACGGCCCGGTATGCATTGATATGCCAATTTGCCGAGCCGGGCCGATGTATCTCAATCGCCCGATCCAACACCTTTTGCGTTTCGGCTTCGACGCGTGCCAGCTCTTCGCCGGTTGCCTGCAAGAATTGCAACCCCACGCTGCCGGCCTGCCAATCCCACGCCGCGCCGGGCGGTAACAAGGCCTGAATGCTGGCTGCATAGTCGCCGGCGCTGTGCTGGGTGATCTGCATTAAACCCATAGCACCGGATTCAGCACAAACAACTCACCCGGCCCCACCGCCAAATCTGCCAGCGGCGCTAAACGCGTGTACTGTTGCGTCACACTGGCGATCGCCGCATCGATCTCCGCCATGGTCAACAGCGCGGTTTCGGCCGATTCGGATAACACCAGTGCCGCCAGTGCGGCTTGGATAGCGTCGCGATTCGCCAGGCTATCGTAGCCGGGCAATAAATCGACGGTCACATTCACAGGCTTGACCAGCGGCGATACCACGCGCCAATCGGCCGTGGCCGGAGCGATGTTGGTTAAATAATCGGCGACGGCATTTAAAACCGCCAAGGTAGGCAACCGGTCTGTCAAGGCATTGCAAATCGGCCGCACGATCACCGAGCCCATGCCCAGCACATTCGGTTGCACCAACGCACCAGTCACGGAGGGGTGTGCGGTTTTAGCCCAGAATCGATAATCCGCCGACTTACCGGACCGTCCGCCGCGCACTACCATCACCCGCCATTCATCGGCCACCCGCACCCGCCAATTTTCCAGCGACTCTTCTTCTTCGCCGCCGGTCAAACCATTGCTATCCACTGTTAAGGTGCTTGATACGCCGGGCACGGGATCGACCAATGTGAGCGTTTGCGCGAACAGCAAGTTGCCGGCATTGCCGGCCGTCATGCACCGCACAGCCACCGGCGTATTACCGGCCGTCAACGTCACCGCCGCCAGCACCGTATAATCGTAACCATTCAGGCCGCGTAACACGGTATCCGCCAATAACGGCGTACCAGGCGTGCCGGTGGCCAATACCGTGCCTTCGGCGGGCGTGGCCACCAATCGGTCCACACCGTACAGCGCCGCCCAGTCATACAAGCGTTCCAGCTCGCACGTTAGCGGGCTGCATTGCTTATCGATCCACTCCAAAAAACCGTGCTGACTGTGGCAAGCCCGGCCCCAGGTCGCCGCCAGCGGCCCGCGCAACACCGCCGGCATGGCCGCCAGATCGGTATCGATGCGGGCTTTCAGTTCAGGGTAGCTGGGGCGAACGTAATCGGTCACAAGGGCACGCTCATAGTAAAGGTGCGACCATTATGCAAACCGCTGATGCGCAGGAACACGCCGGAAACGTTTCCAGCGACGCGCGGGTCTTCCGTGACAGACACCGACGTCACGCCATGATCGATTAAGGCCTGCTCCACCATAAACATCGCCTCGCGGCGGGCAGAATCGCTTAAGGCTTGCCGGCGCACGTGCCAAAGGCCGGTACCGGCTTCCGCATCCGCCCACCAGCCTCGCCGTTCATACCGATCAGGCACCCGGTTTTCAGGGGCTTCGGCATCGGTAAACAACACGGCATATAGCAGGGATTGAATCGCGGCCTCCTCCGGATCGACGCTCAATGTGTCGTCAAATACCACATCAAACACGCCATTATCGGTTTGCACCAGATTCAACATTTACCCTCCCACCGGCTGGCCGGTTTCGCCATCGCCGGACTGCACATCGCCGTGCACATGCTGTTTTAACGAAATGCCATCGGCAATCACATCGCCGCCGTTCACCTGCACCGTGCCGTCATTCACAACCACGGTCGGCGCATTATTAATAGTCACGTCATGCCCGCCGCCCTCGATCACAATGCCCTCGCGGGTCAAAATAATCCGGTGATTCAATTCATCGTCATGCAGCGCCACTTCGCCTTCCTGCAGATCCAGCTGATAACGTTTGTCGCCCACCACCAACGCCACGCCATAACTGCGGTCGCCAGACGGAAACGCCAGATACACCTGCGCGCCTGGCTTGGGGCGATAACTCAACCCATACGGCTCAACGCGATTGATGTTATCCAGCACCTCTTCATCCAATACCCGCGTCTGCACCTTGCCGGCACTCACCAGCGTGGCGACGCCTTGCGCAAACACCAGCTGCAGTCGGTTCCAGATTTGATTATTCACCGGCAAACGCCTCCCGCTTCATCACGCTCAATTGCGTCATGCTGCCGCGCTGGTCGTCCAGGGTAAACGCCAGGTCACCGATCAAATACACGCCGTCGACATTCTCTTGCGGAATCGTTACCCGCACCTGAGTGTTAATTGCCCACACGCCACCGGCATGGGTCCAGCCGGCTACATTCAATTCGATGCGATTAGCTCGCGCCTGCCGGCGGTTACGCTCCAACTCCGCGCGGCGTTCGCTGCCGCCCAGACCCTGGCCGGTTTTATCGGCGATGATGTGCAATGGCCGGTAAAACCCAATGCCGCTATCTTTGGCGGCGCCTTTCAACGCCTGGTCGTTTTGGTAGTCGTAACCCTTCACCAGATACTCGGAATAGCGCAACTTGTATTCATCCACCACGGTGTAACTTTCGATGTGCTCGCCATAGCGCAGTGTTGCCACCGGTGCCGCGCTGCTGGGCTCGGTCAACATCAGTCCGCCGTCCGCCGTCGGGTACAGCAGCAAGTTAGCCGCGCGGGCGGCGTTGATCAGCGCGTTGGAAGGCGATTCTGATTGCAGGCTAAAATCCGGCACCAGCGTGGTTTTGGCATTGACGTTTACAGGCACGTTAAAGGTGCTGCAAAGCCGCTTTACCAGCTCTTCCAACTTCAGACCGGACAGGGTTTGCGAGTATTGGCTGTCAATCAACTCGCGCGCCAGTGAGCGCCCCTCGATGGCTATGCCATGGCTATTGGCATCCACATGACGGCTGATCGAATCGGCGCGGATCGTCGTCACCACCGCGCCGTCAATCAGCACCTCGATCACCGTATTGGCATCCACACCCAAACGCTCGCCGGTACCGGAACGGGTAACGGCCAAATTCACCGACGCGGCCAAATCATCTACCGAGCTACGGATGTGCACCTGTTGCCAGTAGGCATAGCGCTGGCCGTTGAACTTAATCTCAACCATACACCCGCCCTTGCACAAACAACGGATGCCGCACGCCATTACGCGCAATCAACACCGCCTCGTCGATCTGCATCCGATGCGCCAACACCGTGCTCGGCAGCGGCTGCACCACGTCGCGGATTTGCCGCGGCTTGAGGTCTTGCGCCATCACCGCCTCGAGCAAGGCCGCGCGGGCGGACACCGCCGCCTGAAACACCGGATCCGGCATGCTGGGCAGCAAGGCGTCGTAAGCCGCGTCCACCGCCGCCAAACTCGCCGCCCGATCCGCCTCGGTCACATACTCGGTTAACGCGGCCTGCATGGCGGCGCCCAACCATAAGCGTCCATGCAAGGCGGCATCGGCGGCTAAATTGGCGCGCAAGGGCGTATCGATGACCGCCCAGGGCGACAAATCGCCGTGGCCGGCATGCAAGGACACTTGCGCCAAGCGCGCGACCAGCCGGGGCCGTTGCGCGGCGGTCAAGTCGGCGCCGCCGCCCAGGCCCACCAGATTGGTTAATCCACGCACGGCGGCCGCGTATTTCGCCGGAAACCCGGCCAAGGTGCCAACCTCGGTTCTGATACTGCCCACCACGCCCATGATTTGCCGCGACCAAGTCAACGGCAACGAGGCCAAGGACACCGCCTGCCGGACGTAATCCAACCCGCTTTGCACATTAGCTACGAACGTGCCCAACGTATCGGTAGACATGCTGGCCAAATCGAAATCGGCGGACACCGTATCGCTATAAATAATCGTCCATTCGTTGGCCGCGTCTACCTTATCCTGACTGGGCGCCGGCGGCGAAGCGCCGCCCGCCACAAATTCAATCGACAGGGTGCAAAAGCCCTGCTCCTGATTGGTTTCCCGCCGTGTCCAGCTGCGGGCGCGCACCCACAACCGGCCCAGCCAAGGGTGAATCAAATAATCCGCGCCCGGTTTGTTCAGTTCGCTAATCAGCGCATCGCATTCGGTGTCGTAGTCGGCGCCGATAAAATAGGCGTTCAGCGTCCAGCCCTTGGCCTGGCCGCCCAAATCCTCCACCACCGGCAACTCGGCGCCGGGGAATTCATGCACCGCCAAGCGCCGGCCGGACTTGGCGTCGTGGCTGTCGGTTAAAAACTCGATGTCGCGAAAGGCGGCGGTTTGCCAGCGGTCTTGGTAGCTCATTAGGGTGATCCTGGTGCGCCGGTGCGCCAATTGCCGGTATTACTGCCTCTTATTTCAGTAGAAGCAACACCGCTTGATTTTTGTTTGTCCACCCGCGCTACGTACCCCATGTCTTTGGGCTCGATTATCACATGCACCAAGTTCTTAGCCGACTCAACCAGATCATAAGCAGAACTACCTAACGTGGTATTTTTATCACCTGTAAGATTTTGCACTTGTTCATCAATCCATGGTTTCACGGTATTGTCGCCAAAATCCTTGCCAATATTCCATCCGACAATAGCGGCTAACGCAGCCCCAAATTTTGATATGCCGCTCGATGCAGCAATAGCGGCTGCAGATAGCCCAGCTCCGCCTCTAGCACCACCCAGCGCTAACGTTGTCACCCCTACTGCGGAGCCAAACGCAATAACTGGCGGCGTTGCGCCCACCACGGCTGCGCTCAAATCTGGATAGCGCTGTGACAAATCACTAAAACCTTGCGCAACTTTCCCAATCGTCGGCGTCAATACATCCATCGCATTTTTTTGGGCAATAGCCGCTTGCTGCTCAGCTTCTCGCACCTTAAAGCCAGCCGTATCACTAATCACTGAAAATGACTTATCGACTTCACCGCCTGAATTGACATTGTTGGCGTTAATTTTTGCCAATACTTTTGCCATTAATTCTGGATTGTTTCGATAGCCTAAAAACGCCATCAGTGCTTGCCTGTCATTGATGATTTCGCCAATGCCGGCACTTTCAGCGATCTTGGTCATGCTTTCCAATACTGCTTTACGCTCACTGTCGCTTTTGCTGCTTTTCAACTGTTTCTGCAGATCACGATAATCGGAACGCCTGGAAACATTTTTATCGACCAATTCGCCGAATGCATCCAACGTATTAACACCTTGTTTCAAGCGTTTTTCAAAATAAGAGGCGGAATTAACCTTTAGCACTTTATCTATCTTGCCGCGCGTATCCTCTGAATTGATTTTGCTTAACAGGTTTTCGACATTGATACCGGCCTCGTTGCTATTTCCTGCCGTTGTCACGGCTGCCTGATTCAGCGCCACAATACTGGCCAAACCCTTTGTACCTGAGAACCCAAGACCTTGCGCAGCGGCTAACTGACTAGGCAAAAACTTAGCTTGGTCGGTAAATTCAAATTTGCCTGCTTGTCCGCCTGCCGCCGCCATATTAAATACCGCTGGCAAATTTTCGGGAGCTACTCCCATATTTTGCATGGCCGCCAACCCAACTTGCACAACATCGGCGGCAGACGTGTTAGTTGCAGTTGAGGTTTTAATCACCTGTGGCAATAGCTTAATAGCGTCTTGCGTTGTAAATGCGTTGGATGATGCTAATAACTCTAATGCGGACAATGAATTTTCGCGGGTTCCACCGAACTTGATTGAATCATTAACAGCTTTTTCAAGTTCAGCTTTTCCGGCCTTTCTGCCCCTTACGTCAAGTTCATTGTTTGCCGTGTTGCTGAGGTATGCAATTCGCTCGTCGAAACTCATGGCGTTCATTACCGGCGCTTTTAGCGTATAGCCTGCGGCGGCAATACCGGCGCCCACCGCCACACCCGTCCTAATCCGGTTTTGCGCCGTTTCAAACTGTTTGGCGGCCTTGGCGGCGGCTTGCTGCTCTTTTGTCAGCTTGCCCATTTCGTTGGTCAGGCGGGTGATTTTTTGCCGAGTCTTTTCGGCGGCGCGGGTGAGTTCGTCCTGGCTGAGTTTGCCGGATGCGGCCAGTCGTTTGTACGCAGATTCGGTGCGCGAAATTTCTAATTGAATTCGCTTTTCAGAACGCATGCCCAACTGCTCGCGAGCATGGCTCAGGCGCTCGTAACTGGAACGCTGGCGATTGTTGGATTGGTTGACCAGGTTTTCCGTTTGCTTGGTCTGCTGCTCGATGCGCTTGGCGACTTTGTCGATGCCCGACGTGGCACCGACGTCCTTAAACTTGAGGCGTAATTCGGCGGTGGCGGCTGCAGACATAAAAAAACTCCGGGGTAGTTTGGGCCGGAGTTTACGGGGGTAAAGCGGTGCGAGTTAGGCGGGAAATGTTTCCAGGGATTTCATCCCCTTTTGCAAAAGCACCCACAGGGCATAAAGGAGACAGAGGGGGATTTGTCAATCAAACTTCCGCCCCTCCATCGCCGCCGCCATCTTGGCCCACACAAACAACTCAGCCAACGGCAGGGCTTTAACGACCGGCAGCGGCTGATGCAGACCGCGCGCGACTAATCCGACAGCGGCGAGGATTCTAACGACTTTTTTTCAGCGGCTTCCGCTTGCGAGGCATCGGCCTCCAGCATGTCGCTGGCGATCTTTTCAGCGCGGACATAATCCGGCCCGCGCAACTGCTTGATCAAGGCCTCATCCGTGCCGGTCAGGCTGGCGATCAGCGCGATCCGCTGCGCCACCCCGCCGCGCTGGTCGAAAGATAGGTAATCCTCGGCGGTGGTGTAGGCACGGAACTGCAATTCGGTGATTTGTTTTTTGCCGAAATTTAACGGCGTCGATAATGTGAGTTTTAGCATGGTGTGTTTTTGGGTGGATTGGCGTAGGGCGTTTTCGCGCTAGCAAAACGCCGGTTGCTTAAAATATTGGTGGATTGCTGGTTACCTATTTGCATTAATCACAGCCAGAGCGATCTGCGCATACAGTAAACTTCCGGCGTCATTTAAATGCAGACCGTCTTGACTGTAATTCGGCGTCGTCCCTGCGCCATCCGACAATTTGTCGAAACTAGTGCTATCGCTTAGTTTTGCATACGCACTTACAAATAGATACCCGCGCTCAGCTGCCAGTAATTTTAAATTTTGATTTAAGAGATTGGTCGCAGCGACTTTAGCTGCGTTGGCCGATGCAAATGCGCTAAACGGATTATTGTCACTCAGAATTACCCGCATATTGAGACTGTCCGCAACATCACACATGTATGTAACCGCAGCCATTACTGTTGCTGGCCCATTAACTGTATCGGCGTTGATATCGTTGTATCCGAAATCGCATACAAACAATGTGTCGTAGGGCATGCCCAAATTATCTGCACATTGCTCGTCCCCTTCCGTGGAGAAAAATCTAACGGTTTTCCCTCCCAAAATTGCCTCGGCGAACGTTACAGACACGGCCTCAGTCATATTTACTGCGTTAACCGATGTTGGCCCCAACTGATGAGCAGTAGACCAACCGCCTCTGGCGTGTATGGCACAAACCCCCAGGCCTTCGTTACCCATCAATGTGTTTAGCTGGCCGGCTATATTGTGCGGCTCATCCAGCCTAGAGTCACCGACCGCCAATATATGAGCATACGGTGTTACTGGGAATTTTTTGGCGGAGCCCTGAGAGAGCTTACCGTTTCCATCCATGCTCCATGCATTTGTAGTGTCGAATGCAGCACTATAGCCTGGGTAAACATAATCGCCGGCGCATCCTCCGCTATCGGCAGTTAATTTTTCCCACTGAAAATCTTTGAATTTTATGCGCTTATTTCCGACATTTGAATCAAGTCCAACACCCAAACGAAAGGTTGTTGTGCCACCAAGCATGGATCGGAACACGGCGCAATATCTACCGATCCCAGCAGCAGCCAGTTTTGTTTCGGTAATGTCGCCAGAATAGTTATCAATAACTGCAGTTCCTGCTGTTTTCAGACGGAATCCCGAATTTGCTCCTGATACCATGCCAGACATTTCTGTGACATCAAAACTGATGGCGTACCACGTATCGGCATCTAGTGTTAGCGTCCCGGAATAGAACGCACGACCGGCACTTAGAGAATCTAAATCGAGCAGTCCCGATTTAACCCCATGCGCATTGGCTACCCTTGATGCTGTTGCTGTAGCTGTTCCGAGTGGAGATGCCGTAGGAAATCGTGCAGTTTGAGCACTAATATTTCGAACGACGCGTGGTGATCTACGAATTTCGTCTACGAGATAACTGCCATCAGAATACCGGCCAATTCCAGCTATAACAACATGTCCGGCGCCATACAGCTTAGCCCCACCATCCGCCTCAAACTCCGCCATCGAGTCATATTCCCAAATCTCCCGCGCTCTCCGCTTGCCCATATCGCCCCCCTATGCAATCCGCTCGGATGTATTGCTCATGATGACGATGCGGCTCTCGCCGTCGCCGAAGCCCACCGGATCGGTGACGAAGGCTTGGCTCATCATGTACACCTGACCGTCTGTCAAGCGAATGGTGACGTCTTCGCCGTCTACCGCGTTCAAGGCATCCATATCGATGCCGGCCTGCAGGTTAATGTTCAGTTCCAGTTGTGCCGGGGCGCTGGTGGTTTTAAAGCCGCCGTCTTCCGGCAGGCGGCCGGCCATGTGCTGGCGTTTTTGGCCGCTGGGGGTGAAGGTGCCGGGGTTTTCCGACAAGGGCAGCTTGCCCAGGCTGGGCACCGATACGGTGCGAATGTTGTTGAGTTGGGCCATGTGTGACGCTCCGTTAAAGTATCGTTAATCGGTGGTTAAACCCGCTTCGCAAACTGCGCACGGCCGGCCAGGATGTAGAACGGCGACAACAGTACCGGTACGTCCAGGTAATTAAAGCGGCTAGGGTTGGTCGGGTCTTGCTCGACCACCAGCGTCGATTTGTAGTGGTCGTAGTTTTGCACCCAGCCGTTTTCCCGCATTAGCACGTTTTGATACAAGCTCAGCAAAAACGCCCGCACGCTGTCTTCCGTGGTGATGCGCAAACCGGGTTTATAGCCCTCGTTGGTTTTTGCCGCCGCCGTGCCGACGAATTGCTGAATGGCTCGGATGCGTTGCACGTAGCGGATGCGCTCCAGTACCTCTGGGGTATTCACATCCAGATACGCATCATCCGCCGAGCCGTCCGGACGGTATTGGTGCAGGGTGATCAGGCGCTTGATGCTGCAAGAACCGTCTTGGGCGATTTGCATCACGCTCATACCTTTAAACAGCAGGCTGTTGGCGTTTGTCCAGTCGTGGTAGGTCACGCCGATCATGCCGGGCAGAGCGCGGCCTTCCAGCGATTCGACCGGGCTGTTGTATAGCTTGGGCGCGGCGGCTGCGCAGACAATCGCCGCCGCTTCCCATGTCGGCGTGGGGTTAATCTCCAGCGACAGGTCGCAAATATGCTCGTAGTTTTTGGTTTCGCCAAAGCCTGAAGCCGCCGCAAAATCCCCGCGATGGGCGGTAAACACTCTAAAACCTGCTTGCACTGGGGGTTGATAACGGCGCTGGCTTTCGGTGTGCCAGGCGGCCAGGGTGGCGGCATCGTTAATGCCCAAAGCAATGTAGCGGTACCAGCGGTTGGCGCCCAACAGCGTAGCCAGGTTGCCCGGCGCCGGGTCGCCCGATCCACCGGTCATGGCGGTCAATGTCAAACCCAAACCGGTCGGCTTGAGTTCGCCGTACAGATTCAAGCGCATGTCGATGCTGTTGCCGCAGGTGCCTTTATGGCGGGCGGTCAAAGTCACGACGCTAGCCACGGCGGCGGCCGTGACCGGAATATCGGCATCGGTAAACGCGGCGGCAATCGCGGTGGCGATTTGCGCGGTAGTCATAGTGCTGGTAATGCCGACACTGATCAACTTACCGGCTACATATAATGATAGAGTGCCATCGGCGGTGGCGACGTTGGTGACCGTGATAGTACCGGTCGCGGCCACGCCGGCGCCGTTGTCGCTGTAGGGCAGCATGTAAATGTCTAGCGTTTGATCGATGGCCCGATAGCGCGCGGCCATTTGCGCCAGCATGGAGCCGGCGCCGGCTTTTTGCTGGGCGTCGTATACCGAGCTGATACGGGTAATCTCGCCGGCCACGGCGCTGCCGCCGGCCAACTTTTGCCCCACCAGCAACACGGCGGGGATATCCTCGCCCAGGCCGGCCTGGCTGCCGTCGATTTCGATATAAACGCCGGGGTAGCGTAAGGCCTGCGGCACGTAGTCGTAACTGATGGTCATAGTGCGGGTGCTCCTGTGTAAACCAGCTCACTGAACGGGCCGGGGTCGGGTAAATAATTGGTGATCAGGGCGTTAAACGCGTAACGGTCCGCCCAGTACATGTCCTGTTGGGTGTATTCCAGCACCCGGCCGCCCTTGAACTGAATCGGGTTGATGTCCGGCTCAATCTCCCAGCCTTGCAACAGCGTGCGCACGGCATGGCGGTAGGCCAGCAGTACGTCGTCGGTTTCGCCGGCGCGTTGGGTGCGGGTGTTCTCGATGGCGATAATCGCATCAAAGCCCAAGCCTACATCGGCGGCGCGGCCTTCGTTGTCCACATCCTCAATCTTATCGGCAGCCCGTACCAGCCAGCAGGCCGGCAGCGGTAGCGCTTCCACGCGCACTTGCGCGAATTCGGCGGCACCGGCCACATCCCGAAACCATGCATGGGCAAAGCCGGCCGGTTTGGCGGATAGCAGTTGGATCAGTGGGGTTAAGGAAATCACGGTTACCAGTCCTCGATCACGGTCGACATGCCGCCGTAACGGCGGGACGAACTTTCAAACAGCACCAAGTCTTCCGACAGTTCCGGCGCGTCCGGTTCCGGCGGGATCAAGCTCAGCAAACCGGTAGCGTGGGCTTTTAACGTATCCAGCACGCCTTGGTAGGCCTTGGCGACATCGTCGGTCATCCGTTCAGCGCCTTGCAGGTAATACAAAGCCACGGTAGACGACAGCCGCGCCACCAGCGGGGTTTGCAGAGTTTCCGGCAAGCCGTAGCTCAACAGCAGCGCATCGGCATCGGCCAAGGCTTCGTCGATCGCATCCAGCGCGCCGGCCAACGCGATTTGTTCCGCCGGGCTGTAACCGGCCAGGCTGCCGCCGTCGATGGCGACGCGTAACGCGGCTTCCGGCGGCATCGCCATGTCGGCCGGCACTGCCAGTTGCGCCAGGCGACGGGCGTTGGTACGGGCAAGCAGATCGGCGCGGGTGGCGAAGGGCATTATTCAGCCGCCGCTTGGGTTTTGATTTGGCTCCAGGCTTGGTCGCGCTCGGCGGCCAGCACGTTAAAACCGGTCAACGCAACCACGGCATCCAGGTTTGGCCGACCGTCTTTTAACCACTGCTCGGCATTGTTAGCGTCCAATTGGGCAATGGCCGCTTTGATGGCGTCCATGCGTTGATCGCTTCCTACCTGCGCTTCGGCAGCGGGTACGCTTGCTTCGGCTGCCACGTCGGCGGGGTCTTGTTGAACTGCATCAGCAACAGGATCAGACATATCGCCAGTCGTTTCAGCATGGGTCACCTCGGTATTAACAGATTCAACATTGGCCACCGGGGAGGCGGTACCGGTATCGGTTCCTTCCGCCGCAATCTCCCCAGTCGATCCCTCTGCAGTTGCATCGCTCTCGGGTGTGTTATTCGGGGTAACAGCCGTTTCAATCGCTCCGGCTTGGGTGGCGGCGGCCACTTCAACCAATACGGTGGGGGTGTCGCTCACTTCCAAATAAGGGTCTTCTTGCAACGCCGCCAAGGTGGCATCATCAATGCCCTCCAGCTCTTTCCAGTCGCGGCTAAACCGCTGACCGGCGCGGTCGCGCTTTTCAATCTCGGTGCGTGGGTTCACGCGGCAATACAATTTAGGCATATCGTTCTCCAATCAATCAGATCGTAGGTCCGATTAGCGTTAGCGTAATCGGACGCATGTTTTAAATCCTTCCTCCGATTACGCTTCGCTAATCGGAGCTACACCACCCAAGGCGAGACCAATAAATCCACCCGCTTGTAGTTGGTGTTGCTTTCGCCGTTGCCGATCATTTCTTTCGCCAGCAAGGTTTCAGCCGCCACGCGGTTAGCCGGGCCACACACCAACAAACTGGGCACGGTGCCCAAAATGATGTTGCCATCGCCTTTTTGCGACAGCATGCGGTTGTAAAGCTCATCGAAGTTGGTAGTGTTCAGCGTGGCTTTGGAACCGTGGCAACACTGCCAAAAACCATACGCCGCCGCACCGCGCCAACGGCCGCCAAAGCTATACACGTCGTTTTCAAACACGTTGCTCGATTGGTTTGCGTTGGTTTGGCTTTCCAATTGCGCCGGCACCCGCTCCTGCAGAATCAATGCCGGAGCGTTAGAGGCAAACAAGTACCACGGTGAACCCGCACCGGCCTGGATGTTCGAGGTTGGCGTCACAGCGCCGGTACCGTCGGTATTGGCATACACCGGGTGATCGGTGTCGAAAAAGAATTGATCGTCATAGCAATTGGTGCTCCAGCCCGCCGCCAACGCTGCAAAAATCAGCTCGTCTTTCAAGCGGGCAGCGGCGGCACCGTGGCCACGCGCCACGTTGGCGTAATGGCCGAAATCATCGTCTTCCACGTCGGTACGCTGTACGTCAATGGTGGCTTCGTACTTGTCGTTGATGACGGTGTAGGCCTTTTCAGCAATGGCCTTATGCAAGCGAGCGCCCACCCATTTACGGAAGGACGGCCACTGCGTTAACCACGCATAGGTATTGCTTTTGCTGGTCGACCGCATCAACTCGGCGATGCGGTTCCAGTTGGCCGGCGTATCGATCAGGCCTTGGTCAAAATTGGCCCGCAGTGTGGTTTTGAGTGCGTCAATTTGCGCTTGTGTGAGTGCCATTTGTGGCTCCTATAAAAATAAAATCTGGCTAGGCCGTTACTTGCCCGCGTACTTTTTCTGCGTAGCGAGGTATTGCTCTTCCGTCACGCCCATTTGCTCCGCAATCTTCTTTTGCTCAGTGGTCAATGCGGCGGGGCCGGTACTGTGTTCATCACCGGTTTGGCGTTGGGTAAGTGGATGATCGGCCAGTTTTTCACTCATCGCCTTTAAATCCGCCAAGCTCAGAGTTTTAAGCCCATCAAGAATCACAGGTTCCACTTTCTTAGCTAGCGCATCCAGCAAATTTGTTTTTTCTGTTTCTTCTGCTGCCTGCGCCGCATCGGCTTTTTCTTTAGTCAGCGCCGCAACCTGGGTTTCCAGGTCGTCGCGTTCGGCGGTTAAGGCGGCCAGCGAGGTTTTTAAGGTATCGCGCTCGGCGGTCAACGCGGCCAGCGTGGTTTCGGTTTGGGCGTGCGTCACGCGCAGCGCGGCCAGTTCTTCTTCGGGTCTTGGCATGTCGGTGTTCTCCGGATTGAGATTGGGCAGGGAAAAGCGTTTGGAAAGGGTGGCAATGCCGTCGTCATCGTCGAGACCGTCAAGGCCGTCGATGGCGGGTGTATTGGTGAGCGCGACGGAAATCACATCGAGCACTTCGCCGGTCGCGCTGTAGTAGTAAAAGACGGCGCTGATGTAGCGATATTCTTTGTCGGCGATGCGTTGTTTGGCGGCCGCAGTCCAGTCCACGCCCATCGCGTAAAGGCCTTTGCCGTCTCGCCATTCCATGTCGTGAAACCAACCGGCGGCGATAACGGGCTGACCGTTGTATTCGGAACGCAGCGATTGGTGTTCGTAATCGATCAGTGTGTCATTCTTGCGCTCGCGCAGGCGTTGGATGACGTTTGCGGCAATCGCGGCATCCAGTTGCCAGGCTTCGCAATCCCAAGGCCGACCATCGTCGGCGCGGAACGGACCGACCGGCAGCAAATGCGCTTCGGTCGACACATTGGCGCCGCCGGCGATCTCGAATGCGAGCGACGCAACTTTGACAGCGGGTTTTGACATAACGGCCTCAAAAAATCAGTTGAGGCTATTGTCTGGATTTACGGGGCGATTGGTTAGGCTGGAAATGTTTCCGGGGGGGGGGGGCGGTGCGGGCTGAAGCGCGTGATCGAACGAATTACAGCATAGAACTCATTCGAAAACCAACCAGGAGCCCGTTTAAAAACCCGGAGAAACGTTCACAAATTTTTGACAGGGCCAATGCTTGGGTTTTGTGATAGGTGCGGCTTAGCGGGGCTTAAATTCGATCAACGGGACAAACGGCGATTTCGTTCGGCCCCGTCTCGTGGGGCCATGCCGATCGATGCGCCGGCGGGAGGTAATTGCGCCGGGTCGACTGCGGGTGTTTTGGTAGCTAGCTCACCGCCCGCTGGAGCCGTTGCCCCCGTGGGGCTTGTTCTGATCCATTTTCGTGACGCCACGAAAATGATCGGTCAGTCGAATAAATCCATCTGTCGGCTAACGTCTTCGCCTTCGCGGCGGATGTTGGTAATCATGCGCACAGTCAGTTGATATGCGCGGGCTTGTTGTGCGGCGGACTGCCAGTCTTTGTTGGCGTTGATGACAGCGTTGCGGTGGCGTATCCACAACTTGTCGATCTTCGGCACGCTAAAGCGGTCGTTGCTGTCCAGGTGCGGGGCCAGGGTGACGCGCAGGCGTTGTAATTCGTCGTCGCTGAGACCCAGCGCACGGGTGTGGTGTTTAGGGAGATTGATAAGCAGGCCGCCCCACGCCCGCAGCCATTCCTGGGCGCGGATGTAGCCGAGCGCCCGCACCACCGCCCGCAATACGGGCGGCAGGGAGCTCAGCAGTTCGGGGGCGACGTCGGGGAAATCCATTTTTAGCGTGCCATCCAGGCTTTCAGGGCTTCGATAATGGCCTGCCGCTCTTCGGGCGTCAGGCTATCCAGGTCGGGGACATTGTGGGCGGTTTGGCGGCTGCAAAAGGCCAGCAGGGCCGGGCGGGCGGCGTTGTTGACTTTACCGGCCTGCCCAAGCTTGCCCCATAGTTTAACGATCATGCCGATCTGCGGCGATACGACCTTTGGGCGAGTATCGCCCTTGGGTGCATATTGTTTGCGGCGCGGCCAGCCCCGGCCGGCGTAATCGTCCAGCACTGCTGCCAGTTGCGGCACTTTGAGCGTGCTGGCGCTGATGCGGCCGTTTTCGCCGGTGGCGCCATGCCGCGCCAACAGCTCGCGGTGCATGTCGTCATCCCAACCGGGCAGGTTTTTGCCTGCCCAGGTATTGGCAATGCCGACCAGTTGGCGGTAGTGCTTTATGAGGTCGCTCATGACTGCGCGTCCCGCAGTTGCGCTTCCAGCTCGTCCGCTTCGTTTTCGGCGCGGGCCGAGGCCCGCATGTCTTCGTTGTACGCGGCACGGCTGTCGGCATGCTGCGCGGCATCGGTTAAGCGGACAGCGCGTTGGCGAAGTTCTTTGATGCGCTCTTGGGTGGCTACGCGGTCCATCACGCCACCTCCTGCTCGAACGGCACCACGGCGAAATCCTCGATGCCGCTGTTGATGGTGATGCCGGCGATGCCTTGCACGGCTTTGGGATCGGCCAGCACCGCTTCTTTGTTCAGTTCGTCCTTGGTGCGGATAAAGCGGCTCAGGCCCAGGTTGCGCAGGGTTTCCAATACCTTGTCCACCGAGCGCACGCCGACGCTGGGCGGGCGTTGCCGCCACGATACTTCGCCGGTGATCAGGTTGGCGGTTTTGCCGCCGTCCTTGCACAGCTCGGCACGGTTGGCTTCACACCAGGTTTGTATGCCGGTCACCAAGCTGTCGATGCGGGTTTTAAGCGCCTCGATCTGGGTTTTTCGGCTGTCGGTAATCGCGGCGATTTCGTCGTTTAGTTCAGTTTCAATGCGGGTCAGTTCGCGCTGGGTGTCGCCCAGTATGCGGATCGCTGCCATGGTTTGGTCTTTGTCTTGGCAGACGTATGACGCCGCCGGGGCTTTGTGTTTTTTGGCCATGTTTGGCTCCTATGATGGTGTTAATGTAGGATGTGCTGAACAACGTGAAGCGCATCTGTCGCGATCGATGCGCTTCGTTTCACTCAGCACATCCTACGAAGTGTCGTTTGGTGCAACGGGGCCTTTCCAGCCCTTAGGCGGCTTGCTCTTGGTTTTGGTCTGCGCCTGGGCGGCCAGGTGGGCGACCGATACCGGTGCGCCGCCGACGTTGCTGCGGTTGCGGGCCTGCTCGATCTTGTCTTGCTCCAGCTTGGCCGCCGCCCGCTCGCCACGCCCGGCGATCATGCTGAGCAAATAGCCGTTGCCTTTCAGTGGCAGTACCAGGGTTTCCGGCCGGTTGACGACTAGTTTCATCATTTCGGCCTCCCAAATGCCTGCCGGTGCCGAGTAAGCAATGCCGTTGCGCTTGATCTGCGCCTCTTTGATCAGCGGTACCAGTTCTTTGGTGAGAGCCAGACGGCGGCTCCAGCGCAGTTCCTGCTTGGCCGGTTTGAACAGCTCCAGGTAACGCAGCAGCGCACCGACCAGACTGATCGGCAGGCCATTGAGCAAACCGGTCCATTCGTTGCCGGCCACCATTTCCATGGCCTGGACGATGTCGATGTCCTTACCGCAGTACGGGCAAGGGATGGCGCAAGCGTTACTCACAGGCTGCACTCCAGGCCGGCCACGCTCAACACCGGAGCGGCGGCGTACTGCCAGAAAACCACCAGCAGGCAGGCGATAGCCACGCCGGCCACAACGCAGGCGCCGTTGCGTTGGCCGCGCAGTTCGTCGATCTCAAGCACCTGATCCTCGATCAGTCCGCCGTGGCTGGTCAGACGCGCTTCCAGGTCTTCGATGGTGCGTTGGTAGATTTTGGTTTTGTCGATATCGGTTTGCATGTGGCCTCCTAATAAAATGCCCATTCGGATTGCACCCGCACCCGGTAACGGCTGTGCGGTTTGC
Source organism: Methylomonas subterranea (assembly GCF_024505185.1). Lineage (GTDB taxonomy): Bacteria > Pseudomonadota > Gammaproteobacteria > Methylococcales > Methylomonadaceae > Methylomonas > Methylomonas subterranea. The sequence continues at coordinate 81,255 of NZ_JANIBJ010000005.1, forward strand.
AGCATTGGCGGGCGACCAGTTTTTTAAAGTCGGTTTGCTCGCGGCGGGTTTTGCCGTCGAACTGGCCGGCGTTCATGCGGCTGAGCAAGGCGTTATTCAGTGCCATGGGCCACCTCAATGACGGGTATCGGCCTGATACGGCGAGGATTGCGCCGCCCGCCGTTGCAGGTATTGGTTAACGTTTTCGACCATGGCCGCGCCCAGTACCAACGCTGGGGTATCCAGTGCGCCGGAAGGGTCGGCGACCTCGTTCGATTTGATTTCCACGCCGGTGTCGGTATCGCGGAGGGTGATGATGTACACGCTCATAATCCCCCCCCTACGCCACCGATTGCAGACACAGCGCCTGCTTGGCCACCGCATCCACCAGCGCCACATTCAACTCGCGGCCATTGCGAAATTGCTGGATCGCCGCCACCAGGCCCTCGATCAGCATCCGCGCCGAACCTTTGCTGTAGGCATACAGCCGCTTGATCACCTCGTCGGATACGTCCTCGTCGCCAAACGCGGCCTGGATCAGCGCGCCGGCGTCCTCGGCGGTAATGGCCTTGACGGTTTCCGGCCAGAAGCCGGTGCGGCTGCGGATTTGGTCGAACTGGCCATGGGCTGGGCGAATCAGGCCGGTCAGGTGCTCTGTGCCGGCCAGGACGATGCCAATGTTGGCCAGGTCGCGCAGGCGGCGTAGGGTGTGCAGCACGTGCGGGGTCAGCGTATCGGCTTCATCCACAATCAACAGGCTGTCGGTGTTGGCCAGGCTATCGACGGTGGCGCGAAACTTGTCGTCGATGCTGCCCTTGCCCTCGTAGCCGGCTACGGTGCGGGCCAGCAGCTTGATCAGGCTTTGCACGGTCATGGTGGGCGTGGCCTCGATCAGATAGGTGTTGGGCGTGATGCGCTGGTAATGGCGCACGGCAAAGGTCTTACCGGTGCCGACGAAGGCGCTCAGCACCGCAAAGTTGCGGTAGCGGCGGGCCATTTGGCAGGCGGTCAAGGCCAGCCGAAACACGCTGGTCTCCACCGGCGCCACGGTATCGCTGGCGGTGTCGTCGGCGTGTTTCATGGCGTTGGCGACGTTGACCAGCATCTTGCTGGGGCTGGTGGCATAACTGCCGCCCAGGATTTGGCTCAGCGTGCTGCTGGACACGCGGGCCAGCCGGGCCAGCGCCGCTTGTTTGTAACCGCGCTCGGACAGCCAGGCTTTGATCTGCTCGATCTGGCTGATGTCGTCCGGCGTGTAGTGTTGGGGATAGTTGCTCACGGGGTTTGCCTCACTCAAAGTTAAAAAGGTCGATCTCAATGGGTTCCGGCAGTGCCGGGGTTTGGTCCAACAGGGTTTGCGCATCGCTGGCGACGGCGTCGGCGTCGATGACCAGGCCTGCGCGAGCTTTCAGTTCGTCCAGCTTTTTCTCGATGCGCTTGGCTTGATCCGCCACCCGCTTGTCGCGGCGCTCTTCCAGGCGGGTTTTGTCGACCGCATCGATGGCATTGATCAAATGCGCATCGCAAATCCAGCGACCGTCCTGGGTGCGGATGACGGCGACGCGGTTGTCCATCAAGTCATACTCCAGCACTACCGGCATGTGGTTGTAAGCATGCAGGTCCGGGTGGCCGTATTGGCGCCGGTTGTGGGTGATGCTGGCCCGCTTGACGGTCAGCACCACCGCTTGCCGCTTCATTTCCAGCAGGTCGGCATGCGGCGGCAGCGGCGACAATTCGCCCCACACCTGCGCACGGCTGACGTGCTTGTTCTCCGGGTGTTGGCGTTGCACGTAGCGGGCGATCCAGGCGTTAAAGGCGTCGGCGAACTCCATCAAAGTCGGAGCTTGCAACTTGCCGGCCTTGACGGCCTTGAGGGTTTCGGCGCGGGCTTCGTCGCTCATGTCGTCGCCGCAGTAAAACGCTGGCCGCCAAGCCTTTAGAAAGTCGCGCTTGACCTCGACAAAGAAGCGCTCGATCCAGCCTTTGCCGTGCGGATTGCCCGGTATGGCGTGAATCACCTCGATGTTGTGGCGGGCGTAAAAGCCGGTCATGTCATCGCTCATCAGTTTGTTTTTGTGTCCGGAACCGTTATCCACATACAGAAACAGCGGTACGTGGTTCCAGCGGGAGAAAGTCTCGGCCCAAAGGTTTTGCACGGCCGTAGTGCCTTCGTGCTCGTCGGCGCGCCAACCGACAATAAAGCGGCTACGCAGGTCCATGGCCACCGTCAGTTCCGGCCGCCAGGGGAATTTGCCGTCGATGGGGTTGACCAAGTAAATGTCGGCCATGTACCCGTCTGCCACGTAGACGTCGCCCGGCAAGGCGCGCTCGGTGCAGCGGCGGATGTAGGCTTTTTCGGTCAGGCGATACAGGCGGCGACCGATTCGCGCCGGGCTGTGCCTGCCCAACATGGCCGGCACGCTGCTTAGATAATTGCGCACTTGGTCGTAGGTGCAGGCGAAACCGTCCACTTCGGCCAGTTGCCGCCACACCACCGACATTTCCGGCCGGCTGGGTTGGTTGTAATACTCCAACGCCGGCCCCCACCAGGCGGGTTGTTCGGTGACCACGCGGCCTTTGTGTTGCTCCAACAAATCGACTCTACCGCCGCCGGCTTTGACCGTTTTCAACCACTCGAACAACACGCTGCGGGTGGGCGCCAAGCGATTGGCCTTGGCAGCGGTTTTCATGGCATTTTGCAGGTAGGCATGCAGCGAGCCAGTTTCCGCGCGGGCCAGCAAAGTTTCGATGGCCTTGTTGGCACTAAAGCCGTTGCGTTCCATGTCTAAAATGCTGTTGACGATATCGAACCGCGCCGTAGCGACCGCGCGCTGGCCGTCGTTGGCCTCTTTCCAGGGATCGCGCTGGCGTAGTGCGATGACCTGGGCAGTTGGGCGCACGGCGGGGCTGTTATCGCTCATCCTTTGTACGAGTGGGTTGGTGGTGGCCATGGTGCATACCCTCATTTGTCCTTTTTGCTCGGCCGGCCGGGGCGTTTGGGTCGCGCGTCTTCACGCTTGGCCTTGGCCGCTTCGTGCTTGCGTTCGATCAGCGGATAATCCAGCAGCCAGCGCTGCGCTTCGTCGTCTGAGAGCATGTGCTTGCTGGTGATGGTGCTTGGCAGATCGACCAGGCTATGCAGGCGGATATACTCCATCACCGTGGCGGCGCGGGCGGCGATGACGTTGGCGGTCACCCATAACTGCTCGATGCGCAGGTCTTTTTCGGTCAATTCGATATCGTTCAACTGCTCGTTAAACACCGCTTGCAGGCTGTTCAAAGCCACTTCGCATTCCGCTTGGTAGGCCAGGCACTCTTCGCGGACGGTGTGGGTTTTCCAGTGGAACTCGTAGTCGCGGTTGTCGCGCTGTTTCATCCGGTCGATTAGGGCGTCGCGGTGTTCGATTTCCGTATCCTTTTGTTGGCTCTTGCGCTGTTCCTGCTTTAACAAGTCGCGCAGCTGGTCGTAGGTCATGGTTTCGGCTTCGTCGAGAATGTCCGTACCGTTTTCCGCGACACTATCAATTACTTCCTGCGGCATCTTAGCCAGCAACAGCGCCTGCTTTTTGCCGATACTCAGCATCTTGCCGCGTTGGTTTTCCGGCAGGCGGGCGTAGTATTTGGCGAGGCGTATACATTCGTAAACGCGGGCCTCAACCAACCCAGACTTATCGATCCATTCCTTAAAATTAGCGACTGCGCCGCCGGCGTAGTCTTCATTTTTGATGGTTTGCTGCGCAGACCAAAACGCTACACCGGCCTTGCAGGCTTTCAGCATACTTGTGTTCAACTCTTCTATGCCGACAGCCATTAATCCGTTTACATCCATATCCAACAGCCCAAACTCGCGCAAACAAAGTTGCAGTTGCGCTTGCTCCGCTGTGGCCGCCGGCGTCAAGGCTTTTTGTTCGGAATCCAAATCCACCAATTCGCCATCGACAAAGGTTTTAACCGACGGCAGCTCGCCCATATCCAATTCGAAATCGATTTCAGCCATGATCGACCTCCTGTGACCGCTCCCAAGCCCGTCCGGAGACGGCCAGATTCTTGCTCACCTCGTCTTGTACTAGCACCGGGCAATGGCGGTAGTTGTCCAGCAGTGCTATTTCTCGCGGCGTGGTGGCCACATTGCTCGAACGTACGCCGGCCAGCACATAGGCCACGTCCACGCCCAATTGCGAAACGGCTTGCCAGTAATACGGCGTGGGTTCCAATTCGCCGGCCTCTAATTGCAGTTGGGTTGCGTCCGCCACGGCGGCCATGTCGCCCAGGGATTTTGGGCTTAGATGCAGGCGTTCGCGTTCCGCGGTGAGTCGTTTGGCTAGTGTGCTCATACGGTTTTCTCCTCGTTGTCGGTTTTAATCAATTCCTCCAAGCCGTCGATCACCGGGGCGCCGATGGCCTTGGAAAGGTCGCGCAAAATGTTGAAGGTGGTAATGCCGCGCGGCACGCGGCCGGTGCCGGCATAACGGTGCACCACCTGTTGCACCGTGCGGGCCTCGTAATTGTTGGCCTTGGCAAAGCGACGCAAGTTGCTGTTGCGCTCGATCAGCTTGGCTCTCACTTGGTTGGGTGTCATGACAATGTCTCGTGTGGTTAAATGGTTTTTTTGTTCGCAGGTAAAAACATGCAGAAACTCAAATCGATTACGCCGCCGGAACTGGGCGATGGCCCGCCGACGCCGGAACTTTTGGAAAAATGGTGCAGTTGGCTGGAAGACATCGCCACCGCCGAGCGTGACATCGGCCACGCCGACCGCATCGTCATGCTGGAAGTGCTGGTTGAATTGGCCCGAAGCGGCTTGATCGACATCAATCGGCTCCTGAAAAACCTGACGCGCCACTTGCCGCATCAGGATCACGAAGGGGAGCGCTTGGCGCTGAAGCTGACGATTGACGAACTGGCGCAAGTATTAACGCCAGCAGCGACCGCACTCCCCGGCGAAACGCCAAAACATTAGGGTCGCTATCGCGCCAAGCGCGGTGCTGGCGTTGGAACTCGGCATAGCGCCTTTTGCTGTCTGCCAACCGCTGTCTAAACGCTTTATCCACATAACACTCAGGATGTAATAACGATGACAAATTCAACGAATGAACAACTGGCTGATATGGCTGAGAAATTTCAAGCGCTGGCGTTTCAGAACACGGTGCTTCAAGAGCGCCAGGCAGCTCTGGTTCAAGTGATAAATTGGCTGCTGACACGCCATCCGGATGCGTCTCTGCGCTATTTTGCTGACAATCTGGCGAATACCGAGGGTGATCCTGATTCGACCGAGCTCGTTGATATGATGAAAAATATGGAACGAGAGCTGCAAGATTGGTGCGCTTGGCATAGTCCAGATAGTCTTTTGTGAACGGGTCAATATCCTCGGGCACTGTCTCTGGATGCAGTATCCACTCGTTGACCTGCTGCATTTTTTGCTCTAGCCGCGCATGGTCGCGCGCCATGCGTTCCTTGCGGCGTTGCGCCAGCACCTCTTTGGGTATGGCGTACGACTCGGGTTGCGGCTTAGCAGCCAGCCGAAAGCCCAGCTGTTCGGCGCAAGCGCCGACGATGAGGGTGGCGGATTGGTGGACGGCTTGTTTCAGGGTGGTCATGGTGTTGTCCTCGGTTTGCGTTTTTGTGTTCGCTTGATTGTTCTTAAAATCGTATGATGTACGCGTTATGAATAATTGTATACTCGTTTTGCGAATTGTCAAATAAAAATACTCAATATGAATACATCTGCTAACAACGTTATCGATCGGCTAGCGCTGATATTTGAAGCCAAAAACGACAGCGACCTCTGTAAATACCTAGGTTTGGCTAGGACAACCTTAAGCACGTGGAGAGGGCGGGACTCCGTGCCTTACGCAATTTGCGTACAGATTGCACAGGAAAAAGGAATTTCATTAGATTGGCTATTGGCGGGAGAAGGCCCCATGTACCGCAACCAAGTCGCCGAAGTGTCGGAGGGGTATACGTTAGATCAGCGCCATACCAACCTACTGGCATTATTCGATGCTGTCACTGACGAACAACAACGGGAAATACTCGCTGCTGCTCAGGAAAAGGAACGCCTGAACCGGCTGGAGGAACAATTGGGGGCGTTAGCTAAAAAGCTGGGTTAAACTGTTCGCATTTGGAACAACGCAGAAAGGAGAAAAGGAATGACCGAGCACCACGACGGCGATGAACCCTGCATGGAGAGCAAGCTATTGGCGCTGCATACCTCCACCGTCTGTTTGGCGCGGGCGCTGGTATTGAGCGGGGCGTTGGACCGGGAGGTTTTCCACTACCAATTGGACGAGGCGCGGCGTTGGCTGGCGCAATTTGATGAGTGTGGGCATAACGTGGCGGCCTTTGACGAACTGCTGACGATGCTGAAGCAGGTGTGACAATGAGTAATATTTATAAGCATCCGACTTGGTGGGATAATAAAAACACTACTCAACCACCGGAGCCGCCAGATATGGAACTGAATGTACGTGTTGCCAAATTGGAAGAAAAAATCAACGGTTTCGACAAGCGTCTCGATCTGGTCGAGAAAGATTTGCGCGAATTAATCAAAAAGGTAGACGGCCACTTACTGATTTTAAGTGGCATGATCATCACCGTGGCTGTTGGCCTGGCCGGATTACTAGCCAAAGGTTTTCACTGGATTTAGCCCGCGTAGGGCCGTAGGAGGAACGAAGTTAAAACATGCGTCCGATTACGCTGTCGCTAATCGGACCTACGGCCCTGACCGCCGCCTTGTTGGAAAGCGGCAAATTTAATGACTTCGTGCGTGATGTACGCGCCGAGGCCAAGCAGACCCCGGCGGCATTAGCCGTATTCGATGCGATCTACGATCACTTGGCGGGCAAAATTGACGCCTGACGCATGAGCTCGGCGGCTTTATCAACCCCGACCACCATTTGCATGGCGAGCCATAGAGCATTCCCCTGCCTATAACAGGCGGTTTCTGGGTATTTCTCGCTGATGTATCGGTATATATCGTAGGCAATGAGCGTTTCTTCGCACCCTCGGGTGACGGCTGGCGTCATGAAGGCTTCGCGGTGTTTGGTTTGAAGGTCTTCCAAATAGTCTTGCATGGTGGTTCTCCTATGATCTAACGGCCCAGCCTTTCGCAGGCATGTATTCATCCCATGCGAAAGGCTTGGCTTGCTGGTTATTGGCCTGCTTTTCAGCATAGGCTTCGGCAATTTCAAAGGCTTTTTGATGCTGCTGTTTTAATGTGTCTTTCCATTGCTGTTCGTTCATTTTGACCTCGCTAAAAAAAGGGGCTCAAAGGCCCTCTGGGTTTGGGCGCTCGATGGCGCTCTAGTTATCCACCCTACGTCATCCGCCGGACCGCATAGCGGCTGGTGATAAACTTGGCACCGTCCGCAAACTCGACCAGCGCCGAATTCATGGTTCCGGTCGCCAGTACCCGGCAGCGGCTGCCGAAACGCTCCGGCAGGTATTTTTTCCGGCGCCACTTATGCGTCACGGCGTTTTTGCCAGCGTTCCGCCAGCCACTCGATGGCGGCGACGATAACCGCGACAACGAATGCCGATCCGCTGAACAGCGGCCTGTTTATAATCGCTTGCATGCCTACCTCCTATCGATTGGCGGCGGATTGTCGCCTTTTGGTAACTTCAACATCGCCCGCCAAACCCGGTTGAAAAGGCGCGGATCGACGGTCACTTTGTGCCATTGGGTGCCGCCGCGCGATTCGTAAAACGCTTTGATGCGCTGGTAGTTTTGTTCGGCGCGGAGTCGCCATTCAGGTTGTTGCGCCGGCACGGCGATTCCATTTTTCAACCATCATGTCCCTGTGCATACTGACCAAGTTGGAATGCGATGCCTGCGAAAACACCAATTCCATCGCAGCGGGACAGGCGGAACACCGAATGACAATCCTGTGACGGTTCCGCCCAATACGTTCGATTTCTTCGCCAACCTCTACGGCGGCACCGCAAAACGGACACGGCAGTAGTTGGGTTGCATCTAGCTTTTTCATGATGCACCCAAATACGCTCCACGCTTACTCTGCACGGGTTTATGCAGCGATACGGCCTTGGCGGCTTGGTAGCCGGCTTCGCTGGCCCGCCTGTCGTTGTTTTGTTTGGCGATGGCGTGGCGGCGGCTATCTTTTTTCAAGCTGTCGCCGAATTGTTTTTCCTTATAGGCTTCAATCGCGGCCTGTTCCTGTTCGCTGCCGGCGAATTCATGCACTTGACGGGCGATGCGGGTTACCCAGGCTTGGCAAAACAAGTCGGCGCGGCGGATTTTGGTTTGCCGTTTGCAGCGCGTGAGGGTGGCGCTGTAGGTTTTGCGGTCCTTCGCCAGTTGGCGGTTAAGCACGGCGAAGGTGTAGGCGGCTAACTCGGGCTTGATGCCCAGGCCGTAAAAGCGAAACTGCGTGGGCGTATTGCAAAATCCCAAGTCGCCATGGCTGCCGCAGCCGAAGGCTTTGGCGATCAGGACGGCCAGTTGCCCCAGGTAAATTGGCGGCTTGTACGGCGAGCCTAGGCCGATCTGTTCTTCATGCACATTGGCTGCCGCCACATCCCCGCTGGTGAGGTTGTACTTTTTCATCAGCGCGTCGGCCTGGCGTTTGGCGGCCGCCGCTTCGCCGGGGTTGTCGCTGGCCGCCAGGGCCAGGCACTTGGCTATTTTGTCGGCAATCTTTTTCAGTTCGGCGGCGGTCACGGCGCAAACCCTCCCGGCATTATTATCCAAATCGTCAAACAGGGCAGCGGCTGAATGGTCAGGCGTTTGTTACCGGGCGACCAGTGCAGCCCTATCCAACAGGAATACGGCCTATATCGCCAGCCGTAGCGCCACGCTTTGAATGGGTTGTCCGGCATGTCGGGTTGCCGTGTGGGTTTTGCGGGTCGGGTATGGCGCATGCTTCCTCCTAATTCTGGCCGCGCATTCTCCGCCGCTCGATTGCCGGCGTCTGCTCCGGAAACGTTTCCAGCGTCGGCAAGCCTCGCGCGCGCGCGTAATCTGCAGTCTCCGACAGGTATTTATTTTTTTTCAGGAGATCGACCTTATGAAACTTCCCCGTTTATCCACTTGGCTGGCCATTGCCGTGGTGCTGTTGTGTTTGACCTTGGTGCTGTTTCCGCAGCAACTCGGCGTTTTACTCTTTAAAGTAACGCTGATCGCCACGGCGGGCGTGGCTGGGTATTACCTGGACCGTTCGCTGTTTCCCTATGCGCGCCCGGATGGGTATTTGGCGGAAACCCCGGTTAACCGCTATGACAACCCGTTACCCAGTGACAAAGAGGCCGATTTTCGGGTTAACGAAGGCTACCACTTGGTGTTTTCCCTGGCGATGATCCGGCGCGCGCTGATCGTGGGTTGCGCCATGCTGGCCGTGGGCTTGGGTGCGTGATGCGCTGGCTGCTACGCATTGCGATTGCAGCCGTGTTGGTGCTGATCGGCTGGGAGGTAAAAGCCCAGCCGGTCTTGCCCCGCGCCGCTGTGCACTATCGCGCGGAGTTAACCCGCATCGCCCATGCCGAATGGGGCCTGGATGCGCCGCTGGCCGCTTTTGCCGCCCAGATACACCAGGAGAGCGGCTGGCGGCCGGATGCGGTGAGCCGGGTGGGCGCCTTGGGCATGTCGCAGTTTATGCCGGCCACGGCGCGTTGGTGGTGCGAGTTGCAGCGCCAACGCGTGCTGGATTGCCAGCCGACCAATCCGGCCTGGGCCATGCGGGCCATGATCGGCTATGACCGGTGGTTGTTGCAGCGCGTGAAAGGCGCTTCCGAGTTCGACCGGCTGTGGGCGGCCTTGCGCAGTTATAACGGCGGCCTGGGACATTGGTTGAACGAGGCCAGAAACGCCGGCAGCTATCAGCGCGCGGAGGTGGACCGCGCTTGCGGATCGGCCCGCCGATCAGTGGTGCATTGCCGGGAAAATCTGGATTACCCCCGGCGCATTCTGTTAACCCTGCAACCTCTCTACGCCGGCTGGGGTGGGGAGGTTACGCCATGACGCCTAACATTCGATCCGGCCAAGACCGGATTTATCTGGCCGGCCCGATGAGCGGCATTGCCGACTTCAATTACCCGGCCTTCAAGCAAGCCGCCGAGCAGCTGCGGGCCAAGGGGTTCCACGTCGAAAACCCGGCCGAGAATCCGCCGCCGGAAAACAACGATTGGTGTCAATACATGCGCATGTCTATTCGGCAGATGCTGACTTGCGACATGGTTGCGCTGTTGCCGGGCTGGTCGCAATCGCGCGGCGCGGCCATCGAACAGGAAGTGGCCGCGCAGTTGGGCATACCGGTACATATGTTTGACGACTTGCTGCAGCGGGAGGCTGTATGAATCCCTTGGCCCTGGCGGCGATGATCGGCTTGGCCGTCGGTTCCGGTGCGGGCTGGTTTGTGACAGATGCGGTGCTCGGCGCCGATATCGCCATGATGCAAGCCGAGCAAGCCGATGCGCTGGCCCAGTCCGAGCAAATGTACCGGCGCGCCCTGGCCGGCGAGCAGGAACGCGGGTTTGTGTTATCGGACCGCTTGGCGCACACCGAATCCCAACTCACTCAACGCACCCTGGAGGTGTCCCGTGCCTTACAAAAAGTTACCACCGGTCGCGCTTGCCTTGATGCTTCCGCTGTGCGCCTGCTCAACGGCGCCGCGCATGACGATGGCGCCATGCCCGAAACCGCCGGCCCATCTGTTGCAGAAAGTGCCGCCATTGCCACCGATACCGACGTCGCCGGCTGGATCGGCGGCGCCCAGTATCACTACGACACCTGCCGAGCCCGGCTCGGTGCCCTAATTGACTTCGAGACAGGAAGACCCGATGACCGAACAGAACAGTAACGAAGCCGCCCTGGCCCAACAAATCGGCCATTTGACCGGTGAAATCCGCGCCATGCATGCGGCGGTAATTGCCAGCATCGAGCATTTACGCGAGGACATGCGCCGGGTCGAAACGTCCAGCAATGCCAGAATCGATAGGTTGGAAGACAAAATGTCCAGCCGGTTTGGCAGCGTAGAGGGCAAGATCGGCGAGTTGCAAACCGAGGACAAGCGCATTATCGAAAAGGTGGCCAAGATCGGCGCCTTGGGCGGCGGTGCCGGCGGCGCGCTGGTAGCCGGGATGGTCGAAATATTGAAACGGATGGGCTAAACATGGCGCACACGCCGGAAACCCGCTCCAACGTTCGCCGCATGTACGTGGAAGGCATGGCGCTGACCGCTGCGGCTGCTTGCGGCAATGTCAGCTACGACACGGCGCGCGAGTGGAAGCGGCTGGGCAAGGAACGCGGCGACGATTGGGACACCGCGCGGGCGGCGTATCGGATCAGCGAGCAAGGCATCGACGAGCTGAACAAGAACATGATCGAGGATTTTGCCCGGCTGGTGTTGACCACGACCCGCGAGCTGGACAACTCGACCATTCCCGCCCACGAGAAAGCCGGCGTGCTGTCGCAGCTGGCCGACGCGCATGCCAAGTTCGCCAAGGCCTTTTCGCGCATCAATCCGCAGTTTAGCGGGCTGAGCGTGGCGCTGGATACGCTGAAAACCGTGGTGGATTTGTTGCAAAAGCGCGATCCGCAAGCCTTGCGAGCCTTGCAGCCGCATATCGATGAGATTGGGGCGGTTTTGGGGAAGCGGTATGGGTGAGGAACTGACGCGCGACGAATTGCTGAATTGCCTGCGGTCGTTTTTTCGCCGTAGACACGGCGCCAAGCAGCGTAACAAAACCGGCCGGGGCAGTTCCGTGTTTTTGCCTGTACACAAAGAATATCGACTGATGGTCCGCCGCTATGTGCAGCGTATTAGGGCATTGGACGGCAATCAAAATAATGTAGGGCGGGTTAGCGATAGCGTAACCCACCAATCCTTTGACAATAACGTGAGGTGTGTATGTCGCCAATCATGAAATATTTTAACTACGAACACCTGCCGGAGCATTTGCAGGAAGTCAGCAAGCCTATTGGCGACTTAGCCAGGCAGATGGATGAAGCATTGCCGGACGGAGCGGAGAAAAGCGCCGGCCTACGCAAGCTGTTAGAGGCTAAAGATTGTCTGGTTCGGGCTAAGTTGGGTTAGGCAGCTGAAATGAAAAGAACAGTTGAAATCCTGCAATGTGACATTTGCGGTCGCGAGTCGAAACGTGATGAAGAACTAAAAAAATGGTTGCAGTGGTCACAAGATCATCCGGTTTTGGATAGGGAGTGGATCGATAGGTGCGCCTGTCCCCATTGTGTTGAAGACATCAAAGTCGCGTTGAGTAACAAAGCCTAGTCATGTCTGACGCCATCGACATCCAAGAAGTCCGCAACTGGCGCGAGTTCGAGAAAGAGCTGGCGGTACTCGGTGAGCAGATTCGTCAGCAGATCGAGCTGGAGTGCGAGGCGTTTGCCACCGATCCGGCGGCGAGCCGCGAGCGGCGGGAACGCGCGTGGCACGACTACGGCTATTTCTGCAAAACCTATTTTCCGCACTACGTCCCCACGCCGCATTTCAGCCAATTTCACCAGTTTATCTTCGAGCGCTTCCCGGCCTGCATCGACAGCAAAACCGACGCCCGCGAGGTGCATCAAGCGCCACGCGGCGAGGCTAAATCGACCTACGAAACCCAGCTCGGTTCGCTGTGGTGCATCGTCACCGGTCGCAAGCACATGATCGGCATCATTATGAATACGGAAGAGCAAGCGGCGGAGATGCTGGAAAGCATCAAGGCGGAGTTGGATACCAATCCGCGGCTGATGATGGACTTTCCGGACGCTTGCGGACGCGGTCGAGTGTGGCAAGCCACAACGGCCATCACCGCCAATAACATCAAGGTCCGCATCGGCGGTACCGGCAAGAAAATCCGGGGCATGAAGCACGGCCCGCACCGGCCCGACCTGATCTTCCTGGACGACTTGGAAAACGACGAGAACGTCAAGGACAAAGGCCAGCGCGATAAGGTGCAGAAGTATGTACTCAGTGCGGTGCTGGGCTTGGCCGGACCGGGCGGCGGCATGGATGTGTTTTGGGTCGGTACCAGCTTGCATTACGACGCGGCGATCAACCGTGTTAGCCGCGCGCCGGGCTGGCGGCGCAAGGTTTTCCGGTCGATTTTGAAATGGCCTGATCGGATGGACCTGTGGGACCAGTGGGAAGCGCTGTACACCCGCAGCGGCGACGACGAAGAAAAGGAACAGTTCGAAGCCGAGGCGCTGGCGTTTTATCAAAAGAACAAAGCCGCGATGGATGCCGGCGCGGTGTGCAGTTGGCCGGACGTGCGGCCGCTGTACCGATTGATGTGCATGCGGGCGATCAATCACGACGCTTTTGGCCAGGAACAGCAAAACGAAGCCGGCAACGACGAGAACGCGCCGTTTAAGGACATTCAGTTTTGGGTCAACCGGCTGTCTGACTGGGTGTTTTTCGGATCGATCGACCCGTCGCTTGGGAAAAAAGGCACGGTCAAAGGCGACCCGTCAGCGATTTTGGTGGGCGGTTTGGATCGTAAAAAGATGGTGCTGGATGTGGTGGAAGCCGATATCGCCCGCCGCGTGCCGGATTTGATCATCAGCCGCGCCATCGATCTGCAGGCTGAATACGGCTGCCTGGCCTGGGCGGTCGAAACCGTGCAGTTTCAGGCGTTTTTGCATAGCGAGTTGATCAAGCGCGCGGCGCTTAAGGGCATTGCGTTTCCCGGCATTCCGGTACAGCCGGATACCGACAAGGCCTTGCGCATTATCAGTCTGCAACCGCACATCAACAACGGGCTGATTCGGCTACACCGCAGCCAGTCCACGCTGATCGAGCAGCTGAAGTTCTGGCCGGAAGCGGACCACGACGACGGCCCGGACGCGCTGGAAATGCTGTGGCAAATCGCCAAACAGTTTGGCGGCGAGTGGGATTACACGCCGGCGGGCAGCAGTCGCGGACAGCGGCGCTCGACCAGTCGGGGCAATAGCGATTATGACGAGGATTGGGATGATGATTGAAATCAGCGACTGGCAACCGATTGAAACAGCCCCAAAAGATGGGACTTTCATTATCGCCGGCGAAAATTTCTGCCGTGTCGATGACAACGATAAAGAGTATCCGCCAGACAAAATGATTGTTCGATGGATAAGAGATGGATGGGTTTGTTTCGGCATGATAGTCCGATCGTTCGAACCCACGCATTGGATGCCATGCCCAAAATTGCCGATTGAGGTTGCCGATGATTAAACAAGCCAAAGCCGCCCTGGCCGCGCTGGCGGGTGTCAGTAAAAAAGGTCTGCAAGTGCTGCAAGCCGGCGCTCGCTCAACGCAAAGCACGCCGATGAATTACAACAGCGTCAATACGCTGGACCCGACCCGGCTGGCGAATGCGTTTGCCCAGGCCGACCAGGGTTATATCACCGATCAGGCCACGCTGTTCGAGCTGGTCGAAGAGCAGGACGCGCATATTTTTTCGGAGCTGGCCAAGCGCCGCCGCGCGGTGACTGGGTTGAATTGGGACTTACATCCGAAAGACGATGCCACCCAGGCGGAGATCGACAGGGCCAAAGAGCTGAAAGACATGCTGTGCCAGATCAAAGGCGTTGACGATTCAGGGCAACGAAAATACCAAAGCTTTTCCGACGTGCTGTTCGATTTAACGGATGCGATAGGCAAAGGTCTGGCGGCACAAGAGATTCAGTGGCGCACCGGCGCGGAATGGGTACCGGCGGCCTTACATTGGGTGCCGCAACGGGAGTTTCAAATCGATATCAAAAGCGGCGAGTTGATGTACCGCAAAAACGGCATGCCGGAGTCGCTACGCGAGTGGGGCTGGGTGATTCACGAGCACCGGGCGAAGTCAGGGTATATCGAGCAGGCGGCGCTGTTCCGTGTGTTGGCCTGGACCTATGCCTACAAAGCCTACAACGTGCGCGATATGCAGCGGTTTTTGGAGGTGTACGGCATGCCGCTGCGCTTGGGTAAGTATCCGGCCGGCATCGGTAAAACCGAGCGCGACCAGTTATTGCGCGCGGTGCGCAATATTGGCAACGACGGCGCCGGCATCGTGCCCAGCACCATGACCATCGATTTTGTCACCCAAACCTCGACCGGCAACGTCACCGATTTTTTGAACGCGATCCAGTATTGGGAGCGCAAGCAATCGATGGCCATCCTGGGCGGGACGTTGACGAGCCAGGCCGACGGCAAGACCAGCACCAATGCGTTGGGAGCGATCCACGACAAGGTGCGGCGCGAAATCATGCTGCACGACGTGCAGCAGATTCAACCGACCGTCAACCGCGATATCGTCCGGCCGATT
This sequence comes from Methylomonas subterranea, assembly GCF_024505185.1. Lineage (GTDB taxonomy): Bacteria > Pseudomonadota > Gammaproteobacteria > Methylococcales > Methylomonadaceae > Methylomonas > Methylomonas subterranea. The sequence continues at coordinate 96,477 of NZ_JANIBJ010000005.1, forward strand.
GTGCTGTTGAACGGGATGTTCCCGGAAGACCGCATGCCGGAATTTTGCTACGACACGTCCGACGAAGTGGACCAAAAGGCGATGGTCGAGGTGTTGGAGAAAGGCGCAGCGTTGGGGATGGAGATCGATGTCGATTGGGCACATCGGGCGTTGCAGATTCCGCGCGCAGGCGATCAGGCAAAGATTTTGACGCCGGCGGGCCGTTCTGCGGCGACGAGTCCGGCCGGGGCGGCGCTGTCCCGCCTGGCGGCGCTGGCCAGGCAACAACAAGACGGCGATATCGTCGGCAATTACAGCCAACAATTGGCTGCGCTGTGCATGCCGCACGAAGAGGCAGCGATTCAGCAGATTGCAGCGGTGGTGGCGGCGGCAGGTTCGTTTGACGATGCGATCGCGGGCATTGAGGCGTTAAATCTGGACAGTAAAGCCTGGGCCGGATCGTTGCAGCTGGGCATGGCGGCGGCGCATTTGGCCGGGCGCGGCGATATCGGTACCGGCGAATGAGTACGGTGCATATCGAGATTAAACAAGCGACCGTCAGGCGCTTCGAGGTTGGCAAGTCTTACGATAACGCAGATCCGTTTAACCTGATTACCACGCTGGATTTTATCGGTCGCGGCGAGGTGCAGATGGGCGGCGACCTGGCGTTTCCGGACGCGCCAATCACTCGCGCCGATTTGCGCGAATTAAAGCGGCAATTGATCGAAGACCATAAGGTTAAGCGCCTGTATTGCTGGCGGACCAAGGGACATAAACCGCCGTATCCTGGTCGGGCCATCCGGGAAGACGGCAATTTGGTGTATTGGGAGATGGTGTTTTGACGACCAATCCCGCGCAACTACCATTTTCAGAGGCCATTGATTTTTTTAAGAACAAAATCAAGCTACCTACTGCCAGTTGGACTGATATTTGGCAAGAACAGCATAGTTACGCAGCGGTAATAGCCGGCGCAAATCAAGATGCATTATTAGAAGACTATTTCAATGCCATGATGACCGCTAAACAGAGCGGCAATGGCTACGATGAGTTTGCAAGCAAATTCGACGATATCGCCCAAAAACACGGATGGACATATAACGGTTCGCCGGGCTGGCGAAGCCGCATTATCTACGATACCAACATTATGCAGGCCTATAACGTTGGACGATATGTGCAAATGATGAAGGTCAAGCACCTGAGGCCATATTGGGAATACGACCATACGTCGATCGAGCACCCGCGTCTGGAGCATAAAGCCTGGGACGGGTTGATTTTGTCTGCCGACGATCCGTGGTGGGATACGCATTACCCCCAAAACGGCTGGTTGTGCCGTTGCCGGGTTAATTCACTGTCACATTATGAGGCCGAACAAGCCTGGCAGGAAAAGGGGAAAACTGGCCCAGATACTGCGCCGCCGATTGAATGGGAAACTAAAACCGTCGGTAAAAGAGGCCCATTTCCGCGAACTGTGCGTGTGCCCAAGGGGATTGATCCTGGGTTTGCGTATAACCCTGGCAAGGCCTATCTGGAACCGCTGACAGTACCGCCGTTGACGGCGCATGGCCACGTTTTAACCCTCCGCAAAAAGCCATGGCCTACGGAATTTAAAGCACCGGAAGCAAGCCCAGCTTCTAAGGTTTCCGCCAATATCCGCATGCCAAAAGGCACCGATCCAGAGGTTGGCGTTGATGAGTTTTTAGGGATTTTTGGTGCCACGCAGGACGAAGGGGCGACGTTTACGGATGCCGTCGGCATGACGATTGCCATTACCAAAGCATTATTCCAAAACGGTAAGGGCGAATTTAAGTGGCTGGCCGATCCTGATAAAGCCGATCGATTTGAAAATATCAATCTATTGGCTATGACGCTACTGGAACCTGATGAAATTTGGCAGAATTGGGAAGAAGACCGCGAGTTTAGCCGGGATAATCCTGATCAACCAAAGCGCTGGCGATTGAAACGCCGCTATTTGCGGGCGTTTGAAATTGAGGAAACCGGCGAGTATGGGATTGTGGCGTTTGAGTGGGGTCGAACTGGCTGGATTGGCTCTACTGCATTTACACCCGACAGGCCAAATCCTGAAAAGCGCCAAGCGTATTTTGATAAGCAACGTATTGGCAGGTTGATTTTTAAACGGAATAAGTAGGCGCTGAATCTGCCCATTCGGCGCCCTGTGGCCGCATTGTGGAGGGGCTGGGCAGAGCCACTCTCGCTGACACCACACCTTTATTATAGGAGCGTTTTAGCATTATGCAATTTGAGATCGAGTTCGACACCAGTCATTTGGAACATATTTTGGAGGCTGCCAGGCGTGAGATTGCGACGCCGGCGGAAATGTTGGGCAGTATCGGCGAATCGTTGTTGCGAGTAAATCGTCGGCGTCATGAGCAAGGTGTAGATCCGGAAGGTAAAGAGTGGAAACCCTTGTCTGAATTGACGCTGGCGGCTGGCAGTCGCAAAGGTGGACCATTGAATAAAACCGGCCGAATGTTGGCAAGTTTTCTGTATCAGATAGATAACGAGACGTTGATTCTGGGGTTTGATGGGCAGCGAGATGCTACGTTGGCAGCATTACATCAAGCCGGTTCCGATCCTTATGTGATCAGGCCAAAAACGAAAAAAGCGCTGGCGTTTGCGGGTATTGTTCGGCAGCGGGTAAATCATCCAGGTTTACCGAAACGGGAGCTGATTGGGTTTCCTGATAGCGATAAGAGTTTGGTTGAAAATGTGGCTATCGATCATCTCACACGGGTTTTAAACCGGGTTCGATGATCGTTTGAAGAGTATTTAATCGGCGTAATCTATGATTTCGCAGTGGATTACAAATCCGGTTAGGTATGGCAGGCCTTTTGGTATGCCGTATTCTTTCTCGGTCATTTTGCTGATCGACCAATTCATCCATTGGTCGACGGCGGCAGGTTTTCAAGCGAAAACCGGGTGAAATTACCCTTATTACGCAGCTAATTTATGCCGATATTCTCGGGATATTTCCTACAATTGAGCCCGATTTTGTCCGGAATTCAAGATTTTTGATGTTTCGGTGAGAATCTAGTGTTTTCGCGGGTTTCCGGGCGAATGTTGGTGATTGTATCTGTCCTGTTTCCACCCTCTCCCTACTGCGGGATAGTCAATAAAAAGGGCCTTGTCAGGCCCTTTTTTCACAAGTGACTGGCAAGACCAGCCTTACTCGCTATCGATATCCTTCATACTTAATCTAACCCGTCCTTGACGGTCTATTTCCAGTACCTTGACTTTAACCATGTCGCCTTCGGACAATTTGTCGCTGACTTTTTCGACCCTTTCTTCCGAAATTTGCGAGATGTGCACCAAGCCGTCCTTGCCGGGCAGGATGGTGACGAAAGCTCCGAAGTCCATCAAACGTACCACTTTGCCTTCGTAGGTCTTACCTACTTCGACTTCGGCGGTAATTTCTTCGATCATGCGTCTGGCTTCTTCGCCGGCGGCTCTGTCGACGGAAGCGACATTGACCACGCCGTCGTCGGTCAAATCGATGCTGGCACCGGTTTGTTCGGTAATGGCACGAATGGTGACGCCGCCCTTGCCGATGACTTCGCGGATTTTAGCCGGATCGATTTTGAAGGTAATGATGCGCGGCGCGAAGTCGGACATTTCGGCGCGGGTGCTTGACAGGGCTTTGTTCATTTCGCCCAGGATATGCAGGCGGCCGTGTTTGGCTTGTTCCAGCGCGACTTTCATAATTTCCGGTGTGATACCGTCGATTTTGATGTCCATTTGTAGTGCGGTGATACCGTTTTCGGAACCGGCCACTTTAAAGTCCATGTCGCCCAAGTGGTCTTCGTCGCCCAGGATGTCGGATAAGACCGCGAACTGGTCGCCTTCCTTGATCAGACCCATGGCGATACCGGCCACCGGCGCTTTCAACGGTACGCCGGCATCCATCAACGCCAGACTGCTACCGCAAACGGAAGCCATCGAGCTGGAGCCGTTGGATTCGGTGATTTCCGAAACGACGCGAATTACATAGGGGAATTCGCCGATAGCCGGTGTGACGGCTTGAACGCCGCGTTTGGCCAGCCTGCCGTGGCCGATTTCGCGGCGCTTCGGCGAACCGGTGCGACCTGTTTCGCCCACGCTGAACGGCGGGAAATTGTAATGAAACAGGAATGTATCTTTATATTCGCCGGCCAATGCGTCGATGATTTGCGCATCGCGCTCGGTACCCAGTGTGGCGACAACCAAGGCCTGGGTTTCGCCGCGGGTGAACAAGGCGGAGCCATGAGTTCTCGGCAAAACGCCGGTGCGGATGGTGATCGGCCTGACCGTGGTCAAATCACGGCCGTCGATACGTTTGCGGTCGTTAAGAATGGCGCCGCGCACGATGTTGTATTCCAGGGTTTCGATGGCGTCACGAATATCGCCTTCTGCGAATTGATCGTCGGCGGTCAGTTTTTCCACCACGGCGCTACGGATGGCGCCTAGTGCGTCTTGTCGGGCCAATTTTTCGGCGATTTGATACGCGGACTTGATTTGGACTTCGGCTTCGGCGGCGACAGCGGTTTTCAAGGCTTCGTTATCCGCCGGCGCTGTCCAGGCCATTGCCGGTGCTCCGGCTGCCGCGGCAAATTCGTTGATGGCGTTGATCGCCACCTGCATTTGTTCGTGGCCGAACAGTACCGCGCCCAGCATTACATCTTCGGGCAGCAAATCGGCTTCGGATTCGACCATCAATACGGCTTTGGATGTGCCGGCAACCATCAGGCGTAAACGCGATTCCTTGAGTTGCGGCAAGGTCGGATTCAGCACGTATTGATCGTTGATATAGCCGATAGTGGCCGCGCCCAGCGGGCCGTTGAACGGCAGTCCCGAAATCGCCAGCGCGGCGGATGCCCCTATGATGGCGGGTGCTTCGGTGTCGATTTCCGGATTCAGGGACAGCACGGTGGCAATGATTTGTACTTCGTTGGTGAAGCCTTCGGGAAACAGCGGACGAATCGGGCGATCGATCAGGCGCGATATCAGTGTTTCGTTTTCGCTCGGGCGGCCTTCGCGTTTGAAAAAACCACCGGGAATCTTGCCGGCGGCAAAGGCTTTTTCCTGGTAGTCAACCGTCAAGGGGAAAAAATCGCCGCCGCTGCTTTCTTTTTTTCCGACCACGGTCACCAGTAACGTGGTGCCCTCGACGTTGATGATCACCGCGCCGTTGGCTTGGCGGGCAATTTCCCCGGTTTCTAACGTGACGAGACGATCGCCGTACTGAAATTCTTTCCTGATAGGATTCACTATAAGGTTCCTTTGTGTTTAAAGGTGGTTTTGAAAATTTGCCATAAAGCGAAAAACGGCACTTTTGGTGCCGTTTTCCCTTAATACTTTACTTACGAATGCCCAAGCGCTCGATCAGCGAACGATAACGGACAACGTCAGTGTCTTTCAGGTAATCCAACAATTTGCGGCGTTGGTTAACCATGCGCAACAAACCACGGCGCGAATGGTTGTCTTTTTTGTTGGCGGCAAAGTGGGGGGTCAACTGATTGATGTTGGCGGTCAATAAAGCAACCTGAACTTCGGTGGAACCTGTGTCGGATTCCGACAAGCGATATTCTTCGACGACTGCTTTCTTTTGTGCTGCGGTTAATGCCATTCTTAATCCCTATCGATTAAATGTTGTTAAAAATAAAGCCATGCATGTTGATGGCGGGTAATCACCGTTCCCACAATAGGGTGCAGGAGCGAATGAATTTTTGGCTGAAGAATCAAGCAACTTGACCGTTCAGGTTAAATATTTTTTTCGGCGCTAGTTTATCATCCAAAAGGATTTCTCCCAACCCCAAAAAGGTTTGTTCGTTATACATGCGCACGGAGCCCGGCGGATGGCCGCCAATTCGGATTTGCCGACCCTGGCGGATATCGACGGCTTGCTGGTCCGACAGGCTGACAGCCGGTAATTGTTGCAAGGGCGCATCCACGGGAATCAGGCATTGCAAGCGTTCCGACTCGGACATGGCCTCCAGTTGCTCTAGGGTGTGGGCGTTTTCCAGCCTAAACATGCCGGCCGCCGTGCGGCGTAATTCGATAACCGTGGCGCAACTGCCCAAGGCGTGGCCCAAATCCTCCGCTAGCGAACGGATATAAGTGCCCTTGGAGCAGTGCACGTCCAACTTGACGGTTTCGCGGTCGTATTCGAGCAGATTCAGTGCGTAAATGGTGATATGTCGGGCTTGCCGCTCGACGGTTTTGCCTTCCCTGGCCAGTTCGTACAGCTTTTTACCCTGATGCTTCAAAGCCGAATACATCGGCGGCACTTGGGCGATGGGGCCGGTAAAGCGTTGCAGGCAGCTTAGTAAATCGGCCGAGGAAAAAACCGGAATCGGCATTTGCTTGACGATGGCGCCTTCGCTATCGCCGGTGTCGGTCATCAGGCCTAGACGTAGCGTGACTTGATAGCGCTTGTCGTCATCCAGCATCAGCGCGGATACCTTGGTGGCTTCGCCGAAGCACAACGGCAGCAGGCCGCTGGCCATGGGATCCAGGCTGCCGGTATGGCCGGCCTTGTTGGCGTTCAATAAGCGCCTGACTTCCTGTAGGGCCTTGTTCGACGATACGCCCAAACGTTTATCGAGCAGCACGATGCCATGCACATCGCGCCCGGACTTGCGTTTTGCCATCAAGCGTCCCGGTGCGGCGGGTTGTCCGTTTCGCCGGCATCCGCGGATGCGTCGTCATTCACTTCGTGCAGCAATTCGCTGACGCGCATGCCGGTATCGAAGGAATGATCGTAAAGAAAGTGCAACTCGGACATATGTCGCAAGCGCATGCGCTTGGCCAGTTCGTGGCGAATAAACGGCGCAATTTCGTTCAAGGCTTTCACATTGGCCGTTTTACCGGCCTCATCCGCATTCAACACCGTAATGTAAATTTTGGCGACCGCCAAATCCTTGCTTAACACCACCTCGTTGACGGTCACAAAACCCACCCGCCTGTCGTGCACATCGCGTTGCAGGATCAGCGCCAGCTCTTTTTGCATCTGGGACGCAACCCTTTGGCTGCGGCCGAACTCTTTAGGCATGGATTAAATTTCCCGTTTCACTTCGATGCGTTCGAATACTTCGATTTGATCGCCCGGTTTGACATCATTGTAGTTTTTCACGCCAATACCGCACTCCATGCCCATTTTGACTTCGCTGACATCGTCCTTGAAACGGCGCAAGGATTCCAACTGGCCTTCGAAAATCACCACGTTGTCGCGCAGTACCCGGATTGGAAGGTTACGCTTGACGAAACCGTCGGTGACCATACAGCCGGCGATGGCGCCGAATTTGGGCGAACGGAATACGTCGCGCACCTCGGCCAGACCGACGATTTTTTCCTGGATGTCGGGTGCCAGCATGCCGCTGATGGCGCGTTTGACTTCGTCTATGGCTTCGTAAATGATGCTGTAATAATGCAGATCGATGTCTTTTTCTTCGATCAATTTACGCGCCACCGCATCGGCGCGGACATTAAAGCCGATCAAAATTGCGCTGGAAGCCAAGGCCAGATTGGCGTCGCCTTCGTTGATGCCGCCGACACCGCCGTAAATGCATTTAACCTGAACTTCATCCGTCGACAGACCGACCAGCGATTCGCGCAGGGCTTCCAGACTGCCTTGCACGTCGGTTTTAATGACGACGTTCAGAGTAGCGGTTTCGCCGGCGGTCATTCTGGAGAACACGTCGTCCAGCTTGGAAGCATGCGCGGCGGCATGACGGCTGGATTTTTTACGGTCTTCGCGGTGGGCGGCCAATTCGCGGGCCACGCGTTCGTTTTGCACCACCAAAAACTCGTCGCCGGCGTCCGGCGTGCCCGACAGACCCAAGATTTCCACCGGGGCGCTGGGGCCGGCCGATTTGATGGAGTGGGCGTTTTCATCGAACATGGCCCGGATACGGCCGTACTCGTGGCCGCACAAGACAAACTCGCCCTTGCTCAAGGTGCCTTTTTGGATCAGTACGGTGGCAACCGCGCCGCGACCCTTGTCCAGGCGCGATTCGATACAGATGCCGGATGCAATGCCTTCGGCGGGCGCGGTCAATTCCAAGACTTCCGCTTGTACGATCAAGGCTTCGATCAATTCGTCGATGCCAGTACCGACCTTGGCCGACACCCGCAGGAATTGCACGTCGCCGCCCCATTCTTCCGGAACGACATTTAAAGTAGCCAGTTCCTGCATGACCCGATCCGGGTTGGCTTCCGGTTTATCGATTTTGTTCAAGGCCACGATGATGGGCACATTGGCGGCGCGGGCGTGCTCTATGGCTTCCTTGGTTTGCGGCATCACGCCGTCGTCGGCCGCCACTACCACGATCACGATGTCGGTCACTTCGGCGCCTCGGGCCCGCATCGCGGTAAAGGCGGCATGGCCCGGGGTATCGAGGAAGGTTACCGAGCCGTGGTCGGTTTTGACCTGATAAGCGCCGATATGCTGGGTAATGCCGCCCGCCTCGCCGGCAGCGACGCGGGTTTTGCGGATGTAATCCAGCAAGGAGGTTTTACCGTGATCGACGTGGCCCATAATGGTGACGATGGGCGCGCGCGGCAGGGATTTTTGTTCCTCCACGTCGCCCATGACTTCGGCCAGCATTTCCTGTTCGAAGTCGTCCTCGCTTTGCATGATGGCTTTATGTCCCATCTCTTCCACCAGGATGACTGCGGTTTCCTGGTCTATGGCTTGGTTGATGGTACTCATAATGCCGAGTTTCATCAGGTGCTTGATGACTTCGGCGGCCTTGATGTTCATTTTGGCGGCCAAGTCGGAAACGATGATGGTTTCCGGAATGGTGACGTCGAACACGGTCGGGGCGACGGGCTTCTCGAACCTGTGCTTGCCGCCCTGCATTTCGATTTCATGCTCGGGCTTTTCGCGGCGGCCGGGTTTGCTTTTCTTGCCCTTGCCACGGCGCGCGGCATCGCTGGTATCGGCGGCGATGTCGGTTGCGGGGCCGCGAGTCGGCTTGAAATCCTGCTTTTTCTTGTGCAGGGTTTGTTGTTTGGCTTCGGCGGCCTTGCGGACTTTTTCCGCATTGCGCTCGACTGCGGCTTCCAGACGTTGTTTCTTTTCCTGTTCCAGGCGCTCGGCTTCGCTCAATGGTTTCGGCGTGACAGCCTCCTTGGCTGCAACTTCCGGCTTTTTCGCAACCGGTGCGGGCGCGCTTGGGGGGGTGACGGATTCGGTCGCTTCGGCTTGCAAGGTTTCCGTCGCTGGAACGCTTGCGGGCGCGGGTTGGGTCTTTCCGGCCTCGGCTTTTAATTGGGCTTCATGCTGACGGCGCTTTTCCTCGTCGGCGGCTTGGCGGCGCTTTTGCTCTTCCAGGGCCGCCAGGGCTTGCTTGGCCTGCTCTGCTTCTTTCTGGGCGTCGCTGACGCTGGCTTCGCTACGTTTGATGTAGGTCTTTTGTTTCCGCACTTCGACGCTGACCGTTTTGGTGCCGCTGCCGGGGGCGGACGACTGTCTGAGTTCGGTCTTGGTGCTGCGTTTCAGCGTGATACGTTTCGGCGTGCTGTTATCCTGGCTGACATCGGTTTTGCCGTGACGTTTGCGCAAGTGGGCCAGCAATTTGACTTTTTCCTCTTCGCTGATGATGTCGTCGGGATCGGTGGCGCTCAGGCCGGCCTCCTTCAGTTGCTCCAAAAAACGTTCCAAGGGAATGCCGACTACCTCTGCCAATGCCTGTACTGTTTTATCGCTCATTGAATCCTCCTGCCTTAGCCCTTGTCCTCGGCGAACCATGATTCGCGGGCTTTCATAATAAGTTTACCTGCCCGATCTTCATCCATGCCGGTAAATTCGATAATGTCGTCGATAGCCTGTTCGGCCAAGTCGTCCAGCGTGACTATGCCCTTGGCCGCCATTTCGTGCGCCAGTTTGTCGTCCATGCCTTCCATCTCCAGTAATTCCTGGCTGGGTTCGGAGGTTTCGATTTTTTCTTCCGAGGCAATGGCTTTGATCAATAATGCGTCCTTGGCGCGGCTGCGCAAGGCTTCCACCAATTCTTCGTCGAAACCTTCGATTTCCAGCATTTCATCGACCGGAATGTAGGCGATTTCTTCGATGTTGCTCAGGCCCACTTCCACCAAAACATCGGCGATTTCTTCGTCGACGTCCAGCAACTCCATGAATTCTTGTTTGGCCTTGGCGGCGGTTTCGTCCAGATTCTTGTCGACTTGCGAGGCATCCTGGATATTCAACTCCCAGCCGGTCAATTCGGAGGCCAAGCGCACGTTTTGACCGCCGCGGCCGATGGCTTGCGACAAGCTGTCGCTGGTGACCGCTACATCCATGCTGTGCTTGTCTTCGTCGACCACGATGGACTGGATTTCAGCCGGCGACATCGCGTTGATTACAAACTGTGCTTCGTTGGGGTTCCACAAAATGATGTCCACCCGCTCGCCGGCCAACTCGTTGGAAATGGCTTGTACCCTGGAGCCGCGCATGCCGACGCAGGCGCCGACCGGATCCAGGCGAGGATCGTTGGCTTTTACCGCAATCTTGGCGCGCGAACCGGGGTCGCGGGCCGCCGCGATAATGTCGATCAGGCCTTCGCCGACTTCGGGTACTTCCAGTCGGAACAGGGCAATCAACAGCTCGGGCGCCGTGCGGCTGACAAACAGCTGCGGGCCGCGCGGTTCGGAACGGACTTCCTTCAGATAGCCGCGTACCCGGTCGCCCATGCGCACCGGTTCCCTGGGTATCATGTCTTCGCGGGCGATATAGGCTTCCACATGGCCGCCCAAATCCAGGTAAACGCTGCCTTTTTCCAGGCGCTTTACCACGCCGGTAATCAGTTCGCCGACCCTGTCGCGGTAGGCTTCGACGATTTTCCGGCGCTCGGCTTCGCGCACCTTTTGAATGATAACCTGTTTGGCGGTCTGTGCCGCAATGCGGCAAAACGCCACGGATTCGATTTCTTCCTCGACATAGTCCCCTAGCTGTATGTCGGCGTTCTCAATTTGTGCCACTTCCTGCAGAACCTGCCAACTGGGAAACTCCACGTCGCCGTTGATGTCCGGATTGGCGGCCACCACTAGCCAGCGGCGGTAGGTGACATAATCGCCGGTTTGGCGATTGATGGCGACCCGCGCCTTGATGGGGTTTTCGTAACGCTTGACGGTTGCGGCTTCTAGGGCGGACTCAATGGCCTGAAAGATAATTTCCTTGTCTATTTCTTTTTCGTTAGCAAAAACATCCGCTACCAGTAAAATTTCTTTATTTGCCACTACGTCCTCCTTTTTTGAGTAAATATTCCGGCACCAAACGCGCCTTGCTCATTGCATGAAAGGGTACTTTGAGCGTCTGTTCGCCTTCCTGTAATACGACGTTGTCACCGTCGACGGCCAGAATCAGGCCGATGATTTTTCTACGTTTATCGATGGGTTTGAAAAGGCTGACGTTCACTGAGCTGCCTATATATTTTTCGAACTGCTCGAGCTTGAAAAACGGCCTGTCGTCGCCGGGCGACGAGACTTCCAGTTGGTATTCGCCTTGAATCGGATCTTCCACATCTAGCATGCCGCTCAGTTGATGGCTGACCTTGGTGCAATCGTCCAATAAAATACCGTTCTCGCTGTCGATATAAATGCGCAGCATGCCGTGCCGCGGGTGGGGGGTGTATTCTATCCCCACGCATTCGTAACCAAGACCTTCGACAATTGGTTCGATCAATGCCACCAAATGCTCTGGAGCCTGTTTCATTTTTCGTTTCGCCTTTTAAAACCCAAAAAAAAAGAGCCACCGGCTCTTCCATAAACATCTATAAACCCAATGGACTTGTTAAAGCCCTTAAAACAAAAAACCCCATGAAGGGGCTCTTTGAAAAAACCGGGTAAGCATGGTGCCCAGGGACAGAATCGAACTGTCGACACGAGGATTTTCAGTCCTCTGCTCTACCGACTGAGCTACCTGGGCATTTGTTGTTTGCTTGTTGCTGACAGCAAGTAGTCAACAATCCGGCCATTCTACAGTACGAAATGGATTAAAGCAATCGCGGCGTGACAATTTTATTGCCAGCCCGCCGGAGCCGGTGGGTAAGGGTAGGGCTGAATGGTTATGGCAGCGCCTTGCGGATTGCCAAGGGCGCCGGCAGCTTCCAGATAGTAATAGATGCCGGCGGCCAACAGTAATGCGCTCAGGCAGGCCAAGGCGATTTTCCAGATACTGTAAGGCCGCTCGCCTTGCACCTTGCCGGTTCTGCCGTTGATGACGAAACGATAGGATTTGTCCCGGTAACGGAAGGCGGCCGACCAGACCGGCAGCAGACAGTGCTTATAAGTGGTATTGCCGTGACGGGTGTCGACCCGGTGGATACGTTGGTGGTCGCCGCCGATGTCCCGGCAAATGTCCAGATAGATTTGGTCGTCCATCACTTGCCGGGCCCGATCGAAGCCGTCGGCCAGTTCCACCTGATAATATTCGCTGCGAAAGCCGCTCAGATAATTTTCGTCGTAGGGGACCAGGGCGTGTAAATCCCAGGGTTGCAGGGCGTCCAGAATCTTGCGCGGCAAGGAATGGCTGGCACCCACCAATACGTCGTCGAAAAAACGCTGAACCCGGCCGCCGACCGGTGTCCAACGTATCTTGGGCACTTGCCGGGTCTCGGTGACCACCCGGTTGTTTCTGACCACTTGCACCTGTTCCCGAACGTAATAGACGTCGCCGCGCTCGCCGCTGTAGGTCGTGGAGGTTTGGCTGTCGAAGGTCCAAAACGGCAGATAGACGCCGCTTAATTTGGTATCGCCGCGAGCGTACTTTTTGACCGCATTCGGTGCGAACCACAGACCGGCAATCCATTGTTGAAAGCGCCGGCGCGCGGCGGCTTCATCGATGCCGAACGGCAACAGGGCTTTGGGTTGTATGGGTTTAATTTCCGCCGTGGCGGCCACGATAGGCGTGCCGCAAAAGGGGCATTCGCCGGCGTGGATTTTGGCCTCGAATTGAAAACCGGCTCCGCATTCATTGCAATGTATGGTGGGCGCGGCCGCCGTGCTTGCGGGTGATTGGGCCAATTGCCGCAAGGCTTGCCCGAGGTCGTATTCCTCGATGGCGCCGCCGCGCGCTTCGATAAGGTTTTGCGTGCCGCAATGCTCGCACAGTAAATGCGTGGTGCCCGCTGCGTATTTAAGTACCGCGCCGCATTGTTGACAGGGAAATTGCAGATTGGCGGGCTTTTGGCGTACGGCCTTGAAAACGGCTGACATTTAAGTTTTCGGCAGGGGCGGCGGCGCGTGGGCAAATGCGGCGGCCAAGGCTTCAACATTTTCGGCCGCCGTCCATTCAACCAGCGCCGCCGTCCACACCAACGTGTCTCGGCCGACTTCGCCGATTTTGATTTTCTCCCGCAATTGCTCGGCGTTGAATGGTCCTTGTTGCCTGCCGTCTATCGCGGCGAAATAGACCGTATCCAGGGGTAACGGCGGCGGCGATACGCTAGCCGGGGCCGGCGGATTGCCATGGGCCAGATTTTGCGCCATCGCAAATCCCATACCCAAGCCAATGCCTTCGCCGGCCGCGCCGGAGGGATTTTTCGCCGCCGCCGCCAAGGCCTCGGCGGTTTGAAATTGGCTATAACGGCCCAAGTCGCCGATGATGCCCATGCTGGTGCGCTTGTCCAGCGCGGCTTCCACTTCGGGCGGCAGTGAGATATTCTCCACCAGCAATTGCATGACATCCAGGCCGTAGGCAGCGAATTCAGGGCGGATTTTTTGGGTGATGAACTCGCCCAATTCGTCGTAGTTGGCCGCCAAGTCCAGCAGCGGTATGCCGGACTCGCCCAAAATATCGGCAAAACGGGACACGATCAGATTGCGCAATTGATCGGAGATGTCGCCGGTCTGGAAATGGCCGCCGCTGCCGACGATTTCCAGCAGGAATACGCGGGGATCGCCGACGCGCAGCGTATAGGTGCCGAAAGCCCGCAGCCGCACCGGGCCGAACTCCTTGTCGCGCAGCATCAACGGGTTTTTGGTGCCCCATTTCAGATCGGTAAAGCGGCGCATGTTGATGAAGTACACTTCGGCTTTGAACGGGCTGGAAAAACCGTGCGGCCAGCTTTGCAGCGTGGTCATAACCGGCATGTTACGGGTCTCCAGCTGATACAGGCCGGGTTCGAACACATCGGCGATGCGGCCTTCGTTGACCAAAATCGCCGTTTGCGACTCGCGCACGGTCAGCATCGCGCCGTATTTGATTTCGTTGCCGTAGCGTTCGAAGCGGTACAGCATGGTGTTGGGCGAGTCGTCTGTCCACTCGATGACATCGACAAACTCGCCGAACAATTTGTCTAAAATTCCCACCGCTAAACTCCTAGGCCGAAGCAGACGGGCTGTTTTGCGCCGAAACCAGTGCCTTCTTCAGCTCGGCTTCGCATTCCTGCAACTGCAGCACGGCCTCGTCGCGCATCTTTTTGCCTTCATCGGCAATTTGCAGGCTTTCCTGTATGGTGTCGATCAGGGCCTGATTGGCTTGCTTGATCACCTCGATATCGAACACGCCGCGTTCCAACTGTTTGCGGGTTTCCGCATTGGCCAGTTTCAGGTTTTCCGCGTTGGCGGCCAGCAAGTCGTTGGTTAGGTCGGTTGCTGCCTTGACGGTTTCGGCGGCCTGCGAGGACCGGAATATCGTCACCGCCGTGGCCAACTGTTGCCGCCAAAGCGGAATGGTGTTGACGATGGTGGAATTGATTTTGTTGACCAGGCCTTTGTTGTTTTCCTGTACCAAACGGATGCTGGGCAGGCTTTGCATGGCCACTTGCCGGGTCAGGCGCAAGTCGTGTACCCGTCGCTCCAGATCGTCGCGGACGGCCCGCGCATCGCGCAGATTTTGCGCCGCGAGAACGTCTCCGGCGGTTTCCGCGGCTGCAGCCAGCTCCGGCAGCACTTCGCCGTCCAGCTCGCGCAGCTTTTCGTCGCCGGCGGCGATGTAATCTTCCAGGGTATGAAAATACTCCAGATTGGCCTGATACAGTCTGTCCAGCGATGCGATATCGGTCAGCAGATTGGATTTATGCTTCTCCAGTCTGTCGGTGATGCTGTCTATCTGTTTACGGACTTCTTCGTATTGTTGAATGAACTTGACCACCGGCTTGGCCTTGCCCAGCAATTTGGCCAAGAAGCCGGGTTTTTTGTTGGGGTCCAGTTCGTCGATGTCGAAGCCGCGAATCGTGGCGACCATATCGTTCAAATCTTGGCCGGCGGGCCCCGTGTCCTTGTTTTTGACCCCTTCCAGCATGCGGTCGGAAATTGCGGTCAATTGCTCCTGGGCCTTGCTGCCGAAGAATAAAACCGACTGTGAATCCCTGATATCGATTTCCCCGGCCAGCTGGCGTATTTTCAGCTGTTTTTCCGCCGGTGCATCTGCCGGGGCAACGAGGTCGGTTCGCGCGCCGGCTAGGACTTCCCGGCCGGCGGCCGGCGGCGTTGCCGACTTTAACGGAGTCTCGGCCAGTCGGCTTATGGAGGTTTCTTTTGTGCTCATAACGGTTTGGTCCTGTAGTGAAAATACCCAATCAGAGAATGCCTTCGCGTTTGAGTTGCTGCGTCAATACCTCGATCTTGACGTCCAGATCAAACACATCTTCTTCCAACAATTTTTGTTGTTGTTCTTGAAAAGCCGCTTCAATTGCGTCCAGGGCTTGGGTGAAATTGCCTTCCAACGCCCGCGAACCGGCTTGCCGGTGGGTTTTGGCATAGCCCTGAATCACCTGCAGCACGTTTTCCAGGTACACGTTCAGGAACTTGCGCGCGCGCCGGATTCCGCGCGGGTCGGCTTCCAATTCGGATATCACGCCGTCGGCTATTTCACAGATTTTGGCTATGCGCCGGTTGAGTTCGGTATGGACGATGTTGCGATTGGCCTGCTCAATGTCTCTGATAATAGCCAGGGCGGCGGCCAGGATTTGCTTGATTTCCGCGCTGGAATAACCGTGCGCGGCCGTGATGGGATTGGCGGTGCGCCTATCGAAGCCGTAGCTCAAATACATGCCCAACAATGCACCGCCGGCATACAGGGCGGCCATTAACGGCTCTTGCCGAGCGCCGAAGACCGCCAACAACCCGGTGGTGGCCGCCACCAGCAGGGCCGAGCATAATTTTAATGGCCATTTCGCGGGGCTGGTGAGGCGCGCGCGCGGGGTGGGGTCTTCCGCCCGCAAGCCCTTGCGCAGTAAAACGGCGGCTAAACAATAGCAGGCAAAGGCGCCGGCGTTGATCAGCACCGCCATGGCATGACCCTTGATGAGACCGATCACGACCGCCGGAATCAGCGCCAAGGCCAGAAAATACAACAACAGGCCGCGCGGCGAGTATAACCGCGCGGCTTCGCCCGTGAAGCGTTTGGCGGCGTTAAGTTTGGGGACTTGAGGCATGGGCAACTACCATTAAGTGCTTGGCTTGGTTCGACTTGCCGCTATGACGGCCAGCCTGGAATGGTGTCAACGTGGGCGAACGGCGGTCGAATCGGCGAGCGGTTCGGCTTTCAGCATGGACTGGCAAGTGGCCAAACCCATTGTCGACAGCAACAGAATAAACCCCAGGAAGCGTATGAAAAATTTTGACATGCTGAATAGTAACTACACTGGCCGATAAAAAACAACCCGATTTGTGCTTCAACGCTAAACCGTGAAATCGAGAAGGCCGGACCGATCAGGTTTTGCTGTTCAACGGCAACCGGGCGCAGCCGGATTGACGCTCATAATCAATCCTCGGAACCGAGTGCTAGCATTCTACGGGCCTTAAAACCTGTTCAAGCTCATTCGCCGAAACAAGCGTTTCGGCGGGGAAGCGCTTTACGCTCCGACCGGCACCAAAGCCAAACTGCATCGATGATGCGAGGCTTGCAGTTGATGCCGCGGTTTCGGCCGAGCAGGCTTTATGATGGTGAAATACCGCCTCGGTTTACCGCATAGGATTTATACGGCAGCGCCGATGGCGTTTGAATTAAAAAGTCGGGGCGATACGGGCTATCAACGTCTCTCGTCGCTTTCTTCGCCGATTTCCCATTCCTCGATGGCGGTCTCGATGATGTTACCGCTGGCCGCATCGACCTCGACTTTGGTTTCGATGCCCTTGTCGTTGACGATATCGAATTCATAGGACGAGGCGCCTGTGTCCTCTATTTCGTACTCGACTTCCTCTATCTTGCCGGGGTTGGCTTTCAGGGCAATCGCGGCGGCGTCTTCTTCGGTGATTTTGACGTTTTTCTTAAAAGCCTGGCTGTTGGGGTCGGCGACTTCAGCCTCCTTCTCGATCAGCTTGCCGCTGTCCGCCTCACACATAAACTCCCATTCCCGCCGGTTATCGTCGCGCAGTTCCAGTTCGTAAACGCCCTTGCCCGACACATTAAGTTTTTCCAGCTTGATCAGCTCGCCCGCCTTTTCCTTTTTGACCGCCCGAATGCAATTTTCAAGGCCTTGATCGAAAGCCGGGGCGTTGACGGATAGTAGGCTAAGACCGCTTAATGCGGCAATTTTCAATACTGTATTTTTCATGAGTTACCTTATTAAAAAATAGAAAAAATTCCCGAATATAGGCTGTCGTTGCTCGCAGCCGACAATCGGGCCATGTTTTGGGCGAAATCCACCCGGTTTTTCCGCCCCGCGCAGGAGGGGCTTGTGAGACAAACTCCCGCGTTGGTGGCGCGGCGATTGACCGTGGTTCGGCGGCCGATACCCGGCCGATGTGGCGCGGAGCAGGCTTCGACCTGAACGATGACCGCCAAGCGGCGACGTTCCCGATCACCGATGCCTTATCGGTCCGCCACCTCCTTGATTAAGCCGTGGCGGTTGGCTAGCAGGGCCAGTTCCGACAGGGTCTTGATGCCTAGTTTATCCTTGATGGTGGTGGCGTTGTTGCACACGGTTTTGTGGCTGACAAATAATTGCTCGGCCACCTCGCGGGTGCTTTTCCCCTTGGCCAGCAGGCAGAAAATATCGAACTCGCGCGGAGTCAATTGCTTGATCCTCTTCTCCTGCAAGGCTTCGTCGGACGTATTCATGGCCAATTTTTGCGCCAATACCGGCGCCACGAAAGTGCCGCCGGCGGCAATGCAGGTCACCGCCGTTATCAATAGTTCGGGGTCGCTGCTTTTCACCAAATAACCCTTTACGCCGGCCTTGATGGCGCGGGAAACGTAGATCAATTCATCATGAATGCTGAATACCAGAATCTTGCACTGCGGGTCGCGGCTCAGCAGGCGGCGGATTACCTCAAAGCCGCCGATGCCCGGCATCGATAGATCCATCACCACCACCCGCGGTCGGTGTAGTTCGTATATTCGGCAGGCGCTTTCGCAGCGGTCGCTCTCGAATACAGAGCCAATGTGTTCCGAAAGTCCCAGATAGGTTTTGAACCCGGTTCGTACCACCGCATGGTCATCCACCAACAGCACGCTGATCTTTTCGTCCAAAATAATTACCTCCGTTTAGCCAAGTTTATTAACGCCGACATCTCGAACGGACTAAATGGTCGCCCTAAGCGGGCCCAATTGCTATTGGGAGATTTTCCCTTTTGACTACAAGCACTACCGGACAGCAACAGCTAAACGGGAAAATAACCCGCTTAAATCAAGGCTTGCGGCCCTGTTTGACGCGGCTCCTATCCCGATAAAATGGCCGGTTGAACGCGACATTCGGGAATTGTTCCCGGTCTAATCAGGGCCTTATTCCCTGTTGATGGACGGGGGCTATCCATAAAATGTGACTCGGTTAACGGATTGCCGACACTTGCGACAAGGATGTTGCGAACCAACCCGAATTGAATGTGTTTCCCTCGATTTTTACCGACTCAATCTGCGCCGCGAAAGTCTTTGCCACGCAGATTTTTTTTGGCCGCCGAAAGGGGAGGCGAGCTATCGATTGATGTGACCGGCCCCCGCGCGGGACAAGATGAGAACCGAAAAACCACCATTAAACCACCTGCTGACCAAATACCTATTCGTTGTAACGATCATGCTTTCGATGATAAGTACCCCGGCATTGGCGCAGGCCGCTCCGTTTTTCATGACGGAACTGGAGTTCAAGGATTCCAAGGTTGCCGACATCATCCGTGTGTTGGCCGAAGATGCCAAGGTCAATATCGTTGCCACCCCGGAAGCCGGCAAAAAAGACGTCACCATTTTTCTGAAAAAAGTCACCCTGGAAGACGCCATCAAAGCCATCTGCCGCATCAGCGACCTGTGGTACCGCTACGACGACAGCGGCCAGGGTACTTTTCGGCTGATGACCAAGGAAGAATACAGCCAGGATTTGATCCTGGGCCAGGACGACAACATCAAGGTTTTTCAGCTGCGCAATCCCAATGTGATCGCCATCGCCATGGCGATTCAGAATCTATATGCGCCCAGGGTGCGGGTCAGTTTCAATCCCGTGATGAGCGGCGGCATGGGTATGGGCATGGGTGGCTTCGGCGGCGGCCGTAGCGGTGGTTTGGGCAACCGTGGCGGAATGGGAGGCATGGGCGGCTTCGGTAGCGGCATGAGTGGCATCGGCGGCGGTTTCGGAGGAATGGGCGGTTTCGGAGGTGGTTTTGGCGGCATGGGTGGCTTCGGTGGCGGCATGGGGGGCTATGGCGGCGGCTATCGCGGCAACGGCAATAATTCCAATTTCTACGGCGGCCGCAATTACGCCGGCAACAACCGTTACGGCATGGGGGGCATGGGTAATTTCGGTTATCAGGAACGCGTGCCCGGCGACTTGAGCGTCGATCAACTGGAGCAACTGTCGGCGGATACAGGCGACGGCAAGCGCGTGGAAGCCGACAAGCTCAGCGAAGTGTCCGGCATGAACAAAGTCGTCTTCGTCACCGTCAACAGCGAACACAACCAGCTCATCGTCAAAAGCAGCGACCAGGGCATCCTCAAATCCATCGGCAATCTGGTTGAACAGATGGACATCCCGCAGACCCAGGTCATGTTGGAAATGAAAATCATCGACGTCAAAGTCGGCGAAGACTTCAAATCGCTGTTCAACTTTGAAATCAAGGACACCAAAATCCAGGGCGACAGCCTCAACCCGTTGATCATGGGCGGCGCGGCCGCGCTGACCGGCGGCGGCAGTTTTGTTTACGAATTCGTCAGCGAAAAAGTCAAAGCCAATATCGAATTTTTAGAGCAAAACAACCGACTCAACGTCATTTCCAATCCGATGCTGGTGGCCTCCAATCATCGCCCTGCCAGTCTGTTCGTCGGTGAAGAACGCATCATGGTGCGCGGCTATTCCGTCGATAACGTCGACAACATCAACACCACCCGCACCATCACGACCCCGGAAACCGAACTGGAAGAGATCGGCACCACTCTGCAGATCATTCCGCACATCAACGATGACGGCAGCATTCAAATCCAAATGCTGCAAGAAAACGCCACCCTGAATGAAGCCGCCGCCAATATTCCCGTGGTGGACACAACCAACGGCGGAGTCGTGAACCTGCCGGTCGACACGATCACCACCGCCCGCATGCAGGGCGAAATCTTCGCCAAACACGGTTATACCGTGGCGGTGGGCGGCTTGATTCGCGACAGCTTCTCCCGCAACCGCCGCAAGGTGCCGTATCTGGCCGACATTCCGTTGCTGGGCAACGTGTTCCGCAACACCGAAGACACCGAAAGCAAATCGGAAATGGTTCTGCTGATCACGCCCTACATCCTGAACGAAAAGGACGACCGCCATCGGCAATACGACCCCACAGGCCGCTACCACCAATACGCGCCGGATATTTCCATGCAAGCCAAGCCGGTGCCCCAGCCGGAACACCCGGAAGCCCCCGCTTGCGGCCAATACTGCGCGCCGCCCAAACTGCGGAACTCCGACTTATGAAACGCAATTCCGCACCCTGGTTCCCGCGCCCCGCCGTGGCAAGCCATACCCGTTGGGTAGGGTGGGCACGCTTTATGTGCCCACGCGCAACGGACGCCATCGCGCGTGGGCAAAAATGCCCGCCCTATAACGGCTTTCAATCGCGGGCCGGACTGCTATGCGTTACTGCATTAATGCTAACCACCGCCTGCCAACCGGCCTTCATCGGCATAGACTCGGACGCCGACGTAGCCGCCGAAAACTGCTACGCCTACCGCTACGGCGACAAATTGCGCAAGATCAATTTCGCTCAGGCCTTCGATTGGTGCCACCGCTCGGCGCGCTTCGGCAACCCCGATAGCCAGACCCTGCTCGGCGAACTGTATTACCTGGGCTTGGGCGGCGGGCAAGACTTCAAGCTGGCGGCGCAGTGGTTCGAAATGGCCGCCAAGCAAGGCCACGCCCACGCCCAGTACATGCTGTACCGCATTTATGCCGTCGGCAACGATCCGGCGGAACGGGAAAAAGCCGAATACTGGCTGCAACAGGCCCGCGCCGGCGGCTACAAACTGGCTCAATAACCCGGACAAACACTCACGTAACAGACTGAAAAATCATGAACGACACCCTGGAAAAAACCGCCGATCCGCTCAAACGCAAACTGCTGCAACTGCTGGACGACGTGTTGCGCCACGACGGCTTCGGCGAGATTCGGGTGGAGGTGAAGATACTCAAACGCCAGCAAAAAGAAGTCATCCTGCACTGCGGCAAGCAATACCGCTTTGTGGTGGACATGCCGGACGGCGGCGCTTGAGCGGGCCCGCGCGGCGGTTATCCGGATTTCCGGTTCCCACGGTCCGCCGTGGGAACCCACGCGGGAGCGCGGGAACGAGGGATTTCCTCGGAGTGGCTGGGGGTGAGGGAAAAAATTTTTAAAAAACGAGTGCGAACGGGTCGCATCGATAGTCATTAAGTAAACCGATGGCCAATAGACCGCGCGCGGCGGTTGAGGGTCTATAACAAGAGAACAACGATGAAAATGAAACAGCTCAAATTACAGGCGCGCCAAGCGGGTTTCACCTTGCTGGAATTGCTGGTGGTGATTACCCTGATCGCCGCGCTGGCCGTCGGCGCCCTGATTGCTTACGACGGCGTCGGCGACAAGGCGCAGGCAGCGGCGGCGGCCGATGCCAACGTAAAAATCGACAACGCGATTAGGCAATATAAAGCGGTAACAAATTCTTACCCAAACCAATGGGATAGTTTAGTCAGTTCTCAAGGAGCATCCTTGATCAGCGCGTTACCATTTCAACTAACCAATAATTCCGGAAACGCTCCTTTAAAGGTTGCACCATGGGCCATACCTGTGGCGGCAAAAGCAAATATTGCCAGATCCTTAGCCAACGCCGGCATCAACGAAATTCAATATTGGAAAGTTGCTGATGCAGCGCAAAACTCGCCAGGCATTATTCCAAATCTTGCGCACAATGAAAGTTTCAATCGTCTGAATGCGGAAGAACTCGAACACTGGGACTATGAAAATGCCGCAATGGATGACGACCTGGATTTCATCGCGGTAGTGCCTTCCGGTTTTGGTAATCCAGGCACTGTTGATCAATGTCAAGCAAATGGGGGCGCTATACCAACGACAGCTGCTTTTGGCGGTTTTAATGCTGGTGTGAACTACATTCAAAATCAACTAACTGACGCATTGTCAGATAGCCGCTGCTACTTAGTAGTTGCATTGGGTTTCGGTAGCGATGCCGCCGCCAGCACTCAAAAGAGTTCGGTAGCTATTGGTAAAGCCCCTAGCTTCGGAAAAACCGATACCACTAACCCCGATAACAATGTCGATCCTAATAGACATTATTCGCGCTATATAGGCCTTTTCCTGGTCGGCGACGAGACAAGGGGTACTCGTGACGGGAATATTACAGACAACGAGTATCTCCCCAAAGCCAAGCTTCTGACCATCATCGCGCCGGACGGCACGATTGCCGATCAAAACCTGGCCACGGCCGTACAAAACTAAGGGTTTGATGCCGGTAACGGCCTGAACCTCGGTTTTCCGGTTCCCACGGTCCGCCGTGGGAACCCATGCCGGCCCGAATGCTGGTATGCCTTCCCATTTATGCCCCGCGGGTACGCGTGAGCACGGGAACGAGAAACCGCCAAAACCCGGTTTAAGCGCTGCCCTTGTGTCAGGGGCAACGCTTAAACCCTTTGCCCTGCTTCCCACGGTCCGCCCCGTGGGAACCCATGCCGGCCCGAATGCTGGTATGCCTTCCCACTTATGCTCCGCGGGTACGCAGAGCGCGGGAAGGAGAACAAAACCAAAGAAAACCGATATTGACAGACGCTTTTTCCAGGAACGACTCCTTTTCAACCTTATTTGCCGTATGACTCCAATCGCCTTCGCTTCATCCCGAATCGCTCCCACGCTGCTGGCTGCTATTCCGGTACTGCCGTTGTTCGCGCCCTGGCAACTGTTTCCGGTGACGTCGTTTCATCAGGAATGGCTGGCAATCGCCGCCGGCCTGTTGGCCTGCCTGTGCGCCTGGCCGGCGCTGTTCAAGGCGCAACATCTGGCGATACCTGTCATTGTCTGGCTGCCGCTGGCCCTGGCGGTTTTCATCCTGCTGCAAACGCTGATGTTGCCGGGGCTGATTGTGCAGCATGCCGGCATGGCGGTCGCCTATTTATTGTGGGCAGCGTTGTTGATGGCAGCGGTCGGCTTGTTACAGCAACAAATCGGCCGGGCGCGGTTGAGCTTATGGCTGGCGGGCGGCTTGCTTGCCGCCGCCGTTTGGGCCGCCGCCCGGGAATGCGCGGCTCGGCCGTGGAACGAAGAAGGTATTTGGGGCGGTACCGGTCAGCCCAACCTTTACGGCGACTTGTTGGCGCTGGGCGGAGTATCGTTGCTGTATCTGCGGAGCCGTTTCGGATTGCGCTGGTGGCTGTTTGCGGCTTTGGGGCTGTCGATTGCATTGGGACTGAGCCTGAGCCCGTCGCGTAGCGTTTGGCTGTATTGGTTGGCGGTCGCCGTCGTCGCCGGGCGCTACCAACCGAGTTGGTTGAAACCGCTGGCCGCCGGCTTGGGCGTTTACTTGTTGTTGCAAGCAGTGTGGACCTTGGAACTGCTGCCCGGGCCGCAAATCACCGCCGCCGAGCGGGTGGCGGAACAAACCGGCGGCGGTAGCTCGCCGCGCTGGTATATCTGGACGGCGGCCCTGGAACTGTTTCGTCGGCATCCTTTGCTGGGGCACGGTTTCGGCGAGTTCGATTGGGCTTATTATCAAGCGGGTTATTACATCTTCGAGCTTCCCACCCGGATGGAGCATGCGCATAACATAGTCCTGCACTTCATGGTGGAACTGGGCATGTTACCGGTGCTGGCATTGCTGGGAGCGGTGGCGTTTTGGCTGAGGGGGCTGTTGGCGAAAAACGCTAACCAGCCGGTATCGGATGCGGTAAGCGCCGAGTCCGAACCGCCGGATGCCGACATGCTGGCCTGGATGCTGATGCTGGCGGCGGTGTTGACCATTCATAGTTTGCTGGAATACCCGTTGTGGCATGCGCATTTTCTGGGCATTGCCGCTTGGCTGCTGGCTATCGGCGAACGGCGGTTTTGGCATATGCCGTTGACCAAGCCCGCTTCGGCGCTGTTCGGCGGCTTAGTATCGCTGGCGCTGGCGGTGGCCGTGGCGCACGAATGGCAATATACCCGCATGGAGCTGGCCTTGTTGAATGCCATGGCCAAGCAAACGCCGCAGCGCGAACAAGCCTTGATCGACATCTGCCAGCAAATTCCGGACACCGCGCCGCTGTTAAAACCCTATATCCCGGTGGCTTTCACCCTGACCGGCCACCCGGAAAACCCCGCCATGCGAGAGCAGTTAGCCGTGCTGGCCGAAGCCGCCGCGCGCTTTACGCCCACCAGTAGCTTGGTATACCGGCTGGCATTGATGCAAGCATTGACCGACGACAAGGTCAATGCTCGCCAGACCATTGATAAAGCGCTGACAGCCTACCCAGCCGACGCGATTAAATTCACCGAAGAATTGTTGCGCATCCAGGCCCATGCCGGTCCGCGTATCGATGTGCTGATGGCGCGGTTGCTGCCGGTGGTCAACCCGCAACTGCAAGCCAACCTGCCGGCCGGTCTCAAGGCCAAGGTCAAGCAGGCAATCTCGCAATGATGACGGCGACCCACATCGGCAGGGTACGCAGTGCGTACCCTACGTCCCAAGCCGGCTTTACCCTGATGGAACTGTTGCTGGTAATTGCCTTGCTTGGCATTCTGGCCGGAGTGGCGACCATGGCTTATGAAGGCGTGCAGGATGAAGGCCGCGACGACGTCACTCGCTTCGAAATGGCGCAAATCCGCGAGGCCTTGTTGCAGTTTCGGCGCGATACCGGCGAGTTTCCTTGCCGGGTTTATCGAAACGGCGTTTATGCGCCGGATAGCGCGGGCATCAGCCGACTGAATTTTGTCGGCTTACCCGCGATCCCCAGTTTGGCGGATTATAGGTCTTGGTGCCGTAACGGCTTCGCCGGTCAGCAAGATGACGCCTTGAGCCTGTTGTTGAAATTTCCTTACGACGACACCGATACCGCCTTTATGGGCTTGTTATGGAACCCGGATACCAAGCGCGGCTGGAACGGGCCTTATGTTAAAGACACCGGGCTTGCCGACGGCTGGGGGCGGCGCTTTGTACTACTGTATCCCGAATTGGATTTTCGCCCGGCATATCGTTGTAAAGTCGGAGCGGGCGGCGATTTGGATGTGACAACCAGCGAATACGAATGCCTGACGGCGGACGACCCGAATTGGGACGACGCCACGTTTACCGAAGCGGCCGATACGGCCCGGCTGGTGAGTTTCGGCCCCAATGGCGTTTACGACAGTCAAAACGCCGCCAACGCCTGCGCTGCCGCCGGCGACGATCTCGTATTGTGCCTGCTGCGGTAGCCGGAACATGACAATGTATGGGAATAGCCTCTTCTCGCTGCCGGAGAACGTTTTTATCACCCTCGCCCCAGCCCTCTCCCAGAGGGAGAGGGGGCTTTTGCGTAAATCGGCCCGAGGCTTCACCCTGCTGGAAATGCTGCTGGTGATTTTTCTGATGGCGTTGGTGGCCTCCACCGGGTTGATGCTGAGCGACGGCGTGGAAGAGCAAGGCAAGTACGACGAAACCAAGCGCCGCATGGAACTGATCCGCAAGGCCATCGTCGGCGACCCGACCCGCACGGTAAACGGCGCGCCGGAGATCAGCGGCTTTGCGGCCGATATGGGGCGCTTGCCGTTGTGCTTGGCCGAGTTGTTGGAATTGGGTGACGAGATAAACCCGTCCACCAGCCCGAGAACTTTCGAATCCCCGTGCGACGATACCGTCGTTATCGCCGAATGGCATATCGACGCCACGACCGGTTATGCATCCGGTTGGCGCGGCCCTTATTTGCAGGTACTGCCGGAACGAAGCGGCGCCGCGCGCTTTCGGGACGGCTACGGCAATCAGGGCGCGACTGTTGCCGTCGACGCCTTGAATTCCGGTTGGGTCTGGCAATTGTACGAAGCGGACGAAGACCTTACGGCTGTAGCCGCCGACGCGGCGCTTCTGCGGATACAGAGCGCGGGCCTGGATGGCACTCAACCCTATCCGCCGGGGAATGTCGCCGATCCGGCCCCGGCCAACAGGCCCAATCCATTGGTTGTCGGCGACGACTGGCGGGTGCAACTGCCCTTGACGGCCGCCGTAACTTTTAAAAACCGGAGCGCGGGAAATTTACCCGTTGCGGCGCAGAATCTGGTGCTGAGAATTTATTTGTCGGATTTGACGAGCTTTATAGACGCCGACGACGGCAGCAATGATTATTTGGCCTTGGCGGCCGATTCCGTGTTGGCCCAACACAATAACAGCCAATACTTCACGCTCGATTCGACGCCGAAAATTCCCCAAGGCATGCGTTCCTACGCGGTGGTTTGTTACGAGGCGCCGCCGGCCGATCCGGCTGATTTTGTAGTGTTCGACAAGGATTGCGATGCCGGCAACGGCGCGCCGGATACCGGCAATATACGCGCTTTTAGCGTGGTTCCCCGGCAAACCCTGAACCTGAATCTCGATTGGATCATACCGTGACGCTATGCCGCTGACAGTTTGTTCCCTTCGGTTGTCAAGAGCCCGGAATGCTCCGCTTTCCGCTCGCCGTTATGTGCATAGCGGAGTAGGCCGGAATAAGCCTGTCCTTGCTGTCGCCGGGCGGGCTTATTCCGGCCTACCGAGAAATAGAAAACACTCATGAAATTCAAACGCCTGTTACCTTTTGCCAAACCTTCCGAGCTGCTGGTCTGCGAAACCGACGGCTTTTCCTTGCGCGCGGCGGTGTTGCGGCGGGTGGATGACGAGATGGAATTGCTGTGCCAGGCCAGTACCGAGCAGGTGGACATGGCCGAGGGCCTGGCCGATGTGATAGCCAGCCTGAAAGCCGAGGGCTGGCAGGGCGGCGGTTCGGCGGTTTTATTGTCGCCCGCCGTGCTTTCCACCCTGCTGGAACTACCGGTCAATCCGAAAAAGCCCAGGCCGCTGCCGCAGATGTTGGAACTGGTGCGCTGGGAGGCGGAGCCTTTGCTGTTGCAGCACATCACTCGCTGGTCGGTGGGACATTTGCTGGTTGGGCAAGGTTACATGAGCGAAGATCAGGCGCGAAGCGTAATGGACATGCAGCAGGGCAAGCTCAATGCCAACGGCAAACTGGCGATGGCTGAGCAATTTTCGCTACGTCGCTTCGGCGATCTGGCGGTAGAGCTGGGATACATCAAGCGTAGCCAGTTGAATGCCTGTTTGACCGGACAGGAATGGCTGAAGTCGGACGACGAGGCCATCGAATGCGGCTGGTTGGCACAGGGACCGGTGGAGGATATTCCCGGTACCTTCAACTGGTTGATCAGTTGCGTGCACCAAAGCTTGCTGCAGCGCTGGGCGGCGGCTTTTGCCCGCCACGGCGTGAAATTGCGCGCCATGTATCCGTTGACCGGTTGCGCGGCGGCTTTGCTGGCGGATGGCGAACGCAATGCGGTGATTCTGGAGAGCCAGCCAGGAGTCGGCTTTAGCAGTCGCTTGGCCGACGGTCACGCGACCTTGGTCAGGCATTACCTCAATCCGCATAAGGCAGCGCTGGATATTTGCCTGGAAAGCTACCATGCCCTGCACGCGCCGCCGCGCGAGCCGGTGTGGCTGGCTTGCTGGCCGCCGATGCCGGACTTGGCCGAAACGCTGGGGCAGATGCTGGAGTTGGAAGTGCACGGGTTCAAGCATCCGTTATCGGGCGCCATCGTGTCGCCCGGCATGGCCGGCGCGGCGCTGCAAACCTTGGGTCTGAGCGCCGCGCCGCGGGTTGGCGGCGTGCGAGTAGGCGGGCCGCTGCCGCCGCTGCGCGACCGGCTGGAGGTGCGAGCCGCCGCCTTGTTAATGGTATTGTTGCTGGCGGCCGGCATTTCGGAGCTGAGCTTGTGGTTGCGGCTTGGCAGCGTGCAGCGCGATAAGGCGCAAATCGACGCCGGCTGGCAAAGCATCGATACCGCGGTCAAACGCATCAACGCCCAAATCGCCGCCATCGACGAACGCAAGCAAAAAATCAAGGCTTTGCGCGGCGAACGGCAGCGGGTCGAGGCATTGACGCGCTTTTACGACGAAGAAATTCCGGAGCGCATGGGACTGGTGAAAGGCGTACTGGGCATGTTGCAAACCGTGGTCGACGACGAAGTGATCATCCAGCGCCTGGACGAACCGGGCAAACATATTCCGAAACCGGCGTCCGCCACTCCGCTCCCCCCGCCGCCGGCCAGGCCGGACGATAACGCTTTCGAAGTGGAAAATATTGTGCTGGAGGCTTGGGCCATGAGCGAAACCGCCGCGCAAACCTTTGTGCAACGGGTGAACAATACCGCGCGCGGCTGGGATTTGCAGCTGCGCGACCCCAAGGTGGCCTTCGACAAGGGGCCGATGAACGCCAACGGCTTCAGCATCTCCCTGCGCCTGGTCAAACTGGCCGGGCCGGACGGTAAAATCATTCGACAATCCGACACCGAGCGCCATGAAACTACCTCATTTGAGTAACCGCGAACAATTTCTGATTGCACTATCCGTGTGCGTCATTTTCGTCGGCGCTTATGTCTGGTTGCGCTTCATGCCGGCCAACCGCGCCATCGGCGAATTGCGCCAGGCCGCCGACGCCACCGAGCAGCGTGTCCGCACCACGGTAATTCCGGACGAACCGGAGGAGGATTTGGCCCGGCTGGAGCAACAGCTCCGGGAGCAGGAAGAATTGATGGCGGCCTTGAAGAGCCAGTCCGATTCCGCCGAGCGGCGGCTGGCGCCGCTCGATTCGCAACTGTTGATCGTGGATATCTCCCGGGTGGCGCGCAATGCGCAGGTGCATGTGCGGGTCAACGAAGACTACAAGGCGCTACCGGCCGCCGCCGCTTCGGCAAACCCGCTCCCGGCCGGCAAGAAAGCCCGCAAGAAGCAGGCGGCCCAGGTCGCCGCCGCGCCCGCGCCCGCCGAACCGACGATGCCGTCGCTTGGCGAGGGCTGGATCGCGCGCATGTCGGCGGGTTCGGCCTATGCGCGGCCGTTGCGGCGCCTGGAAGTGGAAGGTTCGTACATGGCCTTGAACCGCTTCATTCACGATCTGGATGCGCTGCCGTTTCACGTGGCGGTTTTACGCATCAGCATTGAAAAAATGCCGGTGCTGTCCATGCCCGGCTATCCGCAGGCCTTGCTGGCGGAACTGGTATTGGCGCTGTAGCCATGGCGATCAACGACGAACAATTGCTGGACGCCGGCCTGCGTTGCGGTTTGATCGAACCGCCGGTGCTGGAACGCTTGCGCCTGGAAGCCCGCCGCCAGCGCCTGCCGCTGTTGGGGATGGTGCAGGCCCACTACCGGTTTCCGCTGGCGGCGTTGTACCGGGCGGTGGCCGAACGTTTCGGCATGCCGTATCTCGACGCCCAGCCGCTGGCCGTCGAGCAGACCTTACTGAAAAAAATCCCGCCCAGTCTGGTGCAGCGCAAGCTGTTGCTGCCGCTGCGCGAAGGCGAGCGCATCTGGCTGGTTACCGGCGATCCCGGCGACCGGGCTGGTATCGATTCGGTGCAGCGCTTGTTGGGGCAGGCCTTGCCGCTGGCGATGGCCGATCTGGCGGTATTGCAGATGAAAGCGGCCCAGGCGCTGGCCGCCAAAACCGCGGCGGATGCGCCCGCCTTGTCGGCGGAAAGCGATGCCGATCTGGTGCAGGTGCTGGATAACATCATTCGCGAGGCCTATTTTCAAAGGGCCTCGGATATTCATTTGCTGACCGAAAGCCACGGCTTGCGGGTGCGTTTGCGGGTGGACGGCAAGTTGCGCGATTATCCGCTGGCCAGCGGCCCGGCCGTGGCGGCGGCCTTGATTTCGCGGGTCAAGGTGTTGGCGGGGCTGGACATCGCCGAGCAGCGCATGCCGCAGGACGGCGGTTTTTCCTACCATCTGGCGCGGCCCATCGAAAAGGGCTTCAATATCCGGGTGGCAACGGCGCCGACCCGGCTGGGCGAACGCATCACCTTGCGTTTGTTGGGCCAGGAAGCCTTTGGTCTGACCTTGAGCGACCTGGGCATGATGGACGAGGATTTGCGGCGCTTTCGCAAAGTGATCCAGCGGCCTTATGGCATGGTGCTGCTGACCGGTCCGACCGGCAGCGGCAAGTCGACCACCTTGTTTGCCGCCTTGCAGGAAATCAACCGTCCGGACATCAATATCATGACGGTGGAAAATCCCATCGAGTACACCATGGACGGGGTGTCGCAAGTGCAGACCGGGCCGAAAATCAGCTTTGCCGATGCCTTGCGCTCGTTTTTGCGCCACGATCCCGACGTGTTGATGGTCGGCGAGATTCGCGACCACGAAACCGCCGACGTGGCGGTCAAGGCGGCAATGACCGGGCATTTGGTGTTTTCCACGTTGCATACCAACAATGCGGTCAGCGCGGTGACCCGGCTGATCGACATCGGCTGCGAGCCGTTTTTGATCGGTTCCACGGTGGCGGCGGTGATCGCCCAGCGCTTGGTGCGGCGCCTGTGCCCGCATTGCCGCAAGCCGCGACCGGCCACTGCAGCGGAACTGGCGGAATTGGGCGCGGAT
The DNA here is from genome assembly GCF_024505185.1 of Methylomonas subterranea. Taxonomy (GTDB): domain Bacteria; phylum Pseudomonadota; class Gammaproteobacteria; order Methylococcales; family Methylomonadaceae; genus Methylomonas; species Methylomonas subterranea. Next base: position 127,432 of record NZ_JANIBJ010000005.1, read on the forward strand.
GTGGAGCAGTTGGAAATTTACCAAGCGGGCGGCTGCGTGCGCTGCCAGGGCAGCGGTTTTAGCGGCCGGCTGGGTTTGTTCGAAACCCTGTGGTTCGACGAAGGCTTGGCGCGGCTGGTGGCGCGCGGCACCGACGAGGAGGCCCTGGAAGCCGGCGCGGGCGAGCGTTTGAGCTTTATGTGGGAAGACGGCTGCCGCAAGGTGCGGTTGGGCTTGACCACGCTGGACGAAGTGCGCGACGTGGCGTTGCATAAAACCCGGGCCATGTTGAGTATGAACTGAGATGGCGGATTTTAACTACAGCGCGCTGGACGAGCGCGGCAACGAAACCTCCGGACTGATTCAGGCCGACGACATCGGCGGCGCGGCGGCGCAATTGCGCCAGCGCGGGCTGCGGGTGCTGGAACTGCGGCCGGGACGCGGCGGGGGCGGTTTCCTGGGGCAAGCCAATTTTTCCGATTGGCTGGCTTCGCAGCGCTCGGTGCGCTTGCAGGCGCTGATTTTTTTCTTCCGGCAGATGGCCTTCATGCTGCGGGCCGGCTTGTCGGTCGCGCACGCGCTGGAATTGGCTCAGGCGCAAGTGACCAGTGCCCGGCTGAATCTGACCGTGCGCCTGATGCTGAAGGATATCGAGGCCGGGCAGTCGCTGTCGTCGGCGATGCGCAAGCATCCGCAAGTGTTTCCGGACATGGCGATCAATTTGGTGGTGGCCGGCGAGAACACCGGCGAGCTGGACGAGATCATGGAGCGTCTGGCGGTACATCTGGATAAGAAGGCGGCCTTGCGGGCGCAAACCGTCAACGCCATGATTTATCCCGCCATCGTGGTGCTGGCGGCCATCGGTGTGGGGGTGTTCATGGTGGTAAAAATCATCCCCAAATTCGCCAAATTCCTGCAAGGCAAGGGCCGGGCGCTGCCGTCGTCCACGCAAATGCTGATCGATATTTCCGATTTCGTGCGCGTCAACGGCTTGTGGATTCTGGCCGGCGCCGCGGCGGCGCTGGCACTGGTGGCCATGGTGTATATGACCCGGCGTGGCCGCCTGTTTATCGACCATGCGTTGTTAAGGCTGCCGGTGATCGGTAGTCTGCTGGTCACCGGGGCAATGGCGCAGATGAGTTGGGCCTTGTCGATTTTGCTGCGTAGCGGCGTGACGGTGTACGACGCCTTGAAGATTACCGGTAATTTGCTGGGAAACCGGGTTTACGCGGATAAGCTGCGGGAGGCGTCCGATTCGATTTTGCAGGGCCGGGATGTGGCCACCAGCATCAGCCATCCCAGAATACCCGTGTTGGTGACGCAAATGGTGGCGGTGGGCGAGAATACCGGCAGCCTGGACGCGGTTTTGCTTGAACTGGGGATTTATTTCGAAAAATTGCTGGAAATCGCCATCAAGCGCCTGTCTACGCTGATCGAGCCGGCCATGATTTTAGTGATCGGCGGCATGGTGGGCTTTGTGTATTACGCCTTTTTTCAGGCCTTGTTTTCCTTGGTGTCGGGACGCGCATGACGGGTTCCCACGGTGTTCCGGTTCCCACGGAGGACAGTGGGAACGAGGCGTAGGCCGGAATAATCCCGCCCGGCGACAGCAAGGGCGGGTGTTTCCGGCAAGCGGCCGCCGGAAACGCCTGTTCCGCGCTCAACGCGCGAACAGGCTTATTCCGGCCTACTTTTTCTGGTTCCCACGGAGGGCTGTGGGAACGAATCGATGTAACGAGAGAGTGTGTTGATGAACATGTACGCGATTATTGGCTTGCTTTGGCTATCGGCATTGGCCGTGGCGCGCGCCGAGCCGGAGCCGGCCTTGCCGCAAGCGTTGGCGCTGTCGCCGCTGCGCGATCCGTTCAGCCCCAGCACGCTGATGTACGACAGCGCCAGCGCCGGCAACAATGCCGGCAATTACGGCTTTTTCCCGTCGCAGGCCGGCGGCAAGATACCGGAAATGAAATTGCGCGGACTGTTGAGCCAAAACGGCGAATTTCTCGCCCTGCTGGAAATCAAGGGCTTCGGTACCTTCATGGTGCGGGAGGGCGATGAATTTACCGTCGATCCGGCACAGCCGAAAAATGCCATCCGTATCGATAAAATCACCCGGCTGAGCGTGACGGTCGAAACCGGGATGTTGGGCTCGATCAGGGTGTTGCGGTAAGTGCTTGCGCCGCTCGGGCGCCATCGGCCGCATACGCTTCCAGCATCGCCGGCAGGAAGAATTCGCTGACCAATAACGGTTGATGATGAATGGCGTACAAAGTGCGCCGCCCCCAGACAGTTTGTTCCACCCGATAGCCGCTTTGTACCGCCGCCGACCAGCAATGGACCACCGCCGCGCTGAAATAGCGTTGCCGCAATTCTAAATCCGGGTAGGCGAAAATCACTTCCCCCAAGGGCCGGGTACCCAGATGGGACAAATTGCGGTGGGCGATGCGTATGGTGGGTTCCGGCAGTACGGTGCGGGCCAGTACCAAGGGTTTATCCCCCACATGCAGCAGCACCTCCCGAATCAGCTGGTAGCGGTGGTGCGGCACCCGCAATGCCTGGCATTCCTCGGCAAAGGCCGGCTTCCAATGGTGAAACAGCAGTTTTACCGCCAGCGTGTTGCCGTAAACGCCGCGCAGGCGTTTGGTCAAGGAGCCGGTTTCATTCAACCAGGGCAGCAATGGGGGCGGCGCTTGCACGGCCGCGCCGCGCAAGCGGGTTTTCCATTGCGGCGGCCGGCTGAATAAATAACTGATAGTGGACAATGGTGTGGAAAATAAGTGAGCTGACAGCAAGTGGGTAAATAATTTGCGCCTATTGTACCGATTGTTTTGTCATTGTTAATTATTCAGTCAAAACAGCATAAAACAAACATTGGCTGGATAAACGTAGCGCATCGGGCAATCATGCCGGATGCGCGGGGCTTATCCAGCCTTCGCTTCACAGGCGCTGCATTGTTTAAAAACACCGGCGACGACAGAGCCAAGACCTGTCATGAATCCCGCCGGGAAAGCGACAAGCCGCGGTAATCTCAAACCACCGCGACGTTTTTAGGAAGGTCACGAAGATGTGGGGTGGCAAAAATTCCCCTCCTCTTGGTCAAGGGAGGCTGTGGTAAAAGTCGAAATGTAGGTTGGGATGGCGCAGAGTAACCCAACAAAATCAGAATGATGGACTTCATTGCATTCAGTTCGGCCTACCTTTTGCGACAGCCTCCAAAGAGGTGGGATTAGCCGTGGCTCGCTGCATAATCCAATTGCCGGGAAGCCGTCTCTCGCCCTTTTCTACAAATCCAGTAAACGCTGCAACTTGCCGCGTTTTTTAAACCATTGGTCGAAAAATTTAAGATGCAGGTTGGCCAGAGCCCAGCCCACGCTGCCGAGTACCGCCAGTCCCAGCCATTTGCGCACGGTATCCAGGGGTTGCAAATATTTGGCCAAGGGTAGCAGAATCCCGAGCAAGGCTAACAGGATGGCGCTGGTGGTGGCGCCGACACCCAGGGTAATGGTGGCTTGATCGTGCCAATTTTGCGTTATCCAAAGCATCAGCACGCTTAATAAAAACAGCCCGCAGCCGATGGCGGCCAATTTCAATTCCGGTATCAGCTTCCACCATCTGAATACCATCAGCTTGGCCGCGTCCAGTTGTATTGCCAGGTCCGCGGCCTTGCGGTCGCCGTCCGCCGGGTTCAGACCCAGCACCGGAATGATGGGGCTGAACGGCCAATCCGGCAAGCCGGCGGCGTGTATATCGAAATCGGCCCAATTGCCGTTCAGGCCTGCTTGCCCATGCCGGACATCCAGTTCGCATAATTGCTGCTTGGTCATCAGGTAGCCGCTGGCCATCAGCGCATAGGCTTCCACTTCGGAAAAGCTGTCCAGATCGGTACGAATCTCCGCCAGTTTTCTCTGTTGGCTACGGTCGACGCCATAGTCCGTGCGGGGTGACTGCGCGAGCGGGTCGGTCTTGTTGTCGCAGCCTTCCCAATCGACCGGGTCGGCATGCAAGCCCTGTTTCAAATGGATGAAAAATAGACCCTGCAAGGCATCGTTTTCGGCCTTGGCCCGTAAATTCTGATACTGCGTTTCCCGCACTCTGTCCTGCAGGATGCTGTCGGAACGAAAGAACACGCTCAAGGCGCTTTTTTTCGGCGAGGTCTGGTCGTCCATCTGTCCGGAGGCATCGCTGCATAAAATCAAGTCGCAGCTTTCGTCCAGCAAGCCGGCCACGCCCTGGTTGTCGTGCACGCCGCCGTCCACCAGCCGGATGGTATGGTCGGGGTACAAATCGCGCAGTTCCAGCGGGTCGAATAGGGCCGGTACTCCGGCGGAAGCCGCCACCGCATAGCCGAGCGGGTAGTTTTTTAGCTCCGGCGTGGGAGCCTGCCGATAGTACAGGCGCCGGTAGCGCTGGTTCATATCTATGCCCTGGCCGGTCAAGCCCGGCGGTTCGCCCATGAAACTGGCGGTAAAGTGCCAGTTATGGCCGGAATTCAAGGATGTGGTGTTTAACAGCAAGGTCGGCACTTTTGCCTTGCGGCGCCAGTTGGCCTGTTGCGGATGAAAGGTTTCGTCGCGGAATTCGCTGTCGTCCAGCGGGTCGGCGCTGAGCGGGTGTATGCGCAAGCCATGCATGGGCCGCATTTCGGCTACCGCGCCGTCAGAGTCCGGATACGCTGCCACGGGTTGGTAGAAGTGGCTTTCGTATAATTCGCCCATGCGGTTGCTGCGGCCGTAACCGGATTTAATCAGCATTTTAAAATTGTCCGGCAGGCTGGCCAGCGCGCGCACCCGCAAATTTTCCGATACTCCGGCAAAAAATTGCGCCATCACTCCGCGCACCAATTCGATGTAATCCTCTCGGCCGATCTCGGCGTCGGTTTTGCTCATCAACAGTTTGCGCAAGGCCAGATAATAATGGGCGCCGACGATGCTGCCGCCGGATACCGTCGACAGCACCTCCACGCTGCGCAAGGCATCCACTTCCGCCAAACGCGCCAATACCCCGAGATGATACAGCGAGGCGCGAAAGCCGCCGCCGGATAGCGCCAAGCCGACCTTGCCGCGAAAACATTCGAGCGCGGCCGGCGTATCGGCGCCCAATAAGCGGCTTAAAGCCCGCCAGGGTGGTGCCCAATCCGCCTGGGTTTCGGCGCTGGCTGGCGGCACAAAGCCCCGCATGCGGGCAATCGCCACCAGTTGCCGGCTGGCGGTCTGGCGTTCCGATTCGTAGTGTTCGGCACTTTTGGCCTGTTCCAGCCACTGGCCGGCCTCATCCCACAAGCCCAAGCCGAATGCGGCTTCCGCCAGCGTGACTAAAAACCACCATTGGTGCAGGATGGACGAGTCCCGCTCGACGGCGTAATTGGGCAATTCGGCCAACAGCGTCCGGCGCAGCGCGTCGGCCCGCGCGCGCAAGGCTTGGCTTTCGGTATCGGCCAGCTGTTCCCTGGCCGCATTGGTGCTGGCTCTGTGGGCCAGCTTATCCAGCATAAAGGCGGCATTGACGCCGCAGTAACCCATGTCCTGCTTGGGGTTTGCTTCCCAGCCGCGTTGGTAAAAGTAATAGGCTGCCTGCAAATCCTCCAGGCGGCCGGAGCGATCGAATTTGCGCTTATAAATTGCGCCGGCCTGACCCAGTGTTTCCGGATCCTTGCAATCCGGATCGCGCAGGCCTATGCCTTCCAGTATTCGCAATGCTTCGGCGTGGCGTTGATCGGGGGATAGCCCGTCATCTTTGTAAGTATTCAAGGCCAGTTGCTGAGCGACTTTTACCGCCATGGCTTCGCTGCAGCCTTGATTCCGCAGCTTCTTCAGCAACTCGCGTGCCAAGGCATGTTCACCCGCGCCGTGCAGTCGTTTGCTCAGCGCCAGCGTGTCGGCCTCATCCAGCAGAGATTCCGTTAAACACTTGCCGCTGTGTTGTTTGAGCAATTCCCTGGCCTTGTCCAACAGCTGCCGCGACAGGCGGATGTCGCCTTGCAGGTAAAGTTGCCTTGACAACAGGGAACACTTGTCAACCACCGCCTCGGCCAAGCTGCCGCTTGGCGGAGCTTGCTCCATCAGTTCCCGGGCTTGAGCGATCAATTTTTTATAATTTTGCTTGGCCATGGCGGCCCTCCGCTACGTTGAGAAAATTTTGAATCGGGTGATGCCGTCATTTCAACGGCCATAATGCCGGCGCGCCGGCCAAGCGCTAGAACGCGACAGCTTGTTCAGGCAGCCGCGAACATCGCGATAGCGGAGCGGGCGGGCCTGTTTCCGAAAACCCCGTTAAGTTCGTCAACGGCATCGTACGGATTTGCGTTGAATGAATATGCATTTTCATTATTAGCCGCCGATAGGTGTCAGTAGATCCGGTCGGTTAGCCGGCGCCGGTCCGGGCATTGCCGGCCGTCGTTTCCGGCGCTTGTCGGGTTTGGCGTTCCCGGCGTTGAGCATCATCCTTGCCGGCCAGGGTGCCGCGCAGTTTCAACAGGTTTTGCAGGGCGCTGTACCAAAACGGCGCGCCGAGGCTGAGCAGAAATACCGACAGGACGATGCCCATGGGGCTGACCCGTTGCCAGTGTCGGCACCAGTCCTCGCTGCTGTTGATGACGTCGATAACGCCCAGTTTCTGCAGGGTATTGAGTTCGGTTTTGACGACATCGATGTTAAGCGCCGGCTGTTGGCCGGAGGCCGCTGGGGTTTGTTCCATTGCAAACGCCTTGCTGATCAGCGCGGCGCGCAATTGGTCGTCCATCGATAAGCGGTTGATGATGTCCAGGCTGTCCAGTTGTATCGCGGCCACCACGATAATCGAACAGGCCAAGCTGACGGCCCGGCTGCTGGCTGTAAAACGGCCGGATACCCTGTCTATGGTTTGATCGAACCAGCCGTTGATTTTACCCAGCAAGCGGCTGTTGGCTTGCGTCAGCAGGGCGATGCCATGGCGGACGTTGTCGGCCAGTTCCGGGTTGCTCAATTCCAGCCGCAAGGCGTGGCCGCGCACCCTGTCCGCCGTTTCCTTGGGGTTATCGATGCCGTTTTGCGCCAGCAAGCACAGCAAGAGTTGCTTTGCTTCGTCCGACAAGGGGTGCGCGTGATTTTGCGGTACTTCGTCGGCGGCGAAATCCATCAGCAGTTTGACGAACTCTTCCCTGTGCAGGGTATCGCCCAGGCGCTGGCCGACGCTGCTGATCATGGGGTGGGTCAGCACGGAGCGGGCAATTTCTTCGGCTATCCGGCGCTGCAGATTGGGGTCTATTTGTTGCAGCAAATCGCTCAAGCCGCGGGCCAGATTTTTACCGCGCAGGTTAACCAGTCCGGAAACGAACTGCGTCAACACCGTGACGGCCATGCTGGCAATCAGCATGATGACGCTCATGCCCAGTAGAATATCGAGGGTTTTCAACATGGAAGTCTCCTAAAAAAGGGGGGCAAGCCCTCGGTTACTGGCATAAGTTTCGGGTGTCCGGCCGGATCGCGCGTCCATGCCGATGCCAGCATTGCGGCCGGCTCCTTGTGAATAATTGAGCGCGGAGATTGAATTTCTGTTAACCGCTTAACAGATTATCCTGACCATGATAATAGTCAATTTTTGCCGAACAGTGGCTCGATAGCCCGCAAGGGTGTTGAGGCGTTGCCGGTTGCAACAGGGTAGGGAGGGTTTACGGTGTGCGATTACAGCGCTAAATGCTTTTGTATGTCTTGGCGCAGCATGGCCGGACTAGCCGACGGCGGGTAGCGTTTGATGACCTTGCCGTCGCGGCCGACCAAGAATTTGGTGAAATTCCATTTGATGGCTTGGGTGCCCAGCAGACCGGGCGCGGCGCTTTTCAAATATTGAAACAGGGGGTGGGTGTGATCGCCGTTGACATGCGTTTTTTCGAATAGCGGAAAGCTCACGCCATAATGGCTTGTGCAAAAGGCCGCAATTTCCCGGCTGTCGCCGGGTTCCTGTGCGCCGAATTGGTTGCAGGGAAACCCCAATACCGTGAAGCCTTGCGCCTTGAATTCCCGATACAGGCTTTCCAATCCCTGGTATTGCGGAGTAAAGCCGCAACGGCTGGCGGTATTGACGATCAGCAACAATTGGCCCTTGAAGGCTTCCAGGGAAATGTTTTCGCCGTCGATGGTATTGGCGTGAAAGGCGTGGATGCTGTCCATGGCCGGGCTTTACGCGGTTTGCGCGTGGTCGATGGGGGCGCGGAAAAAGTGCTTGAAATACGGCATGAAGCTGGCGGTAATCGGGATGGAGTAAAAGCAATAAATTGCCGCCGCTTCGCCGGTCGACACCCCCAACAGCCACTGCGGCATGAACAGGGTCATTAAGGCCATGAAGCCGTGATAGGAGGCGATTCTGCGGTTATCCTTCCAAACGAAACCGCTCAGGGCCAACGCAAACAGCGAGCCGTGGGTCACCAAAGTGCCGAAGGCGGCGGGGATGGCGTAGCCGATATGGTAAATGCCCATATATAAACAGGCTACCATGTTGCCTATGAAATTGGGTTGCAGGCCGAACAATTGCCATTCCTTGGGCAGAAAGGTGCAAAGCAGAAAAAACGAACTCAGGCCGATGCCGGTAAGGGTGGCTTTTTTCAGGGCTGTTTTATCGCTGGAATAGGTGGCGAGTGCCGGCATGATGGCAAAGGCCTGCAGGGCGATATGGTAGGTCGAGAGCTGGCTGAGGAACAGATTGCTGCCGTAGCCGCACTGGTCGGCCACCGGGTAGGCGAAATATTGAATCAGCTCCATCAATGAAAAATGAAAAATGGCATAGGCGCGCGCGGCGCGCACCCAAAATGCTTCGTCCTTGTCCAGAAATGTCACGCTGGAGGCAGCTAGGCCGATGATACCGAGTCCCAAGGACATATTTGCACTAAAACACATGGCTTATCCGCATGGCTGATGGCGGCACTAAAATAAATCCCGCATGGGAAGCGCGCGGCCGGGTTGAATGAAATTGCCAAAAGCCGCGGTAAAGTTTGCGTCAACGGCTTATGGGTCGGGAGATTCTAACAAACTATCGGCGGATTTCGCGCAAAACGTGCCGGAACGTAGGGTATTTCCGGGCCGCTACAAGCGATTCAGGCGTTGTTGCATGTCCCGCAATTCAAATACTCCGACCTTTTGCAACACGATGCGGCCCTCCCTGTCGATTAGAAACGTGGTGGGGGTCAATTGCACGTTGCCGAACTGTTGCGCCAGCGCGCCGCCGGGATCCAGCGCGACCGCGTAGGGTAGCTGTTTGGATTCCGCCATGGCCACAACGTGATTGGGCGGGTCGTAACTCATGGCGACCGCGATGATGTTCAGCCCTTGCGCGCTATATTGCCCGTGCAATTCGATCAAATGCGGGATTTCCTCGATACAGCCGGGGCAATCGGTGGCCCAGAAGGTCACCAGGACCGGTTTGCCCCGCAAATCGGCCGGTGTGATGTTCTGGCCCTTGATGGTTTTAAAACTTACCGGCGGCGCCGCGCGCACGGTTTGGGTTTGCCAAAACCAGACGCTCGCCGCCAGCAGGGCGGTCAGGCCAAGGATGACTATGTTTCGTTTGAGTTTCATGGGTTTTGCAAAATGGCGGAAATGCCGTGAAGCCGATTACGGTGCTATCCGTAATACTGTTAAAATGAACATCTTATCCAATATTCCCGAATCGTGACGATGAAAAAGATACTGATCGCCGACAAACTGGCGGATGACGGCATTAATTTTTTGAATGAGCAGGACGGCATTCAAATCCATATTCAGACCGGCTTGAGCGAAGCCGAATTGTGCGAAATCATCCCCGCCTACGACGCCTTGTTGATCCGCAGCGATACCCAGGTCACGGCCCGGGTATTGAAGGCGGCGAAAAAATTGAAGGTGGTCGGCAGGGCCGGTATCGGCGTCGACAATGTCGACCTGGCCGTCGCCAACGAGCAGGGCATCATCGTCATGAATACTCCGGATGCCAACGCTACCACCACCGCCGAATTGGCCATCGCCCACATGTTTTCCTTGAGCCGCAATCTGCCGATTGCCAATCAGTCGGTGCGCGACGGCAAGTGGGAGCGGTCCAGGCTGGTCGGCGCCGAAATCAGCCATAAAACCCTGGCGATTTTAGGCTTCGGCACCATAGGCCGCATCGTGGCGCAACGCGGCAACGGTTTAGGCATGCGGGTGATTGCCTGCGACCCCTTCGTGGCACCGGAAATCTTCGAACAATGCGGCGCGGAAATGGTCGATCTGGAGACCCTGGTCAAACAGGCCGATTATTTGACCCTGCATTGTCCGCTATTGGAAAAAACCCGCAATGTGATCGGTCGCGAGCAACTGGCCATGATGAAAAAATCCGCCCGCCTGATCAACTGCGCCCGCGGCGGCTTGGTGGACGAGGCGGCGCTGTACGATGCCTTGAAGGAAGGCCGGATTGCCGGCGCGGCGTTGGATGTCTACGAACAGGAACCGCCCAGGGATTCGCCCTTGTTGAGCTTGGACAATGTGGTGTTCACGCCGCATTTGGGCGCATCGACCAAGGAGGCGCAGGTGGCGGTCAGCGTGGAAATTGCCCGTCAGGTAGTGAAATATCTGCAAACCGGCGAAGCCGTCAACGCCTTGAATTTGCCCCGCCTGTCGGCGGAAGAATTGAAGCAGGCCCAACCGTTCATGAATCTGGCCCGTATTCTGGGTAAGGTCTTGCTGGGTTTGCTCGATCAGCCCATGCAAAAACTGGAAGTGGCGGTCTACGGTAAGGCCGCGCTGGGCAAGATCAGGCCAATTTCCGCCGAAGCCATGGTGGGTTTGCTGGCGGGGCAGTTCGATACGCCGGTCAACCGGGTCAACGTGGAGAATATCGCCAAGCGGCAGGGTATCACCCTGGTCGAGTCGCAAACCGAAGCGGCCGAGGGTTATCAGTCGCTGATCGGCATCACCGGGTACTGCGTGGATAAAAGCGTGTCGCTGGCCGGTACCTTGTTGGGCGACCATCATCCGCGCCTGGTCAGCATCAATCATTTCGAAATCGAGGTGGTGCCGGAAGGCGCCTTGCTGGTGACTCGTCACGACGACAAGCCCGGCGTGATCGCGGCCATCAGTTCAATATTGGGTATGTCGAATATCAATATCACCCGCATGCAGGTCAGCGTGGCGGACGAGCACCAATTGGCCATGATGGTGATCAGCGTCTCCGATCCCTTGAACGAACAGGTGCTGAAAGCGGTTTGCGATGTACCGGCGGTTCACTCGGCCCGGCAGATCGTGTTATGAGTTTCGATGTCATCTGCTTCGATTGCGACAGCACCCTGAGCCGGATTGAAGGTATAGACGAACTGGCCAGGCGGCGGGGTCTGTTCGAGCAAGTGGCGGCGTTGACCGATGCGGCAATGAATGGCGAGCTGTCTTTGGAATCCGTCTATGGCAATCGCCTGGAATTGATCAAACCCGACCGGGCGGCGATAGACTGGCTGGCGGATTTGTATATCGCCGAAATGGTGGAAGGCGCGGCGGAAACCGTCGAGACCTTGCGGGAGAACGGCAAGCTGATCCACATCATCAGCGGCGGCTTGCGCCAGTCGATTCTGCCGCTGGCGGATTTGCTTGGTATTCCCGAACAGCACGTGCATGCGGTGGATGTGATATTCGACGAGCAGGGCCAATACCGGGATTTTGCCCGGCATTCACCCTTGGCGGTCAGTGGCGGCAAGGCGCGGATTTGTCGGCGATTGCGCATGCATCATTCGTCCCTGGCGATGGTGGGCGACGGCAAAACCGATTTGGAAGCCAAATTGGCCGGCGCGTATATGATAGGTTTCGGCGGCGTGGTCGAGCGGTCGCTGGTGCGGGAACAGGCCGATATTTATCTGTTGGATAGTTCCCTGGCGGCAATATTGCCGCATGTACTGTAGGCGGGCTCGATAAGCGGGTGCGACAGTGATAGAATTCACAAATTTGTAAAAAGTTTTAGAGAGAGAAGATGGCAGGGCATAGTAAATGGGCGAATATCAAGCATCGTAAAGGCGCGCAGGACGCCAAGCGCGGCAAGATTTTTACCAAATTGATACGGGAAATCACCGTGGCGGCCAAAGGCTCCGGCGGCGGCGATCCCACCAACAACCCCAGCCTGCGTACCGCGATCGACAAGGCCTTGGGCGCCAATATGAAGCGCGATACCATCGACAACACCATCAAAAAAGCCATCGGCGCCCTGGATGGCGTCAATTATGAAGAGGTGCGTTACGAAGGCTACGGTCCGGGCGGAACCGCCGTGATGGTGAATTGCCTGACCGATAACCGTAACCGTACCGTGGCGGATGTGCGGCATGCTTTTTCCAAGCATGGCGGCAACCTGGGCACCGACGGTTCGGTGGCCTATTTGTTTCGCAAGGTGGGCATCCTGGCTTTTAACAATCAGGTTGACGAAGACTCCGTGATGGAAGCGGCGCTGGAAGCCGGCGCCGAGGATATTGTGGTTAACGATGACGGGTCCGTCGATGTGTTCACCACCCCCGAAGAATACATGAATGTGAAAGAGGCTCTGGCGGCGGCGGGTTTCGAACCGGAAAACGCCGAAATCACCATGCATGCCGACACCAAAACCGAATTGGACGCCGAAGCGGCGGAAAAAATGCTGAAGTTGATAGACCGGCTGGAAGATTTGGACGACGTGCAGGACGTCTATTCCAATGCCGATATCAGCGACGACATCATGAATGCCATGGATAATGGTTGATACCACAGTTACCGAAAAGCCGTCGGCACTACATTGAGCAGAATTCTTGGGATAGATCCCGGTTCGCGCGTTACCGGTTACGGCGTGGTGGAGATCACCCCGCGCGGGGTTCGCTACGTTGCCAGCGGCTGCATCAGGACACAGGCGGAAGAATTTCCGCTCCGGCTCAAGCAGATTTTCGATGGCGTCACTCAAATCATCGCGCTTTACCAGCCTGGGCAAATGGCCATCGAGCAAGTCTTCATGCATAAAAACGCCGACTCGGCGCTCAAATTGGGACAGGCGCGCGGCGCGGCTATTTGCGCGAGTCTGAACCGCGATTTGCCGGTGTTCGAATATGCGGCCCGCCAAGTCAAGCAAGCCTTGGTCGGCAAGGGCAATGCCGAAAAACATCAGGTTCAGCACATGGTAAAAATTTTGCTGGGCATTCAGGGTGAAATGCAGATAGATGCCAGCGACGCCTTGGCGATCGGTTTGTGCCACCATCATTACCAACAAACGGCCCGGCGCATCGAAAAGGCGGTATCGTGATCGGTTTTTTACGCGGCAAATTGATCCAGAAAACCCCGCCGCAACTGGTGTTGGACGTGCAAGGCGTGGGTTACGAAGTGGAGGCGCCGATGACGACCTTCTACGATCTGCCGGCCTTGGGCCAGGAAGTCAAACTGTATACCCATCTGGTGGTGCGCGAGGATGCGCATATCCTGTTCGGCTTCGGCAGCGAAACCGAGCGCCTGTTGTTCAGGGTGCTGATCAAAGTCAACGGCGTCGGCCCCAAGCTGGCGCTGACCATTCTGTCCGGCCAGAGCGTGGCGGAGTTTTACCGTTGCGTGGACGATAACGATGTCAAGGCCTTGGTGCGGCTGCCGGGCGTGGGGCAAAAAACCGCCGAGCGCCTGATCATAGAAATGCGCGGACGTTTGCCGGCCTTGAGCGATGCCGGCCAGGAAGCCGGGCTGGCGCAAACGCCGATAACCGTGCTGAATACCCCCAGTCAGGAAGCCGTTACCGCACTGTGCGCATTGGGGTACAAGCCGCAGGATGCCGCCAGAATGGTGCGGGCCATCGCCGCGGAGGATAAATCCTGCGAGGATATTATTCGGCTGGCCTTGCGGGGTACCATTAAATGATAGAAAGCGACCGTTTGATCACCGCGCAGGCCGGTAACGACGAAGAGCGGCAGGATAGGGCGATTCGGCCCAAGCGCTTGAAGGACTACGTCGGGCAAAAAGAACTGTGCCAGCAAATGGAAATCTTCATCCAGGCGGCCGTGACCCGCGCCGAGGCTCTGGACCACGTACTGATCTTCGGTCCGCCGGGCTTGGGTAAAACCACCCTGGCCAATATCGTCGCCGCCGAGATGAACGTCAACATCCGCCAGACCTCGGGGCCGGTGCTGGACAAGGCCGGCGATCTGGCCGCGCTGCTGACCAATCTGCAAGCCCACGACGTCTTGTTTATAGACGAAATCCATAGGCTCAGTCCGGCGGTGGAGGAAGTGCTATATCCGGCTATGGAAGACTATCAGATTGATATTATAATAGGCGAAGGCCCCGCCGCCCGGTCGATCAAGCTGGATTTGCCGCCTTTTACCCTGGTTGGAGCCACTACCCGGGCCGGTCTGCTGACTTCGCCGTTGCGCGACCGCTTCGGCATCGTGCAGCGACTGGAGTTTTACAGCATCCAGGAATTGGCCAGCATCGTTACCCGTTCGGCGGCCATGCTGGGCATAGCCATGGATAGCGGCGGCAGCGATGAAATCGCCTGCCGCTCCAGGGGTACTCCGCGGATTGCCAACCGCCTGTTGCGGCGGGTGCGCGATTTCGCCGAAGTGAAGGGTAACGGCGCAATTAACCGGGAAATTGCCCGGCAGGCCCTGGAAATGCTGAAAATCGACCGGCACGGTTTCGATATGCTGGACCGCAAGCTGCTGATGGCCATGATAGAGCATTTTCAGGGCGGTCCGGTCGGTTTGGATACCTTGGCGGCGGCCATCAGCGAAGAACGCGGCACCGTCGAAGATGTGCTGGAGCCTTATTTGCTGCAGCAGGGTTTTATAATGCGCACCCCGCGCGGGCGGGTAGTGACGCACAAGGCTTACAGTCATTTCGGTCTGCAAGCGCCCAAGCAACAACCCGGGACCGATGACCTTTTTGACATTAATGATTCGTTAAGAGACGAATGAAAGACTTCAGCTGGCCCGTCAGGGTTTATTATGAAGACACCGATGCGGGCGGCGTGGTGTTTTATGCCAATTACCTGAAGTTTTTCGAACGGGCCAGAACGGAGATGCTGCGCAGCTGCGGTTTCGAACAAGACCGCTTGATGGCCCTGGACAAGCTGATTTTTGTGGTGCGTTCGGTCAGCATAGATTATTTGAAGCCCGCCCGTTTTAACGAACAAATTCTGGTCGGCGCCAAGATCATTGAAATTAAAAAAACCAGCCTTATCTTTGAGCAAACCATTACCCGCCAGCAGGATGTGTTATGCAACGGCAAAGTCCGCATAGCCTGTCTCGACGCGCAAAGCATGAAACCCACACCTATCCCTATTGCCATTTTGGAACAAATAACCTAGATGAATACCGATTTATCCATTTTACATCTGGTCAAAGAGGCCAGTTTTGTCGTTCAGTTTGTGATGTTCATTCTGCTTTCGGCCTCGGTAGCGTCATGGACATTTATCTTTACCAAGCGTAAGGAACTCAGTCAGGCGATATCGATTACCGAAGATTTCGAGGACGAATTCTGGTCCGGCGTCGGCTTGGCCGAATTGTACAAAAAAATGGCCAGTGACCGCTTTGATCCGGAAGGCATCGAAAAAATTTTCCTGGCCGGATATCGCGAATTCGCCCGCATGCGGCAAAAAGGCGACGTCGAACCGGCGGTACAGGTCGAGAGCGCCCAGCGCGCCATGCGCATCGAATTGTCCCGGGAGTTGGAGCGTCTGGATGAAACCTTGCCGTTTTTGGCCACCGTGGGTTCCACCAGTCCCTATATCGGCTTGTTCGGTACCGTCTGGGGCATCATGAACTCCTTTCGGGCCTTGGGCGAAATCAAAAACGCCACGTTGGCCAATGTGGCGCCGGGAATCTCGGAAGCCTTGATTGCCACGGCGATCGGTTTGTTTGCCGCCATTCCGGCGGTGATCGCCTACAACCGCTTTTCCACCCGGCTGGACAGACTGGCCGGCCGCTATGAATTGTTCATCGACGAATTCGTGGTTCTTTTGCAAAGACAGGCGCACAGCAAATGAATGTAGGCGGGTCTAACCGCAGATCGCGGAAAAAACGCGGGCCGATGGCTGAAATCAACGTCGTTCCCTATATCGACGTCACCTTCGTCCTGCTGATGATATTCATGATTACCGCGCCGCTGGTGCAAACCGGTGTGGATGTCGATTTGCCAGAGGCGGAGGCCGAATCGGTGGATTTACAGGATCAGACGCCGGTGATTGTCTCGATCAAGAAAGACGGCAGTTATTACGTGGACATCGGTAACGGCGACGAAGACGCCGATACGCCGGTCGATGTCGAGGTCGTGAAGAATCGGGTAGCCACGGTGTTCAGAAATAATCCGAAGGCGCAATTGTATGTCAGGGGTGATCACGAAGTGGATTACGGCAGCATCGTTAAAGTGATGGTCGAGTTGAAAAAAACCGGCGCTCCCAAGGTGGGGCTGATGACCGCGCCACCGCCAGAGAATTGATATCAATACAGACATGCGGAAATTTGGTACTTCAATTGCCCTCGCATTGGCATTGCATATTGTTATTTTGTTGTTGTTTGGCTTGAGTTTTTCCTCCGATCCCGAGCTGGCCAAGGCTGGAGCCGCGCCCGAAATCATAGAGGCAACCATTCTGGATGGTTCCGAAATTATGGCCGAGGCGGACAGGCTGCAACGGGCCGAAACCGAGCAAAAGCAGGCGGAAAAACGCCACCAGGAACACCAGGAACAACTGGAGCAAGCTCAAAAAGTCGAGCAGCAATTAAGGGAGCAGGCAAGAAAACAAAAATTGCTGGATGAGAAAAAAGCGCTGGAATTGGCCGAAAAGCAAAAACAGCAAGCCTTGGAAGAGCAAAAAAAGCGTGAGCAGCAGGAAGCGAATCGTAAGGAAGAACAACGTAAACAGGAGCAGCAGCTTAAGCAACAG
Organism: Methylomonas subterranea; assembly: GCF_024505185.1. Classification (GTDB taxonomy): domain Bacteria; phylum Pseudomonadota; class Gammaproteobacteria; order Methylococcales; family Methylomonadaceae; genus Methylomonas; species Methylomonas subterranea. The sequence goes on from NZ_JANIBJ010000005.1 coordinate 144,253, forward strand.
GAAGCGGCCAGGGAAAAGCGCTTGCAGGAAGAACAGAAAGCCCGGCAGGCGGCCGAGCAGCAAAAACAGCTCGAAGCGGCTAGATTGATTCAAGAGAAAAAACAGCAGGAACAAAAAGCCCTGGAACAACAAAAGTTGCGGGAACAAAAGGCCGCCGAAGAAAAGCGGATAGCCGAAACCAAGGCGAAGGCAGAACAGGAAAAACTGGCGGCTGTGCAAAAAGCCAAGGCAGAAGCTGAAAAAGCCCAAAAGCAAGCTGAAACCGAGGCCAAGCTGCAAGCGGAAAAAGAAAAGCTGTTGGCGGCGCAACGAGCCGAAAAAATCAAAAGGGAAGCCGCGGAGAAATTGGAGACGGAGCGGGCCGAGGCCGCCGCCAAGCTGAAAGCCGAAAAAGACAAGCAGGAGGCCGCCGCCAAGGCGGCACAGGCAAAACAGGCTGCCGAAGCCAGCGCCAAGGCGGAAAGGGAAAAGCAACTGGCCACGGAAAGAGCCGAAAAAGACAGGCAGGCCGCCGCGGCCAAGGCCAAGGCAGAGCAGGAAAAACAAGCCGCCGAAGCCAAGGCCAAAGCCGATAGGGAAAAACAGTTGGCGGCGGAAAAAGCCGAAAAGGAGCGGCAAGCCAGATTGGCCGCCGAAAAGGCTGAAAAAGAGCGTCAAGCCGCGGCGGAAGCCAAGGCCAAGGCGGATGCGGAGGCTAAAGCCAAGGCGGAAGCCGATGCCAGGGCAAAAGCCGAAAAAGAACGCTTGGCCGCCGAAGCAGCCGCCAAGGCCAAGGCCGAACAGGAAAGGCAAGCCGCCGAAGCCGCGGCCGCCGCTGCCCGGGCGGAACAGGAAAGGCAGGCCGCGGCGGCGGCTTCGGCAAAAGCTGAAGCTGATAAACAAGCCAGTCTCGAGGCGCAACTTGCCATAAAACGTAAGGTTGACGCGGCTTGGCAGCGGCCGATGGATGCGACGCAGGGTTTGAAATGTACAATTCAGGTAAAATTGCTTTCCAGTGGAGAAGTGATGGACGCGGTGGTGGTCAGCAGCAGCGGAGATCCGGTCTTCGACCGTTCGGCGGAAAATGCGGTCAGAAAAGCATCGCCTTTACCGGTGCCGCAAGACAGGGTACTGTTCGACAAGCAATTTAGAGTTTTTTCTTTTGTATTTAAACCGGAATAATCAACACGGATTCCCAAACATGAGTTTATTAACCAGAATTATCTGCTGCGGTTTGTTTGCCGCCGTGCTATCGGTGGCTCAAGCGGAAGGCTTGACGATTGAAATCACCAAGGGCTCGCAAACCGCAGTGCCCATAGCCATCGTGCCTTTCGGCCAGCAAGGCTCCATCGGCAATGTCAAGCTGTCCGATGTAATCAGCTCGGACCTGGGCGGTAGCGGTTTTTTCAAGGCCTTGGCCGAAGACGATATGTTGACCAAGCCGAGCGAACCCGAGAAAGTGAATTTTAGGGATTGGCAGGCTTTGGGGCAGGATTATGTGGTCATCGGCCAAGTCTTGGGTAACGGCGGCAGCTTCAATATCCAGTTTCATTTATTCAACGTGCATAACGGCCAATTGCTGATGGGCTACAAGCTGACGGTGGGCGGCAACGAATTGCGCCGCGCGGCACACCATATCAGCGATTTGATCTACGAAAAACTGACCGGCCGCAAGGGTGCCTTCAACACCCGCATCGCCTATGTCACCAGTGCCGCCAGGGGCAATGGCAGACAATACATGCTGCAGGTGGCCGATGCGGACGGTTACAATCCCCGGACCATTGCCGAGTCGCCGGAACCCATCATGGCGCCGGCCTGGTCGCCCGACGGCTCGAAAATCGCCTACGTGTCCTTTCATACCAAGCGTTCCGAGATTTTCGTGCAGACGCTAGCTACCGGCCAACGGCAGAGCGTGTCGTCTTATCCGGGCATTAACGGAGCGCCGGCATTTTCGCCGGATGGCAGCCGCTTGGCCATTACCTTGTCCAAGGACGGTAGCCCGGATGTCTATGTGTTGAATTTGGCAAACCGGAGTCTGACCCGCCTGACTTCCGGCCTGTCCATCGATACCGAACCGACTTGGTCGCCGGACGGCAGCACCATCGTGTTCACCTCGGATCAGGGTGGCAAACCGCAGTTGTATGCCATCCCCAGTAGCGGCGGCAGGGCGACGCGCCTGACTTTTCAGGGCGATTACAATGCCAGGGGACGTTTTTCGGCCGATGGCAGAAGCTTGGCCATGGTTAACGGCAACGGCGGCAGATACCGGATTGCGGTAATGGATATGGCGTCCCGTACCGTCAACGTGTTGAGCGAAGGCAATTTGGATGAATCGCCCAGCTTTGCGCCCAACGGCAGCATGATATTGTTTGCGGCGAATAAGGGCGGCAGATCGGTTTTGTCGGTGGTTTCCACCGATGGCGCCATGCAACAAAAGCTGGACTTTCAAAGCGGCGGCGTGCGCGAACCCGCCTGGGCGCCTTGATGATTGATGATTTTTTGTTTGACTTTAAATTTTTGGAGAGAATGTATGAAATTTAAGAAAGCCTATCTGGTTTTGGCGATGACGGCTGTGCTGGCGACCGGTTGCAGTTCCACCGATGAGCAGGACGAAAGTTTGACGGAAGGACAAGGTACCGATGCCTCGACCAGCGGTTACAGTGATGGCTCGATGTCCGGAAGCCAGTTCGGTTCGGGCAATGGCTATAATTCCGGTGCGGGTTACGGCTCCGGTTCGGGCGCGAATCTGGGTCCCGAGTTCAGCGATCCGAATAACCCGCTGTCGAAACAAGTCATATACTTCGAACTGGACAGCAGTCAGGTCAAGCAGGAATACGTGCCTATCGTGGCCGCGCATGCGCAATATTTGGCCTCCCATCCCAATCAGCATGTGATTTTATCCGGTCATGCCGATGAACGGGGCTCCAGCGAATACAACATCGCCTTGGGCGAACAACGCGCCAAGTCCGTGGAAAGAATGATGCGTTCGCAAGGCGTTAGCGGCAGCCAATTGGAAGTGGTCAGCTATGGCGAAGAAAAACCGGCCGTTTCCGGTAGCGGCGAGTCGGCTTGGTCAATGAACCGTCGGGTTGAAGTAGGCTATCAATGAGAAAAGCCGCACTTTTAATGCTGGGGGCCGGTTTGGGTGTCGTCACTCAAGCGGGCGCCGTGCCCGTCAATAATTCCGGCTATCAGGGAAATGTCGCCTATGGAGCACCCGCGGCGGGTGCCGATAGCGCCATTTTTGAAGTGCTGGGAAGACTGGAGCAGTTGCAATTGGAAGTGCAGCAACTCAGAGGCATGGTGGAAGAGCAGGCTCAAACCATCGCCGATTTGGAGCGTAAGCAAGGCAACATGTATTCGGATCTGGACGACAGGATACAGTTGTTGAGCGCGCCGGCCCAGCCGGCCGCAACGACGGCAACCGCGGCCGATCCCGGGCAGGCTGCCGCGCCGGCTCCGGCCGCCGTGGTCGAGCC
>NZ_JANIBJ010000006.1 GCF_024505185.1 Methylomonas subterranea
TTAGCAACCAATACCTTTTCAAGACAAACCAAGACCTCACTGTTGATGCTACGCCGATGCAGTTCGGCAGCAGATTTCAATTGTTCATATAACGAGTCTGGAATGTTTTTGATGGTCAAGGCGGGCACAGTGTTACCTCTGAAAGCAAGTGTGGTTGCATTATGGTTGCTATTAACAACTTATGCAGCCAGCTGACTTTGGTTACTACACACAGGGGTCGGGACAAGACCGCCATGATCCAGCCAGCCAAGCTTATTTCGCCCATGGCTCAATAAAGTACAATGTATCGCTTAGAAATTAGTCAACATACACTTTATGCAAGCCACCGAGGTCGTTCAGCGCCATGTTTTCAGTGATGGATGAAGCCTTTGCGGTGTTTGCCGGCCGGGTAATCAGCCGGAATCAGTTGTGGGCGGATGTCGGGCGCTTAGCCGCCGTTTTGCCCGAGCGCGCCCATGTGTTCAATTTATGCGAAAACCGCTATTTGTTTTGCATCACGTTGCTGGCCGCCGCCAGCCGGCAACAAGTGTGTCTGTTGCCGCCATCCCAGCAAGCCGCGACCATTCGGGAAATCCTGGTGGATTATCCCGACGCTTACATCGCCGGCAACCGTGACCCGGGTCTGGCGGACATCGATTGGTTTGAGGTGCCCGCGCCGGACGGTGCCCAACACAGCGGTCGGCCGCTGGAGATAGTTTGGCCGTCCGCGCGCTTGATCGCATTTACCTCCGGCAGCAGCGGCAGGCCGCGGGCTTCCGAGCATAGCCTGGAAACACTGAGGATTTCGGCCGGCATGGCCGTCGGCGCCCTGGGTTTGGGCGATCAGGTCCGCCTGATGATATCGACCACGCCGCCGCAACACATGTATGGACTGGAAACTTCGGTGTTTTGGCCCTTGTTTTCCCGTCTGATTCTGTACGACCGGCGGCCCTTCTTCCCGGAAGACATCCGCGAAGCCGTCAACGATGCCGGCTGGCCGGCCGTATTGGTCACCACTCCCACCCATTTGCGGCACCTGAGCGGGGGGGATTGGCACAATCTGAGCGGCGTCATTTCGGCTACCGATAACTTGTCCGATAAATTGGCGGGTGAAACCCGCGCCATTCTGGGGCAATCGCCGGTCGAAATATACGGTAGCACCGAAACGTTGTCGTTCGCGCACAGGCAGACATTACAGGACGGTTTATGGCGGCTTTATCCGGGCTGCCGGCTGCGGCGGGACGACCTGGGCCGGGTTTGCTTGCGGGCCGCGCACTTGCCGGAGTCGGTGGCATTGCCCGACAGGATCAACCTGGAGGGGCAAGATACTTTCGCCGTGTTGGGCAGGCAAGAGGATATGGTCAAGATAGGCGGAAAAAGGTCCTCGTTAAGCGAGCTGAATCGCCGCTTGCTGGACCTGGACGGGGTGGAGGACGGGTTTTTCTATCAGCTCGCCGGCAACGACGGCGAAGACAGATTGGCCGTCGTGGTGGTGAGCAAGCTGGAAAAACAGCAAATCCGCGCCGGCTTGCAGCCCTATCTGGATGAAGTGTTTCTGCCCAGAAAAATCCATTTCGTTGCGAACATTCCCCGCAATCCGACCGGCAAGCTGACCAGACAGGCAAGGGATGCCCTGCTGGCCAAGCTGGTGTAAGAGCCTGTCCGCAATGGACGATTCGACGCTCAGGCGGCAATGCCGTTGTGTCTCAACAAGGCATCGATATTCGGCTCCCGGCCGCGAAAGTTTTTGAACAGGTTCATGGCTTGGTCGCTGCCACCCTGTTCCAGAATATGGTGTAAAAACGACTCGCCGGTGGCACGGTCGAAGATGCCTTTTTCCTCAAACAGCGAGAAGGCGTCGGCTGACAGAACTTCCGCCCATTTGTAGCTGTAATAGCCCGCCGCGTAGCCGCCGGCGAAAATGTGCGAGAAGCTGTGGGCGAAACGGTTGAACGGCGGTACCTTGACGACGGCGACCTGATCTCGAATTTGTTGCAGGGTTTGATAAATTCGCCCGCCCTTGGCCGGGTCGTAGTGTTGGTGGATCTTGAAATCGAATAAGCTGAATTCCAATTGCCGGACCATCAGCATGCCGGCCTGAAAGTTTTTCGCCGCCAGCATTTTGTCGAACAGGCTGTCCGGCAGTGCCGCGCCGGTTTGGAAATGGCCGGAGATCAGGGCCAGCGCCGGTTTTTCCCAACACCAGTTTTCCATGAACTGGCTGGGTAGTTCCACTGCGTCCCATTCCACGCCGTTAATGCCGGACACGCCGAGATGGTCGATCCGGGTCAACATGTGGTGCAAGCCGTGGCCGAATTCGTGGAACAGGGTTTGCACTTCGTCGTGGGTCAGCAAGGCGGGGGCGCTGCCGGCGGGCGGGGTGAAATTGCAGGTCAGGTAGGCAATCGGGGTTTGCAGGCCGGCGGCGGTTTTTTTGCGGCACACGCAATCGTCCATCCAGGCGCCGCCGCGTTTTTTGGCGCGGGCGTATAAGTCCAGATAAAAGCGGCCGCGCAATTGGCCGGCGGCGTCCAAAATTTGGTAGAAACGCACATCGGGATGCCAAGTGTCGAAGTCCTTGATTTCGCCGATTTGCAAACCGTAAAGTTTTTCCACGATGGCGAACAGGCCCGGAATCACCCGGTCGGCGGGGAAGTAGGTTTTCACTTCTTCCTGCGACAATTGATAAAAATGCTGGCGCATTTTTTCCGAGTAATAGCCGATGTCCCAGGCTTGCAGGTCTTGCAGGCCGTGTTCCGAAGCAGCGAATTCCTTCAGTTCGGCCAAGTCGCGGCGGGCTTGGCGCCAGGATTTGTCGGCCAGATCCTCCAGAAACTTCACCACGTCATCGGTGGATTCGGCCATTTTGGTGGCCAGGGAATATTCGGCGTAATTGTTGAAACCCAGCAGTTGGGCCTTTTCGTGGCGCAGGGCCAGGATCTGTTCCATGATGTCGGAATTATCCCAGCGGCCGGCGTGCGGGCCTTGGTCGGAGGCGCGGGTGCAGAAGGCTTCGTAATGTTCGCGGCGCAGGTCGCGATTGTCGGCGTATGTCATCACCGCCAGATAGGACGGAAATTGCAGGTTGATCAACCAGCCTTGCTTGCCGTCGGCTTCCGCCAGTTGTTTGGCTTGCACCAGTGCCGATTCGGGCAGGCCGGCCAAATCGTCGACATGAGTGAGGTGTTTGTGCCAGGCATTGGTGGCGTCCAGCAGGTTTTCTTCATATTGGCTGGCCAGCTTGGATAATTGCTGATTGATATCCTTGTAGCGGGCCTGTTTGTCGGTCGGCAAGTCGACACCGGACAAATGAAAATCGCGCAAGGCGTTGTTGACGATTTTTTGCTGGGCGCGGTCAAGGCCGGCAAAGTCCGCGCTGTCGCGGATGGCGCGGTAGGCTTGATAGAGGGCGCGGTTTTGCCCGACTTCGGTGGAGTATTCGCTGAGTTTGCCCAGGCAGGCGTTGTAGGCATCGCGCATGGCGTCGCTATTGACCACGGAATTCATGTGGCTGACCGGCGACCAAGCCTTGTTCAGGCGGTCTTCGGCTTCGTCGATGGGGGCGATCAAATTATCCCAGCGATAGGGGCCGCCGGTTGCCAGTTGCTCGGCGATGGTTTGCCGGGCGGCATTGAGCAGGTGGTCGATGGCGGGCTCCACGTGTTCGGGCAGAATTTTGGAAAATTGCGGCAGTTCGGTGTTTTCTAACAAAGGATTGGTCATGGCGGTTGGTGGCGTATTGTGCTGATAAATGTTGTTTTCGGTTGGCGGCGGATGAATGGGTTTGATTCGGTCGGTTTTTATGACGTCAGGTTCTGAAAAAACTCAGGGCTTCGGCGATTTGTTGCTTGGCTTCCTGCAAGGCTTGCAAAGACATGTCCGGCGTCAGGGTTTTTTCGCCGAATTTGACAAACGCCGGCAAGGTGTTCAGCGGCGGCAGTTTTTGGGTTTGCCGGTTGCCGAGTTGAGCATGAAAGCGGGCCAGCAGAACGATGTCGCTCATTTGCAGTTCCGGGGCGGCGTCGTAATACCAGTTGCCGGATTGGCTGGGAATTTTTAACAGACTGTCGGGGAAATGCCATTTTTTCAAAATGAATTCGCCTACCACGTCTTGCAGGGCTTCGATGGTTTTATCCAGTTCCTGTTCGGTATAAGCCACATTGTCGACGCTTTCGGCGAACGTGATGATGGGCAATGCGCCGATATTTTGCGTGAGACCCGCCAGCAGCGCTTCGTCTGGATTGATTTTCCTAGCCATGCCGGCCAGCGTATAGCTGAGACTGGCTATCTGTATGCTTTGCCGCCAGAGCTGTTGCACGCGGTTGTTGAGCAGTTTGTTATGACTGCGAAACAGGTTGTGCAGGCTGATGCTGGTGACCAGATTTTGCGTGGTTTTCAGCCCCAGACGATTGATGGCGTCGTGGCATTTGGAAATGGGGTTGACGGTGCGGTAAAGCGGGCTGTTGGCGACTTGTATCAGTTTGGAGGCGATGACCGGGTCGAGGTTGATGATTTTGACCGCATCGGCAATGCTGATGTCTTTTTGCAGGGCGCTGCGCAAGCGGAACGCCACATCGGGCAAGCTGGGCAAGCGCAGCTGGTCGCGGCGGAATGCCGCGCAAAAGGCATGGAAGAAATCGCTGTCGGCCAACCCCGGCGCCACGGATGCGGCATTATCCAGCGGGCTTTTGCCAAGGACCGCCTTGGCGCCATGCTGCAAAGCCGAGAGCGGTAAATAGGCTATGCGGGTGGCGGATTTGGCGATGGCGCTGAATTGGTGGTCGGTACTTGAAGACAAGGGGTGGTAGGCGGTAAAGGTAGCTTCCTCGACGGTATGGCCGCTACCGTTTGCCGCTTCCAGGAACACCGTGCCGGAATAAAGGTACATCAGGGAGTCGGCGTTTTCTCCCCGGTTAAAGATAATCTGGCCTGGCGTGAAATTTTCCAATGAAACATCAAGGGCTTGCAATTCCTCGGCGGGGAGCGCGCCCACCGGCACCAGTTTCTGTAAAAACGCCAACGGCAGGGTCGCCGCGGCAGCGCGCCTGGGATGAGGGCTGGCGGCGGGCTGTTCGGCGTCTTTTTTTAGAAATTTCCAAAACATAAATCTAGCTGTTGAAAATCGCCAGGGCTTCATGAATTTTGTGTTTGGCGTCATGAAGGATGGACAGGGTGTTTTCGGGCGATAGGGCTATTCCCTTGAGTTTGCTGGCGGCGGGAATGGCCGTGATGGCGGGTAACTCGGAGTTGTTTTTGTTGCCGATCAGCGCGTGCAGCCTTGAAAGCACCACAACGTCGGTCAGAGAAAATTCTTCGCCGAGATTTTCATACCAATTGCGGGAATTCAAGGCGACATCGACAAATTCGTCGGCAAACTGCCATTCCCTCAGCACGGTGGCGCTTAGCGGGGCGACCACCAACGGTAGGGCCTGTTCGATTTCGCTTTCGATAATGAATTCGTCGGGCAGGTTGGCAACAAAATTTAAAAACGGGATGCTGCCGATGTCGCAAACCAGTCCCGCCAGCAAGGCATCTTCCGGCTTGGCCTGCTGGCTGGACGCGGCCAACACGTGACACAGCGCGGATAAATACAGACTTTGTTTCCAGAGTGTTTCCAGGCGCTGTTTGATGGAGTGGGATTTGCTTTTAAAAATCTGCTTGAGGCTGAGCGCGATGACCAGATTACGGGTGGCGGTAAGGCCGATACGGTTGACGGCTTCCAGACAGTTTTTGGCCGGCACCACGGTCAGGTACAGCGGACAATTGGCCACTTCGATCAATTTTGCCGAAATGACCGGGTCGAGTTGGATGATGTTGACTGCGACGTCCAGGTTGACGTCTTTCTGGATCGCCTTGCGCAATTTGATGGCGACTTCGGGCAAGGATGGAATGTCCAGTTCATGATTTTGAAAATGATCCGCAAACAAGGCCAGCAGCCGATTGTCGCGCAGATTTTCCGGGATCTCCAGCGCCCTGTGTTGGAAGCGGTTGCGGGTGGACATGATTTTCAGAGAGACCCGCAGTATGCCGATATCGGATTGCGCCACGGCGGTCGTGGTGTGTTTGCTGCCGCTGCAAATCGGGAACTTGGCTTGGGCGCTGCCGGCTTCTATGTTATAGCTACGGCCGTTTTGATCGGTAAGCTGGATGCTGCCGAAAATCAGATAAATCGCGCAATCCGCCTGACTGTTGACAGTGAATAAGGTGGTGCCGCCGTCGATCAATTCGACATGGGTTTCCGACGCGAAGCTTTGGCGTATTTCTTCGCTGAGATTCCTGATGGGAAATAGCTGCTCCAGAATATCCGGGGTGACTTTCTGGCCGAAGCGCGCTTGCTTTGCCGAACTCAGTTTGTCGAAAAAACCTTTTATTGAAGCCATATCATTCCAAGGGATAGTGCGTGTATTTTGCTTGGAAGCATAGTCGATTTTGTTTGCACTACACGCATGGGGCTATGGTTAGCTGAACGAATTCGGGATTTGCCGTTCGCGGTTCAGCAACGCTATGACCGGAGCGGTATCGGGACGAATGCCGCGCCAAAGGGCGAAGGCTTCCGCGGCCTGCTCCACCAGCATGCCCAGTCCGTCCAGGCTTTTGCGGGCATGCCGGGCCATGCCCCACCGCACAAACGTGGTCGCTTGGTTGCCGTAGGCCAGATCGTAACAACAACCGCTTGCCGCCAATAAATCGTCGGTTAGCGGAGGCAGTTGGCCGCCCAGGCTGGCGGAGGTGGCGTTGACGATCAAATCGAATTGCCGCCCGGCCAAGCCGGCGTAATCGCAGCAGGAAAGTTTGGCATCGGCGAATTCGTTGACTATGGTTTCCGCTTTTTCCAAGGTACGGTTGGCGATGGCGATACAGGCGGGGTGCTGCTCCAGCAGCGGCGCCAAAATACCGCGAGTGGCGCCGCCCGCGCCCAGGATCAGGATACGGCTGTCCAATAAGTTTATGCCGTGGTTGAGGGTTAAATCGTTCAGCAAGCCGATGCCGTCGGTGTTGTCGCCCCATATGCCGCCGTCCGCTTGCAGGGCCAGGGTGTTGACGGCCTTGCTTTTCCGGGCCCGCTCGCTAAGCCGGCCGGCGTATTGCCAAGCCAACTCCTTCAGCGGTACCGTGCAATTCAGGCCCTTGCCGCCGTCGGCGAAAAAGGCGTCGGCGGCGGCTTTGAAGGCGTCGGCAGCCACGTCTTGCGCGGCATAGTAGATTCGTTGCCGGGTTTGTTCGGCAAACAAGCCGTGAATCCGCGGCGATTTGCTGTGGCTGATTGGGTGGCCGAAAACAGCGTAGTGCTCAGTCTTCGTTATTGTCACGGTATTTGATGACCCATTTTTTCCAGAGAAATGTCCCGATGATCACGGCAACGCCCAGTCCGCCGCAGGCCCAGATGAAGGCTTCGACATAGGCGATGATGATGGCGCTGCCCGCCAGATAAAAACCTATCAGGGTGAATTGCCAGCCGATACGCTTGCCGTCCAGCATGGTCGCCATGGCCAGCAACAGCAAAATGACCAAACTGGCGCTGGTTTCGGTGAGCTGCCCGGATTTTTGTACCAAAAAAGCGGCGACAACGATCAATAATGTCAGCAGCCAATGCGAAGCCTGTTCCTTGACGATGTCGCCGAATTCTATCTCGCTACGTTTCGATTGCAGCCAGGAGACGAAAATCGATAACACACCGAACACCAGCACCATGATCAGCCAGTAGCCGTAGCCGTCGTGGCGGGAAAAGTCCGTAACGACCATGCCCAGCAGCGATAGCAGCAACATGATGATGAATATGGCTTGCTCCAGGCCGAAATGGCGCGGATGAATGAGTTCTTCCAAATCATCCGCTTCTTCTTGCATGTTCATGATTTCTCCCCCAGTGAAATATTAAGAACTTAACCACCGCGCCGCATTTTTGGCGTAGTAGGTCAGGATGGCGTCGCAGCCGGCCCGCTTGAAGGCCAGCAAGGATTCCAGCACGACTTGCCTTTCGTCCAGCCAGCCGTTTTGCGCGGCCGCTTTCAACATGGCGTATTCGCCGCTGACCTGATAAGCGAAGGTCGGAACGCCGAATTCTGTTTTGGCGCGGCGAATGATGTCCAGATAGGGCATGCCCGGCTTCACCATGATCATGTCCGCGCCTTCTTGCAAGTCCAGGGCGATTTCGCGCATTGCTTCGTCGGAATTGGCCGGGTCCATTTGGTAGCTGTATTTATTGCCGCTACCCAGATTGCCGGCGGAGCCGACGGCGTCGCGGAAGGGACCGTAAAAACTGGAGGCGTATTTGGCCGAATAGGCCAGAATGCGGGTGTTGCCGTGGCCGTTGGCTTCCAGGGTTTGCCGGATGGCGCCGATTCTGCCGTCCATCATGTCGGAAGGCGCTACGATGTCGGCGCCGGCCTCGGCGTGAGACAAGGCTTGTTTGCACAGTACCGCCACCGTCTCGTCGTTGACGACGTAGCCCCGCGCGTCTATCAGGCCGTCCTGTCCATGGGAGGTAAAGGGGTCCAGCGCTACATCGGTAATGACGCCCAGTTCCGGAAAGGCGGCTTTCAAGGCCCGGACGCTACGTTGCGCCAAGCCTTCCGGATTAAAGGCCTCGTCTGCATCCAGCGATTTTTGCGCGGCGTCCACCACCGGAAACAAGGCAATGGCGGGTATGCCGAGTGCCAGCAGGGATTCGGCTTCCTTCAGCAATAAATCCAGGGATAAGCGGCTTACACCCGGCATGGAGGCAACGCTTTCCTGGCGGTTCTGTCCTTCAATGACGAATAGGGGGCAAATCAAATCATCGGCGGATAGGCGGTTTTCCCGCATCAAGCGGCGGGAAAACGCTTGGTAGCGCATTCTGCGCATGCGGGTGGCGGGGAAAAAGTCTTTAGGGCGTGACATCTTTTCCATAGTAAAATAGTCCGGTGTTTTAGAGCCTGATGATGTTGGTCGATCCCGCCGGATTGGCGAATACTAAGAATTATTGTAACAGTGTATCGATCTTGAGCGTTCCGATTTCAGCCGACGATACCTTATATGTAGCGGTTAAAACAATCATGAGACATTATTTGAAAATTTTATTAATTGCGATGCTGGGGTTTTTGGCAAATGCCGGAGTGGCGACGAATGCCGTTGCCGCCGATTTGTCCGAGCCGCAAAAAGTCATCGAAGATGCGTCCAGCCAATTAAAAGCGCGCATGCAGGATCCCGGTTTCACCAAGGATTTTCGTAAGATTACCGAGTTTGTGCATTCGGTGATTTATCCGCGGGCGGATTTCGATCTGATTTCATCGCTGGTATTGGGCAAGCTGTGGAAAGATGCCTCGGCCTCTGAAAAAGAAGCCTTCAAGAAGGAATTTCAAACCTTGTTGATCAGGACTTATTCCAGGGCGTTTGTGGAGTTCAAGGAATGGTCGGTCAGATTTTTGCCGCTTAACCCGGACGAGGACGAACGCAAAGTCATGGTCAAAACCGAGATATTGCAACCCGGCTTACAACCGATTGCGGTGAACTACCGCATGCTGTTCAAACAGGGTGAATGGAAGGTATACGACATTCTGATTGAAGGCGTCAGCTTGGTGACCAACTACCGGACCAGTTTCAAAAATGAAGTCGAGCGTACCGGTTCCTTGCGGGAAGTCATCAACCAGTTGGCCAAACGCAACACCGAAGCGCTTTCAGCGCAAAATCATTCCTAAGCTCTTTTACTCCCCGGAGTTATCTTCGGGGAGTATTTCCCCATGCCATTCAAAAAAGACTCTCTTTATGCCAATCCGCTTGGCGAAATAACTAGCTTCAAATTTGACGATGCGGTGGCGAATGTCTTTCCGGACATGATCCAGCGGTCGGTGCCCGGATACAGCGCCATCATTTCCGCCATCGGCTTGTTGGCGGGCCGTTTCAGCCAACCCGGCAGCAATTGTTATGACCTGGGCTGCTCGCTGGGCGCGGCTTCATTGGCCATGCGCGCGCGGATTACGGCCGCCGATTGCCGGATAGTGGCGATTGATAATTCGGAGGCGATGCTGGAACGTTTCAAGCAAAACCTGCCCGCCAACTCATCCGCTCCGCCTATCGATATTCTATGCGCCGATATTCGCGACGTCGTCATCGAGCGGGCGTCGGTGGTGGTACTGAATTTTACCCTGCAGTTCGTCCCTCCGGCCGACAGACTGGCGCTGTTGGAGCGTATTTATCGAGGCCTGCTGCCTGGCGGGGTGTTGATTTTGTCCGAGAAACTAGCGTTCGAAGACGTGCGGCAGCAAGCCCTGCAAGTGGAAATGCATCATCATTTCAAGAAAATGCAGGGCTACAGCGATTTGGAAATCAGCCAAAAAAGATCGGCGTTGGAGAATGTGCTGTTGGCGGAATCGTTCCGGACGCATCGCTCGCGCCTGGTGGCGGCGGGATTCGCCAGCGCGGAAATATGGTTTCAATATTTTAATTTCGCTTCCATGATCGCGCTGAAATGAAGGCTTACAGTGCCTTGTACCGCGTGTTGGAATCCTTGGGTGCCGGCGATTGGGCGCAAAGGCTGCCCGGTCAGTTGGCGGAGGCTTTCGACCAGCGAGGCCACGGCGATTTGGCCGCTTGGCTGAACGCGGTCGCTGAATTACCCAATCCCAAGCCAAGCGACGTCGATTTGCGCGACGCGGTTTCCATCGGCCTGCCCTCCGACCTGTCCCGGCAAGAAAGACAGCAGTTGATCCAGGGCTTGCAAAAACTGCATCCCTGGCGAAAAGGGCCTTATCGGCTGTATGGGGTCGACATCGATACCGAATGGCGGTCGGACTGGAAATGGGACCGATTGGCGCCTCACATCGCCCCATTGCTCAATCGCACGGTTTTGGACATCGGCTGCGGCAATGGCTATCACTGCTGGCGCATGTTGGGAGCCGGCGCGCGACTGGTTATAGGTATCGATCCGACTCTGTTGAGCGTGATGCAGTTTCAGGCGGTGCGCAAGCTTTACGCAGCGGATGCGCCAATCCATCTGCTGCCCCTGGGAGTGGAACAACTGCCGGGTGAAATGAAATTATTCGACACGGTGTTTTCCATGGGTGTTTTGTACCATCGTCGCTCGCCCATCGATCACCTGCTGGAATTGAAGGGGTGTTTGCGGCCGGGAGGCGAACTGGTGCTGGAGACCCTGGTTGTCGAGGGCGGAATGGATACCCTGTTGTTTCCCGAATCGCGCTATGCGCAAATGCGCAATGTATGGTTTTTGCCGAGCTGCGAGTTACTGATGAGATGGATGCGTCGCTGCGGCTTTAAAAACATCAGCTTATGCGATGTGACGAAGACCACCGTCGATGAGCAGCGCAGTACCGAATGGATGCGTTTCAACTCCCTGCGGGATTTTTTGCACCCGGATAATCCGCAATTGACCTGCGAGGGTTTGCCCGCGCCAACGCGGGCCATCGTGGTGGCGAATACGGATTGAAGGGTTTCAACTCTAGGCAGCCCTTTCGCCGGGTCCGTTTTGCTGTTGGGCTTTCAAGGCATCAGCCATCGGCTTGGCTTGCCCGTGCCGGCTTGCGATTGAGGCGCTCTTGCAATAGCCGATAGCGGAATGGCGGGCTACCTTGCCGTTATTGCTCAACTGCTTAGGATTCCGTCCCTAAGCCTCTCCCTCTCCCGCAAGGAAAGGGGGGCTTTTACGACAGCCGCCGAGGGGGCAGGGAACAGAATTTGGAAGTTATATTGTGGGCGGAATCCTTGCCGGTTAACGGGGGCGTCCGACAGGCTACTAACTGAAGTTTCTGCCGTAGAAAATCTCGGCCATCTCTTCCTGTAACTGTTCCTGAATTTCCAGTTTTTCATCGTCGCTGAAATTGCTTTCCTTTTCGAACAGATAGTTTTCCAGCTCGGTTTCCTTCAGCATCATTTTGGTGTGGAAGATGTTTTCCTGGTACACGTTGACGTCGATCATCTGGTAAAGCTCTTTGGTGCTTTCGGCGATGTAATTCTGGATCGAGTTGATCTTGTGATCGATATAGTGTTTCTCGCCCGAAATGTCGCGGGTAAAGCCGCGCACCCGGTAATCCATGATGACGATGTCCGATTCGAAGCTGTGAATCAGGTAATTCAGGGCTTTTAACGGCGAAATCTGCCCGCAGGTTGAGACGTCTATATCGGCCCGAAAGGTGCAGATGTCGGTATCCGGATGGCTTTCCGGATAGGTATGCACGGTGATATGGCTTTTGTCCAGATGCGCCAAAATCGTGTCGGGCAAGGGGCCGGGCGACTCGGAGTTCATGCCGGCCGGAATCGTGGCGCCCTCGGAAATCAGCATGGTGACGCTGGCGCCTTGCGGGTCGTAATCCTGGTGGGCGATGTTCAAAATCTGCGCGCCTATGATGTTGGCCACATCCTTCAGAATTTGCGTCAGTCGCTTGGCGTTATAGGCCTCGTCGATATATTCGATATAGGCTTTTTCCTGCTCCTTGGGCGCGTAACAGACATCGTAAATGTTGAAACTCAACGACTTGGTCAGGTTGTTAAACCCGTGTAATTGTAATTTGCTCAACCGCTCAACCCTCTATCACTTCAAAATCATGGCTAATTTCAACACCCGCCTTGCTCAGCATGATGGATGCCGAGCAATATTTTTCCGCCGACAATTTAATCGCCCGCTCCACCGCGGCGGCGGCTAAATTTCTGCCGGTCACTTTAAAATGCAAGTGAATTTTACTGAAAACCGCGGGAACGGCATCGACCCGTTCCGCGGTCAGTTCCGTAACGCAATCGACGACGTCATGCCGGCCTTTTTGCAGAATATCGATTACATCGAACGAGGAACAGCCGCCCACGCCCAATAAAAGCATTTCCATCGGCCGTACTCCCATATTGCGACCGCCATGGTCGGGCGGACCGTCCATCACCACTGCGTGGCCGCTACCGGACTCGCCGACGAATAAGCGCCCGTCGATCCATTTCACTGTTGCTTGCATGTTGAATCCCGGAAAATAAAAATGCTGCGGATTTTACAACGATACCCGGCCATGAATTGTTTTTTTTGCAAATTACTTCTCATTTCGTTAGGGTATCCGCACTTGGATTGGAATGGATTATGACAAATGAGCTTGGTTAAAAAAAATAATAAAATCTCACCGGAAGCGCTGGAAGCGTTTTTACACGTTTGCCACGTGCGCAGTTATCCGGCCAAATTAACCATCGTCAGACCCGGGGATATAGGCGATAAACTTTTGTTTGTCGTCGACGGCTCGGTCAGCGTCAGCGTTGAGGATGAAGAGGGTCATGAACTGATTTTGGCCTATCTGAACAAACACGATTTCGTCGGCGAGATCGGCGTGTTCAAAAATGCCGAAATCCGTAGCGCATACGTAAAAACCCGCACCGCCAGCCATATGGCTGAAATCGGCTATGATCGCTTCAAGTCCTTGCTTAACACGGAATTGCGCGAACATGCGGTGGAAATTCTGACGGTCCTCGGCGAACAGCTGTCCACCCGGCTGTTGATCACCAGCCGTAAATACCGCGACTTGGCTTTCATGGACGTGGAAGGCCGTATCGCCCGTACCTTGCTGGATCTGACCAAGGAGCCGGATGCCATCACCCATCCCGACGGCATGCAACTGCATATCACCCGGCAGGAAATCGGCCGCATCGTCGGTTGTTCCAGGGAGATGGCCGGCCGGGTGTTGAAGGAACTGGAAGACAAGGGCTTGATCACCGCGCACGGCAAGACCATAGTCGTGTTTGGTTCGCGTTAATCCCCCTGGGCAAGTCTGTCGCCATTGAAACCCAGGGCTGATCTGGTCTGGCGGCGTATTCCCAGGGGGGTTTGGGCGCTGGGTTGCGTCAGCCTGTTGATGGATATTTCATCGGAAATGATTCACGCCCTGTTGCCATTATTCATGGTGAGCAGTCTGGGCGCCAGTAGCCTGACCATAGGCTTGATCGAAGGGGTGGCGGAAGCCACCGCGCTGATCGTGAAAATTTTTTCCGGGGCGCTCAGCGATTATCTGGGCAAGCGCAAAGGCTTGGCGCTGCTGGGTTATGGATTGGGCGCGCTGACCAAACCCTTGTTCGCCATCGCCGCCGGCAGCGGCATGGTTTTGGCCGCCCGATTGATAGACCGGATCGGCAAGGGTATTCGCGGCGCGCCCAGGGATGCGCTGGTGGCGGATATTGCTCCGGCGGAAATTCGCGGCGCCGCTTTCGGTTTACGGCAATCGCTGGATACGGTGGGTGCCTTTCTCGGTCCCCTGCTGGCCGTGGCCTTGATGCTGTTGTGGGCCGACGATTTTCGCGCCGTGTTTTGGATGGCGGTCATACCCGGCCTGCTGGCCGTTTTGCTGCTGCTGATAGGCGTCCGCGAACCGCCCCGTGGCGGCAACCCACATCGGAGTAATCCGATCCGCAAACGGAACCTGCGGCGCTTGAGCCGGCCTTACTGGGGCGTGGTGGCGATGGGTGCCGTATTTACCCTGGCCCGCTTCAGCGAAGCCTTTTTGGTGTTGCGCGCCCAGCAAAGCGGTATTCCGATCGCCTGGGTACCCTTGGTGATGGTGGTGATGAACATCGTTTATGCCGCCAGCGCTTATCCTTTCGGGCATTTGTCCGACCGAATCAACCCGGCTAAATTGTTGGCCTGGGGGCTGATGGTTTTAATAGCCGCCGACTTGGTGTTGGCTGCCAGCGTCGACTGGCCGTCGCTGTTGGCCGGGGTTGCGCTATGGGGTGTACATATGGGCATGACCCAGGGTCTGCTGGCCAAAATGGTGGCGGATACCGCTCCGGCGGATTTGCGCGGCACGGCCTACGGTTTTTTCAATCTGATCGGCGGTATCGCCATGCTGCTTGCCAGCGTACTGGCGGGTTGGCTATGGGACCGCCACGGCGCGCCGGCGACTTTTTACGCCGGCGCGCTGTTTTGCCTTTTGACGCTGTTGCTGGTCGGCGCGCTCAAGCCCGGAAAAACCGGCTCATCGCCATAGCTCAAGCCCAAAACTTACTTGCGGGTAGAGCTAAAGGTGTAAGACCGCACCACGCCCTGCGGGTCGAAGCGAATCAACAAATCCTGGGTGTCGTCGGCACCGAACAGGGAGTATTTATAGATGCCGTAGGTCCAGGTAGTCTTGCCGTCTTCCATGCCGGTGCGCCAGGGTCGGCCGAAAATATCGGTGATCTCCTGCCGGGTGGTTTGACCGATTTTGATTTCGGGTACCCGCGATCCGGCAAACTCCTGCCCGACCGTAAAGCAACCGGTCAGCTGGCTGGCCGCCACGCCGCCGAGTAACAATAACCAACTGAATTTGATAGCGGCCGTGCTGCGTTTAGGAAACAGTTTTTTCATGAAATGAACCTCAATTGCTTGAACGATTGTTATAAAGTGCGGGTAACACTATCTTAGCCGCTTCCCGCCTCCAACCGAAACTGATTTTCGTCATAACGCCATGCCGACTCAAGCCAACGACAACCTTTTCAATACTTTGACTTTCGATAACCGTTTTGTCCGCGAGTTGCCCGGCGACCCCGAAGCCGACAATTACCGCCGGCAGGTCTATCAAAGTTGTTATTCGCGGGTGTCGCCCAAGGCCGTCAAGGCGCCGCGGCTGGTGGCGTATTCCAGGGAAATGGCCGGCGAATTGGATTTGTCGGAAGCTGCTTGCCAATCCGAAGTGTTTTGCCAGGTATTTGCCGGCAATCACTTGCTGGACGGTATGGAGCCCTACGCCATGAATTACGGCGGCCAGCAATTCGGTCATTGGGCCGGGCAGCTGGGCGACGGCCGCGCCATCAATTTGGGCGAGGTCGTCAACCGGCAAGGCCGGCGTTGGACTTTGCAACTGAAGGGCGCCGGTCCCACGCCCTATTCGCGTAGCGCCGACGGCTTGGCGGTGTTGCGCTCGTCGATACGCGAATTTCTCTGCAGCGAAGCCATGCATCATCTGGGCGTGCCGACCACCCGGGCACTGAGCGTGATATTGACCGGCGAACAAGTGGTGCGCGACATGTTTTACGACGGCAACCCGCAACTGGAGCCGGGTGCGGTGGTATGCCGGGTGGCGCCGTCGTTTATCCGTTTCGGTAATTTCCAGTTGTTTACTTCGAGAGACGACCTGGAAACCCTGAAACAACTGGTCGATTTCACCATCAAAACCGACTTCCCGCATTTGGGTCAACCCGGCAAAGCGGTTTACCTGCAATGGTTCGCGGAAATCTGCCGCGGCACCGCCGAAATGATAGCGCACTGGCAACGGGTGGGTTTCGTGCATGGGGTCATGAATACCGACAACATGTCCATCCTGGGTCTGACTATCGACTACGGCCCCTATGGCTGGCTGGAAAATTACGACCCGGATTGGACGCCCAACACCACCGATGCCCAGGGTCGGCGCTACCGATTCGGTAACCAACCCAAAATTGCCTACTGGAATCTGGTGCAATTAGCCAACGCCCTCTATCCCCTGATTCTGAAAGCCGAGCCCCTGCAGGACGCCCTGACGGTGTTTACCCAAACCTTCGAGCAAACTTGGCAGCGCATGCAGGCGGACAAGTTGGGCTTGACCGCTTTCGACCCGGCCGTCGACCAAAGTCTGACAGCTGAATTGGCCGGCTTGCTCCAGGCAGCGGAAACCGATATGACGCTGTTCTATCGCGGCTTGTCCGCCATCGAAGCCGATAGCGCCCTTGCGGATTTTCGGGCGCATCTCGAGGCCTGCGCCTATGCGCCCTTGTCCGCGGAAACCCTAAGCCTGGCCGACGCATGGTTCAAGATCTACCAGGGTCGCTTGCAACGCGACGGACGGCCGCGCATCGAGCGCCAACAGTCCATGGATGCAGTCAATCCGCTCTATGTGTTGCGTAATTATCTGGCGCAACAAGCCATCGACTTGGCGGAACAAGGCGACTTCAGCGAGGTTTGGCAATTGCTGGAGGTGCTGCGCCGTCCTTATACCGAACAAGCCGGCAAGCAGCGTTTCGCCGAAAAACGCCCGGATTGGGCTAAACAACGCGCGGGTTGCTCCATGCTGTCCTGCAGTTCCTGAAGAACAAAAAAACATGCTGAAAACGGCCTTTTCGGGTATCCTTTTTGGGCTAAGCCAACGATTTTCTAGGTCCCGTTAATGAACAACAACACCGATATTGCCGCCAAACACGATATTGATCCTGCCGAAACCCAGGAGTGGATGGAGGCGCTACGGGCGGTGATTGAAAGAGAAGGCAGCGACCGCGCCAGCTTTTTGATCGAAACACTGCTAGACACCGCCAGACAAGCCGGCCTGGATATTCCCTTTTCCGCCAATACCCCTTACATCAATACCATTCCGGTCGACAAGCAACCCAAGTTTCCGGGCAATTTCGACATAGAGCGCACCATACGTTCCTACGTGCGCTGGAATGCCATGATGATGGTATTGCGGGCCAATAAGTACACCAATGTCGGCGGGCATATCGCCAGCTTCGCTTCAGCCATCACCTTGTACGATGTGGGGCAAAACCATTTCTGGAACGCGGCTTCCGACAAACACGGCGGCGATTTGATTTTCTCGCAGGGCCATTCGGCGCCCGGCACCTATGCCCATGCATTTTTGTTGGGCCGCCTGAGCGAAGAGCAAATGGATAACTTCCGGCAGGAAGTCGGCCGTAACGGTCTGTCCTCCTATCCGCATCCCTGGCTGATGCCGGAGTTCTGGCAATTCCCCACCGTGTCCATGGGTCTTGGCCCCATCATGGCGATTTATCAGGCTCGCTTCATGCGTTACATGCAGGATAGAGGTTTCGCCAATACCGAAGGCCGCAAGGTTTGGGCCTTTCTGGGCGACGGCGAATCGGACGAACCGGAAACCCTGGGCGCTATCGGCATGGCCGGCCGCGAAAAGCTGGACAACCTGATTTTCGTGGTCAACTGCAATCTGCAACGCCTGGACGGCCCGGTACGCGGCAACGGCAAAATCATTCAGGAACTGGAAAGCAACTTCCGCGGCGCCAACTGGAACGTCATCAAGGTGATCTGGGGCCGGCGCTGGGATGCCATTCTGGCTCGCGACAAGGACGGCTTGGTGGTCAAGCGCATGATGGAATGCGTCGACGGCGATTACCAAACCTTTAAATCCAAGGACGGCGCCTATGTAAGGGAGAAATTCTTCAATACCCCCGAACTGCAGGAACTGGTCAAGGATTACACCGACCGCGATATCTGGGAACTGAATCGCGGCGGCCACGACCCGATCAAAGTCTTCGCCGCATACAACGCCGCCGCCAATCATAGCGGCCAACCCACAGTGATTCTGGCCAAAACCATCAAGGGTTACGGCATGGGCGATTCCGGGCAGGCACAAAACACCAGCCATCAGCAAAAAAAGATGAGCATGGAATCGATCAAGGCCATCCGCGACCGTTACCAACTGCCGATCAGCGACGAAGAGCTGATCAATCTGCCTTACATCCGTTTTGCGGAAGATTCCGCCGAACTGAATTACCTGCGCCAACGCCGGGTCGATCTGGGCGGCTATCTGCCGTCACGCCGCACCAAGGCCTACCCGCTGGAGATTCCGGCGCTATCCGCCTTTAAAGCTCTGCTGGAAGGCACCGGCGAAGGTCACGAAATTTCCACCACCATGGCGTTCGTGCGCATCCTGAACATCCTGGTGAAAGACAAGCAGATCGGCAAGCGCATCGTGCCCATCGTGCCCGACGAATCGCGCACCTTCGGCATGGAGGGCATGTTCCGCCAACTGGGCATCTGGTCGCAAGTCGGTCAGCTGTACACGCCTCAGGACGCCGAACAGCTGATGTTCTACAAGGAAGACAAACACGGCCAGGTATTGCAGGAAGGCATCAACGAAGCCGGCGGCCTGTGCGACTGGATCGCGGCCGGTACGTCGTACTCGACCCATGGCGTGCCGATGATTCCGTTCTTCATCTATTATTCGATGTTCGGTTTCCAGCGGGTGGGCGACCTGATCTGGGCCGCCGCCGACCAACGTACCCGCGGCTTTTTGCTGGGCGGCACAGCCGGCCGCACCACCTTGAACGGCGAAGGCTTGCAGCACGAAGACGGCCACAGCCATCTGATGTCGGCCACGGTGCCGAACTGCTATTCCTACGACCCCACCTTCGCCTGCGAGCTGGCGGTGATCATTCAGGATGGCTTGCGCCGTATGTATGTGGATCAGGAAGATATTTTCTACTACATCACCCTGATGAATGAAAACTACGATCAACCCGCCATGCCCGAAGGCGCGGAAGCCGACATTCTGAAAGGCATGTATTTGTTCAAGAAGGGACCGAAAAGTAACAAACCCCGGGTACAACTGTTGGGTTCCGGCACCATTTTCATCGAAGTCATTTTCGCCGCCCAGTTGCTGCACGAAGACTGGGGCGTCGACGCCGACCTTTGGAGCTGCCCGAGCTTTACCGAGTTGGGCCGCGACGGCCAAAGCTGCGAGCGCTGGAATCGCCTGCATCCGACCGAAACGCCGCGCGTCCCGCATGTCGCTCAGTGCCTGAGCGGCACCACCGGCCCCATCATTGCCGCCACCGATTACATGCGGGTGTTTGCCGAGCAGATTCGGCCCTGGGTGAACCGGCCTTACACCGTATTGGGTACCGACGGTTTCGGCCGTTCCGATACCCGCGCCAATTTGCGCAGTTTCTTCGAAGTGGACAGATACAACGTCGCCGTGGCGGCCTTGCATGCCTTGGCGCAAGCCGGCGAATTCGAGGCCGCCAAGGTCGAAGTGGCGATTGCCAAATACAATATCAACCCGGATGTTTCCGCGCCTTGGTTGATTTAACGGCTGATCTAACGGAAAACACCCTATGAGTTCTATAATCGAAGTAAAGGTCCCCGACGTCGGCAACGTGCCCGAGATCGACATTGTCGAAGTATTAATTCAGCCCGGCGACGTGGTGGCCGTGGAGCAAACCCTGGCGGTGATGGAAACCGACAAGGCCACCATGGACTTGCCCTCCAGCGCGGCCGGCGTTATCAAAACCGTGCATATCAAGCCTGGCGATAAAGTGGCGGAAGGCACGTTGATCGCCACCGTCGAAGTCAGCGAAGCGGCCACGGCCGCTGCTCCCGCGCCGGCGGAACCCAGCCCGGCGCCCGCGCCTGCTCCGGTAGCGCTGGCCGAAGCCCCCAAGCCCGAACCCGCCAAGCCTGCGGCCGCACCCTCGGCTCCCGTTGCAAGCAGTGGCGAAGCGGTTAAAGCTCATGCCACCCCCAGCGTCAGACTCTATGCCCGCGAACTCGGCGTCGATCTTGGCAAACTGCAAACCGGCAGCGGTCGCAAGGGTCGCATCCTGAAAAGCGATGTGCAAAATTTCGTCAAGCAGGCGATGGCTACTGCTGGCGCGGCGGGCGGTGGAGCGGGTATTCCCAGTATTCCCGCCGTCGATTTCAGCCAGTTCGGCGAAATCGAGGAAAAGCCTTTAAGTAAAATCAAGCGCCTGACCGGACAAAACCTGACCCGGGTCTGGCTGAATTTGCCGCTGGTGACTTATCACGACGAAGTGGCCATCGACGAAATGGAAGAATTCCGTAAAGCCACCAATGCCGGCCAAGGCAAAGATGGCATCAAACTGACGGGATTGGTCTTCATCATGAAGGCGCTGGTTGGAGCGATGCAGAAGTATCCGTCCTTCAACAGTTCCTTGTCGCCGGAAGGCGATAAGCTGTTCTTAAAAAAGTATTTCCATCTCGGCATTGCCGTGGATACCCCCAACGGCTTGGTGGTACCGGTGATTCGGGATGTGGATAAAAAAGGCATTTTCCAACTGTCCACGGAACTGGCGGAGGTCAGCGAACTGGCCAGACAGGGCAAGCTGAAACCGTCCGACATGCAGGGCGGCTGCATGACCATCTCCAGCCTGGGAGGCATCGGCGGCAGCGCCTTTACGCCGATTGTGAATGCGCCGGAAGTGGCGATTTTGGGCGTCACCCGCGCCAAGGTGCAGCCGGTCTGGAACGGTTCCGCATTCGAACCAAAACTGATGCTGCCGCTGGATATCACTTACGACCACCGCGTCATCGACGGTGCCGAAGGTGCTCGCTTCATGGAAGCCCTCAAGGCCAATCTGGCGGATATTCGGCGCTTGTTGCTGTAAACAGGGCCGTTGACCCCGGAGTCGCCGCAGACTCCGGGAGCTTTCGGCGCTAGCCCCCTTATAAGCTGTCTTCTGTCGCATGACTGAGCGGTTAAGGTGAACGTCCCTCTTTAAAGCGAGGGGTTGCCACCGGCCACGGGAAGCAATTAACAGCCATTGCTTACCCGGCCGAAAAATCCACAGTCAGGCGTCTTGCCATATCGGCCTTGCGCGCGAGCATCTTGTCGGCCAGGGCCCGAGTGCCGCTGGCGCTCAGGATGGTCTCGACAATCCGTTCGTCGGATATTCCCAGCACCACCTTCACGGCCCGTTCAATGTCGTCCGGATTCATGCCGGCGAATAGTTTGGCCGCGTGCGGATTGCCTTGGTCTGTTCGCAGAACGTCCAGTTCATCCACCTGGGTCCCGAACGCTTTGCCCTTGGGATCGCCTTGGGCCCGGAATGCCAGCGCTCCACCGACATCGAGCGTCAACACAATGCCGTTTGCCACCCCCTGGTTGTCGCCGTGGTAGCCGGCGGCGTCCCAGTTGGCGGTCCAGGCGTGCACGCCGAACCAGTGTTGCGCCTGTTTGCGTTCGTTTTCGCTGAGATGCGCGACGCATTTTTT
Organism: Methylomonas subterranea; assembly: GCF_024505185.1. GTDB lineage: Bacteria > Pseudomonadota > Gammaproteobacteria > Methylococcales > Methylomonadaceae > Methylomonas > Methylomonas subterranea. Next base: position 21,647 of record NZ_JANIBJ010000006.1, read on the forward strand.
ATCGAGATCGACCCATGCGGTAGCGACCCGGTCTGGCGCCATCGTACTCACGTAGGGCAATGTCGGCGCGCCAGCCAATCGGTAAAGCTTGGCCGCTATCATTTCGTTACGGGCATGAGCGGGTGATTCCGGCGACTTCACGTAATAGCGCCTTCCCTGGCCGTCTTGAAAGATGCCGGCCGGGTTGCTGCCCAGTTGCCCGCCAACCCGCAGCAGCGTGTCGGTATCGAGCAAAAAATCCACCTCGTTCATCGGCGGCCCTGCCTCAGGGAATGGGCTTGATTCGGCGCACCAGCGCCAGTTGCGCCGGCGTTTCTATAGCGCCCTGGCGGACGCGGCGAACGGCATGAATAGCTGCATCGGCATCCATGCCCAATTCCACCAGCAAGCGGGCGGCTATCATGCCGGCCCGGCCCAGGCCGCCCTTGCAATGAACCAGCACGTCATGGCCGTTGCGCAACAAGTCGCGTATTTCGCGGCCTTGCGTGAGCCAATGTCGTTCGAAGGCCGGGGTGGGAACGGAAAAGTCGGCGATGGGCAGATGCAGCCAAGCCATGCCGCGCGCGCGTATCTCGTGCCCAAGCAGCGGTACCTTGAGCGCCGAAAGTTCGGCGGGCTCCACCAGCGTCAACACCAGTTTCGCACCCCAAGCGGAAATGCTGTCCAGATCGATACCGAGGTCGCGCTCCCAGGCCCCGGTGAGGGCAAAATGGTCATGCTTGCCGGGGCAAAAGGTAATGCCGATCCGACCGTGCGACGGGCTCGCGCGGACTTCGGCGATTTGCAGGGGGTGTGTGTGGCTTGTCCGTGGGGTTGCCATGGCGAGTTCCTGCCGGATATTGAATGTCGGTAAGGGCTTCGGCTTTAATGACTTCTCTATCAGGAAAATGACGATAATTGGCTGGATGGCAGTTTAATGCGCGTCCGAGTTGGCGGGAGCCATCTCGAATATGATGATTTCCGCTTCGCCCTTGCCGACATTCTCCACCGTCATTTCAGCGCCGGTTTCCCAAAATACTTGGCCCGGGCCAAATACATTGGTTTGGCCGTTATCTTCGATTTTCAATTTGCCCTTCAGGACAAAACGCGGTCCAGGGCCTTCGTGGGTATGCAGCGGCGTTTTATAGCCCTTGGGAAAGTGCACGCGGATTACCTTGGTGTCCACTTCCTTGCTTGGCAGCGACACCTGCTTGTTCAATAACAATTCGCGGGAGAATTTTGCCGGCGACGGGTCGGCATTGGCGACGGGCATGGACAGGATAGGCCACAAGGCGGACGCCAGACAAAAAACGCGGATTATGGGTTTCACGATGGATTCCTCCTAACAGGATTGCATGATTAAGCGCCGGTCGGAACGCCGATTGGGCGGAACCGATCTTCGCGCGGGAATGCCGGGGCATGGCCCCAGCATACAACGACTATTGCTCGACTTCCACCGCCTTGGGCATATTCCGATTGATCAGGAAATATACCAGGGGTATCACCACCAGCGAGAACAAGGTCGAGGCGATAATACCGAAGATAAAACTCCAGGCAAGTCCCGAGAAGATCGGGTCTAGCACTATCATCACCGAGCCCAGCACCGCGGAGGCCGCCGTCAAAAAGATCGGATTCAAGCGGGTGGCGCCGGCTTCGACGATGGCGTCGGTCAAGCTGATATCCGGGTTGCCGCGATAAATGTTCTCGATAAAATCGATCAGAATGATGGAATTCCTTACCACGATGCCGGCCAGCGCAATCATGCCTATCATCGCCGTGGCGGTGAAATATACCGGGTCCGCGTATTGGCCCACATCAGCCGAAAACAGATTGATGAACCAGAAGCCGGGCATGATGCCGATGACCGTCAACGGAATCGCAATCATCATGATCAGCGGCACGCCCAGCGAACCGGTCTGCCCAACCAGCAGGATGTAGATCATCACCATGGCCGCCGCGAAGGCCAGGCCCAAATCGCGGAACACGTCCACGGTGATTTTCCATTCGCCTTCGCCGGCCATTTCAGCGCGGTAGCCGGCCGGCAGCGGTTGTTCCTCCAGCTTGTCGCCCAAATCCCACACCGCTTCCACCGGGCTGCGGCCGGCCATTTCGCCCAGCACGTAGGAAACCGGTTGCAGATTCTTGTGATAAATGGTCTGGTCGCCGCCCTCGCGTTCAAAATGGCCCAATTCGCTCAGGCGCACCAAGTCTCCGTTGGCCGATTTCACCGACAGGGTCAGCAAATCGGTCTCGGACGACCGGGCGGCTCTGGGCAATTGCAGTCCTATCAGCAGAGGCTGGCGTTCGCTGGCGACGTGCAGGGTGCCGGCCATGCCTCCTTCCACCGCCAGTTTCAGACTATTGGCCACTTGTTGATTGTTGATGCCCAGCAAGGCGGCCTTGTCCTGATCGAGAATGAAATGCAGACGCTCCCGCGGGGCTTCCACATAATCGTCCACATCGACCACGCCGGCGGTTTTTTCCAGCTCGGCGCGCACACGATTTGATACCTGGATGATGTCGGCATAACGGGCTTCCGGCGGGCCGTAGATTTCCGCCACCACGCTGGATAAAACCGGCGGGCCCGGCGGCATTTCGACGATTTTGACGTTGGCGCCGTATTGTTTGCCGATGCGCTCGATATCCGGCCGCATGCGCAGGGCTATCGCATGCGACTGTTGCTCGCGGCGGGTTTTGTCGACCAACACCAAGCGAATGTCGCCGACGTAAGCACCGCGCCGCAGATAATAATGCCGCACCAGGCCATTGAAATCCATCGGCGACGCCAGACCGACATAGGTTTGATAATTGCTCACTTCGTTGACCGTGGCAAGATATCGACCCAGCGCTACCGCCACTTCGTCGGTCGCTTCCAGGGACGAGCCGCGCGGCATGTCGATCACCAGTTGCAGCTCGTTTTTATTGTCGAACGGCAACAGTTTCAAGGGTACCACCCGAGTGACCGCCATCAGGGTGGACAGCACGAAGGCAATAAAAACCGCCAGCAAAAACCAAAACGCCTTGGATTTGTGGAGCAGCAGCGGCGTCATGATCGCTTGGTAAATCTTGAATCCTCGGGTATCCCGCAATTGGAATTCCGGGCCGTGATCCTTGCCGTAATCGGCCTTCAACAACTTGTAACTGGCCCAGGGCGTCACGGTAAAGGCGATCAGCAAGGACATCAACATCGCAATCGGCACGTTGAAGGCCATGGGCGCCATGTAAGGCCCCATCATGCCGGTGATGAAAAACATCGGCACGAAAGACATGATGACGGCAAAGGTGGCCAATATAGTCGGCGGACGGATTTCGTTGACCGCCGTCAGCAAGGCCCGCAACGGCGGTTCCTTGCGCATCTTGTAATGGCGGTGGATGTTTTCGACGTCGACGATGGGGTCGTCCACCAGCAAACCCAAGGACAGGATCAGGGCGAACAGCGTCACCCGGTTGATGGTGTAGCCGAACAACAAATCCAGCATCAGTGTCACCGCAAAAGTCATCGGCACGGCCAGCGACACGATCAAGGATTCCTTGAAACCCAGCGACAGCGCCAGCAGCACGATGATGGTCAAAATGGCGATACTTAAATGCATCACCAGTTCGTTGACCTTGTGATCGGCGGTTTCGCCGTAGTTGCGGGTAACCGTCACCAGCACATCATTGGGAATCAAGCTGCCATGCAGTTGCTCGGTCAATGCCAATACCTGTTCGGCGACGGCGACTGCGTTGCTGCCGCGCCGCTTGGCGATGGCGATGGTGGCCATTTGCCGTTCCTCGCCAACCTCCGGCGGGGTGTCGCCGGCGTGGCCGACGGTTTTCATCTGCCCCACGCCCGGCCCGAAACCGATGCGGGTGTAGTAATCGGTATCCGCGGCACCGTCGATAATTTCCGCGACATCCCTTAAATAGACCAGTCTGCCGCCAACGCTTTTCAGGACCGTGGCCCCGACTTGCTCCACGGACTGGTAATTCGGTCCGGCTTCCAGCAGGATCTCGCGGTTGTCTTGATTCAGCCGGCCGGCCGCCAGATTGACGTTGCCGCCGGCCAAGCTTTGTTGCAGTTCCAGCAGACTGACGCCGGCGGCCTGCAGTTTCGCGGGGTCGGGATACACCGAAATCCGCCGCGGCGCGGCGCCCAGCACGTAGCTTTTGCCCACGTCGTCTATGGCGCGTAAACGCTCGATCAGCTCTTCGGCGATACGGCGAATGGACATGATGTCCTCGGCGGACTTGGGCATGGACAGGCCGAGCAGCAGAATCGGCACGTCGTCGATTTCAACCGGTTTGACCACCCAATCGGTGACGCCGGGCGGAATGATGTCGAGATTGGCTTCCAGTTTGTCGCGGGTTTTGATCAGACTGTCTTCTATGCTTTGTCCGACTTCGTAACGAACCGTAACCAGCGCCTGACTTGGACTGGAAGCGGAGTAGACATACTCCACGCCTTGGATTTGCTTTAACAGCACTTCCAGCGGCGTGGTGACGCGCTTCTCGACTTCCTCCGCCGTTGCTCCCGGATATTGCACGAACACGTCCATCACCGGCACGATGATTTGCGGATCTTCCTCGCGCGGTGTCAACCAGAGCGCGGCGGCGCCTGCCAGCAAGGAAATCAGCAGAAACAGCAGCGACAGGTGCGAAGTGGTAAACAAACGGACGATGGCGACCGTCAGACTGTCTTTTTGCCCTTCGGTGGATTTCATGGCGTCTTTCATGGCAGCTGCCCGCCATCGCCTGGCAAGGACGCCGCGCCGCTAATCAGAATGGTTTCGCCTTCACGCAGGCCGGACAAGACTTCGATTCTTGATCCATACTGTTTGCCCGCGCGGATATGGCGGGTGGTCAGGCCTTGACCCTCCAGCACTTTAACCGCCTGTAACTGGCCATATTGCACGATGGCCGTTACCGGAATCAGCAGGGCTTGTTGCTCGGCCAGGCAGGCCAGTTCCAGCCAGCCGAACTGGCCTTGCCTTACGCCCTCGACTTTCGGCAATTTGACCTTGACGCCTTGGGTGCGGGTTTGCGGGTCGATTTCCGGGGCAATTTCATCCACCGTCGCCGTCAAGATTTGCCGAGGGGCCTCGAGACGCACCCCGACTGTCATACCCAATTTGATGGCGGCCGCGCACTGGCTGGCAATGGCGGCTTCCAGGCGCAAGTCGTCCGGTTTATGCAGGGTGACGATGGGTTGATTGGGTAAACCCATGTCGCCCGGCTCTTGCAGGCGTTCGCCGATGATGCCGTCGAACGGCGCGTACAACACGTTTTCCCCCAACATCACCTTGCTTTGGTTGGCCGCACTGGCGGCTTGAGCCGCCGTGGCGCGCGCCGCCTTGGCTTGAGCCAAGGCCGCTTCGTAAGCCTGTGTGGTCGCCGCCTGTTTTTCATACAGGCCAAGCATGCGTTTTTCGTCCGCGCTGGCTTGCCCGGCTTGCGCTTGGGCGGCTACATGCGCGGCGCTGGCGGCTTGGTAGGCCGCGCGCAGGTCCCGGTCGTCGAGTCTGGCGATGATGTCGCCTTTTTTCACGCTATCGCCGGGGCGCACGGCGATTTCCACAATCCTGGCATTCAGTTTGGGGGCGATTTTTGCCGACAGGCGCGATTGCACGATGCCTTGCCAGGACAACACATTGTCCGCCGCCTGCTTGGCGACTTGCAGCGTTTGCGCGCCCGCCGGCAAGGATGCTGCATTTGGCGGGGTATTGCCGGGCGGGGTTTTGCTTGCGCCGCCCAAAATTCCCAAGGCGAATAAAATCACCAGCAGCAAGGCGGTGATGGCCGCCGCCGGAATTAACCAGTTCGGTTTGTTCATGCCAAAGTGTTCGGTCATCTCGATTTCCTTATTGCCAGAAGCCCGTGGCTTGCTTGAGTTCCGCTTCGGCGCGCAAGGCATCGAAACGGGCGTTGATTTGACGGCTGTGGGCCTTGTCGCGGGCGACTTCCGCTTCGATATAACGGGTCACGGTCACCACGCCGGCCCGCCGTTGTTCGTTGACCAGACGCAGGGCTTCCTCGGCGGAATCCACCGCAATCCCGGCAACTTCGGCGCGGCTCAAGGCGTCCTGTAATTTGAGTTGAGCGGATTTCAACTGGTTTTCGATACGCAGGCGGGTCTGCCGGGCGCTTTCAAGGGCGGCGGTCAACTCATGCTCGGCTTTTTTGATGTTTTCCTGGGTGGCGAAGCCGGAAAATATGTCCACTTCCACCATCACGCCGGCCGTGACGTTATCGCGATTGGCGCTGTAGGCCAGATCCTTGCTGTCGGAGCCGTAGCTGACAAAAGCATCCGCCCTGGGTAGATGGGCGGCTTGGGCCATCTTGACTTTTTGTTCGGCCATGGCCACCCGCTTTTCGGCGGCCATCAACTCGGGGTGGCGCGCCAGGGCCTGACCGAGCAAGTCGTCGAAACTGGCCGGGGTGTCCGGTAAGGCGGTCGGCCGGGCCGAATCGATCGGAAAACTTTCGCCAGCGCCGAGACCGAGCAGGGTTTTCAACATGCTTTGCGCCATTTCGATGGCGTTGGCCGCCTGAATTTCGGCATCCCTGGCTTCGGCCAATTGCACTTCCAGCGACAACACGTCGGACTTCAGTACGGTTCCGGCATCGAAGCGAATTTTCGATTGGGCAAGCTCGCTTTGCACCGCTTCAATCGAACGCCGGCTGATGGCGTGTGCTTCCATGGCCGCCAGCTCGCCGTAATAGGCCGCGGTGACGTTGTTGAGCAGTTGATTGCGGGTGGCGGATTTTTCATATTCGGAGGTTTCCACGCCCAATTCGGCCGCCTGCTTGCCGTAGTAATCCCGGCCGCCGCGAAACAAGGAATAACTGGCGGTCACTTGCGGACGGTAATTGTCGACGCCGCCCGGGTGATTGAAATCGCTGCCGGTAAAACTGAGACGCCGTTGCGCAATGATCATGGCAAAGGCCTGCGCCGGGTTATCGCTGTGCAGATACGATAGGCTGGCCTTTATTTGAGGGTAAAAGTTCGCCAAGGCTTCACCCAATTGGGCATTGGCCTGATCGATGCGGGCCTGCATGATGCCTAGCTCGGGGTTATTGGCCAATGCCGTATCCATGGCCTGTTCCAGGGTATGCGGGCTTGGTCCGGAATCGGCGCGGACCGGATTAACCACCAGCATTAACGCGAACGGTATTTGCCAAAAGTGTTTGTGTCTCATGAAAAAATCCGAATTCAGTTTGAACGGGTAATTTGTAACTATTCAGCGCTGGTGACGTGTGGGTCGGATGCGCTTCGCTTATCCGGCCTACGTTTGTTTTACGTTGTTTTGACCGAATAATAATTACGGTAATTAAAGTCATGGTAGGAGCGACGCATAGTCGCGATTCGCAAGGCCATCATCGCGACTATGCGTCTCTCCAACGAGACTGTCTTGCATTTGCCGGGGCGATGCGCTCATTACTCTCGGATTAAAGACAGCGGCGCGTGTGCCGCGACTTCACCGCTGTTTCGCCCTGTTTTAGCCCTTGAGCCGCATAATGCCGAACATTTTTAAGGTCAGTTTTTCGTAATACGGCTCGCTGATGCCCTTGCGGACTTTACGCATGAAGTATTTTTCGTAGCCTATTTTGGCCAAATGCACCCATTTACCTTTGGAAGCCCATTGCACATTGCGCGGCGGAATCTGCGGCATGGCCAGGAAGGCTACGCCCGAGTCGCCGAAATCCGCCAGACACAAAGCATTCCAGGTACCTTTGTCCTTCGGTTGTTTACCGTCCAGTTCGGCGCGAATGTTGTGCGCGGTGGCGGTAACCATGGACTCTATCATGTAGCCGGTTTTGGGCACACCGGTGGGAACCGGGGTTTGCTCCAAGGGCGGAATGGCAATGCAGACCCCGATGGAATAAATGTTTTTAAAGGTGGGGTTGCGCTGATGCTCGTCCACGATGACGAAACCGCGCGGATTGACCAATTTATCGATTCCAAACAAAGCATCCACGCCCTTGAAAGCCGGCAGTATCATGCTGTGCTTGAACGGCAGTTCGTGTTTTTTCTTTTCCTGGCCGTTTTCGTCGACCTCGGTGACATACATCATGCCGGCTTCGATTTTGTCGATTTTGGCATTGCAAATCCAGTTGATGCTTTTATTGCGCAGTTCGCTTTCCAGCATGCCCTTGGTGTCGCCGACGCCGCCCAGGCCCAAATGGCCGATATAAGGTTCCGAGGTGACATAGGTCATTTTGACTTTGTCGCGAATTTTGCGTTGGCGCAGATCGGTTTCGGCAATGAACATGTATTCATAAGCCGGGCCGAAGCAGGAAGCACCCTGGGCCGCGCCGACAATGATGGGGCCCGGATCTTCAACGAATTTATCCCAAAACTCGCCCGATTCGCCGGCGTGATCGACATGGCACACCGATTGGGTGTGGCCGTCCGGACCCAGGCCCGGTACTTCGTCGAAGGCCAGCTTGGGGCCGGTGGCTATGATCAGGAAATCGTAAGCGACCCGCGAGCCGTCGGCCAGTTCGAGCTGATTGTCTTCCGGGTGAAAGCGCGTGACTTTTTGCTGGATGAAGCCGATATTCTTTTTCTGGAACATCGGCGCCAGTTCCACCTTGATGTCTTCCGGTTTGCGCCAGTTGACCGCTACCCAGGGGTTGGACGGCACGAAGTGAAAAGTCGGGGTATCGGCGATCACCACGACCTCGTCTTCCTTGCGAGCGTTTTCCTTCATTTCCAAGGCCATTGGTATACCGCCTATGCCGGCCCCCACGATTACTATTTTTGCCATGTGACTACTCCTAATTGATTGATAGATATTTTTTTGCCGGTGTTACCGGCAAGTTTCTTTTATGCCCAATTTTTTCAGAATGATTTCCAGCGGACAGAATCGGGTAAAACCGCTTTGAAACAAATTGGCGCCGACAAAGGCGGTAAACCAAAGCCAGTTGCCGGAGTGGAACAGTGGACTGCCTTCCACGCCCAAGCTCAGAGACAGCAGGATAAAAAAGCCCGCCACAATTCTGACGATGCGTTCCGTGCTCATGACAGCCTCTCCTTGCCGCGTTGCGCCAAACTCTCGCAGGATTGATCGATACCGTGGTGGTCGATGTCGCAGACCGATTCCAGCCACATGGCGTTGATGATGGCGAAGGACGCCGCGAAACCGACGCCGAGTATCCAAGCGAAATACCACATGATGTGTCTCCTCAGTAAAGTGTGTGAGTGTCTTTCAAGACGCTGGCTTCGGTGACGCTGCCCCAGATGATTTTGTAGACCCAACGGGTATACAGCAGCACGATGGGCAGGAACACCACGGTAATCCAGAAAGCCAGCAGCATGGTTGAGTGACTGGAACTGGCGTCCCACAGCGTCAGGCTGGAGCGTGGATCGGTCGCAGAAATCAGCAGGAAGGGAAACAAGCCGAAGCCGACCGTCAGGGCAATCCCGGCTATGCCCAGGCTGCTGAACATAAAGGCTCCCATCCTGGATTCGCCCTTGCCCAACCACCAGGCCAAGGCCAGACCGGCAAATCCGGCCACCGGCGCCAGCCACATCCAGGCATGCGCCATGAAATGCCCGAACCAACCGGCGCCGTTGCCGATCACGGTTTTATTCAGCGGGTTGGACGGCGCATCGTTAGCCGCCATTTGGGTTATTTCCGGACGCTCGATGCCGACAAACACCCACAGCGTTGCCGCCGCCAGCGCGAGCAACAGCATGGGGCCCAGCGCTTCGACGGCCAGTACGGCCCTGTCGTGAATCACGCCCTCGCTGCGCCATTTCAGGAACAAGGCGCCGTGAAAGGTGGTCAGCAACAAGCCGGTCACCCCGCACAGCAAGGCAAAGGGACTCAACAAGGCCCGGAACGAGCCGTCGTAGAAAGCTCTTAAATCCTGGTCGAGATGAAACGGCAGTCCCAGGATCAAATTTCCGACCAGCACGCCGAGTAATACCGGCGGCAGGCTTCCGCCCAAAAACAGGCACCAATCCCAGGTATTGCGCCAGCGCGGGTCTTCGATCTTGCCGCGGTAATCGAAACCGGCCGGCCGAAAGAACAGCGAGAACAACACCAGCAGCATGGCCGCGTAAAGTCCGGAAAACAGCGTGGCGTAAACCGCCGGCCAGATGGCGAATATCGCCCCGCCCAACAGAATCAGCCAGACCTGATTGCCTTCCCAGGTGGCGCCGACGGTGTTGATGATGACCCGCCGCTCGATATCGTTGCGGCCCACGAAGGGCAATAGAGTGCCGACGCCGAAATCGAAGCCCTCGGTCAAGGCAAAAGCGATGCCGACGACGCCGATAAACAGCCACCAAATGACGCGTATGGTTTCATAATCGAACATGGGTTACTCCTTGCCTTGTGTGGATTGCGGCATCTGCCGGGACTGTTTGTGCGGGTGATGATGCTTATGGCCCTTGTGTTCGCAATTCATAGGCTGGCCGCCGACCGCATGGTGGGCATGGTCGCTGAGCTGAGCATTGAAGAAACGGTGGATCGCATCGACCAGCGCGCTGTCTTCGGCCGAATACTCGATTTCGGCGCCGTTCGGCAGGTCGCGGTAGGCGAATCGCACCGCGCCATTCGCGCTGGCCAGTTCCGCCAAGCCGGGCATATCGTCGCCATGGATGCGGCGCTGCTTGGAAAAGTCGCCTTGTTTGAAGCGCTCGCTAATGTCCGCCAGATGCTGGCGTATCAAGCCAATTTGTTCGCTATCGCCGGCATCCTTGGCAATCACTTGCTGAATGCCGCCATGCGCGGTTTTATCGAAGATATGTTGAGTCTTTTCCAAATGAAACGGCATCACACGGCTGCCGCGCTCGGCGACATCGTGCAAGCGTTGCTCGCTGGCCGGCGCTTGCGCGTAAACCGTGCCCACCGAGGCGCCTATCAGTAAGGCCAAAACAGATTTGTGCATAAAGTTCATGGAGTTTTCCTGGCGATTAGTGGGCGGAACGCGGTTCGAAGCAGTAGCGGCCGGTATGCAGGCTGCTGGGCCCGAGCCGCACATACTTCAACATCAGATACATTTCGATGATCAGCAGCACGGTGTAAAACAGGGCAAAACCGCCGATACTGAACCACAGCTGGTCGGCGCTGAGGCTGGACACGCTCATGTGGGTCGGTAATACGCCGGAGATGGTCCAGGGTTGGCGGCCGACTTCGGCCACGAACCAGCCGGTTTCGGCGGCGATCCAGGGCAGGGGTATGCACCATACCGCCATGCGTAGCAACCAGCGCTTCTGGTCGGCAACCCGGGTGGCGCAGTAATAAAAGGTCATGCCGAAGATGAACAACATGGTGAAACCGCAGGCGACCATGATGCGAAAGGTCCAGAACAAGGGCGCGACCTTGGGAATGGTGTCGTTGGCGGCCTTGGCTATCATGTCTTGATTCGCGTCCACCACCTTGTCGGTATATTTTTTCAACAACAGACCATAGCCCAAATCGGCTTTATGCGCTTCGAAAGCCGGTTTGGCGCTCAGGTCGCCGGCCCGCAGTTTCTGCAGATTGTCGTAAGCCAGCATGCCGCTTTTGATGCGTTCTACGCTTTCTTCGCGCAAGTCTTTCAAGCCCTTGACGTCTTCGTCTATGGAGCGGGTGGCAATCAAACCCAGTACGTAGGGGATTTTGACGGCGTAATCGGTTTTCCGGTTTTCCTGATCGGGGAAGCCGATCACCGTAAAGCTGGCCGGCGCCGGGTGGGTTTCCCATTCCGATTCGATGGCGGCCAGCTTGATTTTTTGCGTCTCGCCAGAGGTGTAACCGCTTTCGTCGCCGAGCACGATCACCGACAGTACCGACGCCAGACCGAACGCCGAGGCAATCGAGAAAGAACGCCGGGCGAAACCGATGTCGCGTTTGTTCAGCAAATACCAGGAGCTGATGCCGAGCACGAACATCGAACCGGTGACATAACCCGCCGCCACGGTATGCACGAACTTGACCTGGGCCACCGGGTTGAAGAAAACATCGGCGAAACTGGTCATTTCCATGCGCAGGGTTTCGTAATTGAATTCGGCGCCGACCGGATGTTGCATCCAGCCGTTGGCGATCAAAATCCACAGGGCCGACACGCTGGTGCCGATCGCCAGCAACCAGGTCACCAACAGATGTTGTACCTTGCTGAGTCTGTCCCAGCCGAAGAAGAACAGGCCGACGAAGGTCGATTCCAGGAAAAACGCCATCCAGCCTTCGCTGGCCAGCAAGGGCCCGAAGATGTCGCCGACGTAATGCGAATAGTAGGCCCAGTTGGTGCCGAACTGGAATTCCAGCGTCAGGCCGGTGGTCACCCCCATCGCGAAATTGATGCCGAACAACTTGCCCCAGAATTTGACCATGTCCTTGTAGACTTCGCGCCCGGTCATTACATAGACCGATTCCATGATGCCGAGGATGAAGGTCATGCCCAGAGTCAGCGGCACGAATAAAAAGTGATACAGCGCGGTCAGACCGAACTGCATGCGGGACAGCATGACAATATCTTCACCGAACATGGGAAGGCTCCTGGCTTGCTTGCGAGGAAAAGTCGGGATTGCCGGATTGCGGCGCGGCCGGCAAGGCAAAATGCCCGGCTATATCCGGTTTGGCGGTGGGTTTATCCAGCCAGCGAAAAATCAGAAACCAGAGGCCGATCAACAACAGGATTTTGATCAGCATGGCAATGCCTATCTCCCAACGCAGTAGGCTGGGTTTAGGCAGGGTCGGCTGCATGGGCGCGTGCTGCATGGCGTTATCTCCTTTAATCCGATAAAAGTAGTTTTAATGGGCCGGCGGCGCGGTTTGGGTTTGCCCGCTCATTGCCGGCATGTGTCCGCCCTTGAGCAGCATCAGGCCGCGTTGTGCCATCATTAGCCCCATGGCGATTACCAGCAGGCCGGAAACCCTAACCATCTGCCGCATGGCGCCATGCGACAGCAAGCTGGCGAATAAGCCGAATCCCAATAACGGTAACAAGGTGCCCAGGCCGAACAGCAACAAAATCATGCCGCCCTGGAAGGGATCACCGCTGCCGGCCGCCATGATGTACATGGCTTGCAGAGGCCCGCACCCCAGCAGCAACCCGGTCAATAAGCCGGTGCGCAGAGCGCTGCGTCGGGGCCGGCGGAATTCGTCGGCTACCACCCGGTCGACGGTTTTGGGCATGCGCAGGGTAAAGCGGCGTAGAAGCGCAAACACGTTGAGCATTTTCAGGCCGTATATCAGCAGAAAAACGCTTGCGGCCAGTGCCACGCCGCCGCGCATTTGCGGGGTAATGGCGATGGCGGCCCCCAGCAAGCCAAAACCCGCGCCCAACAGCGTGTAAGACAGGGTCTTACCGAAGGCGTAACTCAGATGTGCCAGCAACTGTCTAGCCTTGGTCTGGGTCGGATCGGTATAGCCGACCACAAAACCGCCGCACATGCCGATGCAGTGAAAGCCGGTCAGAAAGCCTATGCCCAGCAGTACGGCATGGCTCATGTGCGGCTTGATTTGTTGCATTACGCCCGGCATCAGGCCCTTGCCCCAGAACGCCACGCCGCCCACCAGGATCAATAAGACCAGAAAAAGCAGTGTTCGCTTGATTTTGTCAGCCGTCGATGTCGAAACGGTCGAGACAGCATAGCCTTTGCTTTCTATGCAAGCGCGGATGCGCGCTTCGTCGACGACCGCCTCATCAAATTCGACATCCAGCGCGGCATTTATATAACTGACTTTAACGTCGCGCACCCCCGGCAAGGCACTAACCGCCTGGCTGAGGATGTCCTCGCAACCCGGGCAATGCATGCCGCCGATCGATAAATGTCTGCTGGTGATTGACATATCCTGCTCCCTGATAATTGGCGCCTGGAACGGGCTCTCATTCCACCAAAAAGTCGCGCATCATGCCCATGTCCTCATGCTCCAGATTATGGCAGTGGTACATGAACAAGCCTTTAAAATCCTGGAACGGCTTGATGATCTTGACGCTTTCGCCGGGCATCACCAATACCGTGTCTTTCCAGCCGCCATTGATGAAGCCATCCTTGACGGTGGCATAATCATCGCTTTCGCCCATGCCGATGTTGCGGCCGAGAATCTGGAAATATTGGCCGTGCAGGTGAATGGGATGGGCCATCGACATCATCATGCCCATGCCGCCCATGCCACCCATTTTATGACCGCCCTCGCCGCTATCGTTGCCGTGGCGCATGCCCATTCCCATGCCTCCCATGCGATGACCGCCTTCGCCCTGAGCTTTATCGCCATCGTGATTCATACCACCCATCATGCCCATGCGTCCCATTTTGTGTCCGCCGGACTCGGATGGCTTATCACCACCGTGACCGCCGCCGTGGGCATGGAAAATCTCCATCAATTGCACGGTGTTGAGCGGGATACGTTCGCTGGGCAGAACGTCGTTGTAGGCGTAGGGCCGGCCGTTCAGAACCATTTTCATCGGCCCTTCGGAAATTCCGATGGGTACAGGTTTGTTGGGGTTGGCGGTGTCGGCCAGGGTGTAGTGTTTGATGGTGGACAAGCGGTTCGGCAGCTTGGGACTGTCGCTAACGCTTTTGGTCACGCGCACCGTGAAAATCGGGTAATCGCTACCGACCGGCAAGTTACTGCCGTGCATGCCCATGCCCATGCGATGGCCGCCGCCACCGTGCCGCCGATCGTCGCCGCCGTGTTTTCCCGTCATCATGCGTTCGGCCATTTTCGGCAATACGCCGGAAAAAGAACGGCTGCGCAAAACAAGCTGGGAGCCGACTTTGCGCCCGCTGAAATCCGCCCACACATCCAGACGTTCGCCGGGGGCCAGCATCACGTAGGGTTTGTTGACGGGGGTTTCCAGCAAGCCGCCATCGGTACCGATCACCGTGACCGGTGACTTGTCGTCCCAGGCCAGCTTGTATATGCGCGCCGTTGAGCCGTTGAGGACGCGGAAGCGATAAGCCCGACTGGCGACGTCGAGCTGAAAATTGGCGCGACCGTTGACCAGAATGCGGTCGCCGTAAAAGCCCATCATGCGGTCGTGCATATGACGCACATATTGCAATTGGTTGTTGGCGTCGAATAGCCGGTCCTGAATCACGATCGGTACTTCGTATTCGCCGGCCGGCAACTCCAGACGGCGTTCTTCGTCGTCATTGACCAATATGGCTCCGGCCAGGCCGTGATAGACCTGTTTGGCGGTGGTATTGTGCGGATGCGGGTGGTAAATGTTCATGCTGGCGCGGTTGAGCATTTCGAACTCGTAGACCAGCGTTTCACCCTTGTCGATCGCATAAAGCGGATGGCCGTCCTGTTCCGCCGGCACATGCAGGCCGTGCCAGTGGGTGACGGTCGGTTCGGTTAGTTGATTATGCAGATTGATACGGATCTTCTGGCCTTTTTCAAAGCGCAGGACCGGCCCGAGATAGGAATCGGGAATTTCGGTCAACGTGTTGGCCGGGCCCTTAACCAGCTTGGCAAAATACTGCTGTACGCGAGTCGGTTGACCGGGCAGTATAGACACTGTCGACGGTTTACAAATCAAGTCGATTTCGACATCGGGATGAAAATTGGCCGAGGCTTTTTTAGGCGTCATTTTCGGCATTTCGCCCATCCCTTCCATGGCTCGCAGCCAGCCCGGCAATCCCGCATAGGCTAATAATCCAGCACCGGTTTGCGCAAAAAAGCGCCGGCGTGAAGGGTTGATTGAGTATTTCATAATGTCTCCTCGACCTTGACAGGTTCTTTTTGTAATCATTTTTGAAAATCCCGTTTGTGCGGTATTTTCGTCCCCCAACGGTTACTACTCCCTGATGATGGTCAAGCTTGTTAGCCTGACGCAGATCGTCGGTCTCCGCGCGACGATGTAAACGGTTTGACTTAAGTTCAGTGGATCTCCGATTCCGACGGCGGTTTGCGGATGACCCGGGTGGCAATCGCCAACAGTAAAATCGCCACGGATACCCATAACATGCCCATGCCGGCCTCGTGATGCGCCTGCACATCGGCAATCACCAAGCGGGCCAGCGCGGTGATGGCGATGTAAATCAGACAGCGCACCGGCATGGCGTTGGTCTTGAAATAAATCCCCACCATCGCACCCAGTTCAAGATAGATGAACAACAATAAAATGTCGCCGATGGTGGCGTGGCCTTGCCCCATCATGCCGATATAGGCGAGCACGCCGGACCAGACCACGCTGGCGCCGATTACAAACAGGGCCAGGTAATGAAAAATCTCTATCAGCAGGTTGCCCATGGTGTCGACTCGGGTTTTCCAACGTCGATGCAGGTTGGCAAAATGTTCGCTATCCATGGCTTAGCCCTTTGAAACTTTATTAAGTGTGAACACGGCGGCGTCCGCCTTGTGAACCCAGTGACCGATGCGCAGTAGCAGTAACAGCAGCAGCAAGCCGACCAGCAGGCGTCCGGCGTCTGCGGCATTCGTCAGCCACTGTTGCAGCGAATCGAGCATTTGCGCGCTGACGGCTTGAGATAGCACATAAGCGGCAACCAGCGTCACCATGATCCCGAAGGCTTTCCGCAATAGAGCGGGTTTAACGTAGGCCGAGAGCCAGGCTCCAATCGCGCTGCCGAAAATGGCGCCGGCGCCGACCAGCCCGGTCAATTCCCAATCCAGCGCCACGTATTGGCTGTAACCGCTTAGACCCGCCACGGCGTTCATGGCAATGATCAACAACGAGGTGCCGACCGCGCCCTGCATCGGCAGGCCGACCAGCAGGGTCAATGCCGGCACGATCAAAAAACCGCCGCCCACTCCGACCATGCCGGTCAAGCCGCCGACGAAAAAACCGTCGAACAGTACGCGGAAAAACGGCACCCGCAGCGGACATACCGATGTGGGGTTGACGGCTAAGTCGGTTGGGGTTTCGTCGCGTTTTCCGCGCAGCATCAGCAGACCGGTGGACAGGCTGACCAAGCCGAACAGCGCCATCAAAATGTCGTCGGCAAAGTGCGCGGCCAGACGGCCGCCGCCGAATGCGCCGACCATGCCGGCCAGTCCGAAGAACAAGCCGCTTTTCCAGCACACAAAACCGCGGCGAGCGTGGGAAATCAATGCCATCAAACTGGAGATGCCCACCACCACGAAGGATGTCACGATGGCTTGTTTCGGCTCTATGTGCAGTACATAGACCAGCATGGGCACGGTCAGGATCGAGCCGCCGCCGCCGAGCAGGCCCAGCAGCAAGCCGATGACGATAGCCAGGCCGAGGGTTAAAAACATTCGCCTAAGCTCGCCTATTCCGCGGCCAAGCCGCAGGATTGGTTGGCGGGCAGGGCTTGGTCGATAAATTTCGGGTAGGCCAGTTTGAGGTCTTGCATGGTGGCAATAAATTCGTCACGCGATTTACCTCCGCCCAGGCGGGCATTTTTGACCATCTCCTGCTTGATGGTCGAGACCGTGTTGCCTTGATAATCGTGGCCTGGGTACACCAGGGTATCCGGCGGCAGGATGAACAATTTGCCGGTGATGCTATCGTACAGTTGGCCGGCGTCGCCCTGTTGGAAGTCGGTGCGGCCGCTGCCGCCGATCAACAAGGCATCGCCGGTAAACACCCGGTCGGCCATCGCATAACTGACGCAGCCGGCGGTATGGCCGGGAGTATGCAGCACTGCAAACTCCAGCTCGCCGACCTGCAACAGCACGCCGTCGGTGACCAGTAAATCGGCGCACATCGCGCCGGCATCGCGATGCACGATACTTTTACTCCCTAATGTATTGCGAAGTAAACCGGCTCCGGTAATATGATCGGCGTGAACGTGAGTCTCCAGGGTGTAGATCAGTTTCAAGTTCAGGGCTTGCAGCAGTTGAATATAGCCGTCGACTTCCGAGGCCACCGGATCGATCAATACCGCGCGGCGGCTGCGTTCGCAGCCCAATAAATAGCTGTAGGTCGAGGTTTCGGGTTCGAACAATTGGCGAAAGATCATGGTCATACTCCATCAAGAACTAAATCAGTATAGTCTGATAAAGTTATATCAAGTATCGTGCCAAGACTCTCCAGCGCTGCCGCCGCTGGATTTCAAGCCCTGCAGGCCGGCTTGTTGTGTTTCATGTTGAAACATTGAAACACTTGTGCCATAGTGTGAAACATATTTGAAACAAATCCCCCCGCCATGAGCCAATCTTCCCCCTTTTTTAACCGCTGGTTGAGCAGGATAGGTCCCGATCAGGTCTTGACCATACTCACCGATCTGCTGGATGCCGGCGCCGTGTTTGCGGTGGATGCCGGTGGTAAAGTGTTGTTCTGGAGTAAAGGGGCGGAAAAACTGTTCGGCCTGACGGCGGAAGCCGTTCTGGGTAAACCCTGCGCGGAAACGCTGGGTTGCGAGGAAGGTCAAGACCCTTGCGGTCTGGCCGAGCTGGGTTCGATCAAGGCGCAAATAGTCAATCCCAAGCGCGCCAACGGCGAGCGCGTCACCTGCTACCGTACCGCCCGCGCCTTCTTCGACGCCAATGGAGAATTCGCCGGCGCGCTGGAGTTTCTGCGGCCGCAAGCGGCAAGCGAAACGGCGCTCGGCATACGGGAAAACAGCGAAAGTTTTCACGGTATTTTGACCCGCGACCCCATCATGCTGGAGGCGATCAAAATCATCCGCAATGTCGCGGAAACCGAAGCCACCGTATTGATACGCGGTGAATCGGGTACCGGAAAGGAACTGGTGGCCAGGGCCTTACACCAGGAAAGCCCGCGTCATCAGCGGCCTTTTCTGGCAATCAACTGCGCCGCGCTGTCTCCAAGCCTGTTGGAAAGCGAACTGTTCGGCCACGTCAAGGGGGCATTTACCGGGGCGCTGCGGCAGCATGACGGCTTGTTTCAGCGCGCGCATGGCGGCACGCTGTTTCTGGACGAAGTCGCGGAATTGCCCTTGGAATTGCAAGCCAAACTGCTGAGGGTTTTGCAGGAACAAAGCTTTACCCCGGTGGGCGGCGACGCAATCCTCAACGTCGACGTCAGAATTATCGCCGCCACCCATCGTTCGTTGCGCGAAGAAACCAAAGCGGGACGTTTTCGGGAAGACTTGATGTATCGGTTACGGGTGGTGCCGGTGTTTCTGCCGCCGCTGAGGGAAAGGCGGTTGGATGTAAACCTGCTGCTCTGGCATAGCATCGGCCTGCACAACCTTCACGGCAGGCGGCATGTCGACAGTATCGCCCCGGATGCCATGCGGCGTTTGCTCGATTACAGTTGGCCCGGCAATGTCAGGGAACTGATCAACGTTGTCGAATACGCCTTTGCGGTGGGGCGCGGCAACGAATTGAGTCTGGATGATTTGCCGCCGGAATTTCGCGAAGTAAAGCCGGCCGCCATTCCCGAAACCCAAGCGGCGGCCGGACATAAAACCTTTCGCGGCGAGGCGGACTTGATCCGCGAAGCCTTGCAAATCACGGGCGGCAATCTGGAGGCCGCCGCTAGTTATGCCGGCATGAGCCGAGCTACATTCTGGAGAAAGCGAAAAAAATATAACATCGATCCGGTTGCGGATTTTTCCGGCGCTGACGGATAGGCCGAGGTTGACAGCGCCGTCCAACTGGAATATTAGTTATTAATAATATGTGTTGTCGGGATCAATGGAATCCCGCCGGCGAAATTTGAATCCTTGGCCTGGGCTGAAATTTATGAAAACCTCTCGTTTGATCGGCCTGCTGGCTTTGGTAACCGCTTTAGTCTGCCGGGCCGAAATCCCCTTGGCGCCGGGTCATGCCGTCTTGCCGTATCAATTGGCCGCGCCCGCCAGCTATTCGCTGCCTGTGGTCGGAGCCGCCGGCGACGGCGAGATTTTGACCGGCGACAACCAGCCCAAGCGTCTGCATGAGCTGATGGGCGACAAACTGGTGTTGTTGAGTTTTATTTACGCCACGTGCAGCGATGTAAACGGTTGCCCGCTGGCGACCCAGGTACTGCATAAAATCAGCCGGCAATTGCAAAAACAGCCGGAATTGGCGGCCAAGCTGCGCCTGTTGACCCTGAGTTTCAATCCGGCCCACGATACGCCGGACATGATGCGCCAGTACGGTTCCGGCTTTAAAACCGGCGAATTCGATTGGCGGTTTTTGACTACCCGCGACGAACAAACCCTGCAACCCATACTGGACGCCTATCAGCAAAACGTGCAAAAAATTTATGACGAACAAGGCCAATTTACCGGTACTTTTTCGCATTTGCTGCGGGTTTATCTGATCGATACCGACAAAAATATTCGCAATATCTACAACGTGGACTTTCTGCATGCCGACACGGTCATTAACGACGTGAAAACGCTGTTGGCGGCACCTAATGAGTCGGCGGCCGCGCGGCCGGCAGTCGCGGAAAATCTATATCAAGCCGGTGATAACAAACAGAACTATCAGCGGGCCGATTACCACACCCGCTCGCTGGCGCTGGAGCATAGGCGAGGCCAGCCGGCCAAACTGATCGAGTTTGTAAAAAAACCGCC
Organism: Methylomonas subterranea; assembly: GCF_024505185.1. GTDB lineage: Bacteria > Pseudomonadota > Gammaproteobacteria > Methylococcales > Methylomonadaceae > Methylomonas > Methylomonas subterranea. Next base: position 42,003 of record NZ_JANIBJ010000006.1, read on the forward strand.
GCTGGGGCTGCCGAAACTGCCGGAGCCGCCGGATAACCCCGTTACCGCCGCCAAAATCGATTTGGGCCGTAAATTGTTTTACGACCGCCGGTTGTCGTTCAACAATACCTTTTCCTGCGCGATTTGCCATATTCCCGAGCAGGGTTTCAGCAGCAACGAAATGGCGACCGCCGTCGGCGTGGAAGGCCGTAGCGTGCGGCGTAACAGTCCGTCGCTATACAACGTCGCTTATGCGCAACTGCTGTTTCACGACGGCCGGGAAAACAGCCTGGAGCAACAGGCGTGGGGGCCGCTGCTGGCGCATAACGAAATGGGCAATCCGTCCATCGGCCATGTGGTGGATAAAATCAAGGCCGGCGCGGACTACCGGGGCCTGTTCGAAAAGGCCTTTGGAAAAGGCCCTGGCATGGAAACCATCGGTCAGGCCCTGGCCAGTTACCAACGGGCGTTAAATTCCGCCGATTCGCCGTTCGACCGCTGGTATTTCGGTAAACAAAGCCAAGCCCTGAGCGATGCCGCCCGGCGCGGATTCGAGCTGTTTACCGGCAAGGCCGCCTGCGGCGGTTGCCATGGCATAGGCGAAAAGTCCGCCTTGTTTACCGACCAAAAACGCCATAACACCGGCATCGGCTATGCCGAATCCATGCTAAGAGTGCCGGACAAGCAGCGGGTGCAAGTGGCGCCGGGCGTGTTTGTCGATGTGGACGCTAAAAGCTTGCAAGGCGTCGCCGAAGCCAGAGCCAACGACCTGGGTTATTACGAAATCAGCCAAAATCCGGCCGACCGCTGGGCATACAAAACGCCGTCGCTGCGTAACGTGGCGCTCAGCGCGCCCTACATGCACAACGGCAGCCTTTCCAGTCTGAAGGATGTGGTGGAGTTTTATAACCGGGGCGGTATCGCCAACGAAAATCTGTCGCCGCTGATCAAGCCCCTGGGGCTTTCGGACGCGGAAATCGACGATCTGGTGGCATTTTTACAGGCGCTGACCGGCGGTAATGTCGAAGCTTTGGTTTCCGATGCCTTCGCCGCGCCGGTGGGAGATAGCCGATAAATGGTGCCGGAGGTAAGCTACTTGCGGGTGGCATTCGAACCGAGAGGGAAAACAATGACACGTTTTGCGAAACCGGCGAAAGGCGGGCAGAGCCGAAGGATTACAAATAAGTCCAATCGCTGAAGCAGGCGGCCTGTCCCAGATACCGACCCAGCCGGTCATGCACATTCCAGATCGCCACATTATCTATCCTGAAGCGCCGGCCGGTTTTGGAAACGCGGATGCCCGTGTAATTATCCACAAAACCCTTATCCGTGACCGCCGCCATCAGGCGTTCGCGGGCTTGTTGATTTTCTGGCTCTACCGACAATCTGGACGGCATGCCGATCAATTCGTCCCAGCTTAATTCGAATAATTCCAGAGCCTTTAGATTGGCGTAGTTAAACAAGGGGTCCGGGTCGGTGTTGTGCGACAGCAGGGCGAACTCCGCCTCAAATACCCGCTGTCCCAGGCAGTCCTCGCCGATGTCGTGCAAAAATGAGCGCTGCAACAGCTGTCGATAACTATCGATCAGTAAAGCCACATGGTCTCGGTAAAAATGATTGCCCTGAGCGGGCGCCGGTATTTTTTGCATGGTTTAGCCGGCATCCTTGAAGTTGATCGTCATCGTAACCATTATTGACTGGAAAGGTGGCGCAAATATTACCATCAGATTAAAAAATCCATTTTAACCTTATAGCGGGCTACACTTTGCCCGGCAAACCGGACAGCCAGCGCGGTTGTAGCCGGTTGTTTTTCGATTTAATCAGGCGGGTTTCTCGACAAGGCAGGCACGATGATCCTAATTTTGAAACGAATCAGCGAATCCACGCTGGTTCCCGATATTGAATCCTTTATCAGCCCCGCGCTTAAAGGGGGTTTGTTTAGCAAACCGGGTAATCTGGTAAAAATCAGCATCCAGATGTTAACGGCCGCCAATTCGGATAAAGCGGAATTCAACGCCTTGGTGAGGGTGGAGCCGGATGCGGCGGCCATGCGCATCATCAAGCAGCTCAACCGGAAACCGTTGAACGGTAAACCCATCAATATTGCGGAATATTCCTTAAGACTGCGCAACAACGACCGGCGCGGCAACAGCTCGCGGCTGGCAAACGACAGGCGGCGCCAGGATCGCAGGCGCTCGGAGTTGCAATTGATGGATGTCACCGCGCAAAGGATAACAGACGTCATGCCAAGAGCGGTCAAGGGCTGGGAAACCGACATCACGCTTTAGGATTCCGCCCACAATAACTTACGCATACCGCTCTCCGGGCTAGGGCGAGGGATATAAATATGGGATTCATTTGGGCTGGAATCCTTGGCCGGCAAGCGGCCGGCTTACACTACCGTCACCGGAATTTTGCCTATCCGGGATTGCCAATATTTCGGCGCCGTGTCGTGTATGGACTCGCCGCGGCTATCCACCGCTACCGTCACCGGCATATCTTCCACCACAAATTCATGAATTGCTTCCATACCCAACTCGGGAAAGGCCACCACGCGGGACTTGCGGATGGCTTTCGACACCAGATAGGCCGCGCCGCCGACCGCGATCAAATAGACCGACCGATGTTTTTCGATGGCCCGCAGCGCCGCCGGGCCGCGCTCGGCCTTGCCTATCATGCCCAGCAGACCGGTCTGCGCCAATACGGTATCGGTAAAGCCATCCATGCGGGTGGCGGTGGTGGGGCCGGCCGGACCGACCACTTCGTCGCGCACCGGATCGACCGGGCCGACGTAATAAATGAACTTATCCTTGAAATCGACGCCTTCCGGCAGCGGTTCGCCCTTGTGCAGCAGATCGACGATGCGTTTGTGGGCGGCATCGCGGCCTGTCAGCAGCGTGCCGCTTAACAGCAAGGTTTCGCCGGGCCTCCAGTCGGCGATGTCCTGTTTTGTGAGAGTGTCTATATCGACCCGGCGGGCGTTGCCGGCCGCTTGGGTGATGACCGGCCAATCCGTCAGTTTTGGCGGCGTCAACAGCGCCGGGCCGGAGCCGTCCAAGACAAAATGGGCGTGGCGGGTGGCTGCGCAGTTGGGGATCATCGCCACCGGTTTGTTGGCGGCGTGGGTCGGATAATCGAGGATTTTCACATCCAGTACCGTGGTCAGGCCGCCCAGACCTTGCGCGCCCAGGCCCAGCGCGTTGACCTTGTCGTAGAGTTCCAGCCGCAACTCTTCCAAGGCATTGACCGGTCCACGGGCAAGCAAATCCTGAATATCAATCGAACTCATGCAGGCCTGCTTGGCCAGTATCATGGCTTTTTCGGCGGTGCCGCCGATGCCGATACCCAAAATCCCCGGCGGACACCAGCCGGCGCCCATGGTCGGCACGGTTTTCATCACCCAGTCGACGATGCTGTCGGAAGGATTCAGCATAATGAATTTGGCCTTGGCTTCCGAACCGCCGCCCTTGGCGGCCAGTTCCACCTCGACTTTGTCGCCGGCCACCAAATCCATGTGGATCACCGCCGGGGTATTGTCTTTGGTGTTGATGCGCTTACCGGCGGGATCCGCCAGGATGGAGGCCCGCAATACGTTATCCGGTTGCAAATAGGCTCGGCGCACGCCTTGGTTGACCATCTCGCCAACGTCCAGTTTGGCGTCCCAGCGCACGTCCATGCCGATCTTCAAAAACACCGTCACGATGCCGGTATCCTGGCAAATCGGCCGCCGGCCCTCCGCGCACATCCGCGAATTGATCAAAATCTGCGCCATCGCATCCTTGGCCGCCGGGCTTTGTTCCTTTTGATACGCCGAATATAGTGCCTGGATAAAGTCCTTGGGATGGTAATAGGAAATGTATTGCAAGGCATCGGCGATGCTTTGAATGAAGTCGTCTTGGCGGATGGTGGTCATGGCTCGTTCCGATGGGATTGACATAAGGCGGGGAATTTATCACGCCAGCCCCCGCCAGTACCAATACTAAGACGAAACCGGGTTAAGGGATAAAATCCGCCGGAATAAGGTTGGCAAGCCGGATAAACGCCGTCAAGGCGCTAAGATCAGCGCTCATTCGGCGTGCGGATGCCGTTTCAGCAGGGCGGCAAACTGATTGGCCGGCAGCGGCGGGCTAAACAAATAGCCTTGCATTTCCTCGCAGCCTTGCTGATTCAGGAAGGTTTGTTGCTCTATGGTTTCCACGCCTTCGGCGATGGTTTTCAGGCCCAGACTCCGGGCCAGACTTATCACGGCGCGGACGATGGCTCTATCCTCCGCGTCGCTGTCGATATCGCGCACAAAGGACTGGTCGATCTTGAGCTTGCTGACTTTGAATCTTTTCAGATAACTCAAGGACGAATAACCGGTGCCGAAATCGTCGATGGCCATGCTCACGCCGCGCGCATGCAGATTGTTGATCACATCGATGGCGCGTTCCGGATTCAGCATCGCCACGCCCTCGGTCAGTTCCAATTCCAGAAATTCCGGCGCCAAGCCTTCTTGCTCCAGCACGCGCGCGACTAAGTCCGGCAGGTCGGGATGGCGGAACTGTACAGCGGATATGTTGACCGCCATCGTCAACACGCCCAGCCCCTCGGTTTCCCAGGCTTTCGCCTGTCTGGCGGCGCGGCGCAATACCCATTCCCCGATCGGCAGAATCAGCCCGCTGTCTTCCGCAATGGGAATGAACTCCGCCGGCGATATCATGCCCAGCTCCGGATGCCGCCAACGCAACAAGGCTTCCGCGCCGATGATGCGGCCATCCGGCATCGATACTTGCGGCTGGTAATAGAGCTGCAATTGCTCAAGTGTCAGCGCGTGGCGCAGGGCGTTCAGCAACAAAAGATTGCGGGTTGCCTTGGCTTGCATCTCGGGGGTAAAAAACCGGTAGCCTTGGCGACCTTCCTGCTTGGCGCTATACATCGCGGCGTCCGCGCTTTTGGATAATGTTTCCAGATCCTCGCCGTCGCCGGGATAAAGCGCGATACCGATCGATGCGGTCAGTGACAGATTATGCTGCTCGATTGCATAGGGCTCGGCAATGGCCTCCTGCAGCTTTTGCGCCAAAAAGGCGGCTCCGCGGGCATCAACACCCGGCAACAACAGAATGAATTCGTCTCCGCCCAGGCGGGTGACCGTATCCTCTTCCCTCAGCAGTTGGCGCAGGCGTTTTGCCAGTTTAATCAACAGGGCGTCGCCCACGCTATGGCCCAACGTGTCGTTGATGTCCTTGAAACGGTCGAGATCGAGAAACATCAAAGCCAAACTGCCTTGAGCGCGCTTGGCCAGACTGACGGCGTACCTGACGCGGTCTTGCAACTGAGCCCGATTGGGTAAGCCGGTCAATGGATCGTAGTTGGCCAAACGCTCGATGCGTGCCAGCGCCTGCTTGCGTTCGGTGATGTCTTGCACCGTACCGACGCCGGCCAGACAGTTACCGTCCGCATCGAACTCCAACTCCGCTCGTTCCTCCACCCACCGGATATCGCCGTTCACGACGATTCTATGCTCAAGGTGGTAAGGCGCGCCCTTCAGCGCGGCTTGCCAGGCATTATTGACCTGATCGCTATCATCGGGATGCACGCGCGAAAGGAATAAGCGGTAGTCCACCGGGGTATCCGGCGGCAGGCCGAAAATGCGGAAGGTTTCGGCGGACCATTCCAAACGGCCTTGTTTCAGATCCAGACGCCAACTGCCGATTTTTGCCACGGCCTGGGCCCGATTCAGATTGGCTTCGCTACGCAGTAGCGCCAGCTCGGTTTGCTTGATAGCCGTTATATCCTGATAGACGCCCAGCACGCCGATAGTTTGCCGATCCGAGTTCAATAGAGGAACTTTGGAGGTTCTCAACCAGACGGTCTCGCCATCCGGTTTGATCAGGGGCTCTTCGTAAAACAGCTTGGGCACGCCCGAACTCATCACTTGGCGGTCGTCGTTTTGATAAAACTCGGCCAGATCGCGCCATGCCAACTGCTTGTCATTCTTGCCTATGACATCCAGGGGGCTGTCGGCGCCCGCATCGAGGGCAAAAGCAGGATTGCAGCCCAAAAACGTCAATTCCCTATCTTTCCAAAAAATTCGTAGCGGTACCGTGTCGATGATGGTCCGCAGCAGATTACGGGACTCGGCCAACTCCGCCAGTGTTTGTCGGCGCTGAATTTCCTGTGCCAGGTTGTTGAGGGCGTAATCGATGTCCGTGGCCATTTCCAGCAACAGATTGCGCGCGTCTTCATCGAAGGCATTTACGTTGGCGGCATAAAGCGTCATCGCCCCGACTACCCTGCCATTGCCATGCAAAGGCAGCGAGGCCGACGCTTGCCAGTCGAACTTGGCTTTGGGCAGGCGCCAAGGCGTGGTGGCGGGATTTTGTTGAAAATCCTGGCACCAAAAGGGCCTATCCTCGCGCATGGCCGTGCCGGTTGGCCCGCGGCCGAAAGGGTCGTCGGGATGGATCGATATTTCGATGTCGTTTAAATAATCGGCGTCGTCGCCGTACCAGGCAACCGGTTTGACTTTTCCGCTCTCGCTATCCAGCCAGCCTATCCAAGCCAGCTTCATGCCACCGAAAGTCACGGCGGCGCGGCAGATTTCCAAAAACAGCTGCTGCTGATTATCGCAACGCACGATGGACTGGTTGCACTGGCTCAAGGCGGCATACAGTTGCGTCAGGCGTTGATTCTTGGCTTCGACCCGACGGTGTTCGGCGTCGAGTCGCGCCAGTTGGATTTGCGTTTCGGACACCCAGGCCAAGATGCTGTTTTTTCCGCCGAGGCCGGGTCGAATCCGCGAGGAAAAATCGCCGCTACCCAGGCGGACGAGCGCGTCGTGCAATTCATCCAGCGAGCCGCCCAATATGTGAAACAAACTCCGGTACGTCCGCCACAACATCAACAGCAACAGCATGCCGAAGGCGATGAACACCACTCTCAACTGGCTGGCTTTAAGCAATGCATCTTGCACTGCCTTCGCTGTTCGGCTGTCCACCATCCGGTAGAACTCGCCGATCAGCCGCATGATATCGGCCTTGGCTTGATGATAGGCGGAATCATGCAGCATCAAGCTCGCCCGGTTTCGGTCGGCCTCGGTGGGCGACGAAACGGATTCGAGCCGCTGCATCACGGCATACTCGGTCAAGGCAAGCGCGTCCGATTTGTTTTTGGCGTCGGCCAGCTTGGCAAATTCGGCTGCGGTGAAGCCGGCCTGCCGCATCAGAACCAGCAAGGGCAGTTTCCCCGGGCCGGCCGGCCGGGGGCGGCTATCGTCCTGTAATACCAAGTCCCAATAGATCAAGTGATAATCGACCGGTCTTGCCCGCTTGCCGTCGCGGATGTCGAGGATTTCCCGAAAGTGACGTTTATAGATGGGGTCGCCGGTTGCCACATAACTGCGTACCATCCGCGTCAAATCGTCGGACGATTGGCGCAGTTCGTCCGCCAACAAAAACGATTGGAAGCGTTGTTCGTTGGCCACATCGATTTGCTTTTCGGATTGGACGTAGATCGCAAACACCAGCGCGAAGACGATGAACATCGCCATGGCCAGCCAGAGTCCGGTGGAGAAACGAAACAAATACTTTTTCAGAGTCGTCATGAGTGTTTCGGGCTATTCGACCTTGGCTGTTTTAAAAAACATCGCTATTGGTGTTGTTTTGACGCACATTCTAACTGCGAATCGGAACAGCGGATACTGGCAATAATTTAATGGCTTGGCCCTGGCTTGAATACATCCGGCCAGCAAAATGCCGCTCATTTTTTGCCCGGCGGCCGGCTCGCGCGGGCGGTCGCCAAAATAGTCTTTGTAGGTAATGAATTACAATCGACTTGGAATATACTGTCAGCCATTCCAGGCCCGTTAGCCCGGCAGTTCAGGATTTATTCGCCCAATGCCATCGCCTTCCCCAGCCCGAAACATTTCCAGTGCCTTGTTACTTTTGCCGACGGCGTATCTTGCGCCCATACTGGTAGCCATGGGCTATTATTTGGGGGCGCTGCTTGGCGTTAAGGCTTCCATCATGTCGGAAGGTATCGCCATTCTGTGGCCGCCGAATGCATTTCTGCTGGCGGCATTATTGCTGGCGCCGCCGAAGTATTGGCCGGTTTTCTCGTGCGCCATCATTCCGGCTGAAATTTTGGCGGACTGGCCGACCTTTACCGTCAAACAGGCGCTGATGTTTGCCGCCGTGAATATTCTGGAAGCGGTCTTCAGCGCGGTATTGCTAAAGCAAGCCATCGGTCTGCCGGTCAAACTGGATAGGCTGCGCCATGTGGTTTTATTCGGTCTATTTGCCGTGGTCCTGGCCAGCGGTTCGGCGGCATTATTGGGCGCCGCGGTTTACACGGCGACGGCGGGCGGAGAAGTCTGTTATTGGACCAATTGGCGTATCTGGTGGTTTGGCGACGGCTTGGGGCTTTTGATTATTACGCCGGTACTTTTGAGTTGGTTTCAGCCTGAAATGGATGCTTGGCCCCGGCCCGCAGCCAAGCGCCTGCCGGAAGCCGTTCTGTTGGCGACCTCGACCATCGCAACGGGCTTATGGGTATTTTCCCGATCCGAGTATTTGACCGACCAGTTCCCGCTCAGTCCCATGCTGTTGCTGCCGATGACGATTTGGGCGGCCGGACGTTTCGGCATGCGTGGGGCTGCTTCGATCAATCTACTGATTGCCGCCATCGCCATATACTGCACTCTTTATCGCCTGGGCCCATTCGTTTCGATGCGGGCGGCCGACAATGTCCTCCAATTGCAGGAATATATTGCCGCCTTGGCTTTGTCGTCGCTGGCACTGGCCGCTTTGTTGCGGGAGCTGAATTTACAAAACGAACAGCTCAGGATTTTGGGGCGGGCCATAGATGCCGTCAACGACGGCATTCTGATCGCCGATGCCAGAGCCAAAGACAATCCGATTGTCTATGTCAACAAAGGCTTCGAAGCCATTACCGGTTATCGGGGTGACGAAGTCAAGGGCAGGAATCCGCGTTTTTTGCAGGCGGGCTTGGATCCGGATGTACTCGAGAGCGTCAGGCAGGCCGTTGCCGGCCGTCGGCAGGTTCGCGCCTTGTTGAGAAATCGCCGGAAGGACGGTTCTATTTTTTGGAACAATGTCATCATCGACCCGGTCTGCGACGAAAGCGGCGAGGTGAGCCATTTCATCGGCATTCAACACGATATTTCCGACATCATGGAAACCGAAACCGCCTTGCTTGCCGCTCGCGACGAACTGGCGGCGACCAATCGCGATCTGGAGCGGCGCATCGAACAGCGCACCAGGGAACTTAAGCTCGCCAACCTGAAACTGGCCGGGCTGGCCGCAACCGACCCTCTGACCGGGGCCTATAACCGCCGTTATTTCCTGAGCCATGCCGGCGCCGAACTCGAGCGCGCCAACCGGCATCGGCAACCGCTGTCCGTCATAGCCATCGATATCGATCATTTCAAATCGATCAACGATCGATATGGGCATCTTACCGGCGACAAAATACTGGTCGAGTTGACCGAGACAGCTAAAAGCGCTCTGCGTCCGGTGGATATTTTTGCCCGCTTCGGCGGCGAGGAGTTTTTTATCCTGTTGCCGGAAACCGCGCGGGAGGAAGCCGTCAATGTGGCCGAGCGTCTGCAGGCTAGAATTTCGCGGATCCGGGTTGCGGAAATAGGCTTTAGCGTCAGTATCGGCATTGCCCCGCTGGCCGACGATACCGAGTTGGAGCCGTTACTGGAGCGCGCCGATCGAGCCTTGTATGCCGCCAAAAACCAGGGCCGTAACTGCATACGTATCGCGGCCTAAGCCGCCCCGCCATCCCGCGGTCGGATTGCGGAGCGGATTTGCGTCAGGAAATCCCGAATCCCTGCCTCGTCAAACGGCCAGCCCAGCTCGGACCCGCTCGACTCATGCAGCAATACCGGTATCCGAATCGCATAGCGTTGCAGCCATTGTTCTCCGGTCATGATGTCCTGCCTGGCAAAACTCACGCCAGCCCGCAACAGCATTTGTTCGGCCTCCTCGCACAAGTGGCAGCCCTCGGTGCCGAACAATATCAATTCGCTCATCAATGTTTGGATATCTTGTCCAGATAACCCATGATAAATGCGGAAAGTACCAGCGTCAGATGAATAATGACGTACCACAACATTTTTTCGTTTGCGGTGTTTTCCACTTCCATGAAGACCTTCAATAAGCGAATGGATGAAATGGCCACGATGGAAGTCGCCACTTTCAGCTTCAGGGAGCCATAATCGTGGGTACCCAGCCAATCCAGTTTTTCGGCCTCGCTGCCGATGTCCAGCCGGGAGACGAAGTTCTCGTAGCCGCTGAACATCACGATCAGGGTCAGGCTGCCAACCAGGGTCAAGTCTATGAAAGTCAGCAACTTCAAGATAATCTGGCCCTCGTCCAGGTCCAGAATATGCGGCACGAAGTGGTACAACTCCTGGAAGAATTTAATGGCCAATATCAGCAAAATCAGGCTCATGCCCAGAAAAACCGGCGCCATGATCCAGCGACTGCCGTACATCAGGCGTTCCACAAAATGTTCGAGGCGTAACTGCATATTGTTTACCGTTCTCAATGATGTAAATGCGCCGCCAGCCAGCGTTCCGCTACTTCAATATTCAACCCCTTGCGTTTGGCGTAATCTTCCAGTTGATCCCGGTCGATTTTGCCGACGTTGAAATATTGCGCTTGCGGATGCGAAAAATACCAGCCGCTGACCGCGGCGGTCGGGTACATCGCAAAGTTCTCCGTCAATTCGATGGTCGTGTTTTCGGTGACGTTGAGTAGCTCGAACAACTTGGCCTTTTCGGTATGGTCCGGGCAGGCCGGGTAGCCGGGCGCCGGACGGATGCCCTGATAGGCTTCGTCGATCAAGGCGGCGTTGTCGTGGTTTTCGTCTTCGGCATAACCCCAGTAGTCCCGGCGCACGGCTTGGTGCATGTACTCGGCAAAGGCTTCCGCCAAACGGTCGGCCAGAGCTTTCAGCATGATGGCGCTGTAGTCGTCGTGGTCTTTTTCGAATTCGGCCAGTTTGCTTTCGATGCCGATGCCGGATGTGACCGCAAAACCGCCCAGATAATCGGCAATGCCGCTGCCGACCGGCGCAATGAAGTCGGACAGGCAATAGTTAGGCCGGCCCGGCGCCTTGACGTTTTGCTGGCGCAAATGATGCAGAACTTCGCGCGGCTGACTGCGGCTGTCGTCGGTGTAAAGAATAATGTCGTCGCCGTCGCTGTTGGCCGGGAAAAAGCCGATCACGGCCTTGGCGGTCAGCCAGCGCTCGCTGACCAGTTGCCGCAACATTCTTTGAGCGTCGTCGAATAACTTTTTGGCTTCGGTACCGACTATATGGTCTTGCAGGATGGCCGGATAGCTGCCGGACAATTCCCATGTCTGGAAGAATGGCGACCAGTCGATGAAGCCGACCAGCGTTTCCAGCGGAAAATCGGCAACGACCTTGGTACCGAGGAATTTCGGTTTGACCGGCAGATGATCGGCGTAATTGAATCTGTTTTTGCGCGCGCCGGCCAAATCGTGCTGCGGATTTTTGGCTTGCCGGCCTTTGTGGCGTTCACGTACCTGCTCGTATTCGGCGCGGGTTTTCTCGACGAATTCGGCGCGTAAATCTTCGCTGAGCAAGGCGCTGACCACGCCGACGCCGCGCGAGGCATCTGTCACGTAAATGGTCGGTGCCGCTTGGTAGTTGGGTTCTATCTTCACGGCGGTATGCGCGCGCGAGGTAGTGGCGCCGCCTATCATCAATGGAATCGTGAAGCCTTGACGCTGCATTTCCTTGGCCACATGCACCATTTCATCCAACGAGGGTGTAATCAAGCCGCTTAAACCGATCACGTCGACATTTTGTTCGCGGGCTGTTTTTAGAATCGTTTCGGCCGGCACCATCACGCCCAGGTCGATGACTTCGTAATTGTTGCATTGCAGCACCACGGCGACGATGTTCTTGCCGATGTCATGTACATCGCCTTTCACGGTGGCCATCAACACCTTGCCGTTGGTTTGCCGTTCGCTGCCGTCGACTTCCGCATCCATGAACGGCATCAGATAAGCCACGGCTTTTTTCATGACCCGGGCCGATTTGACGACCTGCGGCAGAAACATTTTGCCTTCGCCGAACAAGTCGCCGACCACGTTCATGCCGTCCATCAACGGGCCTTCGATGACGTGCAAAGGTTTTTCCGCTGCCAATCGCGCGGCTTCGGTATCTTCCTCGATGTAATCGGCGATGCCTTTCACCAGCGCATGTTCCAGGCGTTTGGTGACCGGCCATTCGCGCCATTCCAGGGTTTCCTGCTTAGCGGCTTGACCGCTGCCACGATATTTCTCGGCTATTTCCAACAGCTTTTCAGTAGCCTGCTCTGGCGAGTCGGTGCCTTCCGGCGCGCGGTTGAGAATCACGTCTTCGACTGCGTTACGCAGATCTTCCGGAATGTCGGCGTAAATCGCCAACTGGCCGGCGTTGACGATACCCATGTCCATGCCGGCATGCACGGCGTGGTACAAAAATACCGCGTGTATGGCTTCGCGCACCGGGTTGTTGCCGCGGAACGAAAATGACACATTGGAGACGCCGCCGGAAATCAAGGCATGCGGCAGAGTTTGTTTGATGATGCGGGTGGCTTCGATGAAGTCGACGCCGTAATTGTTGTGCTCTTCGATGCCGGTGGCGACCGCGAAAATGTTGGGGTCGAAGATGATATCTTCCGGCGGGAAGCCGACTTGTTCGGTCAGAATTTTATAGGCGCGGGTGCAGATTTCCACTTTGCGCGCCATGGTGTCGGCCTGGCCTTGTTCGTCGAAGGCCATCACGATCACCGCCGCGCCGTAGCGGCGCACCAATTTGGCGTGTTCGATGAATTTTTCCTCGCCTTCCTTGATCGAGATCGAATTTACGATACCCTTGCCCTGGATGCATTTCAGGCCGGCTTCCAGGATGTCCCATTTCGACGAATCGAGCATGATGGGTACTTTAGCAATGTCCGGCTCGGCTGCTAGTAGATTCAAAAAGCGCACCATCGCGGCTTTCGAATCCAGCATGCCTTCGTCCATGTTGATGTCGATGATTTGGGCACCGTTTTCCACCTGCTGTTTGGCGACTTCCAGCGCTTCCTCATAGCGTTCTTCGACGATCATTTTTTTGAAGACCGCCGAACCGGTGACGTTGGTGCGTTCGCCGACGTTCACGAATAAGGTCTCGGGACCTATGCTCATCGCTTCCAGGCCGGCCAGATGGCAGCGTTTTTCCAGTTCCGGAATCTTCCGCGGCGGATATTTTTCCAGCGCGGCGACGATGGCGCGAATGGTGTCCGGCGAGGTGCCGCAGCAGCCGCCGATGATGTTCAAATAGCCACTGGCGGCCCAGTCAGCCAGTTCGGCGGCCATCATTTCCGGCGTTTCGTCGTACTCGCCGAATTCGTTGGGCAGGCCGGCATTGGGGTGGGCAGAGACGTAGGTATCCGCGATATTGGAGAGTTCTTCGATGTACTGGCGTAATTCCTGGGCGCCCAGCGCGCAATTGAAGCCGATCGAAATCGGCTGCACGTGTTTCAACGAATACCAGAATGCGGCGGCGGTTTGCCCGGACAAGGTGCGGCCCGAGGCGTCGGTGATGGTACCGGAAATCATCACCGGCAATTTGTAGCCGAGTTTGTCGAAGGTTTGCTCGACCGCGAAAATCGCCGCCTTGGCATTCAGCGTATCGAATACGGTTTCGATCAGAATGATGTCGGCTCCGCCGGCTATCAGGCCTTGGGTCGCTTCGCTGTAGGCTTCAACCAGATCGTCGAAAGTGATGTTGCGGAAGCCGGGGTCGTTGACGTCCGGCGACATGGAGGAAGTGCGGTTGGTCGGCCCCAGCACGCCGGCGACGAAGCGCGGCTTGTCCGGTGTCAACGCGGATATTTCTTCGGTGGCCTGTTTTGCCAGGCGCGCGGAAGCCACATTGATTTCGTAGGCCAAATCTTCCATGTGATAATCGGCCATCGCGATTTTGGTGGCGTTGAAGGTGTTGGTTTCGATGATATCGGAACCTGCCTCCAGATAGGCCTTGTGAATGGCCTTGATGATGTCGGGTTGAGTCAGCGACAACAGGTCGTTATTGCCCTTCAGGTCGCTGTTCCAGTCCGTGAAACGCGTTCCTCTATAGTCTTTTTCCCCCAGCTTGTAACTTTGTATCATGGTGCCCATGGCGCCATCCAGATATAAAATCCGTTGTTTTAATTGCTGGTTTAATCGTTGTATGCTGTTCATTGGCAGGAAAAATCGATGTTAACGCTGAATGGGCTGTAACAGCCGCATTGTTATTTGAACCTTGGAAACTGAGGAAATCATGTCCAAACCCAGTCTACTGCATGTTGTAAAAAGCGTGCTTGCCGCCGCAGTCGGCGTACAAAGCGACAAAAATCGGGAAATGGATTTCAAGCACGGCTCGCTGCCTGCTTATATCATTGTTGGCCTTATTGGCACAGTGTTGTTTATTTTGGCGCTCGTGACGATAGTATCGCTGGTTACCGGTTGAGTCGGGAGCATTTTTTACAAAAAAAAGCCCAAGACAGCTTGGGCTTTTTTCAAGCTCGAAAAACGGCTTAGTTGCTGGATGTTTTAAAACTGTTTTTAATGCTTTCGAACATTTCCTTGACGCCAGCAAACAGATTGGCCGGGGTCAAGGCTTCTTTCAGAATGAACAGCGAACGAATGACCGAAACCGCCAGAAAACCGGCGATGGGCGGCAACAATTCGAAAATGACCGGCATAATCCAGCCGCCCGCGCCTTCCTGGGTTTTGCGGTCGCCCACGCTGGTCAGTTCGCGATCGTAGTCTCCACCCACGTTTTTACCGTCCAAGGCATCGATGATCATTATATTGACATTATAGAACAATACCTGAACCACCAGAAAGACAACCGCGCAAATGCTTACCCACATCAATACGTTGTCTTTTTTTGCTCTCATCAGTGACTGGTAAACCCAGATCACTGTCAAAACCATTACAATACCGCCAATCATATCTTTCCCCTTATTAATTAACTGTTTTTATTCTTGTAAAGTCAGTTTGAACCCTCATACTACCATAAACAGAGGCGTTGGCAATTTGTGGCGGCATCTTTCTTAAAAGGCGACAATTACTTGACTTTAAAGTCAGCTGAAGTAACATATCAGTCTCGGAGGCCGTTTGGCTGGCAATTTTTATAACAACTAACAAAAGGTAGGAGGCACCCATGGGAGCGATCTTAGACTTAACAGAAATGTTAAAAGAACCATCAGGTATGATTGGAGCGGTAGTTATTATCGCTGCAGGATACTTCTTCGTGAAATGGGTGTTTCAAGAGCCTAAGGACGAAGAATAAGCTAGATTGCTTCTTGAAGCCTAGTTTTTCTGATTAAAGGCGGCACGGTTTCCCGGAGCCGCCTTTTTTGTGTCCCAACGTTTTTCACCAGCCAAAATACCTTATAATTTGTGGATACTTTGTCTGGCCCGACCTAAATGTCCAACGCATTAGCATCCAAAATTTACACCCTTTTCCAGCAACAAGCACCCGCCACGGGCATCGGTCTTTTTAGGCTGCTGTTCGGCCTGATTACCTTACAGGAAATTCTCTTCCTGATTTATTTCAACCACCTGATTTTCGACCCCATTCCCTATATGGACGTCGAGTTTCCGATGATTACCTTCTTTTTGTGGCTATGGGCGGCCGTCGCATTCTGTCTGGTGATTGGTTATCGCTGCCAGGCCAGTAGCCTTGCCAATTATGTTTTTTGGTTGGTCTTCGTCAACTTTACCCCCATGCAACGGGATTTTGACGGCGGTTTCGATTTGTTCATGATAGGGGCGAATTTTTTTCTGATTTTTATGCCTATGGACAAGGCATTTGCAATTGACGGGCTCAGAAAAAAACTGGCAACACCTTTCACTCACTACTCCGAGTATCCGGAGGTACAAGTATCCAGGCTGGCCTATTACCTGCCCGTACTCATCTGCTTGGGCTTTCTCTATTTCGATTCAGCCATCCACAAAATGTTTGCCGAGCACTGGCGTAACGGCCTTGGTGCTTGGCTGCCATCATCCATGCCGTATTACATCTCCGCGTTGGATATGTCGTGGTTATTAAACATGGAGCCGCTGCAAAAGTTGATTGGCTACACCATCATCGTTTTCCAATTCAGTTTTATACCCTTGTTTCATTTTAGATTGTTGCGACCGCTGTATTTTCTGACCGGCTTAAGCTTGCATTTGGGCATAGCGCTGTCTTTCAATATTTATCCATTCGGCATGGGCATGCTGATTTTCTATGTGTTGATGGTGCCGTTTGCCTGGTATCGCCGTGTTGGTTCATGGCTGAGAAGGCCTCAACCTGTCCTGACGGTTTTTTTCGACCAGTATTGCCCGTTGTGTAACCGTACAGTCCTGATTCTGAATCATTTCGATATTTTGCACGCCGTCGATTTTAAACCAGCCCAAACTTATGCGCGCGCTTATCCCGCCCTCGATAGCCTGAGCGATGAGACCCTGTTGACCGACCTCTACGCGCTGGATGGCGAAAACAGATTGTATGCCGGTGTCGATACCTACGCGCAAATTCTTGTAGCCATGGGTTACACGGCTGTTATTGGCTGGATTATCAGAATACCCGGAATCCACGCCTGGGCAAAGTCGCGTTATCGCCGCATAGCCGACAATCGTGCCCGTCTAAGCTGCGATGCAAATTGTATAAGGGAGCCCGGCGCGACGGTCGCCACCACGCTGTATGAGCGTATTTTTGCCGATGGCCAAGCCATGCAGCAAAGACGTAATGCCCGTAAACTGGGCAAGGTGCTGTTGATCATCGTGTTACTGCAGCTGAACAGCAGTATTCATTATGGCTTGTTGTATCGCCTGAAAGTGGATACCCGGCAAACGCCACTCGCCAGTGTCATGGCCGACATGAGCAATGCCGTATTGATGTTTTCGCATACTTTTCTGGGGATTACCCCGCACGCCTTGTACCTGCACGATCATTTCGAAGGTTATGACCATGTGTTGGCGATTACCTATCTGGACGCCAATGGTGTCGAACGCTGGCTGCCATTCGTCAACGAACAAGGCCGGCTGTTGGCTCCCAATTGGGGCAGAGTGCATTCGATGTGGGCCAACATCGCCGTTACTCCCAATATCGATGAGTTCCGCTTAAAAAAATTCATCATGAAGATCACCGCGTTCTGGGGTAAGAAACTCCATCTTGATTTTGAAGAGACTCGCTTCATCGTAAAAATGAAAAAAACGCGCGCGCCCTTTGTTTGGGAAAGGGATTTAAGGAATAAAAATCTGGCCGGCGAATGGCGGGCCATCGGCTCCGCGCAGTGGGCGGGCAAAGAGTTTAAGGTCAATTTGCCTAACGATATCGACATGCTTTGAACTAGGCATTCAAATTTAGCCTTGCATGCGCCTTTCTGTCATGCTATAAATTTTATGTGCTTAACTTTTAAGTGCACAAAATTATAAAAACCTTAATTTACTCGGAGGATGTTATGAAAAAAGTATTTTCTGTCTTGGCTATGGCCCTTATGATTGTCAGCTTGAGCGGTTGCATGGACGATCCTGATCAAGGCAACCCAAAACCAAAAAACTATGGTACACCTAACCAAGTAGGATCAGGGGTCAACTAATCCTAGCCCTGACGGGATTTTTATAAGTCCTTGCTTAAGGCCCGCAATTGCGGGCCTTTTGTATTAAAAAGCAAACTTATTCGGAGCCATTCTATTCAGTGACTCGGCCTTCAAAAAGTCTCAACTTTCTGCCCCATCCTTCATAGTTCAAGTTTCCAACGCAACTTTCTTAAGGCTCTCGCAAGACTCATTTTCTCCTCGGTCAGCCATTTTCAGCCCGCCGAAACATTCAAGTCGACTTATTCGCAATACTCAGCATGGCCTGGGAAATCCATGCCTCGGCCTCGGCATTGATATCCTTGGTACTCTTGTCCTGGGTGGAAATCATCGGGCCGATTTTTACCTGGATGACGCCTGGATACTTCAAAAAGCTGTTGCGCGGCCAATACTCTCCGGCATTATGCGCCAGGGGAATCACCGGAAAACCCGATTTATTGGCCAACATGGCCCCGCCGGCATTGAATTTTTTATAGGCTCCGGGCGCGACCCGGGTGCCTTCAGGAAAAATCAGCACGAACAAGCCTTCTCGCAGGCGTTCCACGCCTTGGTCGAGCAACATCTTTAACGCCTCTTTTTGATTGCTGCGGTCGATGGCTATCGGCTTTAATGTGGCCAATGCCCAACCTCCGAATGGAATCTGCAGCAGCGACTTTTTCAGTACCGCCGTCTGCGGGCTGATGATTTGCCGCAGGGCGATGGTTTCCCAGGCGGACTGATGCTTGCTGAGAATGATGGCGGCCTGATTTTTAGGTATGTTTTCCAGTCCCTCGACTTCGTAGCTCAAACCGCAGCAAAGTTTCAGCATGAACAGCAAACAATCGATCCAAATGTCCGCAAATTTATATCTGGTGGGAAAAGGCAGAAAAAAGCCGCCTAAAATTGCCACGCCTACAATCGGGGTGGAAAATAAAACGTAGATAAAAAATAAAGTCGAACCCAGATAGACTTTGAAATCAGCTGTTAGAGGCGATGTATTTTGCGGCGTCATATAAATTTTCGAATATAGGCAAATTAAGCCGTGGGTGATTGTGCAGGGTTTGCAGGCCCTTGCCGGTCTTTACCAGTACAGGGCGGGCGCCGGCCGCCCGAGCGGCTTCTATGTCGCGATATGAGTCGCCCACGGCGTAAACCGAGCTTAAGT
Organism: Methylomonas subterranea; assembly: GCF_024505185.1. GTDB lineage: Bacteria > Pseudomonadota > Gammaproteobacteria > Methylococcales > Methylomonadaceae > Methylomonas > Methylomonas subterranea. Next base: position 60,764 of record NZ_JANIBJ010000006.1, read on the forward strand.
CCACCGACTTGTCGCTGGCAAAAGCCTTATACATTCCCGCCTTGGGTTTGCGGCACTGGCATTGCTCCTTGGGGCCGTGCGGACAAAAATAAATGGCTTCAACCTGTCCGCCCAGTTCCGCCAGCATGCCCCGCATTTTTTCGTGCATGGCCGCCAACGATGCCAGGTCGAACAGCCCCCGGGCTAAACCGGATTGATTGGTAATGACAACCACCTTGAAGCCATGTCGATTCAGTTCGGCGATGGCTTCAAGGCTGCCGGGTAACGGTAGCCATTCCTCGGGAGATTTGACGAACTCATCGGAATCGACGTTGATAACCCCGTCACGATCGAGTATGACCCAGCGTTCCGTCACGATTGCAATTTGGAAATATCGGCAATCCGCAAGAATTGATTGGATAGCATGGATAACAAGCTCAGGCGGCTGTTGCGCAAGTCGACATCATCGGTATTGACCATGACATGATCGAAAAACGCATCGACGCTGTCGCGCAGTTGCGCCAGCCTGTTCAATGCCAGCTGGTAATTTTTCTCCGCCAATAAAGGTTGAATGTCCGCCGCCGAAGCTTCGGCGGCCGCCAACAGATTCTTTTCCTCGATTTCAACCAGCGCACCAATGGCGTTGGACGCGGCCTGTTCCGATTTTTTCAGAATGTTGATGATGCGCTTGTTGGCGGCGGACAGGCTTTCGGCTTCCGGCAACTGTCTGAAGGCCTGAACCGCCCGGATTCTTTGCCAAAAGTCGAATGGTTGAGTAGGGTTGACGGCCAAAACCGCTTCGAACTCGTCGCTGCCGAAGCCGCGATCCTGGCAATAGCCCTTCAAGCGATCGAAAATAAAGCCGCTGACTTTTCGTCGGGTCTCGGCATGATCGAATGGGTGGCTGAATTGGGCCAAGGCCGCATCCAACAATTCGGCCACGTCCAGCTCCAGACCGTTTTCGATCAGGGTGCGTAGTATGCCCAAGGTGGCGCGCCGCAAGGCGTAAGGGTCCTTGTCGCCGGTCGGGATGAGGCCGGCGCTGAAAATGCCGGCCAAGGTGTCGATTTTTTCCGCCACGGCCAGCGCCACGCTGATGGGCGCTTGCGGAATTTCGCCGCCCGATTGTTTCGGAAAATATTGCTCCTCCAAGGCATTGGCGACCGCCAGGTCCTCGCCGTCCGCCGCCGCGTAATAGCGGCCCATGGTGCCTTGCAAGTTGGCGAATTCGCCGACCATATTGGTCATCAAATCGGTTTTCGCCAGCAGGGCCGCGCGTTTCGCCAAAGCGCTATCCGCGCCCAGTTTTTCGGCAATCAGGCCGGCCAAATGGGCGACGCGCTCGGTCTTGTCGAACAAGGTGCCCAAGTCTTTTTGAAACACGATGGTTTTCAGGCTATCGACGCGGTCGGCCAGCGATTGTTTTCTATCCTGTTTCCAGAAAAATTCGGCATCGACCAGACGCGGTAATACCACGCGCTCGTTGCCGGCGCGGATTGCAGTTGGGTTGGAGCTTTCGATATTGGCGAAGGTAATGAAATGCGCCAGCAAGCCGCCTTTGGCGTTTTTGACCGGAAAATATTTCTGGTTGGCTTGCATGGTGGTAATAAGCACTTCTTGCGGCAGTTCCAAAAAACGAGCGTCGAAATTGCCGACCACCGGCACCGGCCATTCGTTCAAGGCCGCGACTTCTTCCAGCAAATCCTCCTCGATATGGGCGATACCACCTAATGCAGTCGCCGCCTGCTGGGCGCCGGTTTCGATTTGCCGCATGCGTTGTTCGAAATCGACCGTGACTTTCGCCGCCAACAATTTTTCGACGTACTCGTTCGGATGGCTCAACTCGATCGGACTTGGTGCGTGCATGCGATGGCCGAAACTATGGCGGCCGGTTTTCAAGCCCAAAATGTCCGCTTCGATAACGTCGTTTCCGTACAGCAACACTGCACTATGAACGGGTCTTACGAATTCGTGATCGTAGTCGCCCCAGCGCATGCGTTTGGCGATCGGCAATTGCGCCAGAGTTTTGCGAATGATGTCCGGCATCAATTCAGTGGTCGGCTGGCCCTTGACAGCTTGCTTGAAGACCAACCAGGAACCTTTATCGGTTTCCAGCTTTTCCAATTGCTCGAAACTGGCGCCACAACTGGACGCGAAGCCTAGGGCCGCCTTGCTCGCCGCACCGTCCGGTCCATAGGCCGCTTGCAAGGCCGGGCCGCGTTTTTCGACGACCTTGTCCGCCTGCTGGCTGTCCAGGTTACGAATCAGAACGGCCAGGCGGCGCGGCGTCGCATAGGCCTTGGCTTCGCTGAAACTCAGGCCGGCGTCTTGCAATCCGACGACCATGCCGTCCAATAACGACTGGCTGAGTTTTTTCAGGGATTTGGGCGGCAGTTCTTCGCCGCCCAGTTCGAATAATAAATCGTTGCTGCTCATGGATTACGCTCCTTGTCTGGCCAGAATCGGGAAGCCCAACGCTTCGCGCCGGGCGTAATAGGCTTCGGCGACCGATTTCGCGAGGTTACGTACCCGCAATATATAACGCTGGCGTTCGGTAACCGAGATGGCGTGGCGGGCGTCCAGCAGGTTGAATGAGTGGGAGGCTTTCAAGACCATTTCATAGGCCGGCAGCGGCAGGTTTTGTTCCAGCAGTTTCTGGCATTCGGCTTCGAAGGTATCGAAGCATTGGAACAGGAATTCGACGTTGGCGTGTTCGAAGTTGAAAGCCGACATCTCCACCTCGTTTTGGTGGAACACGTCACCGTAAGTCACGACACCCTGCGGGCCGCGGGTCCAGACCAAATCGAACACTGATTCCACGCCTTGCAGATACATGGCGATGCGTTCCAGGCCGTAGGTGATTTCGCCGCTGACCGGTTTGCATTCCAGGCCGCCGACTTGTTGAAAATAAGTAAACTGCGTGACTTCCATGCCGTTCAGCCACACTTCCCAGCCCAAGCCCCAGGCGCCCAGGGTGGGAGATTCCCAGTTGTCTTCGACAAAGCGGATATCGTGCTCCAGCAGATCCAAGCCCAAATGCCGCAAGGAACCCAGATACAGCTCTTGAATATTATCCGGCGACGGCTTCATGATCACCTGGAATTGGTAGTAATGCTGCAAGCGATTTGGATTTTCGCCGTAACGGCCGTCGGTCGGCCGGCGCGAAGGTTGCACGTAAGCGGAATTCCAGGGCTCCGGACCAATGGCGCGCAGAAAAGTAGCGGGATGAAAAGTCCCAGCGCCGACTTCCTGATCCAAAGGCTGCAACAACACACAGCCCTGATTCGACCAGTATTCCTGCAAGGTCAAAATCAGGCCCTGAAAAGTAGAAACATCGTTTTTGCTAGTCGACACGCTGAGAGCCACTTGAGTAATAAAAATGGCCGGATTATACCTGAAAATGCCCCGCCAAGCAGGCGAGGCAAACGCGTTATGCCGGGCTGCCGCCGGCATAACGGTCACGATGGAAAGAGAAGATACCCCGCGCCGAATCTCCCGTTTTTTTCGGTAGCCGAAAAAAACGGGACTATTCAAACTACCGGCGGCCGCGATGGTGATGGATGCCAAGGGACGGCTTTTCCAGCCGGAAATGGATTAACATTTTTCCGCCGCGGCATGGCCTTGGTTAAACCTCACGATTCGACGGCAACGGCGTTAGGCGAGGTGTAGCGCTTCCACAGCCCCAAACCCCAATGTTTGAAATCGTCCAGATAGGTATAAGCGACCGGAATTACCAGCAGGCTGAGTACGGTGGAAGTGACCAAGCCGCCGATAACCGCCACCGCCATCGGACTGCGAAAGGATGAATCCGCATTGCCCATCCCTATCGCAATCGGCAACATGCCGGCTCCCATCGCGATGGTGGTCATGACAATAGGCCTAGCCCTCTTGTGGCAGGCGTCCAGCAGGGCGGCCATGCGGCTCATGCCGTGTTCGCGGCGGGCGACGATGGCGTATTCGACCAACAGGATGGAGTTTTTGGTGGCTATTCCCATCAGCATCACCAAGCCGATCAACGACGGCATCGAAAAGGCCTTGCCGGTCAGTAATAACGCGACGAAACCGCCGCCGAAGGCCAGCGGCAGTGCCGCCAAAATGGTGATGGGTTGCAGGAAATCCTTGAACAGCAAGACCAGCACGATAAAGATGCACAATAAGCCGGTCAGCATGGCCAAGCCAAAGCTGGCGAAAAGCTCTCCCATCATTTCGGCGTCGCCGATGTTGATGCGCTTGACGCCGGCCGGCAGGTTTTTGATGCTGGGTAAATTTTCCACCGCCGCCGCGACGTCGCCAAGCGGTAGGCCGGACAATTCGATTTCGAAATTGATATTGCGCGAACGGTCATAGCGGTCGATTACCGCCGGTCCGCTGGATAGTTCGAGCTTGGCCACCTGTCCGACCATGACCGGGCCGATGCCGGGTTTCGCGGACGGTACGGCCAGCCGTTCCAGCACGGCCAGATCGCGCCGGCCTTCCTCGGCCAATTTGACGACTATCGGCACTTGGCGCTGCGTCAGATTCAACTTGGATAAGGACCAGTCGTAATCGCCCAGGGTGGCAATGCGCAGGGTTTCCGCCAGTGATTGGGTGGTGACGCCCAAATCGGAGGCGCGAGCAAAATCGGGGCGCACCGCAATTTCCGGCCGCACCAGCGCGGCGCTGGAGGCTATACTGCCCAGGCCGGGGATACTCCGCAGATCCCGTTCCAGATTGCGGGCCGCGCTACTCAAGGCTTGCGGATCGTCGCCGCTCAGAACCAGTACGTATTTCTCGCCGGAGGCGCCCAGTCCAACCTTGGTCCGCGCGCCGGGCAGTTGTTGCAGTGCCTGGCGGATATTTTGCTCAATGGCCTGCTTGCGCACCGGCCTGTCCTGGCGATCGGCCAGAGTGATCGTCAGCGTGGCCTTGCGCACCTCGCCGCTGCCCTGGTTGCCCGCCATCGGATCGGTACCGGCCGAACCGCCGCCTATGGTGGTGTAAATGGTTTTTACGTAATCGATATCGGCCACCAGCCGCCGAGCAGCTTCGGCGGACGCTCGAGTTTGCGCCAAACTGGAGCCGGGCGGCAACTCGACGAAGACCTGGGTTTGCGGGTTGTCGTCCGCCGGCAGAAAGCCGGTGGGCAATAACGGGATCAAAAACAGCGAACCGATAAAAAACGCCGCCGCGCCGGAGATCGTTGTCAACCGATGTTGCAAACACCAACGCGCCAACTTCATATATGTGCGCATCAAGATGCCTTCGCTGGCTTCCTGGTGTTTGCCGTCCTTCAACATATAAGCCGCCATCATGGGCGTCAACATCCTGGCAACCACCAGCGATGCCAGTACCGCCAGTGCCGCCGTCCAGCCGAATTGCTTGAAAAATCTTCCGGCTACACCGCTCATGAAAGCGGTGGGCAAAAATACCGCCACCAGAGCGAAGGTAGTGGCAACCACAGCCAAGCCGATTTCGTCGGCGGCCTCCATTGCGGCTTGATAGGGAGTTTTGCCCATCCGCAGATGGCGGACTATGTTTTCCACTTCGACAATGGCATCGTCCACCAGGATGCCGATCACCAAGGACAGGGCCAGCAGCGTGATGACGTTCAGCGAGAAACCGAGGTAATCCATGCCCAGAAAGGCTGGAATCACCGAAAGCGGTAATGCCACGGCCGAAATAAAAGTGGCCCGCCAGTCGCGTAAAAACAGCCAGACTACCAAGACCGCCAGCAGGGCGCCTTCGTAAAGCATGGTCATCGAACCCTGGAATTCTTCCTTTACCGGGGTAACGAAGTTAAAGGCCTCGGTAAATTCGATGTCCGGGTTGGCGGCACGCAGTTCCGCCAGGATTGATTGCACACCGGCGCCGACTTCAACTTCGCTGGCGCCACGGCTGCGGGTAACTTCGAAACCCACCACCGGCTTGCCGTTCAACAAGGCCAGCGCGCGCGGTTCGGCCACGCTGTCGTCGACCTTGGCGACCTGATCCAGCCCGATGTGACGGCCATCGGACAAGGCAAGCCGCAAGGGCCGGATTTCCTCGACCGATGCCACGTTGGCCAGGGTACGGACCGGCTGTTCGCCGCTGCCCAAAGCGATGCGGCCGCCGGTACTTTCGCGCTGCATGTCGCGCAGTTGGCGGGAAATATCGGCCGCCGTGGCGCCCAGGGCCCGCAGTTTGACCGGGTCCAACGCAATGGTGATCTCCCGGTTGACGCCGCCGACCCGATTGACCGCGCCCACTCCGCGCACCGTCAACAAACGCTTGGCTACCGTATCCTCGACAAACCAGGACAGAGCTTCGTCGTCCCGTTGCATGGAGCTGACGGTAAAGGCCAGGATAGGCGAGCCGGCCAAATCCAGTTTGGTGACGATGGGGTCGCGTAGGTCGCCGGGCAAATCGGCGCGGACTTTGGAAACGGCGGAACGCACGTCGTCCAGGGCTTCCTGAACCGGTTTCTCCAGGCGAAATTCGGCGGTAATGGTGACATTGCCGTCCTGTACCTTGGAGGTGATATGTTTCAGACCCTGCAAGGTGGCGATGGCATTTTCGATTTTACGCGCCACCTCGGTTTCCAGTTGCGACGGCGAAGCGCCGGGCAAGGACGCCGTAACGGTGATGGTGGGGAGATCCAGGTCGGGAAAATTCTGAATCTTCATGGTTTTGAAGCTGAGCAGTCCGGCAAAACTGAGCAGCACGAACAGCATCAACGCCGGAATCGGGTTGCGGATACACCAGGATGAGAGGTTCATTGCGCTACCACCCTGACGCTGTCGCCATCGGTCAGGAAAGCGGCTCCACGGGCCACCAGATTATCGTCCGGACCGAGGCCCGACAATACTTCCAGTGAGTCGCCGTGTCTGCGGCCCAGCTCTACCTTGATTTGCCGGACGCGAGCCCGGTCGCCAACCGGTTCGGTCAAGCGAAACACATAGCTAAAGCCCTCCCGCAGCGATAGTGCGTCTTGCGGCACGGTCAAGCCGCGGCTAGCGCCCAAATGGAATTCGCCGCGGGCGAACATGCCGGCGCGCAAGCCCTTGGCGGCGGCCCCCGGCAAATCGACATAAACCAGCCCGTTACGGCTTTGTTCGTCCAGGGTGGGCGCCAAATAACGCACCGAGCCTTCGATACCGCCGACATTGGGCACTTCGACGCTTACGGCAACCCCGGGCGCGAGTTGGGTCATTTCGGCGGCGGTGACTTCGCCGCGCCATTCCAGCCGGTTTTGCCGGATCAGGCGAAACAGTTCCTGCCCCTTGGCCGCCACGGCGCCCAGGGTGGCGGCGCGGGCGGAAATCACGCCGTCGTCGCTGGCTAATACCTTGGTATATTTTAGCCGCAGCAATTGAGCCTCCAACTGGGCCTTGGCCAACTGCACTTTGGCGCGGGCGGTTTTTTCGATGGTTAAATATTGATCCACTTGTTGCGCGCTCAGCGCTCCGGCCGGCGAAATCTTGGTGGCCCGGTCGGCGTTGACTTTGGCTTCCGTCAGATTGGCCTCCGCTTCCGCCAAGACGGCTCGGCTTTGCGCCACGTCGGCCAGTACGCTTTCATCCGAAAAAGTCGCCAACACCTGGCCCTTTTTAACCGTTTCGCCGATTTGTACATTGACTGCGTTCAGGCGCAGGTCGCCGACTTCGGCGCCGATCACCGCTTCCTGCCATGCCGCAATTGAACCGTTGGCGGTCAGCCCGAGCGGTATTTCGCGCATTTGCGGACGGACCGTGGATACGCTGAGTGCCGGATTATCGGCTAGCGCGGTTTCGGCCGCTGGCTTGGTTTCGTCGATGGGGCCCATGGTTGCGCCAATGCCGATCGATAGCAGTAAGGCGATGCCTAGCGCCAAAATTTTTCCCTGGGTCATGATTCTCCTCCGTTGAATGTGTTGTGGTGCTGCGAAAATAAATCCGGATTGTCGTTGTTTGCGGGTTTTTGTGGATTGATGCCAGCCGCATTCGCATTTGGCGAGTGTGCGTCATCCGACCAGCCGCCGCCCGCCGCGCGATAAAGCGAGATCCAGGCGCCGACCTGTTCCCGTTCCAAGTCCTTGAGAGCCAGGTCGGCGGCAAGCATGTTGCGGCGTGCCGTTTCCAGGTCGAGCAAATTGCCCAGACCGCTTTGGTAGAGCCTTTGCAGGGCCTGGAAGTTTTCCCGGTAGCCGCTAACCGCCACCTGGCCTTGCGGCAAGCGTTGGCGAGTGCTGTCGAGGCGCACCAGGGCGTCTTCGACTTCCTTGACCGCCGTGCGCACTTTGGCGCGGAAACGGCTTTCCGCCGCTTGGTATTGCGCTTTGGCCACTTCCACGTCGGCCGCCCGCTTGCCGGCGTCGAACAGCGGCAGGCTCAGTGTCGGTCCTATCGCCCAGGTCTGAGCCAGCATTAAGGCCGCGCCGTTGATGTTCTGCAGTGTGGGAGTAATGTTGCCCGACAGGCTCAATTTCGGAAATTGCTTGGCCCGTTGCACGCCGATATTGGCGCTGGCCTCGGCAAGGTCGCGTTCGGCGGCGGCCAGGTCGGGCCGTTGTAATAAAACCTTGGCCGGCAACGAAGCGATGCCGAAAGCCGGCGGCCGGGGCAGTCCCTCCGCGTCCTTCAGTAATTGCCTCAACTCGGTTTCGGCGAGGCCGGTCATCGCCACCAGACTTTTGAGTGAGCGTTCGCATTGGGCGTGTTGTTGCAGCAAGTTTTTGCTGCCTTCGGCGGCACTGGCGTTGGCCAAGGCCACATCACTCGGAGAGCGGAAACCGTTAATTCCGGCAATCGCCGTCAAGCGGGCCGATTCCTGGCGCGAGTCGCTGTCGGCGCGGAATAGTTGTTCTTGCGCTTGGCAATAGCGATGAGCCAAGTAGGCCTCGGCAACTTCCACGGCAACCGCAACCCTAGCGTCGTGCCAAGAGGCATTACGCGAGGCTAGCTGACTTTGGGTCGCTTCCATTTGCCGGGACAAGCCGCCGAACAGGTCTATTTCCCAACTGGATTGCAAACCGGCGGAAAATTGGTTCCATATGAACGGGCTGCCGCCAAACGAGGACGATGAGCGTTTGGAAGCGAGTTCGGAGTGCAGATTCGGCAATAGGGCCGCATCGGCGCCCACCCGATTGGCTCTGGCTTCCACGATGCGCGCCGCGGCATCGGCAACCGAGGTGCTAACCTGCTCGGCGGCGTTTAACAGGCGAGATAGCACGGGATCCCGAAAGCCGTCCCACCAGCGCATCAGTTCGGTGGGGTCGCCTCGATGAGCCTGAAAAAGATTGCCTGAATCCGCTTGCGGCGCTTGCCAACTTGTCGGCGCGGGCAGGGGCTTGGCTTGATAGTCCGGGCCGACGGTGGTCAATAAGCCGCCCGAGCCGCATGCCGAAAGCATTAAGGGAATCAGGCCGGCGCCGAGCGGTGGTAGGGATTTAGTGCTCATGAGTGCCTCCCCGAGCGCGCCGCTCTGCTTCACTGTCTATCATGGCCAAGGCATAAGCGGCCAAACGTTCGGCCAGTACGTCGATGTTTTGCGGCGTCGCGAGGATTTGCGGCGAGGTGACTGCGATCACTTCCTGGCCGACGTAAAAATGCACCGCCATGCCTATCATCGCGAACACCAGCCTGTGCAGGTCATCGTCAATGCGGATCAATCCTAGATGCTGCTTCAGCAGCGAAACCAAGGCTTCATGCTGAGGTTTGATTTCCGCATCTATTTCCTGCTGCCAGGCGCCGGTCGGTTCTATCATTTCCCGAAAGTGCAGTTTCATGACCAGTCCGAGCTCTTCGCCTTTTTTAAGCGGCTCCAAAAATTCGCTGAAGAAGCGGGCCAACACTTTGGGCAAGGGTAAATCCGCATAAGCCGCGACATTGGAGCCGCAGGGGGTGTCGCCCATCGGTTCGAAAAATGCGGCGCGATAGAGGCCGGCCTTGTCGCCGAAATAGTAGCGGATGGCGGAAATATTGGCGCCCGCCGCTTCGCATATTTCGCGGGTGGAGGCGGCCTTGTAACCTTTTTCGGCGAACAGTTTTAATGCCGCCATAACCAGGCGGCTGCGGGCGTCGTGAACTTCTATGGCGGGATTTTCGAAAGAGACCATGGTTCCTTTGGGAGCGGGGTTGGCTGAAGCGACTAAATCAATCGATTGATTAAAACGATATCAATCAATCGTTTGATTGTCAATTTGAGTGTTGAACTGTATCCTTGGTCGTTCTGCAAATACGGAAGCGCCGACTGGTTCGCGCGCGGCGCTATCGGCCGATTCAACGGGCTTGGCACTGATAAAACCGCATGGTTTGCACCCAAACCGGCCTGCATTCCCGGAGCGTGGCTTCGACTATACGTTGACGTACAGCAGAAAAATGACGCTAAGAAGAACTGAAATGGAGTGCTATAATTCAAAAAGGATTTTTAGTTTTAAGCTTTCGGGATCAAATACTGTCCGAATAATATCGAATTGGGAGATTGTGGATGCTGAAACACAATGCGGAAAATAATGCCAGGGAACGGGACGAAGTTGAGCTGTCCAGGCGCGGCTTTTTCGGTCGTTTAGCGGTTGGCGCGGTTTTATCTATCGGAATGCCTGGCGTCGTGTATGCCGCAAAACCGGATAAAAATAAACCCGCGCAAACAAGAAGCGCGGTGCGGATACCTAAAAAAAATGCAGTCAAAGCGGTCAAATCCGCCGATAAATCGCATAAGGGTTCGGCGGTTCGGCCTGTTGGCGAAAACAAAAAAGTGCTATCCGGCGGCACCAAGTCCAATAAAGCCCATATTGCAAAATTAACCAAGGCACAAAAGACCGGTAAAGCAGCAAGCGACCATCGTCATGCGACTGCTTCAGCGCAGCAAAAGCAACTTCATTCCGCTCGGCAAAATGCTCGGGTGCGTGATGTTTATACGGGTAAAAATCAGCCGCTGAATGTGGCAAGCCAGTCAAGTAGCCATACTCAGGCCGGTCGGCAGCATTCGATTATTCAGCCGGGACATCGCGAACCGCTGATTCAGCCTGAAATGCAAAACTCACCTTTTATGGATCATGGTCGTTTTGGAAGTCATCGTTCCTTGGCTTTTCTAAACCCGCATACCGGGGACAAATTGAACGTGACCTACTTTGAAAAGGGTCGCTATCTGAGCGACGCCTTAGAGGAAGTCAGTTTTTTGTTGCGCGACTACCGTACCGGCGACGTGCATTCCATCGATCCCGAATTATTGGATCAGTTACACGATTTGAAGCAAATGCTGGGACTAAGCCAACCGTTCGGGGTGATTTGCGGTTACCGTTCGCCCATGACCAATGCCCGCTTGCATGCCGAACATAGCGGGGTTGCCAACAACAGTTTCCATATTCATGGCCGAGCGGTGGATATACGCATAGAGCGCTTCGACCTGCGGCGAATCCACAGTGCCGCAATAGCCATGCATCGCGGCGGGGTGGGATTTTATCCCGAGTCCAATTTCATTCACCTGGATACCGGCACCTTCAGAACCTGGACCTTGTAAGACAAGCCGCAAGGTTTGGCGGCCGGCCTGTTCGCCTATCTGAAACATAGAGTCAGCTTTAATCCGGCGGCACAACGCCGGATGTCAACCATCGGGTTTGGCTTGAATGTCAGCCTGCAATCGGGTCAAGAACATTCCTCGTCCATTCACGTGAAGCAAGCCCCGGCGCAAGCAGGATAATATCAATGCTACAACGTATTCTGTTATTGGCTGGTCTGGTGTTATCGCTGTTGTTGGTCATGGCATTGCTGGCGGTGGAGAATTCGCCGCGCGTCAATACCAAGGCAAATCTGAATCCCGAGCAAATTGCCAAGGTAAAAAAGCTGTTGCAGCGCAACGATCCGCGCCGCTTGCGCAAAGGCAGCGCGGCAAGGGCCATTCTGGGTCGGGAAGAGCTGAATTTGGCCTTGAATTATGCGGCAAATCAATTTGCCGACGGCGCGGCCACGTTGAAGATTTCGCCCGGCAAGGCCGACATCGAAGCCACATTGCCGCTGCCAAGCTATTTTGCCGGCCGCTTTTTGAATCTGCGCCTTGAACTGAAGCAAACTTCGGCGCTTCCGGAAATAAGCGCGCTGACGCTGGGCCGCTTGCCGGTGCCGGGTTTTATAGCAAACGGCTTGCTCAAATACGCTTCCGGCAGTATGCCGTTTGCCGCCGACTGGCAGCCTATCGTCGGCATGGTAAACAGAGTCCAGTTTTTCAGTGGCGGCGTCAGCGTAAGCTACACATGGCAAGGCAATTTGAAAACCCATCTGGGCAACGCTTTGTTGTCCGATAGCGAGCGCGAGGCGCTTTTGTTTTACCAAACCCGTCTAACCGAGTTGACCCGATCAGACCGGTCCGCCATCGACTTGACCACGCTGATGCGGGCCTTATTTCAGGCCGCCGTTCAGCGCGGCGAGCGGGAAGACCCCGTTCGGGAAAATCAGGCCATCATTCGGGTGCTGGCTTTGTATGTCAACCAGAAGGACTTAGGCCGACTGATGCCCGCAAACCAGCACTGGCCGAGCCCGGTTTGGCGCCGGGTGCTGTTGCAAAATCGCGATGACTTTAGCAAGCATTATCTGGTATCCGCTTTATTGGCGGCGGATGCCGGTTCGCCCTTGGCCAACGCGGTAGGGCTCTATAAGGAGATTCAGGATTCGCGCGGCGGTAGCGGTTTTTCCTTTAACGACTTGGCGGCAGACCGGGCTGGAACAGTCATGGGTGAACGTGCCGTTGCCGGTCGGCAAAGTGCCAGGGCGCTACAGACTTTCCTGGCATCCGCCGACGAGTCCGGCATCATGCCGCAAACAGCCGATCTGCCGGAGTTTATTCCCGAAGCGGAGTTCTTGCTGCGTTATGGCGGCCTGGAAGGCGAAGCTTATCAGGCGATGATGGAAGAAATCGAGCGTCGCATCGCGGCATTGCCGGTTAACCTAAATCGGAGCCCCTTGCGCAACTGATGCGCAGAGCAAGGGCGCGCGGTTTTCCCCGTGCCGCGGCTGATATGGGCTTTATGTTCGGTTGGCCTTCAACGCCAGCGCCGTTTTCGCCAAGCGTTCCCCCAGCACCCAGCACAAGCGTTTTTCGTGTTCCGTCAGTTCGCTATCGGTTTCCGAGCGATGGCTGGGGCCGTAGGGTGTGCCGCCGCTGACGGTTTCGCGCAGGGCAATTTCGTTGCAGGGCAGGCTCAGCAGCAGCATGCCGTGGTGCATCAGCGGCAGCATCATGGACAGCAGGGTGGTTTCCTGGCCGCCGTGCATGCTGCCGGTGGAGGTGAACACGCCGGCCGGTTTGCCGGATAGGGCGCCGGCAAACCACATCGCCGTGGTGCCGTCGATGAAATGCTTGAGCGGCGCCGCCATGTTGCCGAAATGAGTAGGGCTGCCCAAGGCCAAGCCGTCGCAAGTTTCCAGTTCCCGCAAGCTGGCATACGGCGCGCCGTCGGCCGGGATGCTGTCGGCCACTTTTTCGCACACCGTCGACACCTCCGGCACGGTGCGCAAAACCGCTTCCGCGCCGGCCACCGATTCCACGCCGCGAGCTATCTGCCGCGCCATTTTCAAGGTGCTGCCGTTACGGCTGTAATACACGATCAGGATCTTGATCTCGGCGCGGTCCATGCGTTGGCCTCAAAAATTGAAATTCATATTGGTCAGCCAGACGTGATTCACCAAGTCCGGGCTGCCGTAATTATGTACATACTGCAATTGATAGCCGGTGTCGACATTCACGAAAGGCGCCAACTTGTACCCGACCCCCACATAGCTGCGGTTCTGATTGACGCCGCTCTGCACGGAATGGGATAGCCGGCCGGTTTCGATATCGTTGAAATAAACGAACAACTCGTCCAACGCAATCAAATAGGCCTTGCTGTCCGGAATGGAATAAACCAAGCGGACGCGGTGCCGCATCCTGTGGCCGACATCGTCTTCGTGGGCGAACAAGCGCTGTTCCAGACGAAAACGATATTGAAAGTTTAACTGCGGCGTCCAGTTGTCTATCCATTGCAACTGTTCCATGATGTCGTTGGTAGCTAACTCGAAGTCGGTTTGATCGTTGTATTCGCCTTGCCAGGTGTAACCCGCCCAGAGTTGCAGTTTCTTGGTCACCTTGTAGCCCAGCAACGGGCGGACGATCATTTGATTGAATTTGCTGTTGTCGCTGCGGGTGCGGGGATGCAGTTCCAAAAATGCCAGATAGGGGCTGCCGCCGAAATCGGTTTGAAAGGTATTGCTGATCCAAACGCCCATGTCGTCGTTAGCCGGCGTTGCCTGGGCGGACATGGATAAGGCCAGCATCGCGGCCAAGGGTATCAAGGGTTTCGACATAAATTTCGTATCGAGAGAGTGGGGCGGTTACAGGATGTTCAAGACGTTTTCCGGCGGCCGACCGACGGCGGCCTTGCCGTTGGTCAGCACAATCGGCCGCTCGATCAGTTTGGGGATGCGGATCATGGCCGCAATCAGTTCGGCATCGCTGAGGGATGCGTCGTCCAGACCGTTTTCCTTGTATTCGGCTTCCTTGGTGCGCATCAGCTCGCGCGGTTTGATGCCCAACTTATGCAAAATATCCTGTAATTCGGCACTTGTCGGCGGATGTTTCAGATATTCGACCACATCGGGCTGCAAGCCCTTTTCTTCCAGCAATTTCAATGTTTCGCGGGATTTTGCGCAACGCGGGTTGTGATAGATTGTGATGCTCATGGTTTACGCCCCTGTGTGTCTCGACAAGCCGTTATAATAACATCCCGACTTCAATAGACCGCGTGCAAAGCTATGCAAATACCCAATTATTCCGCCGCCCGGGTACTGGTGGTCGGCGATCTGATGCTGGACCGCTATTGGCACGGCCCCACTTCCCGCATTTCGCCGGAAGCGCCGGTGCCGGTGGTACATGTCAAACACGACGAACAACGGGCCGGCGGTGCCGGTAACGTGGCCTTGAATATCGCCGCCCTGGGCGCCAAGGTTTCGCTGTTGGGTTTTACCGGTGAGGACGAAGCCGCCGTCGCCCTGGAAACCCTGCTGAAAAAAGCCGGGGTGTTGTGCCTGTTTCAGGGCGTGCCGCACCATCCCACCATCACCAAATTGCGGGTGATGAGCCGGCACCAGCAATTGATCCGGCTGGATTTCGAAGACGGCTTTCACGATGTCGACACCGAACTGCTGCTGCATCAATATCACGCGGAGATGATGCAGTCGCAAGTCGTGGTATTGTCGGATTACGGTAAAGGCACGTTGAGCAAGGTCGAACAATTCATTCGTTTGGCCCGCCAACTGAAAAAACCGGTGTTGGTCGACCCCAAAGGCAGCGATTTTTCCATTTACAAGCAAGCGACCCTGATTACGCCCAACTTGAGCGAATTTGAAGCCGTCGTCGGTCGCTGTAGCGATGAAAGACAGATCGTCGAGCGCGGCATAAACCTGCTAACTGAATTGGAACTGGACGCCTTGCTGGTGACGCGCGGCGAACACGGCATGACCTTACTGAGCAAGGAAGCCGAACCCCTGCACTTACCTACCCATGCCCGTGAAGTGTTCGACGTCACCGGCGCCGGCGACACGGTGATTTCGGTATTGGCCGCCAGCCTGGCCGCCAAAAAATCCCTGGCCGAAGCCACTCAACTGGCCAACATCGGCGCCGGCATCGTGGTCGGCAAGATGGGCACCGCCACCGTCAATACCGAAGAACTGGCCGCAGCCCTGCACGGTCCGCGCGCCCATCACAAAGGTGTTTGCGGCTTGCCGGAGCTTTTAAAAGAACGCGCCGCCGCCAAACAAAACGGCGAAAAAATCGTCGCCACCAACGGCTGTTTCGACATTCTGCACCCTGGCCACGTCCGCTACCTGCAACAAGCCAAAACCCTGGGCGACCGCTTGGTGGTGCTGGTCAACAGCGACGCCTCCGTACAGAGACTGAAAGGCCCCGAGCGTCCGGTCAACAAACTGGACCACCGCATGGAAATGTTGGCGGCACTGGAATGCGTGGACTGGGTGGTGCCGTTCGAAGAAGACACACCCAAGGAAGTCATCGACCAACTCCTGCCGGACATCCTGGTCAAAGGCGGCGACTACACCGACATCACCAGCATCGCCGGCCACGAAAGCGTGCTGGCCAACGGTGGCGAGGTAAAGATTTTGTCGTTTATCGAGGGGCATTCGACTACGGGGATTATTCAGACGATTAAGGATAAAACCGGCAACTAGGCCATGCCGCCAATACAATGTATGTATAAAAGTGGCGTTCTATGATTTCATTTGGTCGCGAGAAAAATGAATTGCTGAAGCAAAGCCGAGGTATCGGCTTTGAGGATATTATCGCGGCAATCAATGCAGGGAAGATATTGGATGTGTTAGACCATCCCGATCAAATACAGTATCCGCAGCAAAAAATTTATGTGGTTGAGGCGCTGGATTATGTTTATCTGGTGCCGTTTTTACAGAACGAAGACGGCATTTTTCTTAAAACCATCATTCCAAGTCGCAAAGCCAAAAAACGTTACAAAGGGGGAAGCCATGTTCGATGACGAAGAAATGTCGATATTAACCGCATTGGAAAATGACCAGCTGGTACGTAGCGTCAATGCGGATGAAGAAATTGCTTTGGCAAAACAGGCGGCCAAAGAGTACCTGTCAAAATCCAAAAATGTCACTATTCGCCTGAGTTTGGGGGATGTGACGTTGATTAAAAACCGTGCACAAGATATTGGCATTCCCTATCAAACGCTAATTTCTTCGCTGGTGCATCAATATGCGACGGGCAAAATTCGTTTGGAAACTTAAAATAGTGGAATAAGAATGCTGTTGAATAAGGCTGAAATGCTGGATGACATCATAGCCTATGACCAAGCCCTGGCCAGCGAAGACGAACTGGTTCCCGCCGAAATCGTAAAACGGCTGTTGAACGGCGAGAATAAAATCAAAGTATGGCGCGAACATCGCAGCCTGACTCAGTCGGGGCTGGCCGAGAGCTGCAAAATGGCCCAAGCCAGTATTGCCCAAATGGAAAGCGGCAAACGAACCGGAACCGTTGCCGCACTGAAAAAATAGCCGAAACATTGAATGTGGATTTGGATGATTTGGTTTAGTAATCTAGCAAATGAAAGTATTGAACGTATAACAAAGCTGTTTGTTATGGTGGCAGACTATTTTTGATGTATTTGAAATTTGAATGGCGTATGACTACAAAAGAACTCTCTGACGATAATGCGAAGGCCGATAATTCGGTTGAAGAAAGTTCGCTAGAAGACGAGGATAAATCAGGCTCTGATTTGAAGATGAAGCCTTGGAATCCGAACGATATTCGGATTACGACTAAAAACTTCACTATCCGGGAGATTTATACCCAGATTGAAGATAAGGAACCAGAGCAAGAAAAAGAATTGGATTTAGCGCCCGATTTTCAACGGAGTTTCGTTTGGAATACCAAACAACAGATACGCCTTATTGAATCCATCCTATTGGGTATCCCTCTTCCTGTTTTTTACTTCAACCAGGATAAAGACGGTGCTCTACAGGTAATCGACGGTGTTCAGCGACTGACTACGGTCAAGCGGTTTATGTCCAATCAATTGGAGTTGAAGGAAGAATATCTTGAATATCTGAGTCCGCTAAAAGAGGCGACATTTTCCACGCTCGATCCTGCAACCAAGCGGCGTTTTGCCGTCACCCAGATAGTGGCTCATGTGATCGAGCCGCAAACGCCGGACGACGTTAAATTCGATATTTTCAATCGCGTTAATACCGGAGGTAGTCCACTCTCTGCTCAGGAAATTCGCCATTGTATGAGCAAGGAACGCTCTCGAAAATTTTTGCGAAAGCTGGTTGAAAGCGAAAGCTTCGATCAAGTTATGGGCGACTATTTCTGGCGAAAAGATTCGATAGGGCAGTTGGTTCGCGATAGTAAAAGAATGACAGATAGAGAAATGGCATTACGTTTCTGTGCTTTTCATGTCGTGCCACTAGAAAAATATGCCGAGGCATCGAGTTTGGATGCATTTTTGTTGGATTTTTCTCGCTGGCTAGACCAACAAGCAAAACCTTCGGATTTAAAAAAACTAGAAACTGCATTTCGACAAGCCATGCGAAATTGTTATGAAGTGTTTGGTACCGGTGCATTTCGCCGATGGGCTCCACACAACCAATCACCAAGTGGTCGCATCAACCGAGCAATTTTTGAATCACAAGCTTTAGCGCTCGCGGAGCACCCTCCAGAAATTGTTAGCACACACAAAGACGCTATTCAAAAAGCCCTAAGAAAGCTTTTTAAAAACCGAGATTACGATACCTCTGTAAGTGCTGGCACAGGTTCCTACAAAAAGGTCGAAGACAGGTTGCTTAAGCCACGCAAAGCCTTGGAGAAAGTTCTCAAATGATCCGTGAATTTAAACTGCGCGGCTTCAAGATGTTTGCTGAGGCCAGCTTTGAAATGGCGCCGCTGACTATTCTGGCCGGCATGAACGGTGCTGGTAAAACTTCAGTTATCCATGCTTTGCTTCTTTTAAAAGAATCCGTTCGGCGAGGAGATAATATCGTTCCGCTAAATGGTCCATTCGGTTTGGAATTGGGCTCGTTCGAAGATATCCAAAATTGGAATACGCAGGATTCGGTTAGATTTGATCTCACGGATGACAATGATGCTGTCTATTCGTGGGAGTTGACTGGCGTTGCCAGTTCGCTCTATGCGGAGATACAAGAACCCGGAGAACTTCCAATGCTGTTCATCGAGGGAGAAAGAGTCTTTCAGTATCTTTGCGCCGAACGTTACGGTCCACGCAATATACTCGGCTCGGCGGCATTGCCGCCCGACTTGCTGGAAGTAGGTTTTCGCGGGGAGTACAGCGCCCAGATTCTCTATAGCCTTGATAGTTTATCCATCGCCGAACCTCGCCGTTGTCCAGGATTCGGCGAAGAGGATGCCGCGTTATTGAAATTCGAGACGGAGCGGTGGCTATCTAGGATTACTCGTCCTGTACAGATTGATACCGATTCTATTTCGATTAGGACAGTAACAGCACTGCGTTTCCGCGTTCCCGATGGCGAGTGGGTTCGGCCGCCGAACATGGGCTTTGGAGTAACTTATGCACTTCCGGTAATCCTTGCTGGCTTGACGGCTGGAAACGGCGGACTCTTAATTGTGGAAAATCCCGAAGCTCACCTGCACCCTGCCGGTCAATCGCAAATGGGATATTTTCTTGCGGCTATGGCATCTGCCGGTGTTCAGGTCGTGGTAGAAACCCATTCCGACCATGTCTTAAACGGTATTCGTCGTGCTATTGGCGAGCATAGTATCTTGACCAAAGATCAAGCAATTATCCATTTCTTCGATGTTGATGGAACCGACCCACAGACTCTGCGTTTTACCGAGACCGGCAGCATTGCATCTTGGCCTCGCGGATTTTTCGATCAATACCAACTCGATGTCTCTGCTCTAACCCGCGTAAGGCGTCCAAGGCAATAAATCATGCGCTTTGTCATCGACGAAACAAGCTGGCGTTTCGATGGACTTGAGAACGATGCTTGTATCGAGGCATTGGAAGCCTTGTTGGATTTACTGGACGATGCGCATCACCAAGGACAGTTAGCCTGCTATTCGGAAGAGCTGTTTGAAACCGCCGTTTGGCAGAATAAAACTTTTTATGAATTGTATGAATCGGATTCACCAATGGCGATACCTTGGGAAGTTCAGGAGCGTGTTGCGAGTATTTTTGGAAGACTATCCAAGTGGCAGGAACTTGACTCATGTGAGCCCAGAGATTTTGACGTACAAATTAACAATAGAGCTAAAGAATTTGCTCCGTCAATTGCTTGGGCACACGCTCAAACCGCCCAAAGCAAAGCCAATGCTGTTGCTTGCCTGATTTTTCCTAGCGTTCGTCGAATTGGGAATCATGCTGTTACGGTCGACAATCAGATAGAGAATCTATGGTTTGTCGGAGAATTTCAAAGCTATCGTGACTATTTTCGGTGGCTCATTACCGATACCACCAAAAGTCCCGATGAATTGACAAAATTTGCAGATTCCGCATTCGCTTCACTTGATTTTATTCCCAACTCTTTCGATGGTATCAAGGGTATGAGCAAACCTTATCGAGAGTTGATAGAGCCACTGACCAAGCATTTAAGTGTTTTGTCTGATCATGGAAAAAGAGTTTTCTCCGAACCATGGAAAGATGCGCCTTCTAAATTCGGTTCGCATGGAATTAACATATCTGACGAGAACGGAAACACGAAGAGCAATAGCGAAGCGCGGAGAGAACGAACACGTATTTTTAACGGTAAAGAAGTTGTGTTTTGGTGGCATAGCAAACTTGAGCCAGATAGGGATCGAATCCATTTCTCTCCAGATAAAATTGCCAACGGCGGTCGTTTGTTAGTCGGGATATTTTGTCGTCATCTTCAAACCTGAAATCCCCACTGAGCAAAGTCGAGTTTGCACAAGCTTCGCATCGGATAAAGCTCAACATAACACATTTAAATAATCACGATTCATGGACACACTCAAAGACCGTCTCCACCAATACTGGCTCCTGGCCCGCTTCGATAAACCCATCGGCATTTTCATTTTGCTGTGGCCGACACTGTGGGCCTTGTGGATTGCCGGCGACGGCAGGCCGGATGGACTGGTGTTGTTCGTGTTCGTGTCGGGCGTGGTGTTGATGCGCGCTGCGGGTTGCGTGATTAACGATTACGCCGACAAGGATTTCGATCCGCATGTAGACCGTTGTAAGTTGCGGCCGATCGCCGCCGGCAAGGTGTCGCCGAAGGAAGCGCTGATCGTTTTTGCGGTGTTGTGTCTGACCGCGTTTGGGTTGGTGTTGCTGATGAATTGGTACACCATCGGCCTATCGTTTATCGGCGCTTTTTTGGCCGCCAGTTACCCGTTCATGAAACGGTACACCCATCTGCCGCAAGCCTATCTGGGGGCGGCGTTCGGTTTTGCGGTGCCGATGGCGTTTGCCGCGCAGACCAACGAAATTCCAACAGTCGGCTGGATTTTGTACTTGGCGGTGTTGCTGTGGGCGCTGGTGTACGACACCATGTACGCGATGGTGGATATCGACGACGATTTGAAGATAGGCGTCAAATCCACAGCGATTTTATTCGGCAAGCGGGTGCGGGAGATTACCGCCGGCTTGCAGTTGGTTATCCTGGGGCTGTTGATAAGCGTAGGTTTTATGCAGCAATTGAGTTGGCCGTATTATGCCGGCTTGCTGGTCGCTACCGGTCTGGGGATTTACCAGCAAAAATTGATTTTTCATTTCCATAAACCCGATTGTTTCAAGGCCTTTTTGAATAACAATTGGTTTGGCTTGGCGGTTTTTGCCGGTTTGCTGGCGGCATATCGATGATCGACGCCAACACTTGGCCGGTGTTATGCTGACCGTTGATTACGTAAGCAATAACATTCAGGAGTGGATATGCATTATTCAATCAAGCTTTCGGCGCTACTGCTTGCCGTGTTGGCGGCTGGCGGCTTACAGGCGGCGGAACTAACCCGCGCTCAAGTCGAACAACTATTGGCCAAGGCCGATAAACAACACCCCGCCCCGCTGCGGCGCAAGGATTTGACCGATCTGGATTTGTCCGGGCTGGACTTTCGCAACGCCGATTTGTGGGGGGCGGACTTGCGCCGCGCCAATCTGAGTAAGGCCAATCTGGCCGGCCTGAATCTGGATTTGACCGTAATGACCCATATCAAGCTGGTAAATGCCGATCTGTCCAACACCAGTATTTTCGGCGTGAGTTTGATGCATGCCGATGCCAGCGGCGCCAATCTGAGCGGTAGCCGGGTTATCGCGGTGATGGAGGGGGCCAATTTCAGCCATGCCGATATCAGCAACGCCGATTGGGCCGCGGACATGAAAAATCAGTCCATGGGCCTGATGCGGGCCAATTTGAAAGGCGCCAATCTCAGCGGTGCCAATCTCAGCAACAGCAAGTTGGGCCGGGCCATGCTGAAGCACGCCAAACTGAACAACGCCAATTTGAAAAATGCCGATTTGTTTTCGGCGGAAATGGGTGGCGCCGATCTGACCGGAGCCGATTTGAGCGGCGCCAATCTATCTTCCACCAAGCTGCACGATGCGATTTTTACCGACGCCAAAACCAGCGGAGCCCGTTTCGACGGCGCCCAGCATGTTCCCGCAGGTGTCGGCCGATAGCGGAAAGGCCCATGGATTACCGCAGCCTGACGAGCATGAAGTTACGCTATCGTCCCGGCGATTTAAATTCAGAGTAATCCGGTTGATGTCTGGGAATACCTATCCAGCATGAGCCGGTTGGGTCCGGGATCGATCGGCCCCGATTGCTTTTTATAATGCCTGCCGCAGCAAAGCCATTCCCACCCCGCCAAAGCCGACGGTGGTAATGATGAAGCTGATGGCGGTATAAACTTTCCAATGGGTTTTATGCCAAAACTCCGGGTCGAAGGCGGCGATGACAAATACCGTGGGATTGGCAAAGCCGCCGATTGCCACGCACCAGCAGGCAAAAACCGGCAAATCGACGCCCGCGCCGTAAAAGCCCAAATTGAACAAGGCCATCAGGGCATAATCGACGTGGGCCCTGATCATGGTTTTGTAATCGACCAGGAATTTTTCGTCGATACCCTGGATGGGAAACCAGCGGGCAAATGTCATCAGCCACGCCGAGATGATCAATGCGGCCATACAAGCAACCGCGCCAATTAACAAAATTTCCATGCATTTTCCAAAGTTAGCGTTATTAAAAGGCGCTGGCCAAGCATAAACCCGCCCGGATGGTTCCGGAATACTGTCTTATACCAAGGTGGAATTGTCTTGCCTTCCAGCGGGTGGTAGCGGGTGTTTATCAGCGTCCGATGGCGTAATACCGCAAGCCTGCTTGTTTGACGAACTTGGGTTCGTACATGTTGCGGCCGTCGAAAATCACCTTGTCGCTCAGCGAGCGGCTCAAGGCATCGAAATCCGGGCTGCGGAATTGCTTCCATTCGGTGACGATGATCAAGGCGTCGGCCGTTTGCAGGGTGTCGGCTTGCTTCTCGCAATACATCAAGCCGGCTTTGTCGCCGAATATGCGCCTTGCTTCATGCAGGGCTTCCGGATCGTAGGCCTGTACCGTGGCGCCGGCGGCGGTCAGGGCGTCGATCAAGACCCGGCTGGGGGCTTCGCGCATGTCGTCGGTGTTGGGTTTGAAGGCCAGACCCCACAGGGCAAAGGTTTTGCCCTGCACGCCGTCCGGGTAATGGGCGGAGATTTTCTCGAACAAACGATGTTTCTGTCTATCGTTGACGTTTTCCACCGCGCTCAACAATTCGGCGTGGTAGCCCATTTCCTTGGCGGTGCGTTCCAGGGCTTTGACGTCTTTCGGAAAGCAGGAGCCACCGTAGCCGCAACCGGGGTAGATGAAGCTGTAACCTATCCGGCTGTCGGAGCCGATGCCGTGGCGGACGTGCTCGATGTCCGCGCCCAAGCGTTCGGCCAGATTGGCCAGTTCGTTCATGAAACTGATTTTGGTTGCCAGCATGGCGTTGGCGGCGTATTTGGTCAGTTCGGCGGAGCGGATGTCCATGGTGATGACCCGCTCGCGGCTGCGATTGAACGGCGCGTACAGGGCTTTCAGCAATTCGGCGGTACGCGGATTGTCGGTGCCTATGACGATGCGGTCGGGTTTCATGAAGTCGTCCAGCGCCGAGCCTTCCTTCAGAAACTCCGGGTTGGATACTACATCGAATTCCAGTGTTTCGCCGCGTTTGGCCAATTCATCCAGTACGGTTTGTTTGACTTTGTCGGCGGTACCCACCGGTACGGTGGATTTGTCGACGATGATTTTGTAATCGGTCATGTGCTCGGCAACGCTTTTGGCTACCGCCAGCACGTATTTCAAATCGGCCGAGCCGTCTTCGTCCGGCGGGGTGCCGACCGCAACAAACTGGAACAAGCCGAAATCCACGGCTTCCTTGACGTCGGTGGTGAATTGCAAGCGACCGGCCAGCATATTGTCCTTGACCATTTCTTCCAGGCCGGGCTCGTAGATCGGAATGATGCCTTGCTTCAGTTTGTCGATTTTGGCTTGATCCACGTCCATGCACATGACCTGATTGCCGACATCGGCCAGACACGCACCGGTTACCAAGCCGACATAGCCGCTACCGAATACCGTAATTTTCATCTCCACTCCTCAATTAATATTTTAGTTTGTCCGTTTTAGTCGATACAGGGCGGAAATATCTTCGTCGCCAAAGCCCTGTTGCATGAGCAATTCATAATCGCCTAGCGTTGCATCGGTCAAGGGGCACTCCAGGCGCGCTTGCTCGGCCATTTGCCGACAAATCAGCAGATCCTTGTGGTGCAAGGCCAACCTGAAACCCGGTTTGAAAACGCCTTTTGTCATGGTCTTGCCCCGATGCTGTAAAAACCAGTTGCCGGCCGCGCCGCCGGAAACCACGTCGACGACTTTCTCCATATCCAGGCCCTGCGCTTGCGCAAACGCCAAGGCCTCGGTGACCGCCTGATTGATGCCGGCGCACATGATTTGATTCACCGCCTTGCAGGCCTGTCCGGAACCGGTTGGGCCCATGTGCTCGATACGGGCCGTCATGGCTTGCAGTACCGGCCCGACCCGCTCCAACACAAGCCGGTCGCCACCGACCATCATGGCCAGCGTGCCGTTTTTGGCTCCTTCCACGCCGCCGGATACCGGCGCGTCGAGAAAGTCCGCTTGTTTGTTCGCCAGTAACGCCGCCGCTTGTTTGGCGGTATTGCTGCCGACGGTCGACATGTCCACCACAACCGAGCCGGGTTTGATGGTTTCGCACAGCGCCGTAACCACTTCCAGCACATCCCGGTCGGCCGAAACGCAAAGCAAGATAAGCTCGGATTGCCCGGCCAGCGCCGCTGGGCTGTCCAGCGCCCGAACATTCAGTTCGGCGGCCAGTGCGTCGGCCTTGCCGGGGGATCGGTTATAAACCGCTTGCAGATGGCCGGCCCTGGCCAGATTGCGGGCCATGCCCTGGCCCATGGCGCCCAAGCCGATCAAGCCTGTTTGCATCGCTGGTTCTCCGGAGTGGTGGGGGACAATGTTGCTTACCGGTCAGAGTTTACAAGGCGCCTTGTTCGCGCAGCAAGGCGGCGATATTCTCGGCCAGTTTTTGATAGCCTCTGTCGTTCGGATGCACGGTATCGGACTTTAAGTCGTTAGAGGACAGTATGGCCGGTAGGGTTTCCAGATCGGTGGGTACCTGTTCGGATTGGGCCAACTCGGCATAGACTTCCGCGCTATGTAAAAAAACCAGGCCGAATTTGGGTATGCCCAGCATCACGGTCGGGATGTTGCGCTGTTTGGCTTCCGCGATCATGGCTTTTAGATTTGCCCGGGTTTCCTCGACGTTGATCTGCCGCAAGATGTCGTTGCCGCCGTGGATCAGGATCAACAAATGCGGTTGATATTCGTCCAGCAATTGCGGCAGGCGCTGTCGGCCCTCGCTGCTGATTTCGCCCGGTACGCCTTCGTTGATCACTTCGCGACCGGATAATGCGCTCAATAGGGCCGGGTAATCGTGTTCCGCCGTGGCCCCGGTGCCGTAAGTCAGACTGTCTCCGAAAGCCAGTATGACTCCGTCATCCGGTAGTTTGCTCAGTTTGGAGGTTTCCTTGTTGCATGCCATCAAGCCGAGTAAGGCCAAACCAATAATCCATTTCTTTACCATGAGCGCTCCTTGATAATCGAATCTTGCTGTCGGTTACGGGGTATCGGTTATTTTTCCAGATAAGTATAGGCGTTTAATCCGGCCAGTAATTCCTGTTCGAAAGCCTGTTTTTGCGCGGCGCCGAGTGGGGCAGCGTCCAGCTTTTGCCGATAAGCGCTTTTCAGCGCGGCGGTATCGATGTGGACGTAATCCAGCAATTCGCTGACATCCTCGCCTTCCATGAATTCGCCGAAACGATAGCCGTCGCCGTCCAGCTCGATGTTTATGGAATGAGTGTCGCCGAACAAATTGTGCATATCGCCCAGAATTTCTTGGTAGGCACCCACCATGAAAAAGCCGATCAGGTAATCTTCGCCATCGGCGATACCGTGCAACGGCAGCGTATGGCTGATGTTCTGCTGATCCACGTAGTGGTCGATGCGGCCGTCGGAGTCGCAGGTCAAATCCTGCAATACCGCGCGGCGGCGGGGTTGTTGATCCAGCCGGTGTATCGGCATGATGGGGAATATCTGCTCTATGCCCCAAATATCCGGCATGGATTGAAACAATGAAAAATTGCAGAACACCTTATCGGCCAGCTTTTCGTCCAGCTCCAACAGTATTTCGCGGTGTTGCTGGTTATGCGGGTTCAGCTGGCTTTGAATCTGCTGGCATAGGCCGACGTAATTTTTTTCGGTTTCCGCCAATTCCGGCAGCGACAAATCACCCTGTACAAAGCGGGCTCTGGCCTCGGCCATGTCGAATTGAGCGTTATGGTAGGCCTCGCTGATGTTATGGAACGTCGTTGCCGGCAAATTTTCGGCACCTTGCAGGCTTTCCACTTCGGTAACGTTGGTAATCAACACGGCATGGTGGGCGGTGATGGCGCGGCCCGATTCGGTGATGATGTTGGGCTGCGGCAGTTTGCGCTCATGGCTGGCTTCCGCGAAGGCGCGCACGATATTTTCGGCGTATTCGGTCATGCTGTAATTGATCGAGCATTCCCGCCGCGAGCCGCTGCCGTCGTAATCCACGCCCAGGCCGCCGCCGGCATCCACCGTGTTAATCGGTGCGCCGAGCTTGTGCAACTGCTGGTAAAACCGCCCGGCCTCTTTCAGGGCCAGTTTGATGTCGTGAATATTGGCGATCTGCGAGCCCATGTGAAAATGCATCAACTGCAGGCAATCCAGCATGGCGTGTTGTTTCAAACGCTCGATCAGCTGCAATATTTCGCTGGCATGCAGACCGAATTTGGATTTTTCCCCGCCGCTGTTTTGCCACTTGCCGGCGCTGATGGTGGACAAACGCACTCGTAAACCGATCAGCGGCTTGACATTCAGCTTGGCGGCTTCTTCGATGATCAGTTCCAGTTCGGAGGGTTTTTCGATGACGATGAACACCGACAAGCCCATCAACTGCCCCATCAAGGCCATGCGGATATACAGCCTGTCCTTGTAACCGTTGCAAACGATGGTGCCGCCGGTTTTGGCCAAGCCTAATATCGCCAGCAGTTCCGGTTTGCTGCCGGCTTCCAGGCCTATGTGCTCGGCGGAGACGATGCTTTCGACCACATTGCCCTGTTGATTGACCTTGATAGGGTAAACCGGCGTGTAACGGCCGCGATAATCATGAGCGGCGCGGGCTTGATCGAAGGCCTGCTGCAGGCGGCGGATACGGTCGGGCAGAATATCGGTAAAGCGCACCAGCACCGGCAGTTGCAAACCTTGGCCGCGCAAAGCCCGCGCGACCTCAAACAGATCGATCTCCACGGTGCTATCGCCTTGCGGCCTGACGCAGACATGGCCCCGGGCGTTAATCGAAAAGTAACCGTCGCCCCATTGCTGAATGGCATAAAGCTGTTTGGCCTGTTCGATCGACCATGGCTGAACTGACACTGAACCTCTCCGGCTTGGCAAAAATGACTGACATTTTAATGGATAACGTGGCGACTATTATGACTTTTTCGGGACATCAATATGCACCGTGTGAATTTGGCATGCCCGGCTGTTTTTCAAGGTAAGGCAGTCGCCGTGGTTTTTTTGCCTTCGGCGGCAAGTTCTTGGTTTGAAACTTCATGCCGACCCGCGCGGAATTTCTTCCGCTATCCTGGCGTTCGGCATTGCAATGTACCCTCAGCCTATTAACCAGTCTTCTGGCAATTTGGCGCGACTGCGATATACTGCCAAACTATTCATTTCTAACCCTTCATATCAAATGTTCATGCATTCGGCTCCCCCCGGGATTGCGATTTTATGCTCATGAAAATGCTTGAAAGCTTAGCGCATAAGCTGGGTAGGCTATGTGGTTCCCGGTTCTTCAGGCTGTATGTGGTTCTGGTCATATTGAGCTGCGCCGGCGGCTATTTTTTTTACGGCAACATCCAATACCACGCATCCCTGCGCTGTCGTTTGTCCGACGGTATTGGTGTCGAAGCGGGCAGAGAAGCCATAAATCTCGCCTTGGATGAGATAAGGCGTGGCATTCGCCGGATATCCGGGCCGTACGAAGCAAATCCGGCCGCCGATCGGCTTTCGCCAGTTGATTTTGAACGGCGGTTGACGCTGTTAGCGGCCACGTCAGTGCTGTTTGAGCGGATACGCTGGCTGGACGAGTTCGGGCGCGAACGTTTGCAGGTAAATTTTAACAGTGGCAAGCCCCATTTTATGCCATCTGCTGAATCGAGAGATCAAAGTGCCAGTCATTATTTAATGGCCGCCAATAAAATGGCTCCCGAACAGCTTTACATTTCACCTCTGGAGTTCAATGACCCATTCGGCGACGAAGACTCTCCGCTTCAGCCGGTATTACGCATTGCGGCGCCGGTTTTTGACGGCGCTGGCGCCCGGCGCGGCGTGCTGGTTTGCGATTATGCGGCGGTGGAGTTATTGGCTCGTTTCGAGAAAGCCGTCGCGGGGAATGCGGGGCGTACCCTGTTGTTGAGCCCCGAGGGTTTTTTGCTTACCTCTGCACTGCCCGACAAGGGGCAAGGTCTGGTATTTAAGCCCACAAGCCCGAATTTTTCAGCCTATCGCCCTTTGATATGGGCCAGGATCAATCAGGCTGAAGCCGGTCAGTTTGAGGATACTGAAGGGTTGTGGACGTTTAACACTGTATTTCTCGACCGGAACGACGCCGCACTGACCGCCAATGCCTGGAAAATTGTTGCACTGCTGCCGGCTAAAAAACTCTACGGCAATCCGGAGCTTTTCAATACCTTTCTGTCGGCGCTGTTGGTGCTTTTGGTTTTGCAAGCCGTCGGTTGTTGGAAATTGGCCGATGTCTGTCAAGGCAGGAAACGGATACAAGAGCAATTGCGGGATTCCGATGAGCAATTGCAAAATCTGATAGTGGCGCGTACCTCCGAGTGGGTGGGGGATGCGTTATCGCGCGAGAAAACCGCGCGACAATTAAAACTGCTGGATACGGCGCTGAAAGCCGCCGCTCAAGCCATTGTTATTGTCGACAGTCAAGCCGTCATTCGCTGGGCCAATCCGGCTTTCTCCGCGCTAACGGGCTTTGCCTTGGAAGATGTTTTGGGCAAGCCGTCAAAGGAACTGATTCGCCTGGGGGCGCAAAGCGAAACGTTTTATCTGGCGTTGGCAAACAGCATCTTGAATCAACGGGTTTGGCGCGGCGAAATTATTAACAAACACAGAGACGGCATTTTTTATAACGAATCGCTGACTATCAGTCCGATTCGTCACCGGGAAAGCGGCAATACCCATTTTATTGCGCTAATAGAGAATATTTCCGAACGCAAACAAGCTGAAAAGCGGCTGGCCAATTTAAACCGGGTGTATGCGATGACATGCGAGATCATGAAGCTTATTCGGCATGCGCGCGACAGCAATGCGCTATGCGATGCCGCGTGTCGTATTGCCGTGCAGGAAGGCGGCTTTGCCATGGCTTGGTTGGGAGTGCCGGACGCCGCCGGAGAGATGTTGCATCCGGCCGCTTTTGCCGGCATCGACAAGGAAACCCTGGCTCAATTCAACCGTTTGCCGACATCTCCCGAGCAAAACAGCCATCCCGCCCATGCGGCCTATGCCCAGATGTGTAACGTGGGTAGCAACGACATCGAAAGCGACCCGCGCACCAAAGACTGGCGGCACAAGGCGTTAGCGTTGGGTTACCGCAGCATGCTCTCCTTGCCTGTTAAAACCAAGGGCAAGGTATTGGGGGTATATTCGCTTTATGCCGGCGCGACAGAGGTATTTACCAACCGGGAGATCAAATTACTGGACGATCTGGCCAATGAAATTGGGCTTGCCTTGAACGCCATCGATGGCGGCGCTGAACAGTATAGGGCTGCGGCCGAAGCGTGAAGGGCTGATGCATATTTCAAGACGCCTTGCAATTGGATGAATTGTTTGGGCGTGATTCAAGCTGTGACGCAATAAAAAATGAAACGCCGCGCGAAACCGCTTTAAAGTTGGTGTCACGAAACACATCCATGTGTTTCGCCCCGCGGGTGCTTCGCGAGGGGCTCTTATTGCAGCACCACGAAAAAGCCTTCGCCGTTGCGCTGCAGATTGATCAATAAAGCGGATCTGGGGTCGGCCACCTGTTTGAATTCATCCAGATTTCTGACCCGGTAGCGATTGGCGCTGACGATGATATCGCCGGGCCGCAAACCTGTTTTCCAGGCATAGGATTTGGGTTCGATTTTTTCCAGCAAAACGCCTTCTATCTGGTCCTTGCCGGTTACGCTCAGGGTAACGCCTTTCAGAATCGGGTGTATATTTTCGCCGGCAATTTCAGGACGCTTGGGTTTGCCTATTACGGCTTGCAGGCTCAGACGTTGATCTCCGCGCATGACTTCAAGATCGGCGGTGTCGCCCACCTGCAACAAACCGATTGCGGTACGGATCTGGCTGCTGCCGTTTTTGACTTCCTGGCCGTTGATCGCAACGATGATGTCGCCGGGTTCGATGCCGGCTTTTTCCGCCGGCGAACCGGCTTCTACCCGGCTGACCGCCGCGCCGTGCTGGCTTTTCAGATTGAAGGCTTTAACCAGTTCCGGCGTCAAATCCTGGGTGGTAACCCCAAGCAGGCCCCGGCGCACCTCGCCATGTTGAACCAGGGAGTCCATCAGCTTGATGGCCATATTGGACGGAATGGCAAAACCGATTCCTACATTGCCGCCGCTGGGTGCCAAAATGGCCGTATTCATGCCGACGAATTCGCCGCGCAGGTTCACCAGGGCGCCGCCGGAGTTGCCAGGGTTTATGGAGGCGTCGGTTTGAATGAAGTCTTCATAGCCTTCAATGCCCAGGCCGGAACGGCCCAAGGCACTGACTATGCCCGAGGTTACGGTTTGACCCAAGCCGAAGGGATTGCCGATAGCCACCACAAAATCACCCACCTTCAACTGGCTGGAATCCGCGATGCGCAGGGCGGTCAAGCTATCGGCCGGAATTTGAATCACCGCCACGTCCGCCTCGGGATCGGTGCCCAGCACTTTGGCGTTCAGTTGCCGGCCGTCGCTTAGCGTGACGGTAATCTTGTCGGCTTTGTCGATCACATGATTGTTGGTCAGTACGTAACCTTCGTCCTTGTCGATAATTACGCCCGAACCCAAGCTGTTCCTTTGTTGCTGGCGCGGGTTGTTGGGTATGCCGAAAAATCGGCGGAATACCGGGTCGTTCAGTAGCGGGTTGTCCTGAATCCGGACATTGGTGGAGGTGGAAATATTTACCACCGCCGGCATGCTGCGTTCCAGCATCGGGGCCAGGGTGGGTAACTGTTCGCCCTCCACTTGTAACGGCAATGCCGCCTCGGCCGAAAAATGCGCGAAAGCGAGCAAAAGAAACAGCCTTATTATGGTCTTATTAAGCATATATGTATTTCCAACAGTCGATGAACCGGCATGGACAATCCGGCAACAAAAATGTTTCGCCAAAAAATATTAACTCATTATCGTCTATGATAGGCACCTTGCCCGTAGCATTTTAATTTGCATTCATTCCGCATCAAACCATGGCTGTCGATATCCAGTCCGAAGAGGCTCGTCTGATCCGGCAATTGATTCCCTTGTCAACCCTGCCGTCGCAAGCATTTAACAGCCTGTGCGCGCAATTGCAACCGGAACACGCCGAGCAGGGCACGGTTTTGTTCAGGCGCGGCCAGCGGGACGGCGATCTTTATTATTTGCTGGAGGGTTCGGTTAACTTGCGAACCGAGACTTTCACCATCGAAACCATTGCCGCGGGCAGCGATTCGGCGCGCTTTGCCCTCGCCCATCAAGTGCCTAGAAAAGTTGACGCGGTAGCCAATAGTAGAATTCAGTTTTTGCGATTGAATGCTGATATGATCAAAATGGCAAACGAAATAACTTACGACGAGAATGAAAGCGCTATGATGGTTGACGATTTGGGGGATAGCGACGACTGGATGACGACTCTGCTGAAGTCGCCCATTTTCCGCTCGCTGCCGCCGGCCAATCTGCAAAAATTGCTGATGAGTTTACAGGAGGTCAGTTGTGCGCCGGGAGAGGTTGTCATCCGGCAGGGGGAGCCGGGGGATTTTTACTACATCATCAAAAAGGGTCAGGCATTGATCAGCCGCAAGCCATCGCCCAACGCCAAGGATATCAAACTGTCGAAATTAGTTGACCTGGACACTTTCGGCGAAGACGCCTTGATCTCGGGCGAGCCAAGAAGTACCTCGATTACGGCCCTCACCGAGATGACCTTGCTCAGACTGGGCAAGGAGCAGTTCATCAATCTGATCAAGCTACCCACGCTCAAATACATCGATGTTGACGGTTTGCATGAGCAGATGAGTAAAGGGGCAGAGGTCATCGATGTGCGTGGCCCCGATGAATACAGGATCAGCCATTTGCCAAAAAGCACCAATGTGCCGTTTTTTTCCCTGCGCATGTATCTAAAAACCCTGCATAGGCATCATCCTATCGTTGTGGTTTGCAAGGATGGTAAAACCAGCGAAATGGCAGCCTTTATTCTGCAGCAAAATAAATTCAACGCCTTGATTTTGAAAAACGGCATTGCCGGTCTCAGTCAGGATCAACTGCTGGCGGAGCCGGCCTCGTTCGCCATAGATGACGGCACCGAAACCGGTAATCTGTTGATGCCGGTCAATGAGTCGTCCATATCGGTCCCGGCGGAGCCGAGGGGTGAGAGATCTGAAGAGGGGCCGAATGACGATCTCAGGCAGCTGGTTCAGCAGCTCAAGGCAAAATGCAGGGCGCTGGAGGCGGAAAAAATCACTTTGGAATTGAAATGCTCGGCATTAGCCAGGCAGCTGGAAAAGGTTAAAAACGAGCAGGACAGAATGGGAGAGAAATGATCCGGGCGGCGGCTGGATCAGGTAAGCACCTGTCCGGCCCGCCGCTATTACGGCAATCAAAGCCCTTTATTTGATTTTGGCTTCTTTGTACATCACATGCTTGCGAACCACGGGATCGAATTTTTTGATCTCCATTTTCTCGGGCATGGTTTTTTTGTTTTTGGTGGTGGTGTAGAAGTGGCCGGTGCCTTCTGTCGAAACCAATTTGATTTTATCGCGCATGTTTAATTCTCCTTAAACTTTTTCGCCGCGGGCGCGGATGTCGGCCAAAACGGCGTCGATACCATTCTTGTCAATAATACGCATGCCTTTTGAGGATACTCTCAGGCGAACCCAACGATTTTCACTTTCCACCCAAAATCTGTGATGATGCAGATTGGGCGTAAAACGTCTTTTGGTTCTGTTCATTGCGTGTGAAACGTTGTGCCCGGTGACGGGGCGTTTACCTGTTACTTGGCATACTCTGGACATGACTACCTCAATGCGAGCTTTTGATTCAAAATAGCCGAGCTTTATACCAAAAATACTTTTGCCGGTAAACAACATTCTTAAAAATAAATTTGTTAGAATTTTGCAATTATCTCCCGATACTTATTAGAACAGGACGCGAATGACGCTTAAATTCGGCATGGTCATGGACCCCATCGGCCAGATCAACATCAAAAAAGACACCAGTTTCGCCATGCTGCTGGAGGCGCAAGCGCGCGGCTGGGAGTTGCATTACATGGAACTGGGCGACCTGTTCATGCAAAACGGTCAGGCCCACGCCCGCACCCGGATGCTGCAAGTCGAGCGCAACGGGCAACAATGGCATCGATTTCTCGGCGAGCAAGAGATGCATCTGGCCGAACTCGATGTGATCTTGATGCGTAAGGACCCGCCCTTCAACCAGGAGTACATCTACGCCACCTACATGCTGGAACAGGCGGAGCGGCAAGGCGCTTACGTTGTCAACAAACCGCAATCCTTGCGCGATGCCAACGAAAAAATGTATACCGCCTGGTTTCCGCAATGTTGCACCGACACCTTTGTCGCCCGCGACCCGCAAAAAATTCGCGGTTTTCTGCGGCAACACCAGGAGATCATCCTGAAGCCGCTGGACGGCATGGGCGGCGCCTCGATATTTCATGTGCGGGAAAACGACCCCAACCTCAGCGTGATTCTGGA
The DNA here is from genome assembly GCF_024505185.1 of Methylomonas subterranea. GTDB lineage: Bacteria > Pseudomonadota > Gammaproteobacteria > Methylococcales > Methylomonadaceae > Methylomonas > Methylomonas subterranea. The sequence continues at coordinate 94,826 of NZ_JANIBJ010000006.1, forward strand.
AACCATGACCGAGCACGCCACCCGCTACATCATGGCGCAAAAATATCTGCCGCAGGTCAAGGACGGCGACAAGCGCATCCTGATGGTCAACGGCGAACCGGTGCCTTATTGCCTGGCACGAATCCCCGCCAGCGGCGAAACCCGCGGCAATCTGGCCGCCGGCGGCCGCGGCGAGGGCCGCGAACTCAGCGAGCGCGACCGCTGGATTGCCGAACAGGTAGGCCCCACGCTGCGCGAAAAAGGCCTGGTTTTCGTCGGCCTGGACGTAATCGGCGACTATCTGACCGAAGTCAATGTCACTAGCCCCACTTGCGTTCAGGAACTCGACAAACAATTCGGCATCAATATCAGCGCACAACTGATGGACCATATCCAAAACCGCTTACAAGCGAAACAATAATACCCGATGATGCAGGATCAGCCGCTTACCAGTTCACCGCTGTCCAACGACGACTCGCTGCTGTTGGCGGTTTTCGTTGCCGCGCTGGTGCACGTCGGCATTTTATTGGGCATCAACTTCAAGGCTCCGCAGGCGCCGAAGGCCAACAAGTCCATCGAGATCACCCTGTCGCACGCACCCTTGAAGAAAGCCCCGAGTCAGGCTAAATATCTGGCCTCGGAACACCAGCTTGGGGCTGGCGACAGCACCCAAAAGCCCGAACCGGTCAAACAAAGCCTGCCCACGCCGCCGATCGAGGCCTCCGCGCCCGCCCGGGTCGAGCCGACCAAACAGCCCGCCCGCGAGGCGCAAAATCCGACGCCCCGGAAGCTGCTCACCCAAGCCAAGGCTCCGGTAAAAGTCGCCGCTGCCGTGGAAACGGCCGAAGAGCCGGTGGCGGAAACGATTACGGAACACCCCAAACTGACCGCCGAAGCCTTGCAGCAGCAAATCGCCCAACTGGGCGAACAGATACGCAATACCCGGCAAAGCGCCGAAGACAGTAAAATCAAATTCGTCAGTTCGGTCAGCACCCACAAATATTTGGCGGCTCAATACGTCAAGGACTGGGAAGACAAGGTCGAACGCACCGGCAATCTGAATTATCCGGCGGCGGCCAAGAAGCCCGGTGTTTCGCAATCGCTGACCATGGACGTCGGCATCAATGCCGACGGCAGTATTTACAGCATGCGCGTCGTCAGGACGTCCGGCAACCTCGCGCTCGACGAGGCGGCCAAACGCATCGTCAAAATGAGCGCGCCGTTCGCGGCCCTGCCGACGGAATTGCTCAAGGAAGTGAACGTTTTGGTCATTACCCGGGTCTGGAAGTTTTCCGACGAAACCGGCATGACAGCCCGCTAGCCCAACCACGCATAGATATGACAGACAGCACTTATCTGAATAATCAATTTTTGATCGCCATGCCCAGCCTGTTCGATCCGCACTTCTTTCATACCGTAACCTATTTGTGCCAGCATAATCGGGAAGGCGCATTGGGCATCGTCATCAACCGCCCCACCAACATGAAACTGAAGGACATTCTCGAGCAAATGGGCATAGAATCGGATCTGGAAGAGGTGTTGAACACCCCGGTTTTTGCCGGCGGCCCCGTGCAGCAGGAGCGCGGTTTCGTCATACACAGTCCTTGCGCGCAAACTTGGGATTCCACCATCCCGACCGCCGATAACATCAACCTGACCAGCTCGCGCGATATTCTGGAGGCCATTGCCAAGGGCCAGGGGCCGGCGCATTATCTGATTGCGCTGGGTTATGCCGGTTGGGGCAGCGGGCAACTGGAAAAGGAAATCGTCGAGAATGCCTGGCTGAATACGCCTTGCGGCGAAGCCATTTTGTACGAAACCCCGGTCAACCAACGCTGGAATGCCGCCGCCAGCCAACTGGGCATAGACATCAACCGCCTCACCACGGCCGCCGGGCATGGCTAAGCCCGACCCGCTGGCCGCCAAACTCCGTAGCGACGCCTATCTGGGCTTCGATTTCGGTAATAAAAAAATCGGCGTTGCGGTGGGTTACGCCGATACCGGCATCGCCAGTCCCTTGCAAACCCTACGCTCGCTCAACCAAGTGCCTGATTGGAATGCCATTGGCAAGCTGATCGCCGAATGGCGTCCGCTCGGCTTGGTGGTGGGCATTTCCCGGCAACAAGACGGCTCGGACAACATCATCACCCCGCGCATGCGGAAATTTTGCCGCCAGCTCAACGGCCGCTACAATCTGCCGGTACATCAAATCGACGAAGCCTTGACCACCTTTGCCGCCAAGCAACTGTTATTCGATGACCTGAAAGTCAGTGCCGGTAAGCTATGGGCAGTTCAGGACCAACTGGCCGCGCAACTGATTCTGCAAAGCTGGTTTAACGAATTTGCCGACGACGTAAAGAGGCAAAGCGATGGAGGAAAATGAGCGGCTTTTTTTACTGGGTTATTTCCGCTAATCGCAACATAAGGTCGGACTGCAGTTTGCCGGGCTTTATCGCCGAGTTCAATCACATGCTTGAAATTCGGTTCTCGTAAAATTCACGGCTTGGTTGGGTAAGGCATAATTTGTCTTGTTATGACCCGAAAGAGTCAGACACCAGTTTCTGGTGAACGACTGGTCTAGCCTTTACAGCAGGCAATTAATCCCAGTAGTGGGGTCAATATTTCAAGCTGGCTGTAGGGCGGATAAGCGTAGCGTCATCCGCCAAATCGGTCAAACTCCTTTCATGCCAAATTATCGACGCAATCGCATTCCTGGTGGCACCTATTTTTTCACCGTTAACTTGCTCGAACGGAAATCGTCGCTGTTGATCGAGCATATTGCAGAGTTACGGGAAGCGGTGCGAGTGATCCGGGAAAAGCAGCCATTTCATATCGATGCTTGGGTGGCTTTGCCTGATCATATGCATGCGATTTGGACATTACCGGCCGGCGACGATCAATATTCCAACCGATGGCGAGCGATAAAAAAAGCCTTCTCGAAAGCGATACCTAAAACCGAATATCGTTCAGCAATCCGAATAAAACGCCACGAGCGTGGAGTATGGCAACGTCGATTTTGGGAACATACCATTATCGATGATGCCGACTATGTGGCACATATGGATTACATCCATTACAACCCGGTCAAGCATGGTTGGGCAGTCACAGTTAAGGATTGGCCATATTCAAGTTTTCATCGCTTGGTCAAGATGGATATTTATCCGTTAAATTGGGCGGGGTTGGACTTGCCATTGTTGGAAGTGGGTGAACCGGAAAATTGACGGTTTTATCGGCGGATGACGCTTCGCTTATCCGCCCTAAGGCCCCAGAAGGTGAATTAAAAAGAGCGGGCTATAAAATCACTGCTGTTGAGTTAGACGCTCAACGTGAGACCAACAGCGGTTTTGGGTATCTTTTTGACCACAGCGACGCTGCCGCAGAACTGGCGAAAAAAGCCGGAGCTGAGTATATATTGGTGGGCAGACTGCATAAACCAAGTTTCTTATTCGCTTATATTATGGGACATTTGGTCAGGGTTAATGACGGCCAATTAATCGGCAATTACATTTCAGAGACAAAAGGCGGTGATAAAAAATTAACCTTAAAGGGCGTCGAAAGTCTTGCCGTTAAAATCGATAAGGATTTAGATAATATCTATACACCTCCGCCCCCTTCTACGACAATTGCTTTATCCAACACCTCTGCTGTTGTAGACGTGTCATCCATGAAGCCCCAGAGCCTTAACAACAAAATAGAAAATGGAGATGCCAGATGAGAATTTACTTGATCGCTCTAATGCTTATTTCTTTCGCAGGTTCTGCATTATCTCAGGATAAAATTGATCGCATGAGCGCTGTTACCATGGAATCGTTTATCCCGGATACGGTTAAGTGGAATGACGAACCGATACTTCCTAAAGGTGCCAAAAGCGTCATTCTAGTAGGCGACCCAAAGAAAGCGGGGGTTTTTATCGCTTTGCTGAAATTTCCATCTAATTATCCAATCCCTCCACACATACACCCATTTGCAGAAGTAATTACAGTCCTGCGGGGCAAACTAGGCAATGGCATGGGTGAAAAATTTGACGCAAAAAAAGGCGAGATGCTTAACGTAGGTTCAAGCTTTGTGTTACCTGGTGGACATACTCACTATGTTTGGACTACTGATGAGGAAACAATCGTCGAACTAATCGCTACTGGGCCATGGGATATTATTTATACGAATCCGACCGATGATCCGCGCAAAAATAAATAAGGCCATAAGGTGCGCTTACTATAGGGTGCTGCCGCCAGGCGCACCGTTCGCGATCGTTGCGCCTCGCATGGCTCGGCACAACCTATAGGTGGTCGCACCTTTTTGGGGTTACGGCTGGCGGCTGTAGATCAATCAGCAGACCTTCGTCAGAAAAACCGTCTGTCTGCTCATGGTCGGTAACGAGCATTGCTCCCACCAACTTTTGCACGCAACCACTTGTTGTGCTCATGAATGATCCAACCCTGTTTTGCATAAAACAGCATGATTTAAACAGTAGAAGTGTTCCGGTTTCCAACCCTGGAATGCAAATAGCCGCTTTTTCTTGTATCCTTGATCTTTCATCTGTTTACGTAAAAACAAGCTTACAAACCGATCATGCTGACCTCCTCGTTCAATATCGCCGACCTGCTCGACAGCCTTGAAACCGATATCCGCCAACAAATCGAAAGCCGCAAGCTGAACAATCCCCTGCTGATCGGTATACACAGCGGTGGTGCCTGGATAGCCGAACGGATGCACCAACGCCTGCGGATTGCCGAACCCTTGGGACTGATGGACATCACTTTTTACCGCGACGATTTCTCGCAAATCGGCATGCATCCCAACGTCAAGGCCAGCCAATTGCCGCCGCGGCTTGAGGGCCGGGACATCATTCTGATCGACGACGTGTTCTATACCGGGCGCACCATCCGCGCCGCGCTGAACGAGATTTTCGATTACGGCCGCCCCAATCAGGTTTTACTGGCGGTGCTCATAGAACGCAACGGTCGGCAAATCCCGCTGCAACCCGATTGCCGGGGCGTCCGTATCGATTTGCCGGATGGTCAACGCATCAAGCTGACCGGGCCAGACCCCCTGGGCATAGATTTGCAAACCCTGGCTTGCGCGGCCTGATTATGCATCGGCACATACAACTTACCGAACAGGGCAAACTCAAGCATTTTCTCAGCACAGAAGGCCTTAACAAGAGCCTGTTGACCGAGATCCTGGATACCGCCGAATCCTTTGTCGGCATTTCCGAACATCAGGTGAAAAAAGTGCCGCTATTGCGCGGCAAAACCATCGTCAACCTGTTTTTCGAAAACAGCACCCGCACCCGCACCACCTTCGAGCTGGCGGCCACCCGTCTGTCGGCCGACGTGTTGAATATGAACATCGCTACCTCCGCCACCTCCAAGGGCGAAAGCCTGCTGGATACCATCCGTAACCTGGAAGCCATGCATGTGGACATGTTCGTGGTGCGGCATGCCTTGAGCGGGGCCGCGCACTTCATCGCCCAACACACCGCCCCGCATATCAGCGTCATCAACGCCGGCGACGGCCAACATGCCCACCCGACCCAGGCCATGCTGGACATGTTCACGATACGCCAGCATAAAAAACAGTTTGAAGGCCTGAAAGTAGCGATCGTCGGCGATATACTGCACTCTCGGGTAGCTCGCTCGCAGATTCTGGCGCTCAACACTTTAGGGGTAGCCGAAGTACGAGTCATCGCCCCGAAAACCCTGTTACCCGCCCATGTCAGAAGCATGGGCGTAATTCCGCTGCATGATATGGACGAAGGGTTGAGCGACGTCGACGTCGTCATCATGCTGCGCTTGCAAAAGGAACGCATGAATTCGGCCTTTCTGCCCAGCGAAAGCGAGTTTTTCAAATGCTACGGCTTGACCGAAGCCAAGCTGCAACGGGCCAAACCCGATGCCATCGTCATGCACCCCGGCCCGATCAATCGTGGAGTGGAAATTGCCTCCAGCGTGGCCGACGGCCCGCAATCGGTGATCTTGCAACAAGTCAGCAACGGCATTGCCGTGCGCATGGCCGTCATGACCATGACGCTGGGCCACCATGGAGGTATGGCGTGACCAAGATACTGATAGAAAACGGCCGCATCATCGATCCGGCCAATGCCTTGGATGCCGTGGGTTCGCTGTGCATAGCCGACGGCCAAATTTTGCAGGTGCTGAATCCGCCGGCCGATTTCACCCCCGATCTGACCATTAACGCCAAGGGCCGTATCGTCTGCCCCGGCTTCGTGGATTTGAGCGCGCGACTGCGGGAACCGGGCCATGGCCATAAAGGCAGCATCAAAAGCGAAACCCAGGCGGCGTTGAGCGCCGGCGTTACTTCGCTGTGCCTGCCGCCCGACACCAAGCCCTGCATCGACAGTCCGGCGGTGGTGGAATACATCAAGGACAAGGCGGAAGCCGCCGATTACCCTGGGGTATACAGCATAGGCGCCTTGACTCAGCGTCTGGACGGCACGGAACTCAGCTCGATGTTCGCCTTGAAACAGGCCGGCTGCATCGCCGTCAGCAACGCCCACGCCCCGCTGGGGAATTTGCTGATTCTGCGCCGGGCCATGGAATACGCCGGCACCCACGGCTTGTTGCTAATGTACCGCGCCAATGAAGCCTCCCTCAGCGGCAAGGGTTGCGCTCACGAAGGCGCCATGGCCAGCCGGTATGGTTTGCCCGGCATCCCGGTCGCCGCCGAATCCATCGCCCTGGCGCAAGCCCTGGAACTGGCGCAATTGACCGGTTGCCGCATGCACGTCAGTCAAATCAGCTGCAAGCAATCGGTGATCAAAATACAGCAGGCCAAAAAATACGGCCTCAAGGTCAGCGCCGACGTGGCCGTGCATCAATTGCATTTAAGCGAAACGGATGTGCTGCCCTTCGACAGCCATTATCACGTGCTGCCGCCCTTTCGTAGCGAAGAAGACAGCCATTATCTGCGCGAAGGTTTGGCCAACGGCACCATAGACGCCATTTGCTCGGATCATCAACCGCACGATTTGGATGCCAAGCTGGGCGCCTTTCCGGAAACCGAACCCGGCATTGCCTCGCTGGAAACCCTGTTGCCGCTGGCGCTGGAATTGACCAGACTGCATCGCATCGATCTGCATAAGGTACTGGCCAGTCTGACCGAAAAACCGGCGGCGATTTTGGGCCTGCAAGCCGGCGCGTTGACGCCGGGATTCAGCGCCGATGTCTGCATTTTCGACCCCGAGTTGGCGTGGCAAGTCGACGGGCAAAGCTGGCGCAGTGCCGGGCGCAACACGCCTTACTGGCAACAAACCCTGATTGGCAGGGTCACTCATACCTTGCAGGGCGGCCGCCTGTTGTATAAATTCCGCAATCGTTGAGCAATGTGCCATGCCCCAAAAGGGGCGTTTTTCGTCAACCGATACAGCCAATTTAAGCGCGAACATTTAAGGAACCTACATGGCCTGCATCAATAATCGCACCACCGTCAGCTCGGCCTCGTCCAGCATCATCGACGACTTGAAGGGCGACCAATCCTGGCGGATATTTCGCATCATCAGTGAATTTACCGAGGGCTTCGACGAATTGTCCGGCCTTTGCGATGCGATTTCGATTTTCGGTTCGGCGCGCTTGCCGGCGGAGCATTTTTATTATCAAAAAACCGTGGAACTGGCGGAACTGCTCAGCAAGGAGGGGTTTGCCATCATCAGCGGCGGCGGCCCCGGCGTCATGGAAGCCGCCAACAAGGGCGCGCACCTGCAAAATCAGACCTCCATCGGCTTGAACATCGAATTGCCGATGGAGCAAAAAGCCAATCCCTACCAAAGCCTGTCGCTGAATTTTCGCTATTTTTTCGTGCGCAAGGTCATGTTCGTGCGTTACTCGATGGGTTATGTCTGCATGCCGGGCGGATTCGGTACCCTGGACGAATTTTTCGAAGCCTTGACCCTGATGCAGACGCACAAGGCCTATCCCTTGCCGCTGGTGCTGTTCGGCAGCGATTTTTGGGGCGGATTGATGGACTGGCTGCGGCACAAAATGCTCGAATACGGCACTATTTCCGTGGAGGATTTGAATTTGATTACCGTGACCGACGATCCGCAAGAAGTCGTCAATATCATGTCCGCGCACCGGGAATGGAAAAATAAGCAACGCCATCTTCATCCCACGCCATAGGCTTATTCTTGGGCTTCACTCTATATTCGAACGGAATTCAGCAAACCATGACCGATTTGACTCCCGCGCAAACCGCGCTACAGCAGCTTAAAGACCACATCAACACTCAAATCATCGGCCAGGACGTTCTGGTCGAACGCATGTTGATCGCCTTGCTGGCCGACGGCCATTTGCTGGTGGAAGGCGCGCCCGGTTTGGCCAAAACCCGCGCCATCAACGTCTTGAGCCAAGGTTTGGAAGCCGATTTTCACCGGGTGCAGTTCACCCCGGACCTGTTGCCGGCCGATTTGACCGGTACCGAGATTTACCGCCCGCAACAAGGCAGCTTCGAATTCCAGAAGGGTCCGCTGTTTCATAATCTGATATTGGCCGACGAAATCAACCGGGCGCCGGCCAAGGTGCAGGCCGCTCTGCTGGAAGCCATGGCCGAGCGGCAAATCACGGTCGGCAAGGCCACCTATCCACTGCCGCCCCTGTTCATGGTGATGGCCACGCAAAATCCGATCGAACAGGAAGGCACTTATCCGCTGCCGGAAGCCCAATTGGACCGCTTCCTGATGCACCTGAAAATCGATTATCCCAACGCCGCGCATGAAAAAGCCATTCTGCATCTGGCTCGCGTCGAAGCGCGCGGCGCGCGGCAAGATAGCCTCGGCGCGGTCGAAAAAGTCAGCCAGCAAACTCTGTTCGCGGCCCGCGACGAAGTGCTGGACATTTACATGGCCGAAGCCCTGGAGCAGTATCTGCTGCAACTGGTATTGGCGACCCGCTCCCCGGCCGCCTACGGCGAAGAGCTGGCCAAGTGGTTGGAATACGGCGCCAGCCCCCGCGCCAGTATCGCCCTGGATCGTTGCGCCCGCGCCAGGGCCTGGCTGGAACGGCGCGATTTTGTCGATCCGGGCGATATTCAGGCCGTCGCTTACGATGTGCTGCGGCATCGCTTGATCTTATCCTACGAGGCCGAAGCCGAAGGTATCAGCGCCGATGACGTGATCAAGCAACTGATTTCGCGTATTCCGGTGCCCTGAGCCATATTCCGCGAAACCATGGCCGGCCCGCTTGCAATGGCCGCTTCCGCTTTCATTCCACCCCAAGGTAGCCCCGATGAAAAAACTCCCGCTTAGGATTCCGCCCACAATAACTTCCGCATTCGGTTCCCTCCGCCTACGGAATAGGATTAGCTTGAGGGATATCAACAGGGAAGTTATATCGCACGCAATCCTTATCGCCTTGTTGTTGCCGACCGTTTCAGCCGTCAGAGCGGAAAACGTCGGTTGCGTGACCACCGCCTGGAAACTGCTGGGGGCCAATCACAAGGTTTGCGTGGAAGCCTTCGCCGACCCGAAAATTCCCGGCGTTACCTGCCATGTCAGCCAGGCCAAGACCGGCGGCGTTTCCGGAACCCTCGGTTTGGCCGACGATCCGTCGCAATTTTCGTTGGCCTGCCGGCAAACCGGGCCTATCCAACTGCCCGCCAATTTACCCAAGGACGAAGAAGTGTTTTCCGAAGGCACATCCTTTCTGTTCAAGGAAACACGGGTGATGCGCTTGTGGGACAACGCGCATAATACCTTGATCTATCTGGCCGTCAGCCGCAAGTTGATCGACGGCGCGCCGATGAACAGCATCTCCACCGTGCCGGTGATGCCCTGGGGACCCGGCGCGCCATGAGCCCAAGCGCCGTGCCCGAAAACGATCGCGTCGCGGTCAGCCTGAAAACCCTGGTGGATTTGGCCAAACCGGCCGCCATGCTCAATATGCGCCCCAGGCAGATCCGGGCCGCGCAAAGTGGCAATTACCTTTCGCATTTCAAGGGCCGCGGCATGGCGTTTGCCGAAACCCGGCTGTACCAGCCCGGCGACGATGTGCGGCGCATGGATTGGCGGGTCACCGCGCGTACCGACAAGCCGCACAGCAAGGTGTTTTGCGAGGAGCGCGAGCGGCCGCTGTTCATTTCGGTGGACTATCGCCCCGGCATGGCTTTTGCCACCCGAGGCGTATTCAAATCCGTGCAGGCCGCCAAATTGGCCGCTTTGCTGGCCTGGGCCGCCCTGCGGCGGGGCGACCGCATCGGCGGCCAGATATTCAGCGATGCCGGTTGCCTGGAATTGAGGCCGCGTAGCGGCAAAGCGGCTTTATTGCGTTTTTTCGATGCCTTGACCCTGCCGGTTTACCCCGACGGCGGCGGCAATGATTTGACATCGGCCCTGGCCAGATTGCAACACCATGCCCATCCCGGTAGCCGGATTTACCTCATCAGCGATTTTCGCGGCCTGGACCCACTGGCTGAAAACCATTTGGCCCTGATAGCCCGGCATTGCGAGGTGGTTTTGCTGCAGATTTTCGATCCCTTGGAAAGCCGGCTGCCGGAAAAGGGTCGCTATCGTTTTACCGATAAAATCCGCGACATCCTGCTGGATACCGGCGAAAGCCGGCAAAGCCATGCCTATCAGCGCAGATTTCAGGAACGCCAGGCGCATTTGAAACAGCTGTGCCGTAAGCTGCGCATGACCTTGCTGACATGCGCTACCAATCAGTCGCCGATCGAAGTGTTAAGCGCCACCCACGCGCAATGGACCGCCTGACGTTTGCCCCTATGTTGATGCTTCAGCCCGGCTGTTTGCCGGGCCGCGAAATACACCAGGATGAATAAAGCCCGTTATTGCCTTCGTCTGCTTTGCTTGACAACCTTGATAATCCTGGGCGGCTGGCTGGGGTTCATGACGGTGATTTACCCTGTCTATTCCAGCCCGCTATGGCCGCCGGCCGGTCTGAGTCTGGCGGCGTTGTTGATTTGGGGCCGCTCCGCCTTGCCGGCCGTTTTGCTGGGAGCCTTCGCCAATAACCTGTTGGTTGCCGGTCAAATGGTCGGCGACTTGCGTAGCGAATTCGTCGTCGCCGCCTTTTTGATCGGCACCGCCAGCGCCCTGCAAGCCCTGGTTGCCGCTCAGCTGTCGCAAAAATACCTGGGGCCCGGCGTGCCGGCCCTGGACGGACCGCGCGGCATTCTGCTGTTTTTTCTCTTGACCGGGCCGGTGGCGAATCTGGTTGCCGCCAGTTTGGGCGTGCTCTGCTTGTGGGGTTTCTCCATGACCCCCACGCATTTGCTGGGAGCCTCCTGGCTGCACTGGTGGATAGGCGACAGCCTGGGGGTATTCATCATCAGTCCGTTGATGTTTTGTCAGTTTGCGCAACCCCGCAAGTTGTGGGCCGCCCGACGGCAATGGGTCGGCCTGCCCCTGTCCATCACCTTGCTGGCGCTGACCAGCATCTTCGTATTCGTCCAGCGGGCGGAACACGACCGCATTCAAATGGATTTCGACGGTCAGGCGCGAATGATCAGCCGGCAACTGATCGAATACGGCGAGAACGCCGTAGACAACAGTCTGGCTTTACGCGATCTGTATATGGCCGCCGGCTCGGTAAATCGGCGCCAATTCGCCCGCTTTTCCCGGTCTTTACTGACCAGACATCCCGAGCTGCAGGCATTGGAATGGCTGCCCAGGGTCGCGTTGACGGAACTGGCCGACTTCGAACGGCAGATACAAAACGAAGGTTTTGCCGATTTTAGAGTGGTCGAACGCGATGCCGACGACAAGTTGATTCCGGTTAAGAGACGGGCGGAGTATTTCCCCATTGCCTACGTCGAGCCCATGCGCGGCAACGAGCCGGCCTTCGGCTTGGATTCGGCCGCGACCGCCATTAGCCGCGCTTCCAAACAACAGGCACTCGCCAGCGGCCGGCCCAGCGTCAGTCAGACCCTGACGCTGATTCAGCGGCGGGATGCCGAAGCCAGCGTATTGCTGTCCATTCCGGTGTTTGCCGTCGACGGATTGAAGGGCTTCGTGTCGGCGGTGGTGTTACCGAGACGCTTGGTGGAAACCGCCTTGGCGGGGCTCGATTTAGAGGACTTTGCCGTAACCATAAGCGACGTTGCCGCCGCCGAAGGTCATTCCCTGTTGTATCGGAAAGATGTTGCCCATCCCGTTAGCGCCTACAGCAATATAAGGCCGTGGCAACAGGATTTTTTGTTCGCCGACCGGGTCTGGCGCATCGGCATCCTGCCGGATAGCGGTTTTCTCGATCGGCGCGGCTCCTGGCTGCCCTGGTTTACCCTGTTAAGCGGCATGGGTTTGACCAGTTTGTTCAGCATCTTGCTGCTGACCATCAGCGGTCGTGCCGCGCAAATCCAAACCCTGGTCGACCGCCGCACGCTGGACTTGCAAACCACCAACGCCGAATTGCAAGCCGCCGAACGGCAGGTGCGGGAATCGGAAGCCTATCTGCGCACTATTCTCAACTCGGTACCGGAATGCATCATGTTGATGACGCGGGACGGCGAATTGCTGAACATCAACCCGGCCGGACTGTCCATTCTGGGCGCCGACAGCCTGGGGCAGATCCAGGCGCTCAAACCGGTAAATTTACTGTTGCCCGATTACCGGAGCAGCTTTAGCCAGACTATCGAACAGGTGTTTGCCGGCCATACCCGCTCGCTGCTGATGCAGATCGGCAATTTGAAGGGCGACATCCGCTGGCTGGAAAGCACCTCGGTGCCGGTGCGCAATGACGAAGGGCGCATCGTGGCGCTATTGAGCATGGCTAGGGACATCACCGAACGCAAGGCCGCCGACGACAGGCTCAAACTGGCCGCCAGGGTGTTCGGCGAAGCGCACGAAGGCATTTTGATTACCGATGCGGAAGCCACCATCATCGACGTCAACCCCACGTTTTGCGACATCACGGGATACAGCCGCGACGAAGCCATCGGCAAAAAGCCCAGCCTGCTGAAATCCGGTCGGCAAGAACCCGCTTTTTACCGGGAAATGTGGCAAACCCTGCTGACCAAGCTGCATTGGCAGGGCGAAGTCTGGAACCGCAAGAAAAACGGCGAGCTGTATGCGGAGCTGCTCAGTATCTCGGCGCTGTGCGACGACCGTGGGCAAATCATCTATTTCATCGGCCTGTTTTCCGACATCACCCAGATCAAGCAGCAACAGCAAATGTTGGAGCTAATGGCGCATTATGATCCATTGACGCGCTTGCCCAACCGCACGCTGTTCAGCGACCGCCTGTTGCAAGCCATCGCCCGCAGCAAGCGTGAAAAGTTGCTGCTGGCGGTTTGCTTTCTGGATCTGGACGGCTTCAAGCCCGTCAACGATCAACTGGGGCACGGTGCCGGCGATCAGGTACTGATAGAGGTGGCCAAGCGGATCAAACAAAATTTGCGGGAAGAAGACACCGTTTCCCGCCACGGCGGCGATGAATTCGCCCTGTTGCTGACCGGTTTGCATAGCGTGGAAGAAATCAGTCAAACGCTGACCCGTATTCATAACGCCATAGCGGAAGCGTTTTTGATTGACGGACAAAGTGTCAACATCGGCGCCAGTAGCGGGGTCAGCATATTCCCGCTGGACGATGCCGACGCCGATACCTTGCTGCGCCATGCCGATCAAGCCATGTATCATGCCAAACTGACCGGCAAAAACCGTTTCCAGCTGTTCGACGCCAGCCAGGATCAATTGGTGGTCGATCATCACAATCAATTGCAGGAGCTGGAAACAGCCTTTGCCAACCACGAGTTCTGTCTGTTTTATCAGCCCAAAATCAGTCTGAAGACGGGGCGGATCACCGGCGTCGAAGCCCTGATACGCTGGCAACATCCGAAAAAGGGGCTGGTATCGCCCTTGAATTTTCTGCCGGTGTTGGCGGCCACCGAGCTGGAAATAAAGCTGGGCAATTGGGTCATGGAACAGGCTTGGCTGCAACTGAATCACTGGCACCGGCAAGGTTTGAAAATCGAAGTCAGCGTCAACGTTTCCGCCTACCACCTGCTCTGGCCGGGATTTATCCCCTACTTGGAAAAGCTGTTGGCAAAACACCCGCGGATGGCCTCGCGCCATTTACAACTGGAAATTCTGGAAAGCACCGCCCTGGACGATCTGGCGGCGGTCAACCGTATCGTTAAAACCTGCCATGAAGCATTGGGCATAGGCGCGGCCCTGGACGATTTCGGCACCGGTTATTCGTCATTGACCCATTTGCGCCACCTGCCGGTGGATACGGTCAAAATCGACAGGAGCTTTGTGCGGGACATGCTTGACGATCCCGACGATTTTGCTATTGTGGAGACCGTTATCGGCCTGAGTCAGGCTTTCGGCAATCAGGTGGTCGCCGAAGGCGTGGAAACCGAGGAACAAGGTCTGGCCCTGCTGTTGTTGAACTGTTATGTCGCCCAGGGCTATGCGATTGCCAAACCCATGCCGGCGGATGAAATGCTGGGCTGGATCCAACATTACCGGCCCTTTCCCATCTGGGAGACCTACGCAAACAAGGAAATGTCCGCCGATCAAACCCAGATCGCCTTGCGCAGGCTTGATCTCCGGCAATGGCTGCGGCGGGTCGAGCAATGTCTGCACGGCAACCGCAACAACATGGCTTGCTGGCCCATCATGCAGCCGCGTAAAAGCCATTTCGGCCGTTGGCTCAGGCAAGCCCGGCAACAGGAACAATACAACAGGGTCTGGTTGCAACAAGTAACCGCCCTGCACGAACAACTGCTGCATAAGGGCGATACGTTGATGCAACAATTTTGGCAAGGCGAAGCGCAAACCGCCCGGGCGGGTTTCGCGGAACTGGAAAAGCTCCAACAACAACTAGAAGACTGTCTGACGGAAAATGCCTGATTCAGCCATGGAACCCTTAGCCTTGAGAGACATCCGCTTGCCCGAGGACATAGGCTGGTGGCCGCCGGCGCCCGCTTGGTGGTTGCTGCCGTTGTTGCTGATTTTATTGATTTTGGTTGGCCGTTACGCATATCGCCGGCTGACCCGCAAAACCGCCGTCAAGCGCGCCCAAACCTTGCTGAACCGGATGCGCCGACAACAAAGCGATACCAAGCAGACCTTGACCGAGCTGTCGGCCTTGTTGCGCCGCGTCGCGATCGGCACGGAGCCGCGCGCCGGCGTGGCGCAATTGCACGGCCAAGCCTGGTTGGAGTATCTGGACCGCAAACTTCCGGACGCCCCGTTCAGCCAGGGTGTGGGCCGTTGTCTGGCCGATAGTCATTATCGGCCGGCGCCGGCGGATGACGCCGACCTGGAAGCCTTGTTTGCCTTGTGCGAACGCTGGCTCAAGCAACGAGGTAAGTTGTCATGATGGCTTTTCAATGGCCCTGGCTGGGCTTGTTGCTGCCGTTGCCGTTTTTATTGCGCCGGCTGCTGCCCGCCAAACCGCAACCTCGGCAAGCCGCGCTGATCGTACCTTTTCTGGACGAACTGCCCGCCGGCCGAGCGGACGGCTTGGGCAGTCAACAGCGCTGGCCGTTGTGGGTGGCCGGACTGGCCTGGATTTTTCTGCTGTTGGCTTGCTGCCGCCCGCAATGGCTGGGCGACCCCCTGGAACTGGCCGTAAGCGGCCGCGACCTGATGTTGGCGGTGGATGTGTCCGGCAGCATGGTGGAAAAAGATTTTGTGATTGACGACAAACGCTACGATCGCCTGACCGCCACCAAATATGTGGTGAGCGACTTTGTCAAACGCCGGGTGGGCGACCGGCTGGGTCTGATATTATTCGGTACCCGAGCCTATTTGCATGTGCCGTTGACTTTCGATCGCCAGACCGTGGAAACCCTGCTTAACGAAGCCTTTATCGGTATTACCGAGGACGAGCCGCAAACCTCCATCGGCGACGCTATCGGCTTGGCCGTCAAACGTCTGCAACATGAAAAAAGCGCCAGTCGGGTATTGATTTTACTGACCGACGGTGCCAATACCGCCGGCGAATTGACGCCGCTAAAGGCCGCCGAGATTGCCGCCGAACACCAATTGAAAATCTACACCATAGGCGTGGGGGCGGACGAAATGCTGGTGCGCGGACTGTTCGGCACTCGCCGGGTCAACCCCTCCGCCGACCTGGATGAAAAAACCCTGCAAGCCATTGCCGATACCACCGGCGGCCGTTATTTCCGGGCCCGCAATACCGAAGAACTGGAGCAGATCTATCAAATTCTGGATCAACTGGAGCCGGTGGAAAAGGACAAGCAGTTTTTCCGTCCGCGCGCCGAGCTTTATGTCTGGCCGCTGGCCGTTGCCATGGCCTTGGTCGCGCTGTTGGCCGTCAGTCGTTTGAGGTTGCGCTGAAATGTCGGCGGATTTTCATTTCCTCAGGCCATGGTGGTTGCTGAGCGTGGTGCCGGCAGCCATATTGCTGTACGCATTGATGCGCCACAAATACCAGCGCGGCGACTGGGCCGCTGTCTGCGACGCCGAACTGTTGCCCTTCATCCTGCAGGAAAAACCTCGGTCGATGCAAAGCGGGGGCTGGCTGGCGGCCGCTTTGGCTACTTTGTTGTGCATTCTGGCCTTGGCCGGCCCCACTTGGGAACGTTTACCGAGCCCGGCCTTTCGCAACGATTCCGCCTTGGTGATAGCGCTGGATTTATCCGAATCCATGAACGCCACCGACATCAAACCCAGCCGCATCAGCCGGGCCCGCTACAAAATCAGCGATATTTTGCAACAGCGCAAGGACGGCCAAACCGCCTTGCTGGTATACAGCGGCGCGGCCTTTACCGTTACCCCTCTGACCACGGATACGGCCACCATCAATAGTCAGATAGAGGCCTTGACCACCGACATCATGCCCAGCACGGGCAGTAACACCGGCCTTGCCATCGAAAAAGCCGTCGAGTTGCTCAGGCAGGCCGGTTTGGCGCAAGGCGATATTCTGCTGGTGACCGACGGCGCCGATGCCGACAGCGCGAGCCGCGCCGGCCGCTTGTTGGGCGACTATCGCCTGTCTGTATTGGCTTTGGGCAGCCCGGAGGGCGCGCCCATTCCGCTGGCAGGCGGCGGTTTTTTGAAGGACGGGCGGGGCAATATCGTGGTGGCCGGTCTGGATAGCGCGGAACTGGCACAATTGGCGGCAAACGGGCGGGGGATTTTTCAGGCGGCAACGGCCGACGACAGCGATATCGAGCGATTGGGCGGGTTGTTTAACCAAGTGCAACAGAAGGCACAAAACCAAAAATCCGCTATGCTGCTGGAGCAATGGCGGGAAATGGGGCCGTGGTTGTTGTTGCTGGTTCTGCCGTGGGCGGCATTGCGTTTCAGAAAAGGCTTGTTGACCCTTGCCCTGTTGTGCCTGCTGCCCTTACCCAGGCCGGCGGCCGCGCTGGATTGGCAAAGCCTGTGGCAAACCCCCGATCAACGCGGCCAACAGGCGTTTCGTCAGCAACAATACCGCCAAGCGGCGGAACAATTCGACAACCCCGACTGGCGGGCCGCCGCCCAGTATAAAGCCGGCCAATTTCAGGAAGCGGCCGAGACCCTGAAAGACACGCAAAGCGCGAACGGTCACTACAATCGCGGTAACGCCCTGGCCAAGGCCGGTCTTTTGGACGAGGCATTACAGGCTTATGGCGAAGCGCTCAGGCTGGATCCGAATCACGCCGATGCCCGGTACAACAAAGAATTGCTGGAAAAACAACAGCAAAAACAGCAAGAGCGGCAGCAGCGGGATAGTCAGTCTGCCGCGGAGCCGTCATCCGAACAACAGCAGGCGGATGAGCAAAAGGATCAAGCCGGCCAGCCCCAGTCCGCCCAAAATCAGCAGCAAGGCGGGCAGGCGGAGCAAGAACAGCAAAAACCCGATCAAAGCCAAGCCCAATCAGAAGAACAATCCGAACAAAGCCAAGGCAAGCAGCGGCAACCGGAACCGGAGGTCGACAAGCCCGACGACGCCCGCCGCGAGCCTAAAAATCCCGAGCCGGAACAGTCCGCCGGCGACCAACCGGCCGCCCTGCCCGCCACCGAACAGGACGAAGCCCGCCGCGCCAGCGAACAGTTGTTAAAACGCATACCCGACGAACCCACCGGATTGTTGAAGCGCAAGTTCAAATATCAATACGGCCAACGCGCCCCGCCTCCCCATAACGGTCCGGACTGGTAAGCCGGGGCGGTTTGTTTTGCCGCCCGACAAACCTTCCGGCCGAATCAAGCAAAGCCCGGCTCAGCGCCGCATCGGCCGGCGGCCCATCCGGCAATGGCTGATTTACCCAATGGGTTTTATAGCGATTGAGCATGGATAAAAATCGCTGATTATTTATTGGAGCGAAACCGATTTCGGTTTCTAAACAGTAACCAAATACCGATTCCCTAACAATGAAAATCAAACAAATTCCCTGGCTTGCCTTGTGTTTAACCATCACAGCCTGCGGGCCGGAACAAACTGCTGAAACCAAACCCGAAAGTTACGAGGTCATCAGCCCCATCGTCAAAAATACCCCATATACCAGCGAGTACGTGGCTGAAATTCAGTCGGTCAGGTATGTCGAGGTCAGAAGCAAAATCAAGGGCTTTATCGAAAAAAACTACGTCGACGAAGGTCAGACGGTCAAGAAGGGCCAGCTTTTGTTCAGCCTGAGTTTCATGGAGCACGAAAAGGAATTGCAAAAAGCCAACGCGGACTATAAAGCCGCCATAGCCGATTTAAAGGCTTCGGAAGTTGAATTGGGCAATGTGAAGCGGCTGGTGGAAAAGAATATTGTTTCCAAAACCGAGCTGGAAGTATTGGAAGCAAAAATCAATGCCTTAAAAGCCAAGGTGGAAGAAGCTCAGGCCAACAAGGAACAGGTGGCTCTGCATCTGGATTTTTCGCAAATCAAGGCGCCGTACGACGGCATCATCAACCGCATTCCGCATAAGGTCGGCAGTTTGATCGAGGAAGGCGACATGCTGACGTCCATTTCGGATAACAGCGAAATATTCGCCTATTTCCACCTGTCGGAAGTCGATTATCTGAATTACATTTCCGGCAACGAAGAAGAAATGAAAGTCGTCAGTTTGCGGCTGGCCAATAACGAGCTGTATCCGTATAAAGGCAAAATCGAAATGATAGAAAGCGAGTTTGATCGCGAAACCGGCAATATTGCTTTCAGAGCGCGATTCCCCAACTCGGACGGTATTTTGAAACACGGCGCCAACGGTAAAATTGTAATCAATAAAACGTTGAAACAGGCGCTGGTCATTCCGCAAAAATCCACCTTCGAGGTTCAAGATCAACTATATGTCTTCGTGGTCGACAAAAACAATGTTTTACACCAACGTAATATTGTTCCCAAAATGCGTTTTACCGACTATTACGCTATAGAATCTGGTTTAACGAAGGACGACAGAATTGTATTTGAAGGCGTGGATAGCGCCAAGGACGGAGAGAATATTGAACCTAAATTCGTCGATTTAGCGGCTTCCATGTCCGAAGTTCGTCAGTAAGGGAGTACGCCAATATGACCGCTAAATTTATACACCGTCCGGTGCTGTCCATCGTTATCTCCGTGATCATTACCCTGATGGGGCTGATTTCGCTGACACAGCTGCCTGTCACCCAATTTCCGGATATTGCTCCGCCCGAGGTCAGCGTGACCACCAAATTTACAGGAGCCAATGCACAAGTGGTAGTGAAAGCTGTATTGACGCCTCTGGAACGCGCCATCAACGGTGTTCCCGGTATGGCTTACATGTCGTCGGTTTCCGGCAACGATGGCAGTGGTCTGATCAGCATCATTTTCAAACCCGGTACTAATCCGGATGTGGCGGCGGTGAACGTGCAGAACAGGGTTTCTTCCGCCATCGATGAGTTACCCGCTGAAGCGATAAAGGCGGGGGTAATTGTCGAAAAAGTGCAAAACGCCATGCTGCTTTATATCAATATTCTCAGCGATGATCCGGCGGCTAACGAAAAATTTCTTTACAACTTCACCGACATCAACATTCTGAAAGAGCTCAAACGAATAGAAGGTGTCGGTTTTGCGGAAATCCTGGGTGCCCGCAAGTATGCGATGCGAGTCTGGCTGAAACCCGACAAACTGCTGATGTACAACATTTCGGCAACGGAAGTCATTGACAAGCTAAAGGCCCAAAACGTGGAGGCGGCACCCGGTAAAATCGGTGAAAGTTCCGGCAAAGAGGTGCAGTCCTTGCAATATGTGCTGCGTTACACCGGCAAGTACAACACTAAGGAAGGCTACGAAAATATCGTGTTATCGGGTAGCGATAATGGAGAAATCATTCGTCTCAAGGACGTTGCGGATATTGAACTGGATTCGCAAGGCTACGATGTAATTTCCAAAGAAAATGGCCGCCCATCCGCGGCGATTTTACTTAAACAGCGGCCGGGGAGTAATGCCAAGCAGGTTATCGAGAACATCAAAACAACGATGGAAAAACTAAAAGGCGACACTTTCCCCCCCGGCATGACTTACACCGTCAGTTATGACGTTTCCAAATTTCTGGATGCTTCCATCCACGAAGTGCTGAAAACTTTATTTGAAGCCTTTGTGCTGGTGGCGCTGGTGGTGTTCATCTTCCTGCAGGACGTGCGGTCGACTGTGATTCCGATTATCGCCGTACCGGTTTCGCTAATCGGTACCTTCTTCTTCATGCAGTTGTTGGGGTTTTCGCTAAATCTCATTACATTGTTCGCCCTAGTATTGGCAATCGGTATCGTGGTCGATAACGCCATCGTGGTAGTGGAAGCGGTACATGCCAAAATGGAGCATTCGCACATGGGCCCCAAACGCGCGACCGAGCATGCCATGCGCGAAATCAGCGGCGCAATTATCGCCATTACCCTTGTGATGTCGGCGGTATTTTTACCGGTATCGTTCATGGAGGGCCCGGAAGGCGTGTTTTACCGCCAATTTTCGCTGACCATGGCGATTTCGATTGTGTTATCGGGAGTCACGGCGCTCACATTGACGCCAGCCCTATGCGCAATGTTTCTGAAAAATCTGCACGACCACAATCATCATCAAGCTTCGAGGACGCAGAAGTTTTTCAGTGGTTTTAACCGCTGGTACGACAAGTTGTCCGATCGGTATAAATCTCTTATTGCACTGATCGGCAACCGCAACGTGATCACATTTGCCATCTTGCTGGGCTTTTCGGTCGGCGCCGGCTTGATTGGCCATGCCGTGCCTTCCGGATTTATCCCGGAAGAGGACCAAGGCACCATATATGCAAACATTACCACCCCATCTGGGGCGACCTTGGAGCGTACCGAGAAAGTTTCCGATG
This sequence comes from Methylomonas subterranea, assembly GCF_024505185.1. Taxonomy (GTDB): domain Bacteria; phylum Pseudomonadota; class Gammaproteobacteria; order Methylococcales; family Methylomonadaceae; genus Methylomonas; species Methylomonas subterranea. The sequence continues at coordinate 116,016 of NZ_JANIBJ010000006.1, forward strand.
AAGTGCAACGCATCGCTTCCGAACTGGATTCCGTTGCCTCTGTCTCCAGTTTGGCTGGCTTTAGCTTGTTGTCGGAAGGTGTCGGCGCGGTATACGGCATGAACCTGATTAGTCTCAAAAATTGGGACGAACGCGAAGCCTCCGACAAGGACTTGATGAAAGTTTTAGAAGAAAAAACCCGCCATATCAAGGACGCCTCGGTCGAATTCTTTACACCTCCTCCAGTACCCGGTTACGGGAACTCGAGTGGCTTTGAAATGCGTTTGCTGGACAAGACTGGCTCGGACGATCTGGAAAAGCTGCAAAAGGTTGCCCACGATTTCATCGATGCGCTTAATGCACGCCCCGAAATTACCAATGCCTTTACTACGTTCAACGCCAGTTTCCCGCAATTCATGTTGCATATAGACGGAGACAAGGCGGCGCAAAAAGGTGTCACGGCGGATAACGCCATGAGTACGCTGCAAACCCTGATAGGTAGCGAATATGCTACAAATTTCATTCGTTTCGGGCAGCTTTACCGCGTCATGGTGCAGGCTTTACCGGAATATCGCGCGGCGCCGGAGGATTTATTAAAACTGTATATCAAAAACGATGCCGGCCATATGGTGCCTTTCTCGTCTTTTTTGAGTATCGAGAAGGTTTACGGTCCCGAGCAGGTTACGCGATACAACATGTATACGTCGGCTTTGGTTAACGGGCAGCCCGCGCCAGGCTACAGTTCCGGTCAGGCCATTAGTGCCATCAAAGACGTTGCCGCGAATACATTACCCAAAGGCTTTGGTTACGACTGGGCCGGGTCGTCACGCGATCAGGCTAATGCCGGCAATCAAGCCATCTTTATCTTTTTGATCTGTTTAATCTTTGTTTATTTATTGCTTGCCGCGCAATATGAAAGCTTTTTATTGCCTTTTGCGGTGATTTTTTCCTTGCCTATAGGTATATTCGGCGCCTTGTGCTTCCTGATGCTGATGGGGCTGGAAAACAATATCTACGCACAAATCGCCATGATCATGCTGATCGGTATTCTGGGTAAAAATGCCATCTTGATTATCGAGTTCGCCGCCTTGAAACATAAGGAAGGTAAATCGCCTTTTGAAGCGGCAGTCGAGGGCGGCGTGTTGCGCTTACGGCCGATTTTGATGACCTCGTTCGCCTTCATCGCCGGCTTGATACCGCTGATGTTCGCCTCGGGCGCCGGCGAGATCGGCAACAACACCATAGGCGCCGCGGCGGCGGGCGGCATGATTTTCGGCACCATTTTCGGCGTGATCATCATCCCTGGTTTATACGTGGCTTTTGCTGGCGTTCGGGATAAGCATCGTCACCACGGCAAGAAAGAAGAAGCCCCCTTTACCGAAACCTTTTAATTATTCATGAAGCATAGCTATTTATCATCCTTGGTTGTTTCCCTGCTGGTGTTTTCCATCCAGGGTTGCGGCCTGAATACGGACCTGTTCATTCGCGAGCAGGCCATCCCGGCGGCTTTTCCCGCCTCGCAGGATAAGCCGGAGGCCGCAAAGGTGGCCGATATCAACTGGAGGGAATATTTTGCCGACCCCGATTTGCTGGCGTTGATCGATACGGCAGTCGGTAATAATCCCGATATGCAGATTGCCTTGCAACGCATAGAAACCGCCCGCTCCAGCGTGAAACTGGCCAACGGCGCCATGTTGCCGAAAGTCGAGATGCTGGTCGGCGGCAGCATGCGCAAGTTCGGCTTGTATACCATGGATGGGGCCGGTAACGATTCGACCCAAATTACCCCCGGCAATACCGTGCCTGAGCATTTGCCCGATCTGTTCATCGGCCTGCAGTCTTCCTGGGAAATCGATGTCTGGGGCAAATTGGAAAATCAGCGCAAGGCCGCCGCCGCCGAATATTTGGCCAGTATCGAAGGCACCCATTTCGTGATATCCAATCTGGTTTCGGATGTGGCGATTCACTATAACGACTTGCTGGCGCTGGACAGTGAACTGGAGTTTGTCCGCCAGACCATAGGCAAGCAGCGGGAAGCTCTGGAAGTCATCAAGCTGCAAAAGGAAGCCGGCAGGGCGAATGAATTGGCGGTGCAGCAATTTCTGGCGGAATTGTTGAACATGCAGGTGATGGAGGCCAATGTGCTGCAGCAAATCACCGAAACCGAAAACAGGATCAATTATTTGTTGGGGCGTTTTCCGCAAGCCATAGCGCGCTCCAAAACCGGGTTTTTCAGGGAAATGCCGCACGGGATGTCGGTGGGCGTGCCTTCGCAATTACTGGAAAACCGTCCCGATATTCGGGCGGCCGAATTTCAGATCGAAGCCAGCAAATTCGATCTGCAAGCCGCCAAAGCCGCTTTTTATCCGAATTTCAATATTACCGCCACCTTGGGTTTTCAGGCCTTCGATCCGCAGTTTTTATTTACCTCGCCGGCATCGATTGCCTATTCGGTGATGGGGACATTAATCGCGCCGCTGATCAATATGAAAGCCCTGGAAGCACGCTTCAATACCGCGCAAGCCAATCAATTGACGGCCATGTACAATTATCAAAAAACCATTTTGAACGCGTATGTGGAAGTCGCCAACCAATTGGCCAATATCAAAAACCTACAACAAATCAATAGCCTGAAAAAGCAGCAAAGCGAGGTTTTGAAGGATTCCGTCGATGTGTCCAAGGAGTTATACCGCTCCGCCAAGGCCAGTTATCTGGAAGTCCTGATCGCGCAACAGAGTGCCTTGCAATCGAATATCGATTTAATCAACGTCACCAAGCAACAGCGGATAGCCAGAATCAATTTGTACAAGGCACTGGGCGGTGGATGGACATAAGATACCGCCGCGTTGTTGGCCCCCATAAGCGAAATATCGATCCGTGCGGGAAGAGATACTGAAGATGCACAATTTGAAAATACGGTTTTGGCTGGTGTTCGGCTGGCTTTGGATTTCATCGGCATGGGCGGCCGAAATCGAGGTGGAGATCGACCGCAATCCGGTGCGTCTGCACGAATCCTTGCAGATTACCTTTAGCGCTGCGGAAACTCCGGACGGCAGTCCGGACTTTTCCCCATTGGGGGCCGATTTCGAGATATTGAATCAACAGCGCAGCAGCAATGTGTCGTGGGTAAACGGCAAAATCAGCCGTAGCGAGCAATGGGTCGTCACTGTGATGCCCAAGCAGGCCGGCGAGATAGCGATACCGGCTATCGCTTTCGGCAGCGACCTCAGCAAGCCGGCCAAAGTCACGGTAAGCGATGAGCCGCAAACAGACACCGACAACGGCAACGATGAAATATTTTTACGGGTTGAAGTCTCTCCCGAGACGCCGTACGTGCAATCTCAGGTGCTTTACACCTTGAAACTGTATCGACGGGTGCAGATAACCCAAGCCAGTCTGAACGAGCCGGAAATCAAGGATGCCCTGGTGGAAAAACTCGGCGAGGACAGCGTTTACAGCACGCGGATCAATGGCATGGATTATTGGGTAACGGAACGCAAATATGCAATTTTCCCTCAGCAAAGCGGCTTGTTTACCGTCGCGCCGTTGACGCTGACCGCCGAGGTCCTAGGCAGCCAAAGCAGCCAACGTCCGCGTTTCAACGGTTTCTTCAACCGTCAGATTACCGAGACCCGACGGGTTGTTTCCAATGCCGTTACCTTGAACGTATTGCCGGTACCGGCGAACTTTACCGACCCGGCCTGGTTAAGCGCGCAGTCTTTGGAGCTCAAGGAAAGCTGGTCGGCCGCCAACTTACAAACCAAGGTCGGCGAACCTTTGACCCGTACCATTACGCTGACCGCGAAAGGCGCCACTGTGGGCCAATTGCCAGAATTAGCCGGAACCGCAACGCCGGCGGGTATTAAATCCTATCCGGATCAGCCCACGCTGAAAGAAGAAAAACCAAGCGATGGCGTGACGGCGGTGCGCGAGGAAAAGATTGCCTACATTGCCAGTCAGCCCGGCGAATTTATTTTGCCGGCTCTCAATATCAGCTGGTTTAATACCCAAACTCAGACGATTGAAGTAGCGAGTCTGCCGGAAGTCAAATTAACCGCTCTGGCCGCCGGCGGCGCTCAAGCCATTAATCCAGGCGCGCGGCCGCAACAGTCGGAGCCGGCGGCGGAAGCCGAGTCGAGCTCGCTTGACTCTCCGCCGGTGTGGCGGGCGCTTTCGGCAATCCTGGCCTTGGGTTGGTTGACGCATGTGTTATGGCTTTATCGCCGATCCGGATGTAGGGCTACCCCGGTTTCGCGTCAACCTGGCAAACAAGCCATGCCGGACCATGCACAAAGCTTAAAAGCCGCCTGTGGGAACAACGATCCGCAAGCGGCCAAACAGGCTTTACTAGCGTGGGGAAAGCTCGATTTCGGCGCGGATAATTTGAGCATGTTGGCGCGGTATTGCCCGGAACCCTTAAGCGCGGAAATATTGTCATTGAACCGGTATCTGTATACGGGCAACCAAATCGGTTGGGATGGGCGGCCGCTGTTGGAGGCGTTTATCAAAGCCGATAAGAAAGCAACTGCTTCCAGTTCCGCGGCCGATGACGTTTTACCGCCACTTTACAGGTTGTAAATTCCGGGCCACGAAGCTTATCGACTAGCACTTACCATTGGGATTCGCCGGTTTCGGGGTCGTACATTTCATGCGATATTTTATAACGGTTGGCAATTAATTCCTCGATGCTGGGGGAATTGCTCATGGCCCGCTGAATGGCCAGTTTCATGGCTTCATAGTTGGTCCGATAGAGATCTTTTCTATCCGGATTCGGGTTGGCGGCGCAGGAGGGATCTATCCACAGCATGGCGATAATGCATAATTCGTTGGCCTGCAGGCGGGGAATCACGCCGTCCGCGACGCAGTCGATCACGGCGTCGGCCACGGCCGATTGTACGGGGCCGCCGAGTAGATTGACGTAAGCCGATGATTTGATCGTTACCTTGGGAACCATGATGGTGGCCGGCTTCACTTGCTGATTGCAGGCGCGGATGGCGAACATGCGGGTATGGCCGGCGGTCTGCCCCATCAGATTTGCAAACGCATGTCCCGCGGGGCCCTTGACGTCTCCGATCAGAATTTCCGGCATGGCATCGGTGCCCTGCCCTTCGCTGGAAAATACGGTGGCTTCGCCGGTTCTGAACCAATATGAATCTGACATGGAATTATCCTTGGGTTAAGTGAATGGAGTGGGCATTCTATGCCTGTCACACTTGCCCGGCAACAGTCTGCCGGATACCCGTCGGAGAGGAGTTTGTTGGTTTAGGCGCGGAGGGGTAAACAAGCACTCCGCAAGCATCGTTGCGCTTGCGGAGTGCGGAGGAACGCGGTGTTATTTCAGATTGGGGCAGTCAATGTATTCAGGATGAGAGGTGATGACGATGGCGACCCGATGTTCTTGATTCGGTGTGTTATCGGGGCCGGAGGCCTCGCCGATCGCTTTGACTTCCAATTGATTGGGTCTTGCTCCCTTGCCGATCAAACGGTCGACCACTGCCTTGGCGCGTCTTTCGGATAAAGACTGATTGGCGGCCGGTTTGCCCACGGTGTCGGTTGACGCTGTAACGGTTGCGGAAGCATCGGGATGATGGTGCAGCCAATGGCCGATGTGGTCGATGGCGGTATCCTTCACTTTAAAGGGCACCGCACTGCCTGATTTGAAGTAGGCCACGGTTTCATGCAGCGCTTCTTCCGTGTGGTGGTTTTGCGCGTGTACTTCGGTCAGCCAAAGGCACATTTCCTTTTCGGATTGTAGTCTGTGTTCCGCGGCGGATTTTGCCGCATCCAAACCTTTTTGTTTCTCGTTGATGTTCCAGTAATAGCCTTTCTCGATATGACTCAACACAGTGTTGGCATCTTCCAGGTATTCTTCCGACATTTCCTCGTGCAGCATGGCTTGTCCATAGTGGCCCACTCTGGCCGTATCGATTTCGGCCTTCAGATCGGAAGAATCCATTCTTGGTGTTGAGCAGGCTGTCAGGGCGAGAGCCGCGGCTGCAAGCGGAAGGTATAAATATTGTTTTTTCATGATGTTATCCTCGTGATTCAATTAGTCGCAATTCGTTTACTCGCCATCATCCAGCGGACCGTAAGTAGTCCAATAACCCGGATAATGCAGACCGAAATAACGGCTGTCCTCACTGAAACGCTCCCAGACATAGGCGGGCGCGGCAAACTCACTGGTTGGAATCGGCGACGTCACCAATTCGGCCGTGCCGACCAGGGTGCGGCCGACGGTATGCCCGACGCCACGTAATAGCCCCCAAGTCATGCCGACAAAAATATTTTGCTCGCTGGAAATGTTGACCACGTTTTTAGGGATTTCGACGAAACCGAAGGCGATGTTTGCAAAGCCTTGGCTGATTTTGTTGGAAAACCCCTTTATGTAACTTTCCGCGTGAGCAGAGGGTGCCGTCATTAATGCGCCGGATAAAACGCAGGCGGCCAAGATTTTATTTTTATTCATGAGTAGCTCCTTGTTTTACAGATTTATACCGTCTGAAACAGCACAGGCCGGCATGAAAAAAACTTGCGTTGTTTGCACCATTCAACCCGAAGCATAGACCTTAACCGCGAGGTTGAAAAGGTTGTTGTTAAACAATGCGCCCCAAGGTAGGGATTTGTCAAATTTGATTTACGTAATGTTGCGATATTATTGACGCTTGGAACCGTACCCGCATTTGACCGGGTCGTCGATATTTTGCGGGTCGTTTTTGCAAGCGGTGTAACAAAATAAATTATCCGGCCGGTCAGGCTGCCGTGGGATTTTGCGCGCAACGGCAGTCGATGCTGATTCGTTGCGGATTAACGTCGTCCAGTTTTAATGCCGTCAGCTGACCGCCCCACAAACAACCCGTGTCTATCGAATACACGTTGTATCCTTGGAAAAAGCCCAGTGTGGACCAGTGACCGAAGATAATCCGCATGTCCAGGCTTTTGCGTCCCGGCACGGCGTACCAGGGTAGCAAATCCGCTCCCTGGCTGCCCGGCGGGCCTTTTTGATGAAAATCCAGTTCACCGGCCGCAGTGCAATAGCGCAAACGGGTAAAGCAATTCACCGCGAAACGCAGTTTTTCGGTTTTGGGGAAGTCGTCGCGCCAAACAGCCGGTTTGTTGCCGTACATGGAACGGAAAAAACGTTGGTAATCGTCGCCGCCCATGGCTTGCTCGACTTCCGCCGCCATCGCCCTGGTTTGTTGAAAATCCCATTGCGGCGGCAGACCCGCATGCAGCATGCAAAATTGTTCGTTAAAATAAAACAGGCGCTGTCGGCGCAGCCAGTCGATCAGTTCTTCGCAATCGGCGGCGCGCAGGATGGGGCCCAGGGTGTCTTTTTTGCCGATTTTGCTTAACGACACCACCGTTGCAATCAAGTGCAGGTCATGGTTGCCCAGGACGCTGACGGCGGCATCGCCCAGGCCTTTGATAAAACGCAAGGTTTCCAGCGAATGGGGGCCGCGGTTGACCAAGTCGCCCGCCAGCCATAATTGGTCGCGGCCCGGGTCGAATTTTACAGTGTCCAGCAGGCGGCGCAGTTCGTCGTAGCAACCCTGAATGTCGCCAATTGCATAAATCGCCATCAGTGCAGGGTTCTGGGGATCGACAAGGTAAATTTTGGAATAGCCGCGTTGAAATTTTCGCCGGTATCGGACAGCATTTTATATTTACCCTGCATGACTCCCACCGGGGTTTCGATCATGGCCGCGCTGGTGTATCGGAACGAATCTCCGGGGTTCAGGTGCGGATTTTCGCCCACAACGCCGTCACCGTTCACTTCCTGCACCTTGCCGTTGGCATCGGTTATCAACCAATGTCGGGTCAGCAGGCGCGCGGGTACCGCGCCGACGTTGGTGATGGTGACGGTATAGGCAAACACAAAACGGTTCTGTTCGGGCGCCGACTGGCTCTCGATGTACTGTGGCTTGGCCTCAACTAATACTTTGTTTTTTTCGCTCATTGATAGATCATGTCGTTCCGTATATTTCGTATTTCAACCTAACTGATTTACAAACGCAAGCCGCCTCATGAAGATAAGCCGCCTCCAGTTTGCTTTAATGCTGACTCTAGTACCCATGCTATCGGTGGCGGAAGACGGCAAGGACTTGTTCGCGGCCGCCGCCGGCGGAAAACTGGAACGGGTGCAAACCTTGTTGGCACAAGGCATAGACGTCAACAGTAAAATCGAACAGGACAGAACGGCCTTGATGGCCGCCAGTTTCAACGGCAATTTGCGCGTTATCAGGCTGCTGCTGGGCTATGGCGCCGATGTCAATCTGGCCGATAAGTCCGGTGCGACCGCGCTGTCCGATGCAGTACTGTTCGGTAACGCCGATGCCGTCAAGTTGCTGATAGCGGCCGGCGCCAATGTGAATGCCGTCGACAATCAAAAAGTCGCCGTTCTGGACAAAGCCAAAAAAATCGGTAGGGCCGACATCGTGAAATTACTGGAAGATGCCGGCGCCAAGGTAGCCGAAGCCCCGACGGAAATTGTGCCCGGGGCCGATGGCGAAGCCGCGCCGGATAAGCAGCCCGCCCAGGAAGATAAACCCGCAGAATCCAAACCATGACAGCACAACAACCTTTACACATTCACATTCTCGGCATCTGCGGTACCTTTATGGGCGGCCTGGCGCTGATTGCCCGCGAACTGGGCTATACCGTCAGCGGCTCCGATCAAAATGTCTATCCGCCGATGAGCACTCAGTTGGAAGAGCAGGGCATACGCCTGATGAACGGTTACAAAGCCGAAAATCTGGATTGCGGGCCCGATCTGGTGGTGATAGGCAACGCCATGTCGCGCGGTAATCCGGAAGTGGAAGCCGTGCTGAATCGGAATCTGCCTTATATTTCCGGTCCGCAGTGGTTGGCCGAGCATGTCTTGCAAAAGCGTTGGGTGCTGGCTGTTGCCGGCACGCACGGCAAAACCACGACCACCAGCATGCTGAGCTGGATATTGGAGTTCAACGGGTTCAAACCCGGTTTTTTGATCGGCGGGATACCCTTGAATTTCGGCGTTTCCGCCCGGCTTGGCGAGTCGGATTTTTTTGTGATCGAAGCCGACGAATACGATTGTGCTTTTTTCGATAAGCGCTCCAAGTTCGTACACTATCGTCCGCGCACGGCGGTATTGAATAATCTGGAATACGACCATGCCGATATCTTCGAAAATCTGGACGCTATAAAAAAGCAATTCCACCATCTGGTTCGCACGATACCCGGCGAAGGTCTGATCATTGCGCCATCTTGCGAACAAAATATTGCGGAAGTGCTGGAAATGGGCTGCTGGACGCCCGTGGTGAAAACCACCGTTGACTCGGGGGGCGACTGGCAAGCCGAATTGATTAATGCGGACGGCAGTTGTTTTAATGTCCGTTTCGGCGGAGAAGATCATGGCGAGGTGACGTGGAATCTGACCGGTCAACACAACGTCTACAACGCGCTCGCCGCCATGGCTGCCGCCCGCCATATCGGTATCGTGCCCAAGGATGCCATCGAGGCGCTGCGGCGGTTTCGAAACGTCAAGCGCCGCATGGAGATCATTGTCAAACATAAGGGGCTGACTATATATGACGATTTTGCCCATCACCCGACGGCGATAGAAACCACGCTGGACGGCTTGCGCAAGCAAGTGGGAAAACAAAAAATTCTCGCCATCGTCGAGCCTCGTTCAAACACCATGCGCCTGGGGGTGCATACTCGGGCGCTGGCCGAGTCTTTGGCGCTTGCCGATAGTGCGATTGTTTACCAGCCGGAAAATTTGGGTTGGGATTTGAGTCAATTGCCGCGATACGCCGATAATATTCAGATTTGCGGCGATTTGGAAGAAATCATCCAAACCATCCAGGCGCAAGCGGATGGTATCTGTCACATAGTATTGATGAGTAACGGCAGTTTCGGCGGCATTTATCAGCGCCTGAAAACCGAGCTAGGCTAAATTGACGGAATATTTTCAGCTCGAAATTAAACGATATTGGTCTAAAATTTTGCGTTTAATTTTTGCGAGGCAAAAAAAAGCGGTCAACGGACCGCTTAAAGAAGAAGGGTAAAGCAACTCAGTTGCGCATAACAATACTTGAGTTGGGTAGATTATAGACAATATAAAAAAATCCGAAATGTGACCAATTGTCACGTGCGACAATATGTCGCATTTTGGTTACCGGATTAGTCATCGAATCTAAAAGCTTATCGGTATCGCTGCTCGGTAGTCCCGGGTTATCAAATACTGGATTTAATAACTTTTGCTAGCGACAAAACAGTGCTGACGCGCGCTGTTTGTCATTCGACTCGCGCGCCTGCCGTAAGCACGCCTATCCGCTTAGTTGCCACCTTTAAAGCTGATTTGCAATGCATGCAGGGCATTCTCGCAATCCTCCGATGCCTGGATGGCGGGATTGTCAAAACATTGTTGATTTTTGGCGCGCGCCTCTTTGACATTGGCGACATACCAAGCTATCGATTTGGCCGGCTCGGCTTGTTCGGCTTGGCTGTTTTCTTCCGCGCTGATGACTTTAAACGCACTTAAGGTTAATGCCAGCGACGCGACAATCAAGATGGTGATGTTGTTTTTTTTCATGGATTATCTCCCTATAAAAATGGCGGGGGTATGCTCGAAAACACCGGTCTTGCGAGCGGGTTAGAGTCTAATCAATACCTGGTTCCAAGAAAATGTGGCGGATTGCCGCGCGACAAATTGTCACGAGTTTATTTACTAGAATATTGGCCGTCCGAGTTCTTGGAAAAATCGATGTTCATAGTGGTTGAACGAATTATTTATAATGGCGCGCAGGTTCATTGGAGATAAATATGAAGTTTTTATTGCGCTGGATTTTTCTGTGGTTGGCAATGGGTATAAGCGCCTGCTCCAGCATTTATTACAGCGGTCTGGAAAAAATCGGTATCCCAAAGAGAGAGGTGATGGTGCATCGGGTGGAAAAAGCCCGCGATACCCAACAGGAAACCAAGCGGCAATTTAAATCCGCTTTGGAACAATTTACCGCGGTTGCCCAATTCAAGGGAGGCGACCTGGAAACCGTTTACGGCAAACTGAACGCCGAATACGAGGCTAGCGTCAAGAAAGCCGATGAAGTCAATAAGCGTATCGGCGATATCGAAGACGTTTCCGAGGCCTTGTTTAGCGAATGGGAAACTGAGCTGACGCAATACAGCAACGCCGAGCTCAGGAAAAACAGCCAACAGAAATTGCTCGCGACGCGCCAGCAATACAAACAACTGCTTAGCGCCATGCGTCAGGCGGAAGCCAAGATCAAGCCGGTTTTAAGCGTGTTTCGCGATCAAGTGCTGTTCTTGAAGCATAATTTGAATGCCCAGGCCATCGCTTCATTAAAAGGCCAGTTGGCTGGCGTACAGACCGATGTGTCCGCGCTGGTGGCGGCCATGGAAAAATCCATTAACGAAGCCGATCTCTTTATCCGGACTATGGCAAAACCATAGCGGTTTAAGCGGGCCGGTAGCGAGTACCGGCTCGCCGCATGATAGGGTTGTTTCCATTTCGGCCCGTTACCGGCGCAGCATGCCCAAATTGACGGCGATATGCGCGAGTTCCGTTGTGGTGTCGACCTGGAGTTTTTTCTTGATTTGGGTGGCGTAATTGGCCACTGTTTTATGGCCCAGGCAGAGCTGATCGGCAACTTTCTGCGCGGTCAAGCCTTCCGCCAATAACCTGAAGACATCGAATTCGCGCGGCGAAAACTCGGCCAGTACGGCTTGGTGGTCGTTGGCATCCGAATTTGCGTGCGGGTTTTTTAACAAGCCGCATTCTACATATACTTCGCCGCGCATGATGGCATCGATCGCTTCGCTTAGCATTTCGGTGGCGCTGTTTTTGGTGATATAGCCTTTGGCTCCGGCATTTAATGCCCTGCCGACGTAAACCTGTTCGTGGTGCACGCTGAACACCAGTATCAGGGCTGCGCTATCGCGCTGGATTATCCTGCGTATGGTTTCCAGGCCGCCCATGCCGGGCATCGATAAATCCATTACCACCACATCCGGCCGACAATCCTGATAAAGCTGGATGGCTTGCTCGCCGCGCGCAGCTTCGCCTATCACTTCGATTTTATCGCCGCTGGCCAGCAACATACGGAAACCGGCCCGCACCACGGCATGATCATCCACCAAGATGGCGGTTATTTTACGGTTCATATCACTGAGATCCTGGCGGTAATATCAAAAATTTACTGTAGCAGCATGGTCATGCCGAAAATTGGTAATGGCGCTTCCGGAGGAGTTTTGCATAAATAATGGGCACGCATCGATAACTGGCCATGCCGGTGTTGCGAGGCATTTTAACGCGGCCTGGACAAGCCGGGTTTGCCGGGTAATCTAAATTTGGTGTTTTTTAAAATCGAGAGGAGAAAACCATGGGGCCATATTACCGCGCCACTTCGCAGACGACCGGCGCATTTTTCGACAGTTTTTACCAGCATCCGATTTTGATGTTATTAGTGGTGGCCGGCGCGGTGGCGGTGGGTTTGTTTATCCGGCGGAAAAAGACCCCACCCGCCGCGTGAGCAGGTGTTATTCCAGCGCATCAACTGCCTTACGACCTATGCCGAAACTTTCCAGCAGCATCAGACCTACCCCTATGCATATCGCCGAGTCGGCAATGTTGAACGCGGGCCAGTGCCAGTTCTGGTAATACACATCCAGGAAATCGATCACGTAGCCGTAAGCCACCCGGTCGATCAGATTGCCGATGGCGCCGCCCAACACCAGTGACAGCGCGGCCGCCATCAGGGTTTCGTGTTTTTGCAGGCGTAACAGCCAGACGGTGATGGCGCCGCTCATCACCACCGCCAAACCGGCGAACAGCCAGCGCTGCCAGCCGCCGGCCTGGGCCAGGAAACTGAAGGCGGCGCCGGTATTGCGGGCATGGGTCAGATTGAAATAAGGGGTCAGCGGAATCGACTCATAGAGCTGCAGGGTGGCGTCGATTGCCAATTTGCTGGACTGATCCAGCACCAACACCAGCAGCGACAGCCACAGCCACTTAAGCATAATGACGGGTCTCGCCGTTGCCGACCACGTTTTCCACGCAGCGGCCGCACAACTCCGGATGTTCGGCATGTTCGCCGACGTCGTAACGTTGATGCCAGCAGCGTACGCACTTTTTGTGTTCGGATACCGTCACCTTTAATTTCACGCCGTCCAATTCGGTGGCAACGGCATCGTCCGGGCAGAATTGCATATCGGCCACGCCTGCGTTGGAGGTGATGAACACGAAATGCAGCTCGCTGGCCAGCTTGTTCAGTTCGCTGGCATAGCTTTCATTGCAATACAGTTCCACTTCGGCATTCAGGGAAGCGCCGATGGCGCCATCCTTACGTAGCGTTTCCAACTGTTTGCTGACCACGGTGCGCGCGGCCATGACTTTTTCCCAGGTATCGCCATTGATGTCGGCATCGGCATCCAGCGGGAAAAGGCCGCCGTACCAGGTTTCCAGAAACACCGATTCGCCGCGTTGGCCGGGAATAGCCTGCCAGATTTCATCGGCGGTATAGCTGACGATGGGCGCCAGCCAGCGCACCAGCGCTTCGATGACGTGATACATGGCGGTTTGCGCTGAACGCCGGGCCAGGCAGTCTTCCTTGGCGGTGTATTGGCGGTCCTTGATAATGTCCAGATAAAAGCCGCCCAGATCGATGCTGCAGAAGTTCAGCACTTTTTGATAAATCAGCTGGAATTGATAGGTGTTGTAAGCGGCCTTGATCTCCTCTTGCAACTGCCAGGCTTTATCGACCGCCCAGCGATCCAGTGCCAGCAGGTCGTCGTTGCCGACCAGATGCAGCGCCGGGTCGAAGCCGTCCAGATTCGACAACAGGAAGCGGGCTGTGTTGCGCAGGCGGCGGTAGGCGTCGGAAGTGCGTTTCAGTATTTCGTCGGACACCGACATTTCGCCGCGATAGTCGGTACCGGCCACCCACAAACGCAACACGTCGGCACCCAGCGATTTCATCACGGTTTGCGGCAGCACCACGTTGCCCTTGGATTTGGACATTTTCTTGCCCTCGGCATCGACCGTGAAACCGTGAGTCAAGACTTCCTTATAGGGCGCCACGTCGTTCATGGCCACCGAGGCCAATAACGAGGACTGGAACCAGCCGCGATGCTGGTCCGAACCTTCCAGATACAGATCGGCCGGGAAGCGCAGTTGTTCGCGGCGTTCCAGCACGGCGGCATGGGTGACGCCCGAGTCGAACCAGACGTCCAGGGTATCGTTCATCTTGTCGTAGTGTTCGGCATCGGCGCCTATCAGCTCGGCGGCGTCCAGTTCGAACCAGGCATCTATGCCTTGTTGTTCGATGCGTTTCGCGACCTGTTCGATCAGTTCGGCGCTACGCGGATGCAGTTCGCCGGTTTCCTTGTGCACGAAAAAGGCGATTGGCACGCCCCAGGTACGTTGACGGGAGATACACCAATCCGGGCGGTTGCCGATCATGGCTTCGATGCGGGCCTGTCCCCAATCCGGGATCCAGTCCACCCGTTTGACTTCGTTCAAGGCGGTTTCGCGCAGGCCGTTTTTCTCCATGGCAATAAACCATTGCGGGGTGGCGCGAAAGATGATCGGAGTTTTGTGGCGCCAGCAATGCGGATAGCTATGCAGCAAGGCGTGATGATGAACCAGTTTGCCGCGCTCGCGCAGCACGTCCAGCACTTTGTCGTTGGCGCTGAACACATGCTGACCGGCAAACAGTTCGGTGCCGGGCAGAAATACGCCATTGCCGCCGACAGGATTATCCACCGGCAAGTTGTATTTCATGCCGACCACATAATCTTCCTGGCCATGGCCGGGAGCCGTATGCACCGCGCCGGTGCCGGCATCGGTGGTAACGTGGTCGCCGAGAATGATAGGCACTTGGCGGTCATAGAAGGGGTGTTGCAGCAGCAAGCCTTCCAATGCGCTACCGTTGCAATAACCGACGATATGGTGTTCGCCAATGCCGTAACGCAGTACGGCGTCTTTCAACAGCGCCTCGGCCAATACCAGCCGTTCGGTGCTGCCGTCGATTTCGCATTGCACCACGGCGTATTCCAGCTCGGGGTTCAGGGCCACGGCCTGATTGGCCGGCAGAGTCCAAGGGGTGGTGGTCCAGATCACTACCGATAGCGGTCCCTTGCCCTCGCGGTCCCCGGCATGATGACACTTTTCCATAAAGCCATGTTCGTCCACCACCGAGAAGCGCACGTCGATGGCCGGCGAGTGTTTGTCTTCATATTCCACTTCCGCTTCCGCCAGCGCGGAGCCGCAATCGGTACACCAATGCACGGGTTTGGCGCCTTTGTTGAGGTGGCCCTTGGCGGCGATTTTGCCCAACGCGCGGACGATGTCGGCTTCAAAGGCAAAATCCATGGTTAAATAGGGCTTGTTCCAATCGGCCAGAACGCCCAGGCGGATGAATTCCTCTTTTTGGATCTCCACCTGTTTTTGGGCGTAAGCTCGGCATTCCTTGCGGAATTCGGCAGGGCTGACTTTGGCGCCGGCCTTGCCGACTTTCTTTTCCACCATCAATTCGATAGGCAGGCCATGGCAATCCCAGCCAGGCACGTAAGGCGCGTCGAAACCGGCCAGGGTTTTGGATTTGACGATGATGTCCTTTAATACCTTGTTGACGGCATGGCCGATATGGATGGCGCCATTGGCATAGGGAGGGCCGTCGTGCAATACGAATTTGGGCCGGCCGGCGCAGTGCTGGCGGATTTTTTGATACAGCTGGTTTTCGTTCCAGGTTTTCAACATTTCGGGTTCCCGTTGGGCCAGATTGGCCTTCATGGCGAACTCGGTTTTGGGAAGGTTGAGTGTCGTTTTATAATCCGTGGTCATGATGGTATGGTCAGCGTTGCAGGCATTCGTATGATTAGAGCAATGCCGGCGAATTTTAAATCAACGCTATCCATGATAGTTTTGTCGAACCGCCGTGTGACTCTATGTTTACAAAAACCCGGATTCTATCATCAACTGCCATAGGCTATGAAACTTAAAGCTTTTTCAGTCCAGCGCCGGCGCGCGGCTAAAAATTTATTTACAGCGGCAAAAAGCTGGGCAATAGTTATCCCATTGCATTGGAGGCATGCGTTTATCATGAAAAATCTACTCTTACTCTTTACCCTGTTTCTGCCGTTTGATGGTTGGGCCGGCGTTTACAAATGTACCGATGCCGATGGACGCACGGATTACCAGTCTTCGCCTTGTACCGAAAATCATAAAGCCGTGCAGATCAATACCCGGACGGGCAGCAAAGTGGATCTGAATGAGTTGGAAAACCGGCAGGCGCAGACGAACGAACAGCAAAAACAGCTTGAGATGCAAAAACAGGCGGAAGAGCAAGCCCGTTTGGATGCCATAGCGGCGCGTAAGCAGGCGGCCAAGGCCGAAAGTGAACTGACTCTGGCTTTGATTAAAAGTAATCCCATGCAGTTTTCCGCTTTCGCCATCCCGCCCTACGATCCGGATAATCTGCCGGCGGGGGTGCGCCCGTTTGAAGCGCGCTTGCCGGACATCGAGAAATTCCGCCGTCTGGCGGCGCAAAAAGCCCTGGCTACCGGTCAATGTCAGCGTGTGGAAGCCGACGAACTCAATGCCAAAAGTACTCATGAACAATTGGTTTTTCTAGTGAATTGCAGTTCCGGCGCCGCTTATTATTTCAATGAAGCCGAGTTGAAGGAATGAGCGTAAACCCGCAAACTGTGTTCATAACCGGATGTTCTTCCGGCATCGGTCATGCCACCGCCGTCTGCTTGAGAAATCGAGGTCACAGAGTGATTTGTTCGGCCCGAAAGGCGGATGACGTTGCCATTTTGCTCGGCCAGGGTTTCGAGTGTCTGCAATTGGATTTGGCCGATTCCGACAGCATACGGCAAGCCGTGCAAAAACTGATCGAGCTGACCGGCGGCCGGATCGATGCCTTGTTTAACAATGGCGCGTTCGGCCAGCCCGGCGCGGTTGAAGACCTCAGCCGCGCGGCATTGAGGAATCAATTCGAGACCAACTTCTTCGGCACCCATGAGCTGACCAATTTATTGATTCCGCTGATGCGCGAGCAAGGTCACGGTCGCATCATTTATAACAGTTCGGTATTGGGCTTTGTGGCGATGAAATTCCGCGGCGCTTATAACAGCAGCAAATTTGCCCTGGAGGGCTTGGCCGATACCCTGCGGCTGGAACTGCGCGGTTCCGGCATTCATATCGTCTTAATCGAGCCGGGCCCGATAGAGAGTCGTTTTCGGCAAAATGCCTTTGCCATGTATAAACAATTTATCGACCCCGAACGGAGCGCGCACCGACAAACCTATCAAGCCATGGAAGCGCGCTTGCAAAAACCCGGGCCGGCCGCGCCGTTTACTTTACCGGCCACGGCCGTGGCGGAAAAAGTCGTTCACGCCCTGGAAGCCAGGCGGCCGAAATCCCGCTATGCGGTGACGCTGCCTACTCATTTGTTTGCCTGGCTCAAGCGTTTATTGCCCACCGCATGGCTGGATAAAATATTGCTTAGCGTTGAATAAATGATTGCGGCCGGCTACCGGAAAAATCGTCGTCTGCCCGTAACAATCCTGCTATCAAACCGCACGAACTATGTTATTATCGCCGCCGGCATATGGTTCATTGAATGTGTTTGGTGGCTGTATGTTTCTTATAAAAACAACTGTGAGGTTCCAATACATGAAAATTTTAAAAAGTGCCGCTATCGCCTTTTCTTTGACCGCTGCCATGGGTTCTTTCTCAACTGTAGCAGTTGCTGAGTCCGATCCAGGTCGGATTACCCATGCGCCCGCCGAAGTAATCAAAGAAGTCGATGGTCGCATTGATGCCGCGCTTGCCGCAATCAACAACGGTGCGGAAGGCGACGAAGTTGCAGCGTTGAGCAAAAAAGCGCGTGACTTTACCAAGGAATTGAATGCCAACGATAAAGTTGCAAGAGAGACCGCTAAAGTCAGGGATCATCTGAAAAAAGCGGAAAGCTCAGCCAAAGCAGCCAATCTGGAAGAAGCCAAAGGCCATTTCCAAAAAGCCAAGGAAGTCAATCTGGCTCTGAAAGGTTTGCTGTAAGTTTTTTGGCGGGGCGCTTATCGGCGCCCCGCTTTATTTTCCCCGTCGTCACAAGAAAAACGCTGCTTCGTCCAGCTGTTTTTCCAGCCAAAGCAAATACTCCCCGCCGCTTCTGAATTGACCGCTTGGTCCGATCGGTGGTGCCTCGCCTTTCAAAACCCGCCAGCGCTGCAACAAGGCCTTTAATTTCAAACGGCCGGACACGGTAAAGTGAAATTCCCGCAGCATAACTTGGTAGAGTTCCGGCTCATGCGGCCGTAATTGCGGATTTTGCGCCAGCAACAGTTCCAAAATTTCTTCAAAGGCCGCCAGTTGCGCGCTTATCCAATGTTCCACTGTTGATTCACTAATGGCTGTTACCGGCGATTGGTGGTTGTCGGAGATTATTTTTACTACGTGAATCAGTTCGCTTGAGCTGAATTTGAGCGCCATTTCATAAAAAGCGCTGGCTTCCATGTCGAATAGCGCATCGGTCGAATAATGGGTGTTGGGTTTGGCTTGGGTCGAAATCGTCCGCGTGGGCTGGGAAATGGTAAACGGGAATTGCGGATAGAAGCCGCGGCCGCTTTCGCAAGCTACGATCTTATGCCCCAAAACCAAGCTTCCCAGCGGGAGGTTATGATGGCCGGCAATACCCAGATTCAGCATTACCGGCAGCGGCGGGTGGGCGAATAAGGCCATGGTATATCCGACCGCGCCGGCCATTGCCGTCTGGCCGATACCGGTGACGACAACGACACGGGAAGAGTCTGCGTGGATGGCGAAGGGATGACTGGCGGCGGTAAGTTTTTTCAGCTTCCAGGCGCCGATCAAGGGCTTGGCTTCGCAGGCCAAGGCGCAAAAGATAAAAACGCTCGGCGTCGAATCGGCCATGTTTTAGGGTCTATACCGGGCAAACTTGCCTTCCGTTGCAGCCGCGGAGGGCTAATTGCCCGTGTCCACGCTGATTCCGGAAGCCGGGCTTGCCGCATCCTTGATGAACAGAGCCTTCAGGTGGTTGAAAGCCGCCGCCAAGGTTTTATCCATAACCACCTGATTCCCGATGGATACGATCACCCGGGCCAACTCCGGCATCTTGGTTTTGGTGGCCAGCATGTATATGGGTTGCACATATAAAATGGAATTACCCATGGGCAGGATGACCATGCGGCCTTTTTTGACTTCCGAGCCGAGTTGGTTCCACAAGGTAAATTGGGCCGCAATATCCGGGTTTTGGTCGATCAAGGCATTGACCTGCGACGGCCCGTTGACCTGTACTTCCTTGGGGAATTTGTAAATGGTAATGCCGGGTTTGTAACTGAGCGGATTGCATTGCTTGTGGTCCATGGTGCCGGCAAGGCCAACCATGCTCAGATTATTGCTGTTGAACGGCGTCATCGGATTGATCATGACAAACTCTTCCAAGCCGTTGCAGCGCTCGAAATTCATCGTGATGAAATACGGCAACACCGGTTCGCCGCCGACCATGGCGAATTGCCAAGTTTCCGCTTGCTCATAAAAGGCCTCGGGGGTGTTCTGGTGATATTTGGCAAAAATTTTCATCTGCATGTGATACAGATCGCGCGGATAGCGCAGGTGAGCCTTCAGATTTTCCGGCATATCGCTCAAGCGTTTGAAAACGCCCGGGTAGGCCCGGCTGTAAGCCGTAATGATGGGGTCCGGGTCGCAAATGTAATATTCCACCTTGCCGGTGTAGGCATCGACCACGACTTTGACCGAATTACGGATGTAATTGAATTTTTGCGCGCCATCCAGGAAATCGTCGGCGGCGGGTTTGGCGACCGGATACATATTGGACAGGGTGTAGGCATCCTGTATCCAGTAAAAACGGTCTTTATCGACCACCAGATAGGGATCCTTGTCCAAATGCAGGAACGGCGTCAATGTGGCTATCCGGTCGACGATGTTGCGTCGTATCAGCAGTTTGCTGTTGGTCGAGATGTTGGGCGAGAAAAATATTTTTTCGTCCTTGAAGTAAAACGCGAACAGCAGCTTTCTGAAATAAGAGGGAATGGGCACGCCGGATTTTCCAATATATCCCCTGGCCATTTCCGCATCCGACCCGCTGATGTTTTCGGACACCAATTTGTTCGGCACCACCGCGTATTTATACTGTTCCATGCCGTAATAAATGTCCGGAAACTTGACCGAAAACCCAACGTTAGAGCTTAGATTCAGGTCGCGCATGTACCAGACGATCGGAATGTCGGCGTCTTGCGCGGCCGGCGACACCACGGCACCATAACCGTGGGTATAGCGTAAGTGGGTGTTTTCCCAATTTTGCGCTTCCTGGCTCAAGTTGCCGACATTGGTTTCGCGGGCCGCCAGATTGACCTGTTGGTAGTGGCCGCGGATAAAATAGCGGTCTTCGTCGACAGTCGGAAAGGTGTAATAAGGCCGTATGCTTTGCAGTTGCTTGTAACTGTCGATCAAATATTCCCTGTCCCAGACCGGAATGTTTTCGAAATTTTTTTGCGTGGCCCATTGTTCTATGTCCTTAGTGGCGTCGACATTGATGGGCAGGTCTATGGTGTCGATATTGTTGAGGTCGTAGGCCGCCATGGTCGCGTCAATGTTGTACTGCATGAACTGACCTTCGGTGCGGGTGGGATTGGGCTTGACGATGAATTTTTCGATAATTTCCGGCAGAAAGGTCGAGTTTTTCAGGCCAACCAGGGCCAAGAAACTCAACACCGCAATCACGATAGGGGTTTTGCTGCGATGCTGTTCGGCAAAGACATAAAATACGGCCAAGCCGGCAATGCTCAAAAATGCCAGCGCGGACATCCAGATCAGCGGCAGTTTATAGCGCAAATCGACAAAGCCGGGGCCGAAAAACACCGGTTCGCGCCCGTTGGAATAAAGTAGCGTAAAGCGGTCCAGCACAAAGCCCCAGGCGACGAAGAACACTACAAACAGGAATAATACCGTCAGGTGAATTTTGGCCCCGACGGGGAACTCCCGGCCCTGGTTGGGAATGAAGACATGCTCCGACCAATACAATACTCCGGTGGCGCCCAGCGCAATCACCGCCGTCGCCAGTAATTCCTTCTGAATCAATATGTACATCGGATAGGAAAACAGATAAAAGCTGATGTCGTTATCGTAAACCGGGTCCTTGATGCCGGAAGCGCTGCCGAAGAAAAACAGCAGGGCGTCTTCCCATTGCAGATAGAAGGGGATGGCGACGGCGACGGCCATCAGAAACGACACAGGGGTGTAGACCTTGGCGGAGCCGTAGATAAACACGTCGGCGAAGCGTTGAAAGCGGCGTCTTTTTTTGTCGTCCAGCAACACTTCGTCGGGCGGGTTCAAGCCTAGATAGCGGGAGGCAATCCAGAAATGGAATTGAAATACGCAAAAGAAGAACAGCGTGATCGCGCCGGAGAAAATAAAACGGTATAACAACCGCAGCCAGAAGTAGGCTTCAAATTCCAGCGATCTGAACCACCACAAGTCCACGAAAAAATCCAGGAACACGAAGTAAAATGCGGCATACAGGACAAGGGCGCCTATGATCGTAGCGCCCGCCAACGCAGGCAACAGTTTCCGGTTACGCATATTTTCCTCTTAAATTTTAGAATCTTAGCCGACGGAGATTGTTCTGCCGGTCTCGCGTCTCGGCATTAATTTCCCGCCATTCTATCACCCAAAGCCGGATAATGATTGTCTGTCATTGGCGGCGGGCAGCGCTGCAACTTCCCTTCGCCGTTGTGGGACCGCGGGAAAAAGAGTATGTTCAAGGCAAACCAAGAAGCTTATTTCAATAAGACTACGCGAGGGGGACGCATGACACTGATCAACAGACGGCATTTTATCCAACATTCGGCCTTAACCGCAGCAGCTGCCTGTTTTCCGGGCCTGCTGTTGGCGAATCAAGGCGGCAAAACACTTCCTACGCCGGGGTTCAAGGCCGATGTGGAAATTGAATTTACCGCGCATGCGGCGCGGGTTTCTGTTTTGGCCAACGGTCCGGCCACGCTGGTGCAAAGGTATTCGGCCAAATTGATCAAGGGGCCGGTACAAACCGTGGTGCAATTGCCCGGAAATTATCTGGGGCCGATCTTAAACTTCCGGCAAGGGCAGAAAGTCAGGGTGTTTTTCAAGAACGAACTGAACGAATCCTCCATCATTCACTGGCACGGCCTGCATGTACCACAACATAGCGACGGGCATCCGATGTATTCGATCGAACCCGGCGCGCGCTTCGTCTACGAATTTGAAGTATTGAACCGCGCTGGCACCAGTTTGTATCATTCGCATTCGCATAATTTGACGGCGGAACAGGTTTACCGAGGTCTGGCGGGCTTGATTACGGTGACTGATAGCGACGAGCAGAGATTGGATTTGCCCGCCGGCGAGTTCGACTTGCCGTTGGTAATTCAGGATCGCAGCTTCGATAGCAAGAACCAGCTGCAATATGTGCACATGATGCATCAACGCATGGAAGGTTTTTTGGGCGACATTATTCTGGTGAACGGCAAGCCGGATGCCGAGTTTCGGGTTAAATCCCGCGCCTACCGTTTCCGGGCCGTCAACGGTTCCAACTCGCGGATTTACAAATTGGGCTGGGACGACGGGACACCCTTGACCGCCATCGGCACCGATGCCTGCCTGCTGGCGAAGCCGGAAACGCGGCCGTACATCATGTTGGCTCCCGGAGAGCGGGTGGATTTGTGGCTGGATTTCAGCGGCCGCGAAGTCGGCAGTCGTTTGGTCATGTACAGCTTGCCGTTTTCCGGCACACAACCGGGCATGGGCGGCAAAGGCATGCGGCATAACAGGTTGCCGCAAGGCGGCAAGTTTGCCGTGGCCACTTTCAGCGTCACCGAAAAGGTCGGAGACTCGCCCGCATTGCCCGAATCCTTGGTGCCGTTTCAACGCCTGAGTCAGGCCGATACGGACAACCCGGGTAAGCCTTTGCCTATCGGCCTCTCCATGCAAGCCATGCGGCCGCTGTTGAATGGTAAGAGTTTTGCGATGGACAAGGTGGCGGATTTCGAGCGGGTTGCGCTAGGATCCGTCAAAAACATCCGAATTTTTCATGATCACGAGATGCCGGGCGGCAAGGGCGCGCGGCACGAGGCCAATGCCGAAAACCACGAAAACCCGATGCGCGGCATGCGCATGAAGAAACCCATGGATCATGATAACGGTGGAAGCGGCGGCCACAAAATGGGCATGGGCGGCGGCATGATGGACATGGCCCACCCCATTCATTTGCACGGGCAACAATTCCAAATCCTCCGCCGCGTAACCGACAAGGTTCGCGATAGCTATGCTTCTGTCCGGGAAGGCTTCATCGATAGCGGCTGGAAAGATACGGTATTGGTAATGCCGGGCGAGGAAGTGGAAATCATCAAGCCGTTCCAAGATTATAAAGGCTTGTTTTTATACCATTGCCATAATCTGGAACATGAGGATTTGGGCATGATGAGGCAATATTTGATCGAATAGCCCGACGGTTTTTACCAGAGGCCTAAAGGAAAAAACCGCGCCGACCCGGGTC
>NZ_JANIBJ010000007.1 GCF_024505185.1 Methylomonas subterranea
TTGTGTATGAAGTCGCCATATGGAGTTATGACAAAAATTTATTGGATTCCATAAATGAATTGGAAATGGATGGTGTTGAATATGGAAGTATTGTTTTTGATGATGCTTTTTCAGCTGAAAACATAACAGCATATATCAACATGGGTGCGGCTCAGATTAATTTTCTTGCTATCGCATTACCACTTCTTGTTTCAAGAAAAAAGCAAGAGGACAATAAAACTGAAATTTATATTAGGACAAGCGAAGTAAATATCGATCTCAAAAACCTTGTTGCTAAATACACAAAGCAAATAAAAATTCAGATTATAGAAATGTCAGATAAAAAAGAGGGAAAATAAACGTGCACGATTGTAAAAATATATTGCAAACTTTCGAGTATTTGGCTCCTTGCAAAGTTTATTAGGTCGACCTTTTTAGAGCTTTTAGGTAGAACATAATGAGTAAAGGCTTTATATGTAGCGTGTTATCAACTCAAAGACAGCGGCAACGTTTTTATTGGATCCGCAACTTTGTTGCCCTATTTTGTGCGGCGGGAACATTTAAAGTAGTTGGTGGTACATTAGGCGGAATTGTCGCTATTGGTGCTTTATTGGGTGGATATTTTACTATTGCGCCAGTGATAGCATTTCTTGTCTGTCTATTTGAACAAATGAATTCGTAAAACCATGGCTAAAAAAAGCTCTGGAGGCATCGGCCTCATGATTGTTGTTGGACTATGTGTTGCCGCTTACAAGTGGACACAAGAAAACATGGATACTGTTCTTATAGTTGGCGGAAGCATGTTGTTAATTTATATTTTGCTGTGGAGTCACAAGAGAAAAAAACATGCTGCGTGGATGAAGCATCTTTATGACAAGTACAAGGATGCTGAAGTCGTCGATGGAATTCTTAATTCTATGTTCTGGAAAGGTATGACGGAAGAGCAATTGATAGATTCTCTCGGTAGCCCAGATGCAATTGATACTCAGGTTTTAAAGACCAAGCGTAAAGAAATTTGGAAATATAACGAAGTTCGAAAAGGTCAGTTTGCCACCAAGATTACAGTTGAAAATCATAAGGTAATTGGCTGGGATAAAAAGTCATAGGCAAAGGGGGCTAGGGCGCTGGCTATCTTACGCTTTAACTCGTATGCCACTTTCGGGTGTGGGGACGAACCAAGCCAAGGGTACGCATCGCGTACCTTATTTAAACGGATGGTTTGGAAATGGCACACGATTAGTATTGCCCCGCTGGAGTAACGAAATGAAACTAAAGCAGATTGAACATATTGAAGCCTACCGTTTTATATTGACATTCGAAAACGGCGAAATCATACAGGCTGACTTGAAAGGGTTGATTGGTTCATTTATAGCCGAGGATGCCTTGCAAACAGCCCGAATTGATCCGGATTGGGGGTGTTTGGAATTTAATCAGGGGGCGGCCGATATAGAGCCTAAAACCTTGTATCGATTCGTTTGCGAAGCGTGTCAGCAGGAAGCTGCTTAGTTTTTGAAAGTTTACTGGTGTTATTCGGTATTAAAGTAACCGTCGCGATAGCGACACATTATTCCCCTCACCCTAGCCCTCTCCCTGAGGGAGAGGGCATTTAGGGGGTGTTATAAAGCCAAAAGGTCAATAAAACATGGCATTGTACGTCTATAAATTCGGCGGTACCTCCGTCGGCACGGTCGAACGCATTAAAGCGGTGGCCGAGAAAGTCAAAAAAGCCCACGACTCGGGCGATCGGATTGTGGTGGTGGTGTCGGCGATGAGCGGCGAAACCAATCGCTTGGTGGCGCTGGCCAAGGAGATGCAAATGCAGCCGACCGATCGCGAGCTGGATGTGCTGTTGTCCACCGGCGAGCAGGTCACCATCGCGCTGTTGTCGATGGCGTTGCACAATCTGGGTTGCGAGGCGCGCTCGTATACCGGGCCGCAAGTGCGCATACTCACCGATAGCGCTCATACCAAGGCGCGGATTCGCGAGATCGACGAAGCCAAAATCCGCGCCGATCTGGATGCCGGCCGGGTAGTGGTTGTCGCCGGTTTTCAGGGTGTGGACGAACATGGCAATATCACGACATTGGGGCGTGGCGGTTCCGATACTACCGGCGTGGCGCTGGCGGCGGCTTTAAAGGCCGACGAATGCCATATCTATACCGATGTCGACGGCGTCTATACCACCGACCCGCGCGTGGTGCCCAAGGCGCGCCGCCTGGAGCAGATTACCTTCGAGGAAATGCTGGAAATGGCCAGCCTGGGCTCCAAAGTCCTGCAGATCCGTTCGGTCGAATTCGCCGGCAAATACAACGTTAAATTGCGCGTGTTGTCTTCGTTCATGGAAGGCAACGGCACCCTAATTACCTACGAGGAATCAGAAATGGAAAGAGCGTTAATTTCAGGCATCGCGTTTAACCGGGACGAAGCCAAGCTGACGTTGACCGGTGTGCCCGATCTGCCGGGAGTGGCGTCGAAAATTCTGGGGCCTATCGCCGCCGAGAACATCGAAGTCGATATGATCGTGCAGAACATTTCCGCTCACGGCACCACCGATTTTACCTTTACCGTCAACCGCAACGATTTCGCTCGTGCCAAAAACGTGTTGGAAGGCTTGCGGGCCGAACTGGGCGGTAGCAGCCAGGTGATCGGCGACAACAGCATCGTCAAGGTGTCCATTGTCGGCGTCGGCATGCGTTCGCACGCCGGTATCGCTAGCACTATGTTCAAAACCCTGGCCGATGAGGGTATCAACATTCAGATGATTTCCACCTCCGAGATCAAGATTTCCGTAGTGGTGGACGAGAAGTATCTGGAACTGGCGGTGCGGGCCTTGCACAAGGCGTTTGGTCTGGACCAGGACTAAAGCTTTAAGGGAGCGAAGCGGCGGCCAAGCCGGCGCTTGACTTGAATCGGTTATTGCCCTAGTTTGATTTTGCTTTTTAATAAATCAGCTACCCATAACAATAACAAATTCGCCATGACCTTAAAGCCATTCTCATCTACAGCGTATCCCTTGCCTTACCCGCCGGGTTTGCCGGTTTTTCCAATCGCCAAGGATGAATGGTCATGAGTTTGAGTGTGGGGATAGTCGGTTTGGGCAGGATAGGCGGCGGGGTGTTGCGGAACAACTTCGCCGAGGAGCCTGGCGGGAAATACGATATTCGGGTGGTATGCGATGTGATGCCCATCGATCACGTCGCTTATCTGATCGCCCATGACAGCACCTACGGGCGGCCGCCGTTTACGGTGGATTATCAGGGCAGCGATTTGATATTGGGCGGCAACAGAGTGCATTATCAGCGCGTCGACCGCCGCCGCAGTCCGCCCGAGGACGACAGTTTTGCTCCGCTCAGGGAATTCGATCTGGACGTGTTGTTCGATGCCACCGGTACCGCGTCGATCACGGACTTTCGGGCCCTGATACGGCAAAAAGTCGCCAAAAAGATTCTCTGTACCTGGAACGTGGCGGGAGGCGACATCAGCATGGTGTTCGGCGTCAACCATCACAATTACAATCCGGCCCTGCACGATGTGATTTCCGCCAGCACCTGCACCGGCAACGCCATGGTGCCGTTGTGCTACATTCTCGACAAACATTTCGGCGTCGATTACGCCCGCATCATCACTATCCATCCGGCGCTGTCGGATCAAAAAGTTCTGGACGGCTACCATCCGTCCTCGCAATTGGGCCGCGCTTGCGCGGTGTCTATTGTGCCGACGCCCACCAATGTCGGCAAATCCACCGCGCTGGTGCTGCCGGAATTGGACGGCAAGCTGGATTCCTTGTCCTACCGGGTGCCGACCGCGATCGTTTCGGTGATCGACTTTACCGCCAATTTATCGCGCGAGACTAGCCTCGAGGAAGTATCCGACCTGTTCAATGCTTATGCCGCCGGCGAGTTGGCGGGGATTCTGCACTGCGAATACGGCGCCTGGGGGCATCAAAAGGCCAGTATCGATTATCAGCAAACGCCTTATTCGGCCATTGTGTTGATGGAGCATTTGACCCTCAGCAATTGCCGACAGCTAGGCGTGGCCTTGATGCACGATAACGAATACGCCTATTGCCGCAGGGTATTGGATGTCCTGGGCGTGCTGGAAAGACGTAAGCAGTAATGGCGGCTTACGGCTATCAAATAGTGGCTTGATGTTCCAACCGGTGTAATAAATTTTGAGCGTTAAGCACGGCTTGCTTGGCGATAAACGCTTGCCATGCTTGCGGTTCGCCAGTTTGCGCGGCATTGAATGAGGCCGTGTAGTCGCTCCAAACCACCCGATTGGCGACAATATTTAGGACGGGAAAGCCTTCGCTCAATAAAACCAGGTTCATCAACAAGCGCGCGCACAGGCCGTTATAGTTTTGAAAAGGCAGTAGCGATAACAGCCGGAAATGTGCTTCGGCGGCAAATACCACTGGGTGTAAAAACGGTCCCTCCAGGTTGAGCCAATGCAGATGTGTTTCCAGCAAATGCGCTATCTGTTCCGGCGGAGGCGCGGTTTGGCCGCCTATCAACCGGCCTTCTTGGCTGCGAAAGGCGCCGCCGATCTGATGTTGCACGCCTCGGGACAGCATGATATGGAGTTTTTGCAGCAGGCTGGCCGACAGCAGATTTTGTTCCCGGGCTTGGTCGCGGATGAAGTGAATGGTTTGGTAGTGGTTCAATGCCGTCAGATTTTCCCCCATCGGTTTACCCGGCAGCATCAGGCCGTTCCTGATCACCATGTCGGTTTCGGCCAGATTCAGGCTGCTGCCTTCCAGTGCATTGCTGTCATGGGTGTAGTCGATGTCCAGATTTTTTTGCAAAGCCGGGGTAATCTCATGCGCATGCAGTTGCAACTCCGCCTTAAGCAGGTCGATTTCGGCGAGCAATAAATCCAGACTATCGTTAATGGTCATCGGCAAGTCCCCCGGGGCAGCTTAGTTGGGCGGCTTTGCGCCGCGCAGTTCGTAAAATTCACCTACAAAGTCGCCGAAGCGCTGTTCGGCTATTGCATCGCGCATGCACCGCATCAGCTCCAGATAATAATGCAGGTTATGAATGGTATTCAGGCGCGACCCCAGCATTTCCTTACATTTATCGAGATGCTTCAGATAGGAGCGAGAGTAGTTGCGGCAAGTGTAGCAACTGCAAGCCTCATCCAAGGGGCGGGTGTCGAACTGGTATTGGTTGTTGCGGATTTTGATAACGCCATGACGGGTGAATAAATGGCCGTTACGGGCGTTGCGGGTCGGCATCACGCAGTCGAACATGTCAACGCCGCGGCGCACGGCTTCCACCAAGTCTTCCGGAGTGCCTACGCCCATTAAATAGCGCGGTTTGTCGCCCGGCATGTCCGGCATGATGGCGTCCAGCGTGGCCAGCATTTCGTGCTTGGGTTCGCCGACCGACAAGCCGCCGATGGCGTAGCCGTCGAAGCCAATCCGAGTTAAACCATTGATCGATTCGCGGCGCAGTTCCGGATACATGCCGCCCTGCACGATGCCGAACAGCGCGGAGGGGTTGCCGTCGTGGGCGACCTTGCTACGTTCCGCCCAGCGCAGCGACAGCCGCATCGAATCGGCGGCTTGCTGGTAGGTGGCGGGATAGGGCGTGCATTCGTCGAAAATCATCACGATGTCCGAACCCAGATCGCGCTGTACCTGCATGGATTCTTCCGGACCCATAAAAATCTTGCTGCCGTTGACGGGGGATTTAAAGGTCACGCCCTGTTCGCTGATTTTGCGCAGGGCACCGAGGCTGAAAACCTGGAAACCGCCGGAATCGGTCAGAATCGGTTTTTGCCAGCGCATGAAGTCGTGCAAATCGCCGTGGGCCTTCATGACTTCCATGCCGGGGCGCAGCAGCAAATGAAAGGTGTTGCCGAGTATGATTTGCGCGCCCAGATTTTCAAGGTCTTCCGGCGTCAGCGATTTTACCGCGCCATAGGTGCCGACCGGCATGAAAATAGGGGTTTCCACCGCGCCGCGGTCAAAGGTCAGTTGGCCGCGACGAGCAGCGCCGTCGGTGGTTTTGAGAGTGAATTCCATAGCTTATAAAAACATAAATGCCCGGTATTATCCGGGTTGAGCATGAGTCGGGCCGGCGGTGTTTAGATGTCCATCAGCAGCATGGGGACGCCGTAGGTCAATACAAAATAACTGAAGGCGAAAATCAGGCTGACGCTGAAGCGGTAGTTGAAAAATTGTCTGAAAATATAACTGACGATGGCGATATACCACGCGACCAGAAATGCGGCGGCGGCGATATTGATGGTCTCGCGGGACTCGATGTGTTCCATGGTCATCCATAAATCCAGCATCTCCGCGGCCACCGCCAAGGTCATGATGAAATTTTCGCACACGAAGATCGAGGTGTATAACTGGTTGAAGTAATGCCATTTTTTCTCGACCAGCAGTAGCGTGGCTATCGATGAAAATGCCATGATGAAGCGCCCCAGCACTTCCAGGGTGCCGTCGGCCGGGTCTGAAATTAGCCCTTCGACGATGCAGCCGGAAACAATGTAGAAGCTTACATTTTTCCACATGAAGGAGCGGGGTGGGACCAAGTCGGCCGGGTTGTTCAGAAACCAACAGCTGGAAAGATACTTCAGCAATAAATTCATAATGTCAGGCCGGCGCGGCGCCGAAAAGGTAATGGAAAAAATCAGTCGCGCATTATAACCGCCGGGAAGGAAAGAAAAACCGTTGTTGTAAGGACGAGTAGGTTAATCGCCGAGCCGGTCGCGCGGAGTGACTTGTCGCGGGGATGGGGAATTGCGGGGAAGGGAATTGAGATCTCCCGCCTGCGCCGTCTCATGCTTTCGTCCTTGAACCGGAGGTTCAAGTGGAAACCAAATCCAGTCAATCAGGCTTCCTGAATAAACAGGCATGCGCACCATGAAAGGCAAAAAGTTTCCGGGGTAAAAACAGGTTCAGGAAACACCCAGCATTGCTCGAACGCTGCAGGAGATAGGCTTGCTATTTTAAACAGGTTTAGGAATTTTCTAAAACCTTTTCTATTTTTTGGCGTAAATCGATTATGCGGTCACAGAAATCGCCATCGACGGCCGGGCTTTTGCCGGTGACCGCATCATGGGTCAGGTTCAGGGCGGCCAATACGGCAATCCGGTCGGCGCCGGCAACCTTGCCAGTGTCGCGAATTTTGCGCATTTGCCTGTCCAATTCCTGAGCGGTCTGAATCAAGCCGGCCTGTTCCTCCTTGGCGCAGGCGATTTTGTATTCCTTGCCGAGAATGTTCAGTGATACCGCTTGAATGGTTTTGCTCATGAATCGTGTTCCATTGCTTTCAGGCGGGCAATCATGGCTTCGACGCGAGCCTTGGCCTGTGTGGTTTTTTCCAATAGTTTGGCTTTTTCCTTCACCAATGCATCTTGTTTGACTTTCAGCGATTTGTTCTCGCTCTTCATCAGATTGTATTGCGCAATCAGCGTATCCAGTTTCGCTTCCAGCGATGCCAATTCCGTATAAGGGTCTTTTTCCGATTGGGACATAGTAAAGTGTTGGCCGATACGACATTAAAATCATTCAAAACGACGATCAATGTTAGCATAAGAGCCGGTTTTAAACAGCTTTAACAAAGAAGGAAAGTCAGGAAAATCATGTATCGGGCCGTCAGTTCAATTTTGCAAAAATACGATGCCGACATGGGTGCGGCCGAAGCCCATGGTATCGCGGCGGGTATGTTGTGCGTCGAGCACAAAGTGGATGCGGCCGGTTGGTTGCATGAATTATTTACCGATCAAAACGATTTGTTCGATGAAGATCAAACGGTGTTGCGGGAATTGTTCGAAGGCAGTCGGAACTTGCTGGATCCGGACAATGGCGAATTCAGCTTCGATTTATTGCTGCCGGATGAGGACGAGCCTCTTGCTGACAGGGTGGAAGCTCTGCGGGTGTGGTGTCAGGGGTTTTTATTCGGGGTCGGCTATGCGCATACCGATGCGGATTGGCCCGGCGACAGCGCCGAGGTGATGCGCGATTTGATCGAGTTGACCAAAATCGATAGCGATGCCGAGGGCGAGGAAGATGAAGCCGCGCTGGTGGAAATCCACGAATACGTGCGTGCCGCTGTATTGACCGTGCGGGATCAGTTTGCCGAATACAAAAACACCACCATGCATTGATAGGGATGCCGGAATGAAACAAGCCGAGTTTAAAAAACGCCGCGCCACGCTGATGAAGCAGATCGGCAAGGGCAATATCGCCATTATCGCCAGCGCACCGCATCAAACCCGTAATCGCGACGTACAGTACCCTTACCGGCAGGATAGCGATTTTTATTATCTGACCGGCTTCAACGAAGCCGAATCGCTGGCGGTGTTCATTCCGGGCCGCGAACAAGGCGAATATGTGTTGTTCTGCCGCGAGTTCGATCAGACCAAGGCGCTGTGGGAGGGCGC
The DNA here is from genome assembly GCF_024505185.1 of Methylomonas subterranea. Classification (GTDB taxonomy): domain Bacteria; phylum Pseudomonadota; class Gammaproteobacteria; order Methylococcales; family Methylomonadaceae; genus Methylomonas; species Methylomonas subterranea. The sequence continues at coordinate 8,380 of NZ_JANIBJ010000007.1, forward strand.
CCATGCCGGTCTGGAAGGCGCGACCAAGCATTACGAGGCCGACGACTCGTTTCCGATCGACGATCTGGACGATATTTTGCCGGGCATGCTGGAGAACAAAGGCAAGGTGTTTTACCCGATGGGCAAGGACAGCGAACTGGATCACAAGTTGCTGGACTGGATTAACAATATCCGCAAGCAATCGCGCAGCGGCGTGACGGCGCCGGGGGAGTTGGTGTCCCTGGAGCATGTGCTGCATGAAATGCGCTTGTTCAAGAGTCCGGAAGAACTCAAATTGATGCGCCGCGCGGCCGAGGTATCGGCCCGCGCGCATGTGCGGGCCATGAAAACCTGCCGGCCGGGCCTGTACGAATATCAAGTCGAAGCCGAGCTGCTGCACGAATTCATTCAGGAAGGCCTGCGGGCGGTGGCTTATCCGTCCATCGTCGCCGGCGGCAAGAATGCTTGCGTGCTGCATTACATCGAAAACAAGGACAAACTGCATAAAGGCGATCTGCTGCTGATCGACGCCGGGGTGGAATGCGACCATTACGCCGCCGACATCACCCGCACCTTTCCGGTATCCGGGAAATTCAGCGAACCGCAACGTTTGCTGTATCAGCTGGTGCTGGATGCCCAGGCCGCCGCGTTGGAGCAGATTCGGCCGGGTGTTGCCTGGAATAAGGCCCACGAGGCATCGGTGGAAGTGCTCACCAAAGGTCTGGTGGAATTGGGCTTGTTGAAGGGGCGGGTCAAAAAACTCATCAAGGACGAAAAATACAAACAGTTTTATATGCATCGCATCGGCCACTGGTTGGGCATGGATGTGCACGATGTGGGGGATTATAAAATTAAGGACGACTGGCGCTTGCTGGAGCCGGGCATGGTATTGACCGTGGAGCCGGGCTTGTATGTGCCGGCCGACTGCGAAAGCGTGGACAAACAATGGCGCGGCATCGGTATTCGTATCGAGGACGACGTGCTGGTAACCAAGGGCGGCCATGAAATTCTTACTCATGGCGTGCCGAAGAGTATCGCGGATATCGAAGCCTTGATGCGGGGTGACTGAATGCGACATCACTATGATCTGCTTATTGTCGGTGCCGGTCTGGCCGGTAATTGTCTGGCATTGGCTCTGAAAAATAGCGGTCTCGACATCGCCGTGGTGGAAGCCGCCGGCCACCGGCAGTTAAGGGATGCGCCCGGCGGCGATCGGGCTCTGGCCCTGGCGGCCGGTACCGTGCAATTATTGCAAGGTCTGGGTGCCTGGGAAGGAGTGGCCGATAAAGCCACCGCCATCAAAAACATCCATATCTCCGATCGAGGTCATTTCGGAAAAACCCGCCTGTCCGCCGCGGAGCAGCGTGTGGAGGCCCTGGGTTATGTGATTGCCGCCCGAGACATAGAAGAGCATCTGGCCGATCTGGTTTCCCAAACATCGGTGACCTGTATGTACGAAACACGGGTGGCGGGCTTGATGTCCGGCCACGATGCGGTCAACGTCAGTCTCAAGCAGCAGAATCAATCCTTGAATTTGACCGCGCAATTGTTGGTCGGCGCCGATGGCGGCCAGTCCACGGTGCGCAAATTGTTGGACATTCCCCAGCAAATCACCGAGTACGGCCAAACGGCCTTGGTTACCACGGTGCAAGCCGGCTTGCCGCATCTGCATACCGCTTACGAGCGTTTTACCGAGCAGGGGCCGTTGGCCTTGCTGCCGACGGCCGGCCGGCGGTTGGCGGTGGTGTGGACGCGGGAACACGAGCACGCGGCTGCCCTGATGGCGAGCGGTGAAGCCGAGTTTATGACGGAATTGCAGGCCTGTTTCGGCTACCGTCTGGGTGAGTTGAAACTGGCGGCGCCGCGGCGGGCATTCCCGCTCAGTCTGATTCGGGCCGACAGCATGGTGTCCGGACGCGCGGTCATCATCGGCAATGCTGTGCATCAACTGCATCCGGTGGCCGGGCAGGGTTTTAACCTGGGTATCCGCGACGTGGCCGAATTGGCGCAACTCGTGCTCAAGCAGGCGCAACAACGGGGCGATATCGGCGCGGCGGAATTATTGGACGCTTACGCTGGCCAGCGCATGGCCGATCACAATAAAACCATAGGCTTTACCGATAACGTGGTGCGGATATTTTCCAACGATTGGCTGCCGGTCGCGGCAATGCGCAATACCGGGCTGGCGCTTTTGGACCAACTGCCGTTCGCGAAAAAACTGTTGGCCCGGCATGCCATGGGAATTGCAAAGCCCTTGCCCAAGCTCGGGAACGGCTGAATGCCACGACATTTTTCGCGCCCCGCTGCTAACGTGCTCTTTGGGGCTGGGGAAGGCGTGTTTGCTTTTGTTGAAGAGGAGATTCCATGCTCATTACCTGTTTAAGGCATGCCACGGCCGAACCTCATGCCGATCCGGACGCCGATGCCGAGCGGGCCCTAATTAAAAAAGGCAAGGATCAGGTGCTGCGGGTGGCCGAATTTTGCCGCAAGCATGCGCTGCTTCCCGCCGTGCTTTACTGTAGTCCGCTCAGGCGCGCGCAGCAGACCGCCAAGTTGCTGCATACGCATTTGCCGGACTGTCCGGCCGTCGAAACAGTCGATTGGTTGAGTTTGGGAACGGGCCCGGACGAGATCATCGCCGAGCTGAAAATACTGGCGGACGCCGGCGTCAACGACGTGTGGCTGGTGGGTCATGAGCCGGCCATGTCCGGCTTGATCGCCGGACTGATAGGCGCCGCCGGCGACGGCATTCTGATCAAAAAGGCCTCCTTGACCCGGGTTGAGGCGGACTTCTCCCGTTCGGCGGCGCAATTGCTCTGGAGCATGCCTTGCGCATTGATGACGGTGAAATAAGCGGTCTGCCGGTTTTCGTTAGCCTGGCAGGTCGTCCCGCCCGCTGGCGCGGTTGTTTTCTGGCGGCGGGAGCGGGATAAGGTTTATAATCGCCAGCTTTGAATTCAATAACATTGGAAGTATCATGCTGGGTAAGCTGGTTAAATTGGTAATTGGTAGCCGCAACGATAGGCTGATCAAGAAAAAACGCAAGCTGGTCAAAAAAGTCAATGCCTTGGCGGCTGATTATGAAAGCCTGTCCGACGCGGCCTTGCAAGCCAAAACGCAAGAGTTTCGCGACCGTCTGGCGGCGGGCGAGAAACTCGATAACCTGATACCCGAAGCCTTCGCGCTGGTGCGCGAAGCCTCCACCCGCGTTTTCGGCCTGCGCCATTTCGACGTACAGCTGATCGGCGGCATGGTGCTGCACAGCGGCAAAATCGCCGAAATGAAAACCGGCGAGGGCAAAACCCTGATGGCGACCTTGGCGGCCTATCTGAATGCCTTGCCGGGCAAGGGTGTGCATGTGGTTACCGTCAACGATTATCTGGCCCGCCGCGATGCCGAAACCATGGGCAAGCTCTACGGTTTTCTGGGCTTGACCACCGGCGTCATCGTCAGCGATCTGGATCACGACCAACGCAAGGCCGCCTATGCCGCCGATATCACCTACGGCACCAATAACGAATTCGGCTTCGATTATCTGCGCGACAACATGGCTTTCAGCCTGGAGCATAAAGTACAGCGCGAGCTGTTTTTCGGCATTGTCGACGAGGTGGATTCGATTCTGATCGATGAAGCCAGAACCCCGCTGATCATTTCCGGGCAGGCCGACGGCAGCACCGACATTTATCTGAAAACCAATCAGGTTATTCCGCACCTGACCCGCCAGCAAAAAGCCGACGACCCCGAGCAACAGGACCAAATGCCGGGCGATTATTTCGTCGACGAAAAATCACGTCAGGTGCATTTGACCGAAGCCGGTTACGAAAAGGTTGAGCATTTGCTGGTCGAGCAGGGTTTGATCCAGGAAGGTTCCACGCTGTATGACCCCGCGAATATCCGCCTGATGCATTATTTGAATGCCTCGTTGCGCGGCCACGTGTTGTTCCAGAAGGATGTCGATTATGTGGTCAGAAACGACCAGATCATCATCGTCGACGAATTTACCGGCCGGATGATGACCGGGCGGCGCTGGTCGGAAGGCCTGCATCAGGCCATTGAGGCCAAGGAAGGCGTGACGATTCAAAACGAGAATCAGACCCTGGCCTCCATCACCTTTCAAAACTATTTCCGCCTGTATCAGAAACTGTCCGGCATGACCGGCACCGCCGATACCGAAGCCTTTGAGCTTAACAAAATCTACGGTTTGGAAGTGGTGGTGATTCCGACCCACCGGCCGATGATACGCAAGGACATGGGTGATTTGGTCTACCTGTCGGCGCGGGAAAAATACACCGCCGTCATCGAAGACATCAAGGATTGTTACAAACGCGGGCAGCCGGTTCTGGTGGGCACCACCTCGATCGAAAAATCCGAACTGATTTCCGCTTTATTGGCCCAGCAAAACATTCCGCACGAAGTATTGAATGCCAAGCAGCACGAACGCGAAGCGCATATCGTCGAAAACGCCGGTATGCCGGGCGCGGTGACCATTGCCACCAATATGGCCGGACGGGGTACCGATATCGTGTTGGGCGGTAACTTGAGCGCCGAACTTGCCGCGCTGGGCGAGGAAGCCGACGATGCCGAAAAAGAGCGGGTACGCGGCGCCTGGTTGGACAGGCACGAAAAAGTCATCGCCGCCGGCGGTTTGCATGTGATCGGTTCCGAGCGGCACGAGTCGCGCCGTATCGACAACCAACTGCGCGGCCGTTCCGGCCGGCAGGGCGACCCCGGTTCCTCGCGGTTTTACCTGTCGCTGGAAGACGATCTGATGCGGATTTTTGCCTCCGACCGGGTGGCCGGTTTGATGCAAAAACTGGGCATGCAGGAAGGCGAAGCTATCGAGCATCCCTGGGTAACCCGTTCCATAGAAGGCGCCCAGCGTAAGGTGGAAGGACGTAACTTCGATATCCGTAAGGAAATCCTGGCTTACGACGACGTGGCCAACGACCAGCGCAAGGTCGTGTATGCCCAACGTAATGAATTGATGGCCGCGGAAGACATTTCGGACATCATCTCCGCCATCCGCTCCGATGTCATCAACGACGCCATCACTCAGTTCATTCCGCCTAAAACCATGGAAGAGCAATGGGACATAGCCGGACTGGAAGCCTATTTGCAAAAAGATTTGAACATGCCGTTACCGATTGCGCGGATGCTGGACGAAGACCGCACGCTGAACGAGCAAAAATTACGCAAACTCCTGGTCGAGAGCGCTGAACAGGAAAGCGCGACCAAGGCGGCCGCCATCGGGGCCGATGTGATCAAGCATTTCGAAAAATCCGTGATGCTGCAGGTGCTGGATAATAGCTGGAAAGAACATCTGGCGGCCATGGATCAGTTGCGTCAGGGCATCCATCTGCGCGGCTACGGTCAAAAAGACCCCAAGCAGGAGTACAAGCGCGAAGCGTTTGAAATGTTCAACAGTCTGCTGAACCATATCAAGGTCGAGGTGGTGACGATTCTGGCCAAGGTCCAGGTTACCAAGGAAGAGGATGTGCGGGCCATCGACGAACAGCGCCAAGCGCCGGTGGAAATGCATTACGAACATGCCGAGGCGCATTCCGCTTTCGAGCCGGAGCAGGAGCAACTGCCGCCGGCCGATGAAGCCGACGGCGCCGAACAACCCTTTGTTAGGGATTCGCAAAAGGTTGGCCGGAACGACCCGTGCCCCTGTGGTTCAGGTAAAAAATACAAACATTGCCACGGTAAATTGAGTTAAGTAAGCCTTTCGATTTCCACCAAGCAAAATGCGCCAATGCTGTAAAGCTGGCGCATTTTGCTTTGTAGTGTTAAGTTTTTGCCATTCAAGCATTCACAGCCAAAAAGGGAAATAAATGATGCCGCATAAAGTCTTCAGTAAGAGCAACCCTAAAGCCGATATCACCAAGCTCCCCAAACTGGGCATGGAAAGAAAACATATCACGGCCGATTTCAAACACTACTACAGCCACCGCCTGGGACGGGACGAAAACTGCCGTTCTCCGCATTATGCCTATGAGGCATTATCGCTCGCCATCAGCGACCGACTGGTCGAACGCTGGAAAAAAACCTACAACGTTTACCGCGACGAAGACTGCAAGAAAGCCTTTTACCTGTCCATGGAGTTTTTGATGGGGCGCTCGTTGAGCAACGCCATGCTGAACCTGGGCATAGACGACGAAGTCAGCAAGGCTCTGTATGACATGGGCCTGGAAGCCGAAGAGCTGTTGGAAAGCGAACCGGATGCCGGTTTGGGCAACGGCGGTCTGGGCCGGTTGGCGGCCTGTTTTATCGACAGTTGCGCCACGCTGCAATTGCCTGTTACCGGTTACGGTTTGCGTTACGAATACGGCATGTTTACCCAGGAAATCGTCAACGGCGAGCAGGTGGAAAAACCCGACCATTGGTTGCGCAACGGCAATGTTTGGGAAATCGAACGTCCGGAATACATGACTCGCGTTAAATTCGGTGGCCATACCCAAACTCATATCGACGAACGCGGCAATAAGCGTACCAGTTGGGTGGACACGCACGACGTATTGGCCATGCCTTACGACACGCCGGTGCCGGGTTACAAAAACGGCACGGTCAACACCTTGCGCCTGTGGAAGGCCATTGCCACCGAAGAATTCAACCTGCAGGAGTTCAACGCCGGCGATTATGCGGAAGCCGTGGCGCAAAAAAATACCGCCGAAAACATCACCATGGTGTTGTATCCCAACGATGCCAACGAAAACGGCAAGGCGCTGCGCTTGCAGCAACAGTATCTGCTGGCCTCCGCCAGCCTGCAGGACGTGATTGCCAACTGGGTGGGACGGCACGGCAGGAACTTCGCCAAATTTGCCGAGAAAAACTGCTTTCAACTGAACGACACCCATCCCAGCATCGCGGTGGCGGAATTGATGCGTCTGTTGATGGATATACACGGCTTGTCCTGGAATGAAGCCTGGGGCATTACCCGAAAAACCATGGCTTACACCAACCACACCCTGTTGCCTGAAGCGCTGGAGAAATGGTCGGTCAATTTGATGCAGAGTTTGTTGCCGCGGCTGATGGAGATCATTTTCGACATCAATGCCCATTTTCTGGCCGAGGTATCGGCGCGCTGGCCGGGCGAAAGCGAGCGATTGACGCGGATGTCGCTGATCGAGGAAGGTCATGTCAAACAGGTTCGCATGGCTTATCTGGCCATCGTCGGCAGCTTTTCAGTGAACGGAGTGGCCGAATTGCATTCCAAATTATTGAAGGAAGGCCTGTTCAAGGATTTTTACGAATTATGGCCGGACAAGTTCAACAACAAAACCAATGGCGTCACTCCGCGGCGCTGGTTGGCGGGCTGCAACCCGGAGTTGGCTGAATTCATCACCGCCACCATAGGTGACGGCTGGATCACCGATCTGTCGCAATTGGAAAAACTGAAACCCTATGCCGAAGACGCCGCGTTCCGAAAAACCTGGCGAGATCTGAACCAAGCCAGCAAACAGCGTCTGGTGGACTTCAAAAAAGCCGAGCTGGACATCGACATCAATGTGGAAGCGATGTTCGACGTGCAGGTAAAGCGCATACACGAATACAAGCGGCAAATATTGAATGTGCTGCACGTGATCCATTTGTACGACCGCATCAAGCGCGGCGATACCCAAAACTGGGTGGACCGCTGCGTATTGATCGGCGGCAAGGCGGCTCCGGGTTATGTGATGGCCAAAAAAATCATCAAGCTGATCAACAATGTGGCCAGCGTGATCAATAACGATCCCGAAGTGGGCGATAAATTGAAGCTGGTGTTCCTGCCCAATTACCGGGTGTCGGCCATGGAAAAAATCTGCCCGGGCGCGGATTTGTCCGAACAGATTTCCACTGCCGGCAAGGAGGCCTCCGGCACCGGCAACATGAAATTCATGATGAACGGTTCGTTGACCATCGGTACCCTGGATGGCGCCAATATCGAAATTCGCGAGGAAGTGGGCGAGGAAAATTTCTTTCTGTTCGGCTTGACCGAGCAGGAAGTGGAAGCCTTGAGGCCTAATTACAATCCGCAAACCTATATCGACCGGGATGCTGATTTGCAGGGAGTATTGCGTTTGCTGGAATGCGGTCACTTCAACCAGTTCGAACCCGGCATCTTCGACGATGTGATCGGTTCGATCAAAAGTCCGCACGACCCATGGATGACCATTGCCGATTTTCGCGGTTACCTGGATGCGCAGAAACGCGTGGACGAGGCTTGGCGCGATCAGGAATACTGGACCAAGATGAGTATCATGAATACGGCGGCCAGCGGCAAGTTCTCCACCGACAGAACCATTAGCGATTACAACCGTGAGATATGGAAACTGTCGCCCATCGATGTCAACAGCAAATAACGCATGCTGGATATTGTCCTGTACGAGCCCGAAATTCCGGCGAATACGGGCAATATCATTCGCTTGTGCGCCAACACCGGCGCACACCTGCATTTAATCCAGCCGTTGGGCTTCGAACTGGACGACAAACGGCTGCGCCGGGCCGGATTGGATTACCACGAATGGGTCAGCGTCAGGCAGTATGCGGACTTAAGCGACTATATCGAACGTAATCGGCCCGGACGGGTGTTTGCCCTGACCACCAAGGGCCGCCAGAGTTACGGCAAAATCAAATTCCAACGCGGCGACGCTTTATTGTTCGGGCCCGAATCGCGCGGCCTGCCGGCCGATTTCCTGGCAAAACATCCCGAGGCTTTAAAAGTCTATTTGCCGATGCGTCAGGAAAGCCGCAGTCTTAATCTCTCGAACACGGTGGCTATCGTGCTGTACGAAGCCTGGAAGCAACTAGGTTTTCCGGGAGCGCATAGCCGATAATTTTGGAATAGATTTAGATGCCTTGGCAAAATCCGCCGCTCGGGTGCCGCGCATTCCGGTGACTATCGCGACATGGGTCGGGACTGGCTTGCAGTGATTAATGCCGATATCGCTAACCGGGTTGCCGAGTAGTCCTCCGACTTGGGAAAAACAACACGGTTTACGTCGTAAGGGTCTTTTTCGGCTGCCGTCAGAGAGGCCGCGCGATAAAAGCAAGGTGCTTACGCTTAGCTGATGCAGTATCAAGCGTTTGTTCCATTAGAATTTTAAATATTGCTGTAATCAGGGAATGGCAGTATGGTTTGGCCGGTTTTTGCGTGAGACAAATCGTCGCACTGAAATTTGGGGCTACTTACTTATAATGGCCGCCTGCTTCGGCATGCGAATTATTCCCGGCCCTATGCGTGGGCTCGGCGATGTCGGAAGTGGCTTGTCCTTCGACTCGTTCCGGGTGAACGGTATTTAAGCAATCGGTCGCTGTGTGGCAAGGCAACTCGCGATTTCGCCCCCCCTTGACGGAGGCGTAAAGTGCGAGCCGGAATGAGTCTGTGCGGAGTTGACGGGAAGGATGTCCGCGGCAAGCGCTTGATTGCGCGGAGACGTCTATCGAATGGGCCGGTTGCGCTTGGTGCAAGATAACGACTGAATTTCGGGCCGTTAACTGGGTTGTTCCGCTGTTTGCGGGGCTTGTATGGACTTAACTTAATTTTTGCACATGGACTCTCAAGACACTACTTTAATCTCATCCGGCTCTTCGTCTTATATCTTCGCATGGTGGGGCTTGGCCTTGCTGCTGCTTGGCTTGGTGTTCCACGAAAGCTTGGCTGAAATGGCCGGTATCTGGATGGGGAGCGAGGAATACAGCCACGGTTTTTTTATTCCCGCCATCAGCGTCTATTTGATCTGGGTGCAACGCAATGAACTGAAATGCACGCGGGACTTTAAGTCGTCTATCTTGGGCGTCGCCATTTTGTTGCTGGGGTTGCTGCTGTTTTTATTGGGCGGCTTGGCCACCATACGCACCATTCAGCACTACGCCTTTATAGTGGCCGTTACCGGGATTTTTGCCGCCGCCTTCGGTAGACAGGGTTTAAAGACTGCTTGGGTGCCGCTGGTTTTTCTGCTGTTCATGGTGCCGTTTCCACAATTCATCATCAATAACCTGTCCTCCAAGTTGCAGCTGATGTCGTCCTGGCTGGGGGTTGAATTCATTCGCGCCTGCGACATCATGGTGTACCTGGAAGGCAACGTCATCGATCTGGGCGGTTATAAGCTGCAGGTGGTGGAGGCCTGTAGCGGGCTGCGCTATTTGTTTCCGCTGGCCAGTCTGTCATTTTTGTGCGCTTATCTGTTCAAGGGGCCCGTTTGGCAAAAGCTGTTGATATTTCTGTCTTCGGTACCGCTGACCATATTCATGAATAGTTTTCGTATCGGCGTGATCGGTATTCTGGTGAACCACTGGGGTACCGAAATGGCGGAAGGTTTTTTGCACGATTTCGAGGGCTGGGCGGTGTTCTTGCTTTGCATGGTATTGTTGTTCATCGAAATGTGGCTGTTCTCGCGCCTCAGCGGTAGAAAAACCGCTTTTGCCGAATTGGTGCAATTGCCCGATGAATGGTTCGCGGCCGGTAAAAGCGTCCAAATGGATTGGTATTTGAATAAATCGGTATTCGCGGTGTTGGCCTTGATCGTCGCGGTTGGCGTGGCGGGCGTGTTTGTGCGCGGCGACGAGGAGATTATTCCGCAGCGCAAGGCCTTTCTTAATTTTCCTATGCAATTGGGCGACTGGCGCGGGCACCGAGATTACATCGAGAAGAAATATCTGGATGCCCTGAAGTTGACCGATTACGTCATTGCCAATTACGTAACGGAGGACGCGGCCAGCGCGGTGAATTTTTACTCGGCTTATTATCAATCGCAACGCAAGGGCGCTTCCGTGCATTCGCCTCGCAGTTGTATCCCGGGCGACGGCTGGCAGATTACCAGCTTCGGTCAGCGCGATTTTCCCGATCTACAGGTGCAGGGTAGTCCATTGCGGATTAACCGCGCGGTGATCGAAAAAGGCGATTACCGGCAATTGGTGTATTACTGGTTTCAGCAACGCGGTCGTTCGATTACCAATGAATACATGGTGAAATGGTATCTGTTCTACGACGCCATCGCCATGCACCGGACCGACGGCGCCTTGGTACGGCTGGTCACCTCCCTGGACAAGGGTCAGGACATCGAAGTGGCCGATCAACGTCTGCAGGCGTTTATGCGCGATATGGTGAAGGTGTTGCCGGATTATTTGCCCGGTAAAGAGGTCGTGGCGGCGCAGATCGTGCAAGCGGATTGAGTAATGGCGTTCTGCAAAAGCAGGAAATACCGGCTACCTTTATACCTTGAAGACGCCGCCGTAATCTAAGCACGTGGTCGTTATGCCCGTCAGCTCCGCATTTGGTCGGCAGTCCCAAGCGCGGGGCGGGCGCGGCTTTTTCTACCCACGCGGATTCTGAATTATTCCAAACAACCCTATGTTGCGTACGCCGGATAGATATCCGGCTTAAAGACGGCTTGATTCAAATGGCCGCCACCACCGGACTAAATAATGGAATTATTTTTAAGTTTTACCCTTTCGACTTTGATTAGCGTGTTATTGATGCCGTTTTTAATCAAGTCGGCTAAATATCTTGGCATGCTGGACGAGCCGGATGAACGTAAGGTTCATACTCAAGCCATACCCCGTTGCGGCGGCTTGGGGCTGTCTTTTGCCACCTTGACCACTATTCTGGTTCTGGCGCCGCTGGAACAGCCGTTTAGCAGCTTGCTGGTCGGCGGGGCCATTATTGTTTTATTCGGCTTGCTGGACGATATATTCAACCTGAATTATAAGTGGAAATTCCTGGGTCAGTTTATTGCCGTTATTTTCGTTTTACAGCAAGGGATATATTTAAAATTTCTGCCTTTCTGCGGATTGGACGACGCTCCGCTATGGATAGCCTACCCATTGAGTTTTATTTTTGTGGTGGGTGTGACCAACGCCGTCAATCTGTCCGACGGTCTGGATGGCTTGGCCGCCGGCATTATGCTGATGACCTTGGCGGCCGTGGCCTTTTTTGCCGATTATGTCGGCGGCAAGGATTTGGCGTTGATCGCCTTGGCCATCATCGGCGGCATTTTGGGTTTCTTGCGTTTCAACAGTCACCCGGCCGTTGTGTTCATGGGCGACACGGGCAGTCAGTTTATCGGTTTCATGGCGGCTTTTCTGTGCATTTATCTGGTCGAGCACGTCTATGTCACTTTAAACCCCGCGCTGCCATTGTTGTTGTTGGGCTTGCCGATACTGGATACCCTGACGGTAATGACTCAAAGGATATATAGCGGCAAGTCGCCATTTTCGCCGGACAAACGCCACATACATCACCGCTTGCTGGCCTTGGGATTCAGTCATGCGGAGGCTGTGTCCTGCATCTACACCCTGCAAGCGTTGTTTTTACTGGCTGCGTTTCTTTTACGTTATCAAAGCGACTTCGCGGTAATGGCTACCTGGGGCTTGATTTGCGCGCTGATTCTGTCGTTGTTTGTTTTGGCGGCGCATACCGGTTGGAAAGCGCGGCCGGAGCACGATCCGAGCGACCGTAGGCACAGTATTTTGCGGCGTTTTGATTGGCTATATTGGACTTGCAGGCTGTATATAGAATTCGGTTTGTTGATTTATTTATGGGTCATGATTTTTGCCATGTATAAATCGTTTGAATTATTTTCCGAGTCCGGGCCGGTTCTGCTCTCGAGTTTGTTGGTGTCGTCAGCATTGGTGTTTTTATTCAAGCGGCCATTGTTGAATTCCGTGGTTAAGCTGTGCGTTTATATCACTGCAACCTTCTCCGGCTTTTTGTTGACCTCGGACCACTTTAACAACCCTTACATTGATATCACTGTTGCGGCCTATTTGACCATGCTGATGGTGGTGATCTTTATTGGCATCCGGGTGACGCGCAGAAATGTGTTTTCATTTTCCACCCAGGATTTGTTGATTTCATTATTCGCCGTGGCGGCGGTATTGCTTTCCGATACGCCGTTTCCGGTAAATTTCTTATTCAAACTGTTATGCCTGGCGTACGGCATAGAGTATTTATTCAATTTTCCGCTCAGGGATTACAAGTTATTGAAAATGTCCGCGTTGTTGTCCGGCTTGATGGTTTTTTCGGTGCTGAGCCAAGGTTATGATGCCAAATCGGAAATATTCAATGCCGAAACGTCGTTGTCTTACTCCGCGTTTTTTTCGCCCTCGCCTTGACGCGGTTTGTAAGTCGCGGGGAACTCGGCTCCGGCCAAAGCCGGGGTTGGCGTTTTAAAGGACTTGCCGAGTCAAGATCGGCTAAAATGCCGGCAGTCCCGGATTTCTTTTATCGTTATTGGAAACTGCTACATGAGCGATGCATTTATCTCCACCAAACCCATTCCCGTTCGCGAACGCCTGATCATGGCACTGGACGTGCCCGGTATTCCCGAAGCGCGGGCCTTGGTGGAAGAATTGGGCGATGCGGTGATTTTTTATAAAGTCGGCATGGAACTGTTCATGTCCGGCGATTATTTTGCCTTTATCGAATGGCTGAAAGCCCGCAATAAAAAAGTGTTTGTCGATTTAAAATTTTTCGACATTCCGGCCACGGTCGGCCGGGCCATCAAGGCCTTGAGCAGCAAGGGCGTGGATTTGGCCACCATACACGGCAACGATTCGATCATGGAAGCCGCCGCCCAGGCCAAGGGCGATTTGAAAGTGTTGGCGGTGACGGCCTTGACCAGTCTCGATCGCGGCGACCTGGACGATCTGGGTTTTCAATGCGACGTCAAACAGTTGGTGTTGTCGCGCGCCAAGCGGGCCCTGCAAATCGGCTGCGACGGTATCGTGTCGTCCGGATTGGAAGTTTCCATGATTCGGGAAGAACTGGGGCAAAAACTATTGGTGATTACGCCCGGCATTCGTCCGGTGGACAATCGCGAAGACGACGATCAAAAACGCGCCGTCAGCGTGGAGCAGGCCATCCTGAACGGCGCCGATTATTTGGTGGTCGGCAGGCCGATTCGCGACGCGGCGGATCGCAAAGCCATGGCGGAAAAAATCCAGGGCCAAATCGCCGCGTTGTTCGTTTAAACCCTATCTCCCCCTGTCGGATTAAATTTTATTCCTGTTAAAAAGTGGGCATAATGCCTGCCTTTGTTTGCATCAACCTGTTTCGATGAAAAAACTGGAGAATATTTATCTGATTGGCTTGATGGGCGTGGGCAAAACCACTATCGGCAAGCAATTGGCCAAAGCCTTGCAACGGCCGTTTTACGATAGCGATAAAGTCATCGAAGACAGCATGGGTGTGGATATTCCGACCATTTTTTCCTACGAAGGCGAAGAAGGCTTTCGTTTGCGGGAACAGGCCGTGATTCAGCAATTGACGGCCTTGCCCGGCATTGTGATGGCTACCGGCGGCGGTTCGGTGATTAAGGCGGAAAACCGCGAGGCCCTGAAAGCCAGCGGATTCGTGGTGTATCTGCACTGTTCCATCGACAAAATTTTATACAGAACCCGCCACGATACGCAGCGGCCGCTATTGCGCACGGACAACCCGCGTCAGCGGCTGCAAAGTTTGCTGGTGGCCCGCGAGCCGTTGTATATGGCTTGCGCGGATTTTAAGATAGACTCCGGTTCCCTGCCCGGCAAAACCGTGGTCAAAACCATTTTGCAGCAATACAGGGCTGCCCTGGAACAACATGAAAGCATTGCAAGTTGAATTGGATAATGGTCGCGGTTACCCGATTTATATCGGTTCCGGCTTGTTGGCTCAAACGGAATTGCTGACCAGGCATATCCGTTCCAAGCAGGTGGCTATCGTCACCAACGAAACCATCGCCCCCCTGTATCTTGCTCCGCTGCGGGCGGCTTTGTCCGCTTATCAATTGGAGGCGGTGATTCTGCCGGACGGCGAACAATACAAAACCCTGGGATATCTGGAAAAAATCTTCGATCAATTGCTGGCCGCCAAATTTAGCCGCAATGCCACGCTGATTGCCCTGGGCGGCGGCGTGATCGGCGATATGGGCGGTTTCGCGGCGGCCTGTTATCAACGCGGCATAGCCTTCATTCAGATTCCCACCACCTTGCTGGCCCAGGTGGATTCTTCGGTCGGCGGTAAAACCGGCGTCAACCATGCGCTGGGCAAGAATATGATAGGCGCGTTTTATCAGCCGCAATGCGTGATCGCCGATGCCGACGTGCTGGACACGCTGGACGATAGGCAACTGTCGGCCGGTTTGGCCGAAGTGATTAAATACGGCCTGATTCGCGACCCGGAATTTTTAGCATGGCTGGAAGCCAGTATGCCGCTATTACTGGCGCGCGACAAGACTGCCCTGGCCCATGCCATCGAGCGTTCCTGCGCCAATAAAGCCGAAGTGGTCGGCGAGGACGAATTCGAGTCAGGCGCGCGGGCCACCCTGAATTTGGGTCATACCTTCGGTCACGCCATCGAAACCGGTAGCGGTTATGGGCATTATCTGCACGGCGAGGCGGTGGCCATCGGTACCTGTTTTGCGGCGGATTTATCCCGTAGGCTGGGCTGGCTGAACGACGCGGATGTTGAGCGTATCGTGGCGCTTTTTAAAGCCGCCAAACTGCCCGTTACCCCGCCGGCCAGCATGACTGCCGCGCAGTATGTGGATTTGATGGCGGTGGACAAGAAAAACGTGGACGGCAAAATTAGGGTGATTTTATTGGAAGCCGTGGGCAGGGCCTCTTTGCCGGTGAATGTGGAGTTGACCCACTTGCAAGAAACCTTGAACACCTATGTTGGATAAGGGCGACTTGACCTACAGTTATCAAAAGCGCCCGACCGTTGCCGGTAATTCAAGGCAGGCGGAGCGGGCGCTGATTACCGTGGATCGTTCGCAAAAGCTGGATTTGCTGATACATCTGCTGACCAATTTGCAACAGTCCATGATCGTCTGCGGGCCGGACGGTATAGGTAAAACCACCTTGTTGCATACTTTCGCCACAAGCCATCAAGATACTTGGCCGATTTGCCTGTTGCCGGGATCCGCCGCCTTGAGTTTCGAGACCGTGGTGGCTCAGTTGAGCCGGTTTTTGAATCTTAGCAATGCCAGCGTGAATTTCGACTTGTCCTCGCTGCGCGCCTTTTGCAACAAGCAGAAAGTGATATTGATCATCGACGATGCCGGTGAGTTGGTGCCGGGGCTGATTGGCGAACTGATCGATTTTGCCGATTCGCTGGCCGGGTTACGCTTGGTGTTGGCGCTGAGCAGCGACGAACTGCAAGCCAAGACAGCCTCCGACGGCGCCATGGAAGCCTGTCATATCATCGAACTGCCGCCCCTCAATCAGCGCCAATGTCTGGAGTATTTGCAAAATTTATCCGCTCGGCCCAGTTCGCCGCTTTTGTTTAATGCCATCAGCGACGCTTTGGTGGAAGACATTTACCGGCAATCCGAGGGCGTGCCGGGCAGAATATTGGCGGAATTACCGAAGTACAAACATTATCAACAGCGCCGGAGTCGGCAATTTGGCTTGTGGTTGGGGATTCCGGTCGTGGTTGCGGCGGTGGCTTTCGCCGTTAAGTCCTTCATGCCGGCGGAGATATTTGGCCCAACGGTTTTGCCCTCCGCCAGCCAACCCCTTCAGGGTGCCGATAAAGTAAGCCTCGATCCAGCCCCGCCTGTTATTGAGGCGGTGACGCCGCCGATAAACGGAGATCTCGTGCCGGCCGGCGAGTTGCTGCCGGAAGCGCGTATCATGCTGGAACCGGTACCGAATTCGGCTATCCCTGAACGGCTTGTCGAGCCGTTGCCGGCAGTGCCGCCGGTTGCGGAAAACATCCCGCCGTCCTTGCTTGATAAGCAAGCGGCCGTTTCGGAACCCGGCGTGGCGGCAGCGCCAGCGGAAGCCAAACAGACCGAGCCTGCATCGGGCGAATCCGCGCCGCCGGTGGAAGCCAAACCGGCAGAGCAGCCCGCGGCCGTTGTCGCACCCAAACCGGTCGCGGCCAAAGTTGGCAAAGTTGAGTCCGATGCCGGCAACCTCGATTGGATCATGGCTCAGCCGGCCAATAATTACACCGTGCAAGTCATGGTGCTTTCCAATAAGGAGTCCGCGCAACGCTTTTTACGCAAATATGCCGATTACCGGGATGTGCTGGCGTATTATCCCGTGGGCATAGAGGGGCAGGAAAAATACGTCATCATCTACGGCTCCTTCCCGACCTCCGTCGAAGCCTTGAACAATAAATCCGAGATGCCGGCCGAGTTTAACGGCGGCGTGGTGAAGCGATTTAATCAAGTACAAAAGGCTAGCCGGCGCAAATAATTTTTATCTTTAGTTTTGTAGCGGATGCCGTTCCAGCGGCGTCCCATTACCGTCCAAAATCAATGACACCATTAAAAAACGATTTATTCCTTCGCGCCCTGTTAAAGCAACCCGTGGAACGCACTCCGGTTTGGATGATGCGGCAAGCCGGGCGCTATTTGCCGGAGTACCGTGAAGTACGCAATAAAGCCGGCAGCTTTATGCAATTGTGCACGAATCCGGAGCTTGCTTGCGAAGTGACCTTACAGCCGTTGGATAGATTCAATTTCGATGCGGCGATTTTGTTTTCCGATATTCTGACCATACCCGACGCCATGGGCTTGGGCTTGTCGTTTGCCGAAGGCGAAGGCCCTCAATTTGCCCGCCCGGTCAGAACTGCCGCCGATGTGGCCAAACTGCCGATACCGGACCCGCATGCCGAATTACGCTATGTGGTCGACGCGGTAAGCTTAATCAAAGCCAATCTGCACGGCCGGGTGCCGCTGATCGGTTTTTCCGGCAGCCCCTGGACGCTGGCAACCTATATGGTGGAAGGCAAAAGCAGCAAGTCATTCCAAAAAGTCAAAAGCATGATGTTCGAACAACCGCTGCTGATGCATCAAATGCTGGATAAACTGGCGCAAGCGGTGGCGGCTTATTTGAATGCGCAAATCGCCGCCGGCGCCGATGCGGTGATGGTGTTCGATACCTGGGGCGGCATGCTCAGCCATGACGATTACCTGGAATTCTCCCTGCGCTATGCGCAACAGGTCAGGCAATTGCTGCATACCGACCGCGATGGTCGATCGATTCCCACCATCTTGTTTACCAAGGGCGGCGGCTTGTGGCTGGAGGCAATGGCCGATACCGGATACGACGCACTGGGATTGGATTGGCAAACCGACATCGGCAGTGCCCGTGCCCGTGTCGGCGACAAAGTGGCTTTGCAGGGCAATATGGATCCCATCACCTTGTACGCGCAACCGGAAGTCATTCGGGAGAAAGTCGGCAAGGTCCTTTACGCTTACGGACAAGGTTCCGGCCATGTATTCAACTTGGGGCATGGTATTTTGCCGGACATCGATCCGGAGCATGTCGCCGCCATGGTGACTGCCGTGCGCGAACTGAGCCCTCAATATCATCAATAACCGTGAAACAATTTCACGGCTTGGACCGGCTGTGCCGGGCGCATGGTGGCTGGCTTAAACCGGCGGATTTGGCGGGCCTGCTGCTGGCCGATCTAAATGTCTGTGAGTGCCGGATATACGGCTGCATGGGCGAGGACCCTGAAATCCTGCTGGCTACACTGTATTTGCTGCCGGACACGTTGAATTACGACAGCTTTGACCAGCGGCTGGATTTCATAGTCGCGGGCCCCATATTGCGGAATGATTGCGTGCCGCTGACGTATCGGCTGCAAGGGCGGGATTTCGGCATCAGCGGGCGCTGTTCGATGATTGCTCGGGTTTGCGGCGTCGATTTATACCTGCAGAGCAGTTACACGGGCGTGATCGGCGAGGTGGCGCGGCAGAAATTTTCCATCGCCATTAAACCTTTGTTGCAGCAGCTAAAAAGCTCATAGCGGGCAAAAAATAGTCCTACAATTTTTTCCGATATTCGATAGAATGAAGGCTCTTGGGGGCGACCTGGCTTCGACGTGGGTAGCAAAACCTCGGGTGCATGCCGAGCACAGTACAGCTCGTAAAACCTACTGAAAAAAAGTATTCGCAAACGACGAAAACTACTCAGTGGCCTTAGCAGCTTAAAACCTGCACCACTTCTCTGACCGGATGTACTTATGCGTCCGGAGTCCTTTCGGGGACGCTCGGGGATCATATTACATAAGCTCGCGCCAAGGCTTAGTTCGGAGCCCGAAGCGCTAAATCCAATCGAAATCGCTGTTGATCCTCTTGGCCCGACGGGTAGTCAACAGTTAAATCAAAAGCGCGGGATAAGCATGTAGAGCTTGTGGCGGAGTGCTTGCGGACGCGGGTTCAATTCCCGCCGCCTCCACCAATCACCCAACCCCAACTGGTTTCAGTTGGGGTTTTTTATTGCCTGTTGCTGCGGGTTCGCGGGGTTTCGTGCGGGTTTCTGCGGACTTCGCCGTTATTGCATTTTCGCGAGGAGACGATGAATTAATGGTCAATCGATCGGGAAAATTTATTTGCGAAGTGCAAGCAACTGGGTGTAGATTGCGTGCGTCGTTTGTACTAACATAATGAAGCAATTTAATCCCTTGAGGTATGTATGATGACTACAGCAGCTGTCGCAACCCGATCTGCACGACTTGGCCTGCGAGCTACCCCAGAGCAAGAAGCGATATTACGTCGAGCCGCCGAGGTGGCACACAAGTCTTTAACCGACTTTATTCTTGATAGCGCTTGCCAAGCAGCAGAACAAACCTTGCTCGACCAACGATTGTTTATGGTATCAGGCAGTCAATATCAGGCTTTTTTGGATTTATTGGATGGTCCAAGTGAAGACAATGAGGGGTTACGCGACTTATTTTCCCGAACTGCTCCCTGGGATAATTCGTGAATCACTCTCGCCCTGAGTCCCTTGGGGCATTGCACCATCTGGAATTATTTGACTGTGGCAAGCCCGCACTTAACGAATGGTTGGTTCGTCATGCCAGACAGGCACAAGGCAGTGGCTCAGCTAAAACCTTCGTCATTACGGGCGATACTCAACGAGTCATTGGCTATTTCAGTTTGACTGTTGGTCAGATCGACACGTTGGACGCCCCTGAGCGTATTCGAAAAGGAATGGGACAGTACCCCATTCCAGTCGCAATTCTTGCTCGTTTGGCGGTTTCCAAAGATCATCAAGGGCGCGGTATCGGCATCGGATTATTGCAGGATGCTATTCGACGATCGCTGTTGATTGCTGAGCAAGCCGGTATCCGGGCAATGTTAACGCACCCGATTGATGATGAGGCCGCCCGTTTTTACAGGCGTTTTGGATTTATTGCCTCTCCCTTACAAGAGCAACAACTCCTGTTATTGCTTAAAGACGCGCGGCGCTGGGTCAGGTAATCTTGCTAATCCCGCGGATGGTTTCATGGCGTGGCGTTGTACGTAAATGCACGACCTGCGTTTTCTTTAAGGCCTTGACCAAGGTCATATAGGTATCGCGATCAAACGCCGGCCTGCCTTGCTCCAGCAATGCTTGGACTTCGTCATCACTGCGCGCCGTGCCGAGATAACACCAATGATCGATGACGTGCAAATCGTCTTCCTCGCGAATGCCGATGGCGCCGTGGTAAGGCCAACTGCTCAGTTTGAGTTTGCTCATGGCGGTCAGTAAGCGCGTGGCGTGCTCCAAACCGGATTCCTTGCCGACACAGGCGCCACGACAGCGTTTGAGTTGATGGGCAAAGCAGGGTTTGCCGCTGCCAATCTTTTCAAGACCGAGCACGCCCAGGCATAGCTGATGTTGTTCGGCCAAACTGCGAAGCGCCTTTTCGGCATCCCGTTTATTACCGTACAAGCCATATAAATTATCCTGCGCGCCAAAGTCCAGATCATAGGCCCAAGTCAGACGCGGTAACAACTGATCCTGCTTCTGCTCCAGTTGCCAGGCACATAGTGCATTTTTGCGCCGCAGCCGTTGGTTATGCACCGGTGTCATCTGTTTGATCAGTTTGGCTTCGGTCAATAACGCCCCCAGCTCGCCACCGGTTTCAATCCAGTCGATACGCTTGGTTTGCTGCGACAAGCTCATCTCCTTGGCGTGGCGATGGTCCGCGGCAAAGTGCGATAGTACCCGCTGGCGGATATTGACGCTTTTGCCGATGTACAGCGGCAAATCGTTTTCGCCATAGAACAGATAAACGCCCGGGCCTTCCGGTAGATCGTGGACCAGATTGGGATCAAGCTGCGACGGCAGACTGGAACGTTGTACCAAATTCTTAACGGTGGTTTCGATGGCATCAGCCGAAAACTGCTGATGGGTATGTTGCCAGAATTGATGAATCAGTTGGGCATCCGCTAAAGCGCGGTGGCGTTCCTTGGCCTTTAATTGATAGCGTTCGATCAGGCTATCGAGATTATGCCGGTGATACTGCGGATACAGTGCCCGCGATAATTTTACGGTACATAGCACCTGCGGTTTGAACAGCAGGCCGACCCGTTTGAATTCATTTTTCAGAAAACCGTAATCAAAGCGGGCGTTGTGGGCGATGAACAGTCGGCCTTGCAATAAGGCATCGACTTCCTTGGCCACCTGTTCAAAGCAGGGTGCATTTTCGACCATGGCGTTGCTGATGCCGGTCATCTGTTCGATGAACAACGGAATGCGCATCTGCGGATGCACCAGTTGGCTCCATTCCCGCACGCCATCGTCATCCACCAGGACAATACCGATCTCGGTAATACGGTCTTTAGTCGCCGAAGCGCCGGTGGTTTCCAGATCGACAAAAGCTAAAGGTTGCATGGTAAAGTTCTAAAGGTAATGAAAGACATTCTGCTAGGCGCGACGCATAGCCGCGATTTTGGCCGTGAGAAACGCCACTACGCGGCGTTCCTCCAGGGACTTTCAGGGTGACAGGCGAAACCGGCAGTTACCAAAGCCGCGCTTACCGCGGCATCCGGCAGTTCTGGTTATTGCCCGTTTGCGGCGATTGTCTCCACGGCTATCGTGCCGTCCTCACGCAGGATAGCGAAACCGTTTCGGCCTTGGCGCTTGACTTCGTACATGGCTTGATCGGCGGCCTTGTACATGGTCTCCAGGCTTTGTTCGCCATCCTGTTCCAGACAGATACCGATACTGACGCCCACTTCCACACTCAATTGCGGCTTGAGTTGGATGGGCCGGCCAATCGCCGTGACGATGTCCCGGGCGATTTGGCGGATGTGTTCCAGGGACGCGCAGTTGACCAGCGCAATCAGAAACTCGTCACCGCCCAGTCTGGCGACGATATCGCTGGCCCGCACGCAATTTTGGAAACGTTCGGCGGCTTCTATCAGTACCCGGTCGCCGGCGTCGTGCCCGTGGGTATCGTTGATTTCCTTGAAGCGATCCAGATCGAGCAGGCACAAAACCAAAGTATCGTCCCGATTGCGCTGGCCGCGCATCAGGCTGATCAGTTTTCGGTCGGCCGCTTGTCTGCGCAGTAATCCTGTCAGCGAATCGTGATCGGCTTCATGACGCACGCTGGTTTCCGCCGCCACCCGCTCGGTAATGTCGTAAACCACGCCCTCGAAATTCTTCTCGGTCAAGGCCGACGATTGCAGGGATAGCAAGCAATGTACCCAGTTGTCGAGATTTTTCAAGCGTAAATCCCGCGCGACTGTTTGTTTGCGCTCTTCCGCCAAACGGATCAGTTCGCGCAACCTATCCGGATCGGCGAAAGCCAAGTCGGCAAAATCCCGCCCCAACAAGGCTTCCGTCGACGATTGTTCCAGCGCAATGACTTTACTCAAGGTCGGATTGGCGGTTTTTAACCTGCCGGCTTCGTCCAGCACAAAAATGCCGGCACTGGTGGTTTCGAAGATAGTGCGCAACTGCTGCTCTATGGTTTCGATTTCCTTGCGCAGGGCGTGTTCGGACTTAAATTTTTCCTGCAAGGTTTCCAGCAAGCCGTTGATATCTTCCACCAACTGGCTCAATTCGTCGTGATTGCCCGGCAGCGGTTCCAGGCGTTCCTGTTCGCCGGCCTTGATGGCATGCAGGGTGTCGGATACTTTCATCAGCGGCCGCGAAAGCAGGGAACGCACCATCAACAACACGATCAGCGCGGTCAGACCGATCAGCGCGGACGAATTCAACGCGCTGAACAGGGCGCTGTGCCGCGCCTCCAACAGATTGTATTGAGCTTCGGGCGTCGCCGACAGCCGGCCTATGACCTCGCCGTCTCCGAACGGCGAATACAGTGTGCGGCTGATTTCGGCCTGCCTGGGCACGTTGGTACCGCGTGCCTGTGTCAGAGCCAAGCCCGCGCTGCCCTCCAGCTTGGCTTCGTGGATAATGTCGTTGCGCAGCAGGCCCGCCAGTACATCCTCGCCGATACTACGATTATTGGAATAGGCCGCCACCGCCGCGGTGTTTTCCACGGTGTCCAGCAGCTGATTGATCATCAGCACGGTCTTTTCGCTGGAACGCTTGAATTCGGTGATGAACAGCAACAACGAGGTACAGGCCGAAAACAACAGCGCTACCCCAAATACCGCCTTGGCCAGTTTATGGTACAGATAGCGCTTTTTTTTGCCGGCGTTCATCAGTCCAATTGCAGCAGTACGCGAACGGTTTTGTCGGCGCTGGCCTTGTTGACGTAGCCGATGGCGCCCTCGTTTTCCCTCACCGTTCGCATCACCACCTCGTCGCTGGGCAGTTGCTGGGGCGGGGAGGCCTGACCGGTAAACATGATCCGCGCCCAATAGGCGTTGATCTGCTCCACCGGCCGGCCGGTCAGCTTTTCGTAAAACTCGGCGCGCAGAGGCGAGGGCTGGTCTATCGGCAAGGCGAATTTGCCGTTGGGCAAAACGCGGCTGCGGCCCAGGTAAATGTCCTGCACTTGTTTGGCGGTCAGGCTGTCGATGTCGTTTTTGACGTGGCCGATTACCAGAATCTCGGCCCGTACCGCCGGGATACAGGCCAGCAGCAATGAGATAAGAAAGGTTTTCATGTTCAAAAGATGAAATCCATGCCGACGGACCAAACGTTGACCGTATCGGCCGCCGCCCCGCTTGCCGGCCTTAGCCATAATGCGCTGCCATTATTGCCCAGCCAGTAATGGCTCCATTGCGTCTTCAGGTCGATATTCTCGGTAACGTCCCAGCGCAGGCCCAGGGATATCGATTTCTCGTCGACGCCGCCGGTGTTCAAGGTCAGGTCGGCGGCGTTTCGCAGCTCCAGCAGGGCCGGGACGGGCGCCAGCGGCGAGGAAACGCTGCTTCTGTCATTCAAGGTTTCCGAGATGCCCAGCAAGGTATACAGGGTAAGCTTGCCGACCCGTCGTCCAAGACTGAGATAGCCGCTGGCAACGCTTCTGTAGACATTTAATTCCGAATGAATATACGAGCCTTCCGCTTGAGCCAGCCACAGTCCGTCATCGTAGGCCAAGCCGACGGAAGTGAAATGCACAGCCTTGTCCTTGGCGGAGATTTTGGCCGCCAAACCCGATGCATCCGGCCAAACCGCACTCAATGCCGGGTCGTTGAGCGCATCGAGCAGCGGGTGTAATGGCGAGAGTTCGAGATTATTCAGCGCGTAGTTATAACCGATGCGGGCATTCCAGTTGCCTTGTTCGTAGGCCAGTTTAATGCCGGCCAAGGTATAACGCTGATCGGATTGCTCGGACAAGCCGATGGGCACCTGATTGAAGCTATGGCCGCCGAATACCTTGACGGTCAGCTGCCCCTCGCCGAGCGCGAATTTTTTCGCGATGTCCATGCCGTCGAAATGGTAAACCGGCAAGCCGCCGTAAAACTCATGGGGAGGGCGTATCCACGGATAGGCGTAGCCGACATCGCGGTATTCCGACAACATAAACACATCGAAACCCATCCTTCCCGCGCGGATATCCAGGTCGTCCAACGGCCGCCAGCGCAAAAATGCCCAATCCAGATTTTGTTCGACGAAATCGCCGGTGGTATTACGCGCCACCCATTGCACGGTGGCATGCCATGCGTTATTGAATTCCGCATCGACTTGCAGGCCGAGACGCGAATCGGTGTCTATCCCCCAGCCGCTGCCTACCCCCCGGCCTTGCTTGATGTCGCGGCGAAACCTCAGGCTGTCGTTATCCGTGCCGCTGGTTCCCAGGCTGCCGAAACCCTTCAGCGACAGCATGGACCGCTCCTCGTCGGCATGCGCGGCCGCGCCGGCCAGAGCCAGGGAGGCCGCGATGACAAAATTTATACAGAATTTCATGGTATCGGTCTGGGTTTCCGCAAAAGCGATGTGGCTGCATTCGGTCCCGCCCGCAAGCGAAAACAGCCTTGGGGAGATTCGCTTGCCGCTTGTATCGGTGGCGGGCTTTTCGCCAGCCGATCGAAGCGGGGTTTGTCGAGTAAATTAGCAGGTTTATGACGTTGCGCAATCATACCATTCCGTCCGCATTAACCCTATGGCCGATCGGTCTGTTGCGCCGGCGGGGAAAATGTTCGCCAACTCCGCAAGCAGCCGCGCCTAACCCCCGGCGACTTATTCAACGTCAGGTCCGCCGCGTCATCAAAATTTCACATTCAGGCATTAATTTAGCGCTTCCTAATTTCGCTCTCAGGGGGCAGCAATGACACATCGAAAAACGCCAAAAACGACAGCCTTGGCCGTGGCCATGGGCGTATTCGGCTTAAGCTTGTCGGTGGGCGTGGTCGCGCACGGCGACAAGGCTAAAAAGCCCGCGAATCAAGCGTCCGACCAGGTTCCGTCGTCCGCCGCGGAATGGTTCAAGGCCGGCCAAAACGCCGTATTGGTGAATAAAAAAGACCTGCAGGAACTGCGCAAGGCCAAAAACGTGATTCTGTTCGTCGGCGACGGCATGGGCGTATCCACCGTGACCGCGACCCGCATACTGGAAGGCCAAATGGCTGGTCGCGATGGCGAATTCAACCGCTTGTCATTCGAACGTTTCAGCCACATGGCCCACTCGGTTACCGCCAGCGCCAACCAACAAACCTCCGATTCGGCACCGACCGCCACCGCCATGGTGGCCGGCATCAAAACCAACGACGGCGCCATCTCGGTCGATCAAAGCATCAACCGTTTGGAGCCGAGCGCGGCCGTCACGGCGGCCAAAAGCGTCAAAACCATACTGGAGCGGGCCGAAGAACGCGGCCTGTCCACCGGCGTAGTGAGCACCGCCCGCTTTACCCACGCCACCCCGGCCGTGAATTACGCCCATATTTCCAACCGCGACTGGGAAGCCGACAGCAATCTGCCCGCCGGCGCCACCGTCAAGGACATCGCCCGCCAATTGCTGGAATTTCCATATGGCGACGGCTTGGAAGTCGCGTTGGGCGGCGGTCGTAGCTATTTCATGCCCAACAGCCTGAACGACCCTGAATATCCCAGCCAAAAAGGCCGCCGGGCCGACGGCCGCGACCTGACCCTGGAATGGATCTCGCAATACAACAACTCGGAATACGTTTGGAATCAGGCACAGTTTGACGCCGTCAACCCTAAGAAAACCGATCATTTGCTGGGTTTGTTCGAACGCTCGCACATGCGTTACGAAGCCGACCGTAAGGACGACGCCGCCGGCGAACCGTCATTGGCCGAGATGACCGATAAGGCCATCAAAATTCTGCAAAAAAACAAAAAAGGTTACTACCTGATGGTTGAAGCCGGCCGCATCGACCACGCCCACCATGCCGGCAATGCCTACCGGGCCTTGACCGACACCATCGCCTTGTCGGATGCCGTGAAAAAAGCCAGGGAACTGACCAATGACAAGGATACCTTGATTCTGGTTACCGCCGATCATAGCCATGTGTTCACCATCGCCGGCTACCCGTCGCGCGGTAACCCGATTTTGGGCAAAACCGCGGTTGACGGCGTTGAGCTGAAGGATTCCTTGGGCTTGCCTTACACCACCTTGTCCTACGCCAACGGCCCCGGTTGGACCGGCGGCATGCAGCGCAAGGAATTCAATCCGGCCAATGAAGGTACGGTTGCCGCTGCCTATGACGGTGGCAAATTGCGTCCCGATCTGGCTAGCGTCGACACCGAAAATCCCAACTATCTGCAGGAAGCGACCGTGCCGATGGGCTCGGAAACCCACGCCGGTGAAGACGTGGCAATTTATGCCGATGGCCCCGGCGCCTATCTGGTGCGCGGTACGTTGGAGCAAAACGCGATTTATCACGTGATGGCCGACGCGCTGGGCATGCGCAAGTAAACGTTTCGGTTCTCGCGCGGGAACCTTAACAAAGCGGAACCGGGGGACGCCTGTGTCCCCCGGTTTTTTGTTGTAGGCCGGAATAAGCGTAGCGTTTCCGGCAGGTTGGTGCGTTTTTCCGGAAACGCTGCGCTTATTCCGGCCTACCGATTTTTACAGACCATTTACAAGCTCAAGTTACCCATGTCAAATCGAAGCCGCCAAATCTTGATCCACCTTATCGTTGCCGCGCTAGGGCTAACCCTGACCGCTTGCGGCACGCCATCGGCGCAACGCAAGGCCAATGTAAACATCATCGATCCGGCCGTCGCCAACCCGCCGGCACTGGCGGCCGAATTCGTCACCACCCGCGCCGGCGAAGAACACCGGCATGAGTCGCCTCACGAGGAACAGCAAGCCGCGCCGGAGACAGTCGAATGGCGTATCTGGCGGGACAGCCGGCAAATCGTCACGGAACGGCCGCGACTGGGTATCGGCGAATTATGGCAACTGGATGGGCAGACCATCATTCACCGCAAGCTGTACCACGCGGATCGGCGCGCCATCGAATTTCAACACGACGACTTGAAAATGCTGCAGAGCGCTCCTTCCTGGCAAAAACTGTCGCTGATGCTGGATCCGCAATTGCTGCGCCAATTGAGCGCGGGCGACATCGAATGGGTGGATGGCTATCCGGTGCGGGAATATAGCGGACAGTTGGAAGGAACCGACTGGCGCGTGGTGATGCGGATGGACATAGCCTTGCCGAGCATCATAGAGCGGCGGCATGGCGAGTTTTTCGAGCGCACCGAATTGCTGGCGTCTTATCCCTTGAGTCAGTCCCCCTGGCGGCCCACCTCGGCGGACGCTTACGAAATCATCGACTTCGCCGACCTGGGCGACAAGGAAACCGACCCCTTCGTGATAAAGGTACAGGCGCAAATGGGGCATGAACATCATCATTAAGCGATAAGCAAGGCAAATGTAACCGGGCCGGGTACATATCCACTATCCGATACGGAGAGGTCGAGCGGAAACCGAAGGTGCAAGCTCCGGCCTACCGCTACGCAATCAGCTGTTGGTTACGCTAGCTTGCATGCCGCGGTCGCTGTTGCAAGCCGCGGCATGGCCGGTTCAAGGCGTCGATCAGGCGGCAACGGACATGTTGCGGCGTCTATGCAAGCCCAGCAGGGCAACCAGGCCCGAACCCATCATCCAGAACGCGGCCGGAACCGGAACCGGTGAGCCGGTGACGCTGACCATGTCGAAGCGCCAGGTACCGCTTGCGGCGTAGTTGCTGGCGGAATTGGAGGCCAAATAGCCCAGCGAGTCAGGGGCAAAGCTGGCTACGATGCGGAAGGCGAAATTCGCGTTGTCCGCCACGCCGGCAATGCTGCTGAAGTCCACGCTGCGGCCGTTGAACCAGGTGTCGCCGGCATTGCCGTCGAATAGCGTGCTGTCGATAAAATTGATGCCGTCCAGCGAATATTGCACGAGTTCATAACGAGAGCTGGTGTTGCTGTGGCGCAGGTCGTAGCTGATCGCGATGTCCTTCAAACCGACGGTGCTGACGTTGAATTGCACGCCGCGGCTTTTGTCGCCGGTGCCTTGGGCGGCATAGCCGGTGGTTTGCCAGCCGCTGTTGTCGGTCAGGGCCGGGTCGGAGGAACCGCCGTTGGCCGCGCCGCTGCTGAACGAGCCGCTGATGCCGCCCAGCAAGGATGCCGTGCCGGAGCCTATGCCGGGCACTATGGAACCCGTGCCGGTGCTGCCGTCCGGCACGCTGGAATTGAAGTTCCATTCGCTGATGACGGACGCTTGGGCGCCGGCGGCGGACAGTGCCAAGGCCATGACGGCGACAAGGGATTGCGATTTCATGAATACACTCCTGTAAAAGCGGTTGAAACAAAGTTGAAGGTGTAAGCGGCCCGATTCGATTGCTGAACCATGTCGGGCTGTCGCGGCGCGACTGCGCAATTTATAAAGAACTCACGTGACCGGACGGTGACGGAAAAATTATCGTTTTGTGACGTAGGTTTGGAGTGCCGAGCTATTTTTGCCACTTCCCTATTGCCAAAAAAGATGGCGGGCGGGGCGTATGGTGAAGTTATGGTGCGGATGCGATATCTGAATCGCCGGCCGACGATAAATAAGGGATTGGCGGAGCTGTCGTAAACAATCTCCCCCAATCCCCCTGTTCCAAAAGTAACGGTTGTTTGTAAGCAATTACGGCTGCGGATGTTGCTCCAGATTGGTCTCGACGATTTCCTGATGCACCGAGAAGACCTCGGCCGAATTGGGGTCGACTTCGACACGCAACCAATGCACGTCGTCGGCGCCGAAGGTTTCGATGCGGGTGGCGTTTTCGATGCGACGTTTGCTGATGGCGCCCAGCATGGGTTTATCGACCCGGAAGTAGTGGGAATCGCCGTGTACCAATGCCACCGGTTTTTTGAAGTCAACGATTTCCCGCTCCAGGTCGGCGAGGATTTCCTCGAAACCTCTACGGCCGCTGTTGCCTTTTGCCAGTTCGAAACCGGGGTTGGCCTGGAACATCAACAACACGCCTCGGGCATTTTCGGCCGTGGCCTTGGCGAAGGTCTCGCCAATCCAGGCCCGCGCCGCTTCGATACGACGAACCACTTCCTCATTATCGGCGGCGGTGCGGCCGGCAAAGTTGGCTAGCGCATTGTTGCTGCCGACGATATGCAGGGTGGCGAACATGACGTTTTGTTCCTTCCAGCGCACGTTCTCGACGAATTCGGCATATTGGGCGTCGTCCGCTTGGGTTTCGACGCGCATGGTTTTTCGGCCCAGGGTTTGGCCCGGCAGCGGATAAAACACCTCGCGCAGTTTGCTCAAACGTTCCAGCGGCTGGTAGCCGCCATTGTTGGCGCGATGGCAATCCGTCCATTCGTTATCGCCGGGTGTCAGAATGAAGGGCTTTTTGAATGAGGAAAATCGTTGCAGGCGGTCGAGAAACATTTCATCGGAACACAGGGTAGAGCCGTTTTTGATATCGCCGGCGTGCAACACCCATTTCAATTGCTGGTCGGCGTTGATTTCGGCAATGACATTATCCAGCTTCCAAAAATCGACTTCGTTGTACGGCACGTCGCCAATCAGGGCGAATTCGAATTTACCGTGGCCTTGGGCGTTTTGTTGTTGCGGCCCGGCCAAGACGGGTTGAACGCAGCCGGCCGTGCAGAATGCGGCCAGCAAGGCGATGTTTTTCAGCAGGGGTTTCTTGACGTTTACAGGCATTAAGCCGGCTTCGGCCGCGAAGATTTTTGAAAATGATCGACCAGCTATCGTTGACATGGAGCCTCCCGGTATTGGGTTATTGGATGAATAAATCGCTAAGGATTCCGACCCTAATAATTTCGCTATTTATATCCCTCACCCTAGCCTTTTCCCGGAGGAGTTTGTCGTAAAAGCTCCCTCTCCTTTATGCCCCGTGGGTGCGGTGGGAGAAGGAACTGTTTCTATTTTTACGACACCCTCCGGAGGGGAGAGGGACAGAATGCGGAAGTTTTTAGGGGCGTAATCCTAAAAGTGTGCCACCGGCCGGTTACAGCCCGGTTAAGGCTTTGTTAACGATTTGTGATGGCCGGCGGCAAGGCCGCTTAGGCCGGGATGGGGGAGAGGCGGCGTTTGCCGCGCCAAGTCAACCAAGCGCCGCTGGCAAACAGCAGCCCGGCGGGCGGCAGCGGTACAGCGGCAATGTTGACGTTCAAGCTAGCCGACATCGAAAGCGAATTGCCGAACAAGTAAATCAGGCCTTGATTGAGGTCGGCGGGGTCGGCGGTCATGCTCAGTATCGTCGCACCGTCTGCCAGTGCCTGAAAGCGCAAGGTTCCCAGATGCAGGTCGCCGCTGAAATCGTTGGCCGCCAGGCCTGGAAAGGCCGAGCCGGCCAAATCCAAGTTAAGGATTTCAGCATCGTCCGAGAACAGCGGATTCAGCCAGCTTGCGTTCAGTCCCAGCAAAGCCGGGGAAACGTTCAGATTGAAGCCAAAAGCCAGCAGCAGGTCGTCGGCGTAGCTGTCGGCAAACACGTCGCGGGCTATGAGGTCGACGTCGAACACATCGCCGACCCGGATCGTGTCGGTTTGGGTCCGCAAGGCCAGCGATGGCACGGCGGCTTGCAGTGGCGAGGAGGATATGGCCGCCAGCAGGCCGGCGACGATGAGTGGTTTGATGTTCATGTTCTTCACCTTGAATAATGGTAAGGCTTACGCCCAAAATAACTTCCTTATTTAAATCCCTCACCCTAGCCCTCCCGGAGGGGAAAAGAATGCGGAAGTTATTACTCTGAAAGCCACGGTAGGAGCGACGCGTAGTCGCGATTCGTAAGGTCGTCATCGCGACTGTGCGTTGCTCCCACGATTTTTCCAGCCTTGTTCCGGCAGTTAAGCCGCCGCGATAAACAGGATCATTGCGCCGGCTTGCGTTGCAGGTAGGCCAGATAATGCGCGTACCAGATGCGGTAGTCGGCGTAATCGGCGCAGCCGCTGGCGTTGTAATCCGCCTCGCGCTTGAAACCCGGCTTGTTGGCGCATTTACCCAATTGCGCGCGGAAAACGCCGGCATCGCTGCTATCCACGTCGCCGTCGCCGTCCAGATCGCCGGGCACGAACAGTTGCAGCAGCAAGGGATCGTGGTCGGACGAGCGGTAGGCATCGGGCGCATAAAAACTGTCGATTTGCCCCGCCGATTTGAACTCCACGTTGTAGTCCAGAGCGCGCGGCTCGTCGGCGTTGATATGCCAGTCGGTCACGGCTTTGACTTGCGGCGCCAGCGCCGCATTGGCCAGGGCATGATCCAGGTAACCGGCCCCGCCCTGGAACACATAACTGTAAGCAACTTGGTTGCCGAGGCGGCTTTCCGGCAGATTGTCGTAGCCGGCGTTTTTCAAGACGCTGATCGGGTCTTCCTGGGCGTAGCTGTTCAAGTCGCCAATGATCAGCGTGTGAGGGCTGCTCTGGCCGGTCGGGTCGCTATCCAGCCAGCTTGCCAGCGCCTGGGCGGCGGCGGTGCGGGTCAGGTTGCAGTTGCCCTGGCCGTCGCCGGTATCCGGGTCGTTGACGTCGTCGCAGGCCGAGCCCTTGGATTTCAAATGATTGACGGCCACGGTCAGGGTTTTGTTGGAGGCCTTGTCCAGGAAGCTTTGCGCCAGTGTCGGCCGGTTCTTGCCGTCGTTGAAGCGGCTGTCGACCGATTGGTCCAGCAGGCGGGCGCTGCCCAGCGGCACGACCTTGGCCGCTTGATAAATCAAGCCGACGGCGATTTCGTCACTGCCGATTTTGTTGACGCCGACGTTGACAAAGGCGTAACGGCCGGCGCCGGTCTGCTGGTTGAGGCCGTTGACCAGATCGGCAATCGCGCTATCGGCGCCGTAGCCGTCATTTTCGATTTCCATCAAACCCACGATGTCCGCGTTCAGGCCGGCGAGAGCGTTGACGATCTTGGCCCGCTGGCGAGCGAACTCCAGCGGGCTGTTGGCGCCGCGCGAGGTCGGAAAGCCGCCGCCCGCGCCGTTGCCGTTGAAGTAATTTAGCACGTTGAAACTCGCCACCTTCAAGGAGGCATTGGCATCGGCAAGCGGCGCCGAAGGCCGCGGATGACTGTTGCCGAACTGCAATGCCTGCGTGGGTTGCAGGCGGTAGGCGCCGAAATCGTAAGCCAGGATGCCCACCGCGCCGGTGACGCTGTCGCCGCCGCGCAAGCTGTTGGCGGCGCTTAGGCCGGCGGGTTGCGGATAGATCAGCGGGTCGGGATTTTGCGTGTTGGAGCCGTCGTCGATCACCAGACGGTCCAGGCTGTCGAGAGCTGCTCTATCGATTGCGGCCTGGCCGGGCGCGGCCACTTGAGTCGGCGCGAATTGTCGTTCCGACGAGACGATGAACTCGCCGAAACGCGCCAGATTGAAGTTTTCGTTGACCAGCAGCGTTTGCGGCAGCCTTACCCGCATGCCTTCCCAGCGTTCCGGATCGTTGGTTTGCGGGTCGAACGGCAAATGAATGTCGAGCGCCGCCGGCAGCGGCAGGCCGGCGGCGCAGACCTCGACGGAAGACACGCCAACCAGGCGGGTCATGCCGAAGCTTTCGTCGACCTTGCCGACCACGTGGACGCGGTCGCCGACCCGTACCGGCGTGTTCGACTGCACGAACAAACCTTCCGAGCTGGCCGGGTCGTTGTCGGCCTGAGGTTGTTGCAGAAAAAAGCCACCCAGGTTAGCCGAACCGCCGAAGTCGCCGGTAACCGTCGCTTCGACGTGCTGTACCGAGCCGTTCAAGGGGCTGACCGGGCCGCTGCCTTGAATCGCGCCAATCGGCGTGGCCGGCTGGCCGCATTGCGAAACCGGCGGCGGGTTGCCGGAGTCGTCGCCGAAAGTCTGGCCCTGATTCGGCGCGCCGAACGACGCGGCCGATTCCGTCTGCCAGGCGAAGTCTTCGTAATGCCGGCCGCTGCCTTTCAGTTGCAAGGACTGGCCGGCCGGTGTGCCGCCGGACTGTTGCACGCCGATGTCGACTGATGTCATGCCGCTGGCCGGGCCGTTGCTGGCGCTGAAAGTGCCTTCGTAACTGAGAAACTGCACCACCGCGCCGCCGGCGTTCACCAGCGCGATGCCGTCCGGCGCGCCGTTTTGAATGCCGTTGCTGGGGTAGGCGATGCTTAGGGTGCCGAAGCCGTTGCCGGTCTGGTCGCCCAGTGTGCCGCTCAGCAGCTTGGAATCGTAAACCGCGCCGCCATTGCCGTTGTAAAGCAGCAGGCTCCAGCCATTCAGATCGGTACCGGCCGGGCCGGCGATTTCTATGGCTTCGCCGACATCGGTGCCGGCGTTGTCGTAATGGATTTCATTGATGAACACCGGCGTGGCGGCCTGGGCCTGGGCGGACAGGCCCAGCGTGGCCGACAAGGCCAGCACGGAAGCCATGGGTTGGGATGTGAACATATTCCGATCTCCGAAATGTGGCGGTAAACGAGGCAAGCGCTGCCGTACCGGCCATATTTCAAAGCAGTCATGTGACAAAGCCATGAGGATTTGTTGACGAAACGGTAAAACGTAATACGCGCATTGTTGTCATTTTTCGGTCTTAAACCTGTCACGGATTTTTCATCTCCCGTTGCTAATTTGAGCGCTCAACCTTAGCCAACACGAGAGAGAACTTACATGAACGATAACGAGCATAACCTGATCGACTCCGGCGACGAGCCGATGAGCAATCATTCCGACAACCCGCATTTTTCCAGCATTCTGGAAAAGCGTTTGTCCCGCCGCGACATGTTGAGCGGCAGCTTGACCGCCGCCGTGGCCGGCATGTTCGGCGCTTCCAGCCTGGGCAATGTCGCGGCGGCGGCCGGCAGCTTTTTACCGCCGGCGGCCGGCGCTAATCCGTCTTTCGCCTTGAACCCAAGCCTGGGTTTTGCGGCGGTTCCGCCCACCCGTTCCGATAACGCTACCGTACCGGCCGGCTATAAAGCACAAACCCTGGCGCCTTGGGGTACCCCATTGACCGGCAGCTATCCCGCTTATAAAGCCGACGGCAGCAACAGCGGCGCCGAGCAGGAGCAGCAAGTGGGTTCGCATCATGACGGCATGCATTATTTCCCGATGGCCAGCAATCCGAACGGCCACGGCTTGTTGTGCGTGAATCACGAGTACGTCGATCAATACAACCTGCATCAAGGCGGCGCCATCAACAGCAATCCGCGCCCGGAAGACCAAGTCCGTAAGGAAATCGCCGCCCACGGCGTCAGCGTCATCGAAGTCAAGAAAGACCCATTCACTGGCGAATGGGGCGTCGTGCAGGGTGGTTACAATCGCCGCATCACCGCCAACACACCGATGGAAATCCGTGGTCCGGTGCGCGGCAGCGATTTCGTCAAAACCAAATACAGCCCCGACGGCACCATGACCCGCGGCACCATCAACAACTGCGGTCACGGTTATACACCTTGGGGCACTTACCTGACCTGCGAGGAAAACTGGTCGGGTTATTTCGTCAATCGCACAGGTCGTCCGCGCGAGCACGCCCGTTACGGTGTCAGCACCAGCGCCGGCCGTTACCGCTGGGAAACCGCGCAGGGCGGCGCCGATCAATACATCCGCTTCGACGCCTCGGTTAAAGCGGCCGATCCTGTCGACGACTACCGCAACGAGCCCAACGGCCAAGGCTGGATCGTCGAGATCGATCCGTTCAACCCCAACAGCACGCCGAAAAAACGCACCGCGATGGGACGTTTCGGGCACGAAGGTTGCTGGTTATCGCCGCCGCAATTGGGTCAACCGGTCGTTTTTTACTCCGGCGACGATGCGCAAAACGAATATGTCTATAAATTCGTCACCAAGGCCCGTTACAGCAAAAACGTCAATGGCGACATCCTGGATCAAGGCACTTTGTACGTGGCGCGCTTCAACGACGACGGCACCGGCGAATGGCTGGCATTGGACATCAACGACTTGGCGTTCCAGGCCGCCGCGTTTGCCAAGGGCGTGGCTTTTGCCGATCAGGCCGACGTATTGGTCAACACCCGTCTGGCGGCCGACGTGGTCGGCGCCACCAAAATGGACAGACCGGAGTGGGGCACGGTGCATCCGCAAACCCGCGAAGTCTATATGACCATGACCAACAACGGCAGCCGCAACGCCGGCAATATCGACGCCGCCAATCCGCGCGGCCCAAATCCTTACGGCCATATCATCCGCTGGCGCGAGCAGGGCAACCGTTCCTGGGCCACCAAATTCGAGTGGGACATCTTCGTGTTGGGCGGTATCGAATCCGACAGCCAAGTGTTGCCGGAACAAGGCGGCCCCGCGCTGACCCAAGACAACATCTTCGCCAGCCCGGACGGTTTGTGGCTGGACCAAAACGGCATCCTGTGGATTCAGACCGATATGAGCGGCTCTCAGCAATTGTCCGGCCCCTTCGGCGCCAACCAAATGCTGGCCGCCAACCCGATCAGCGGCGAAATCAAGCGCTTTTTGGTCGGTCCCAACGATCAGGAAACCACCGGTGTGGTGTCGACCCCGGACGGCAAAAACCTGTTCGTCAACTTCCAGCATCCTGGCGACCGCTCCAGCGCCAGCCTGGGCTTCACCAGCAACTGGCCTGACCACGGCGCGGTGTATCGTCAACCCGGCGATGCGGTTGTGGTAGCCGACCCGGTGGGTCCGCGTCCACGCAGTTCCACCATCGTCATCACCCGCGAAGACGGTGGCGTGGTCGGCTTGTAAGCGTTTTACGCTTAGCCCGGACAGGGACGTTCGGGCATTAACCCAAGCGCATGAACAACAAGGCCGGTTTTACCGGCCTTGCTTTTTTTGCCTGGAGAGTTTGGGCATGCGGGAGGTCATCCCATCGCTCATGAGAGGGCGCCGTAATGGCCGATCAGTCCCTTCTCCCGCCGCACCCACGGGGCATAAAGGAGAAGGTTAGGGTGAGGGTATAAAAATCAACGCCTTGCCTTGTTATTTCCCCTCACCCCAGCCCTCTCCTGCAAGGAGAGGGAGCTTTTTACGACGCCTACCATGAAGGCACGGCCC
Source organism: Methylomonas subterranea (assembly GCF_024505185.1). GTDB lineage: Bacteria > Pseudomonadota > Gammaproteobacteria > Methylococcales > Methylomonadaceae > Methylomonas > Methylomonas subterranea. The sequence goes on from NZ_JANIBJ010000007.1 coordinate 44,880, forward strand.
CGGCCGGTGGTGGCAGTCCGGTGGGAGAGACGCATAGTCGCGAAGATGGTATTTGTCGGATTCCGGGAAGTGCTCGTCATTTCGGCGGCGATTGGCGAAATCCGTACTCCACGGACGGAGCTAAGCTTGCCATCCATGGTAATGGAGGCCCGTTCTTGTGACCATTGGGTATCCCGGCGGCCAGTCCGGCGCTGCCCAGCGGGAATGCCCTATTGCGGACATTCCCACAGTGTTTTCAGTCGGCGATCAGGCGGCTTCGCGGCGGCGTAGGCCCGCCAAACCGGCCAGAGCCGAGCTGAACAACCAAATGGCGGACGGAACCGGCACTTGCGAAACGTCGCCGTTGAATACCGCAATCGCATAACCGTTGCCGGTTTTCAGGGCGTCGGTTTGCAGGCCTAAATCGGTCAGGAAGGACCAGGCGAAATTGGCCGGGTCGGGGGCGTATTCGGTAGCTGTCCAATACAGGTCGGCTTGCAAGTTGGACAGCGGGCCCTTGTTGGTCAACTTGCCGTCGATATAGTCGCCGTTGCTGGCGTATGCGCCGCTGTTATTCAGCGTGACGTAATACAAATGAGCCAGTTCGGACGCCGGGCTGGAAATGTTGTAGCTCCAGTCGGTGCCGCCGTCCACGCTCTCGGCGTATTGAAACGATGAACCGTTGACCGGAGAAACGGTCGGCAAGCGCCAGCCGCTGATGCCGGCATGAGACAGGCCGGCTACCCAGTCCAGCGCCTCTTGCCAGGATTGAACGGCTTGGCTTTGGTTCAGCCAGGTGACGTTCAAAACGGTGTCGTAGTACATGTCGTTGCCGCGCGCTTCCAGGGCCGCTTCGGAACTTGCGGTGAACAACATACCGGCGGATAAAGCCGAAGCGAGCAGTAAGGGTTTGCCTGAAATCATGTAGAGACTCCTTGTGATAATGGTGAATGGGATGATTATGTGTCGCACTTCACACATTAAGCCTTCACTGTGACGGAGTCGTTACCTGTATATAAAGGTTTGATGACAGATTGGAAGGAAGGCAATACCGCGAGCCATAGCCTCTGCTGACCGAAACCGCAACGCCGCCCCTTGATCGTCTGGATGAAGGGGCGGACTTATAAGGAGCCGAAAAGCCATGGCTAAATCGCCAAGCGGGTTTTTCCTTTAAAACAAGAGCAATCAGGCGCTCAACGGACCGTTGCGGCGCTTGCCGGCCATGGCGGCCAAGCCCAATGCCATCAGGCACAGGATTGACGGTTCGGGTACAGTAGTCAGGTGAAACGCCCTATCGCCGGCGTCATTGAAACGCTCGCCCAGAAAGTCTTGATAGCCCAGGCCGTCGCCCACGTTGCTGGAGGCCCAACCCCACTCGGCGGGAGAGTTCAGGCTGGGTTGAATAGACAGCCAGTATTGGGTGTTTTCCAGCGCAAGGAAGCCGCTGGCCAAAACCGTGTGGTAGCTGTACATCACTATGCTGCCCAGATCGCTCAGCAAGGTTTCACCGGCGGAACCGGCTACGGTCTCGGAAAACAGCAGCGAAGCGGGGGCATTGTTGTTATCCGACCAAAACTCGATCAAGAATTGGGAAATGCCGCCGTTTGAAGGTGCGTCATAAAAACCGCCGGTCCAGCTGACCTCGGTAACCGTCAGTGTGCGGGTCAATGTGAAATTATCGTAGACCTTGGCGTAGTCGCCGAATGAGACGGGATCGTTCTGCGAAGAGAATGCATCGCTAGTGCCGTTCCAGGCTTGGTCGTAATCGAAACTGCTTGCTTGAGCGCCGCCGGCCATCAAGCCAAGCAGCACTATCATTGACATCATGTGTTTTTTCATGGGTTTACCTAATATTGATTTCGTAAATTCATTGGGTTGAGAGAGCCGCGCGGCGACGGAATGTCATCCGGCCTGTCCGCGCGGCTCCGTTGCTGGTTGCCGTTACGATCTGCGTTTGGGCGGCGTCAGGTTGCCGCCGGTGGTCCGCGTGGTGAAATAACCGCTTACGCCGCCGACGGTGAGCGACGAACGCGTAACGAACAGCGGCGAAGCCGACGACAGGTGCCGCATTTGTAGGCTTTGTTCCGGTTTCAGTTCGCCGTTGGCATTGGTCCACGGACCGTTACCGATGCGGTATTCGGCGTTGCCATCGCAGACGATAGTCGTCGGCAGGTTGAAGCCGGTCAGTACGATGCTCGCGGACTCGATCAAGCTGTTGGCCGCCACGTTTTCCTGTGTGCCGAAATCGAAGGCATCCGGCGTCGTGCTGGCTTCGGCGGTTGTTGTGCGGAATGCCGCCGTGGTGCGGCTGGCGCCGCTGCTCAGGCCTATCGTGACGGTGGTTTCGACGGCTTCGCCTATGGTTTCCGCGCTCAAGTGGCGCACGCGCAAGGTCTGGCCAGCCTCAATGGAGGCCGCTTCGTTGGTCCAATTACCCTCATCAATGCTGAATTCGGCGTTATTGCCGCCGCCTATGCTGACCGTCAATGGGCCGATAAAACCGTCGATGGCGACGGATTCGGACTCCACGAGCACGGCCGGTGCCACGTTCAAGCGCTCGATAAAGCTGAAGCCGTCGGCTTTTTGCAAGGCGCGGAAGCGCGGCGGAATGGTCATTTCATAAATCACGCCACGGTTCTGGGTACCGCTCAGTCCGCCGGGGCCGGCTTGGCTGGAGAAATACAGTCGCGAGCCGTCGGGGGTAAAGGCCGGGCCGCAAATTTCCGAACCGCCGCGAGTGATTTGCATCAGCAATTTGGGTTGCTGGTTGTTGGTGATGATGGCCAGACGCATAGCTGTGCCGTCTTCCGCCACCAACACGTCGCCGCCAGGGCTGACCACCACGTTATCCACCTGGCTGTAATTGCTCAACGCGCCATTGGCGTTGCGCAGGTTGGTGAAGGCTTGGTTGTTGTGGGTGTCGTAAATCAGCTCGATCAAATCGTTTTCGATGTCGATCGCCCAGATGCGGCCGTCGCCCTTGCTGGCAAAGAACATCACGCCGCGGGTCGGTTTGCTGCCAGCGCTTGGAATGGTACGCAGACCTTCCGGAATTTCGTAATACCAGATGCCTTCGCCGCCGTTGAAATTGGTGCCGTTGCTGCCGGTGTCTGCTACCCACTGGATAGGACGGGCTTGACGTAATTGCGAACTGCCGCTGGCGGTATTGGGAACCACGATGTTATTAAAACCGGGTAAATCGTTGAACTGCGGGATGAACAAACGCTGCGATACACCGCTTTCCATGCGCATGCGGGTAACGCCGTCGGCCGTTACTTCCAGATCGTCCGGGTTCGAGACGAAGCGGACGAATTTGCCGGGATTGGTGTCCAGGGTTTGATAGCAGACGTGGTTGATAGGGTCGATAGCCACCGCCTCGCGGCCGTTGCGGGCGCCCAGCGCGTCCAGGCGGCGTTGCGGTACTACGCCCCAAGGGTCGCATTCAAAAGCGTAACCGCCGGTGACTTCCTCGCAGGTGATCCAGGTACCCCAGGGCGTTTGACCGCCGGCGCAGTTATTGCGGGTACCGGTGCAGATGCGGTAATAGTCGATGACGTTGCCCTCGGCGTCGAAGCGGATCGAACTGACGCCGCCAAACGCGTTGCCGGTGGTGGATCCTTCTTCATGATTGGAAACATAAACCCAACCGTCGTCGGGCGCCATGAACACCGCGCCGCCGTCGGGATCGATATGACCCAGCGGTTGACGGCTATCGTCGAGGGTAACCGGATTGACGTTGTAGCGCATTACCACCCGCACGTCGAAACCGGCCGGTCCGTATAGCTGGTGATTGACGGACGCGATATTGTCGCCGACGGTTTTCAGTTCCAGCGGGCCGAAGTCCTGGCCGCCCAATGGGCCGTAGGGAATATCCAGTTCCGGTCCGCCGACCAGTTGGGTTTGCGCAATCGCGTCCTTGACGACCCAGGCCGGCAGACTGGCCGCGCCCAGACCCAGAAAAATACCGCGCAACACGGTGCGGCGGTCGATGTCGCGTTGCATGACGCCTTCGAGCGGGCCGGATAGCCCCGCTTCCTTCAATTCGTAATTTGTTTTCATTTTCAATGTTATAGCTTGGTTGGTGGAGCCGAAAGCATAAATGCGAGCTGTGACACGATTGTGAAATTGATGTTAGCGGTTTATGACATGCAAGCGCGCGGGCCGAGGCGCCGAATAGGCTTCCGTTACAGATAGTCTTTCCCTTTGGAAACTGCCGTAAAAGCCATAAAAGAACCCTCTCCCTCCGGGAGAGGGCAGGGTGAGGGTATAGAAAATCAACGCCTTACCTTGTTATTTCCCCTCTCCCCAACCCTCTCCCGCGAGGAGAGGGAGCTTTTGCGACAGCCTCCCGAGGGAGAAGGGACTGATCCGATTTTACGACAGCATCCTTAGTCAAAAGGGGAGCTTGTTACTCTGAAAGTAAAATATTAGGTTGGGTGAGATTGCTTGCCGGACAGGACGCCGTGAATACGTCCGTGTAGGCTCGGCGGCGGCATCCTTGCCGCCAACGCCTGTCCAACAAGCAACCGCGCCTTGGAAGATTGTTTTTATGGGCCGGGGCGATGCGCCGGGTTCATGAGCGTTAGTAGCAAAATCCCTAGCGGTTGTCCGGCGCCAGTTCGGTTGTCCTGTCGGATTTGGCGGTGGAAAGGTAGGCCAGCAGCACGCCGAGCTCGAACAGCAGCCAGATCGGCACCGCCATCAGGGTTTGCGAAATGACGTCCGGCGGGGTCAGCAGTGCGCCGATGATGAAGGCTCCCACGATCACGTAAGCGCGTTGGTCATGCAGGGTGCGGTATTCGACCAAGCCGCTTTTGACCAGCAACAGGGTGAATATCGGCACTTCGAACACCGCGCCGAAGGCGATCAGCATGCGTATGACAAAGTCCAGGTAATGGCCGATGTCGGTCATGACGGCCACCCCTTGCGGCGCGGCGGTTACCATGAAACCGAAGATCACCGGAAACACCGCGAAATAGGCAAACGCCAGACCGAGGTAAAACAACAGCGTGCTGGCCAGCAGCAAGGGGAAAAACAGGCGCTTTTCCGCCCGGCGCAAACCGGGGGCGACAAAGGCCCAGGCCTGATAAAGCAGAAACGGCACCGCCAGCAGCACGGCGGCCAGGAAGGCCAGTTTGAAAGGAATCAGAAACGGCGACGCCACTTCGATGGCTATCATTTGCGAGCCCGCCGGCATATAGCGCAGCAGCGGGTCGGCCAGTTGGGCATAAATCTCGTTGGCGTAATAAGCCAGTCCGGCAAAAACCAACAGCACGAATAGCACCGATTTCAATACCCGGTTGCGCAGTTCCAGCAAATGTCCCAGCCAGCTCATGCGGGCGGAATCCCCGGAAAAATCTCCGTCAGCCATGGCTTGCTCCGCTGGATGCGGGCGCCGGCCGGCCTATCGTTTCCGCCGACTCGGTTTGACTGGCGGATTCCTGTAACAGCGCCAGCGGATCGATGCGCGGCAATTGCATGGATTCGTTCAGGGCCCGTAATTCCTTCAATTCTTCCAGGTCCAGTTCGCGTTTGATTTCCGCCTTGGCATCGTGCAGCAGCGAGCGGGCCTTGCCCAGCCACAGTGCCGCTTCGCGGGCCAGCTTGGGCAAACGTTCCGGGCCCAGTACCAGCAGGCCCACCAGACCCACCATCAGCATTTCCGAAAAACCGACGTCGAACATGGCGCTCAGGAGCTATGTTCGGCGTTTTCGGCAAGCGGTTTTTTCAGCGCGCCGGTTTGAGCCGCGTGCTCGTCCAGCGCGGGCTCGTTCATGGCCTGTTTAAAGCTGCGTATCGCGCCGCCCAGGTCGCCGCCCATGCCGCGCAGTTTTTTGGTGCCGAAAATGATGATGACCATGGTTAAAATCAATAGCAGTTCCGTGACGCCTAAGTTCATATCGAATACCTCGTGATGTTGATGAATTGTGTTTGTTAACTATTTAGTTTTAGCTGCCTATCCCTTCTCCGGGACGAGTGTGTCGTAAAAGCCATAACAGAACCCTCTCCCTCCGGGAGAGGTGGCTTTTACGACACCCTCCGTAGCGGGATGGATAATGATGCCGCGCGCCGAATAGATACTGTTTTTGTTGCCAAGCCCGGCTCGAGCGATTTTTTACAAAAGCCTCGCGGCGGAGCGGGAGATTGCCACCCGGATATGCTAGCCGGGGTTTATGACAATACGGTGAAGAAAGTTAAAAGCAGGAGCAGTGGAGGCGTTACGAATCGCCAGACGAGAAATGTCAATCGGGGGTGACCAGACGAATCCCCAAGGTCCACCAGCGGTCGCGGTCGTCCTTGACGTTTTTGCCTATCGTGCCGTCGAACTGCAGCGTATCGCTGATCACATAACGAAAACCGATCTGACTTTGCCATTTGGCGTGCAAGGGTGCGTACGGGTCGCCGTAATAAATTTCGGCAACTCCGTGCAAGCCGGCAACAATGTGACTTTGCATGCCGAATCCGCCGGTCGTTGCGGTTTTCCACAACTGGTCCGTTTGCGCGGCGGCCACGCCCAGGTTGGCGTGCAATTGCAATTTGTCGTCGAACAAAGACTCGGTGGCGGCCAGAAAGCCGAATGCCGTGCTGCCCTCGGGTTTCAGCGAGCCGTATCCCCAGGGTGGAATGAAACCGGCCACCCATGCCAGACCGGGCGCGCCATCCGGCAGCGGCTCGAAGGCTAGTGCCTTCAGTTGAAACAAGGGACCGTTGATGCCGTAGCCGGCATCAACGGCAGAGTAATTACCGCCATGGACGAAACCGCTGGTCAATTCCAGCCATTCGGTCGGGCCGTAAGCGGCCAACACATTGTGGCTGATGCCTTCCCGGTTGGCGTCCAGCCAACTTTCCAATTGCGCCAATCCCTCGCCGACCACCCGGGCATCGTCGGTCACCAAGGGGCGGATGGCATGAGCCGTGTCGAATGAAAACAGGGTCAGAGGCAGTGCAAGGCTGGCGGCTTTCAAAAGCTTACGCATAGCGCCGATGATTTTAAGATTGTGGGAGCTTGGATTATAGCTTCCTTGCGGAGACGGGTTTGGTAAAACCGTTCCCACGGCTTCAACGAGCCGGCGCCCATGATGGCCCCGCAAATCGCGACCACCATCAATCCCGGCGTAAGCCGGCCAATCCGGCGAGCCGGGTCGGGCGAAGGCCGCGACCCGGCGGCGGCCTTTAGTTCTTGCGGCGGGAAACGCCCAAAAATCCCAGCATGACCGAACCGAACAACCATACCGCGCCCGGTACCGGCACGGCCGAAACCTTATACAGCGAAGTGGTGCCGCTGACTTCGTTGGCGACGGCCAGATAATGGCCGCTGGCGTTGCTGAAGAAGCTCAAGCCTTCCGGGCTGATATCGCCGGCGGTGAACAGCATGTCCAGAAACGTGATGTTGGCCAAGTCGGTCAAGTCCCATACCATCACGGCATTGGAGCGTTCCAGGCCCAAAAACAGCAGGTCGCGGCCGTTGACCTGGCCGACCACCGCGCTTTCCGGTTCCGGGCCCTTGTTGTCGCTACGGGTGTCGTCCCATAATTGCGGATAAAAGGCCATGATGATCTGTTCCAGTTGGTTGCCGGAGTCGAATAGCATGGTGCCGGCCGCGTCCAGAATCGAGAATGAGCGGCCGCCGAACACGTGAATGGCATCCAGATCGCCGTCGCCGTCCAGGTCGCCGCTGGTCGAAACGGTCAGGCGGTTCAGTTTGTCGTTGTTGGTCTGCCAATCGGCGCCGTGGGCCAAGGTCATGGCGTCGTTCAACGCCGCATCGATTACCGCGCTGCCCAGGCGGAGTTCATCGTTGCCGCCCGGCCAATCCGCCCGCGAGTCGCCTTCGTTGGCGATGACGTAATACTGCTTGCCGGATTTTTCAAAGCCGGCAATGCCGTCCGGCATATACATGCCCTGCACGTTCCAGTTTTGGATGTTGCCGTTCAGCGGGTTGTTGCCGGCACCGTCCCGGTCGGATACGTCCAGACCGTTGCCGGGCAGGCTGTGATCCTTCAGTCCCAGCGCCTTGATGGCGGTGACGCTGGCGCTTTCGATATCGACGATGGCCACCGAGTTGGCTTCCTGCAGCGTGACCATGGCGGTGGTGCCGTCCTTGCTGACCGCGATGTACTCGGGTTCCAGATCCTGTGCCACGCTGGCGTTGGGGCCGGTCAAGCGCACGCCGGCGGCTTTCAAAGTGTCGGCCTGGGCGTTGAAGGCTTCGAAGCTGGCGGTTTGTACATTAAAAGTGGCGGTATCGATGATGCTGACCGAGCCGAGCGGGTCGCCGCTGGGGCCGACCAGATAACTGCTGGGTTCGCCTTCGTTGGCGACCAGCAATTTGCCGCCGTTGGGAGTAAAGGTCACCGCATCCGGGTTGGCGCCCACCGTCACGTCTTGCAGTACGTTGTAGTTGCCGGCATCGTAAAACCGCACCAGACCGGGATCGGTTTTGATCGGAGCGGTCAAGGCAATCGCGGCCAGACCGTTACCGAGCGCCACGCTGTTGATGCCGCCCAGGCTGCTGGTGTCGATGCTTTGCAGCAAATTGCCGGACATATCCAGGATATCGATACCGCCCAGGCCCAGATTGGCGCCGTTGGCGTCGGTGCCCGCCACCCACAGGCGGTCGTTGGCCGCATCGAAAGCCACGATTTCCGAGCCCATGGCCTTGGAGCCGTTGGCGGCGGTGTGGTTAAAGGTCCATTCCAGATTCCAGTTAAAGCCGCCGGCGGCGCTGGCCGAGCCGGATGCCAGCGCGGCGGCGATGGCGAGAGCGATGGATTTGCGTTTCATAATGTCGTTTCCGGTTTAAGTTGCGATTCGAATAAGCGGCGCGGGCGCTCGATAATGCGAAGCCCGTCACACGAATGGCATCTTAAAAACCGATTGTGACAAAACGGTTAAACCGCTCGAAATCCCAAAATTGTCCTGCTTACGCACGGGACTTGACGGGGTTTGTCATACGCCTGTCACGTTGGTTTCTTAATATTTCCGTCACAACAGCCGCCGGCCGGCTATCCGTTTGCACAACACTTTTTGACTGGCATGAACAAAAAAATACAGCAAGGTTTTACTCTGATCGAAGTAATGATCGTGGTGGTGATATTGGGGATACTGGCGTCCATCGTGGTGCCGAAAATCATGGGCAGGCCGGACGAAGCCCGCGCCACCCGCAGCATGCAGGACATCCGCGCCATCGGCGCGGCGCTGGATTTGTACCGGCTGGATAATTTCAGCTACCCCAGTACCGAGCAGGGCCTGGAGGCTTTGGTGACCAAGCCGGCGGGACTGGCGCCCGGCGCGCATTGGAAGCAGGGCGGCTATCTGGACCAACTGCCGACCGATGCCTGGGGCAAGCCCTACATGTATCTGAAGCCGGGCCTGCACGGCGAATACGATTTGTATTCCTTCGGCGCCGACGGCGTGGAAGGCGGCGAAGAGGCCAATGCCGATATTGCCAACTGGAAGCTTAAATAAACCGGGCCATGCGCGCCGGCGGCTTTACGCTGATCGAATTATTGATCGTGCTGGTGTTGATCGGCGTCATGACGGGCATGGCCATGCTGGCTATCGGCAACGACGGCAAGGACAGGCGGCCGCTGCTGGAGGCGGAGCGCCTGCAAACCCTGCTGGACCTGGCGGAACAGGAAAGCCAGTTGCGCGGCCAAGCCATGGCGCTGGAACTGTTTGCCCACGGCTACCGCTTTCTGATCCTGACCGAATCCGGCTGGTTGGAAGAAACCGGCGACGCGGTGTTTCGGGCCCGCGAACTGGACGGCGATTTACGCCTGGGCCTGCGGATAAACGACAACAAGCAAGTGCTGGCCGCCCGGCCGGGCTTGGGGGCAAAGCCCCGGCCGGGCATATTGCTGATCCCGGATGCTCAAGCCGACAGCATACGCATAGACATCGGCGATTCTCACGGCAGCCTGCAGATCGGCAATGGCGGGGAGCGCGGTTGGGAAATCGCCGCCGCCGGAGTTATCCCATGACCGGGCTCCACGCTGAGCCCGAATCTTCCCGCCGGCGCCAAGCTGGTTTCACCTTGCTGGAAGTGTTGATCGCATTGGCGATACTGGCCATCCTGATGAGCGCCCTGATCAAAATCGCCGCCAACAATATCCGCAATCTGGGTTTTCTGGAAAACGCCACCCTGGCCGAACAGGTGGCGCACAACCGTCTGCTGCAACTGCGTCTGACGGAGGAAAGGCCGGAGACCGCCGAGGGTTGGGAAGACATGGCCGGCCGGCGCTGGTTTTGGCGCATTTCGCGCTCGGTCGGCCATGGCATGGGAAGAGGGGTTTTGCGCTATCGGGTACAGGTGTTTGCCGACGGCGAAAAAACGCCTTATGTCGAGCTGATCGGCTATGTGCCGGAGCCGTCGTGAACGGAGGCCGGGTTCGGGCCCGAGGCTTTACCTTGCTGGAGTTGCTGATTGCCATGGCGATTTTCGCCATCATGGCCGGCATGGCCTACGGCGGCTTGAAAGCCGTCCTCGATGCCGGCCGGGCCACGCGGGGCAGGGCGGAACAAATGCAACAACTGCGGCAGGCCCTGTATTTATTGAACGAAGATTTGCAGCAGGCCGTGCCGCGCGCGGTGCGCGACGAGCTCGGCGACCTGGAGGACGAGTTTCGCGGCGGCATGGGCCGGGAATTGTTGACACTGACCCGCGCCACGCCGGAATTGTTGCCGAACAATACCGCAAGCGGCCTGCTACGCGTCAGTTACCGTTTCGAATCCGGCGTCTTGTACCGGCTGGTTTGGCATACCCTGGACAGGACGCAGCAAAGCCGGCCCTTGCGAAAACGCATCATGGAGGCCGAGGCCTTGCAAATCCGCTTTTTCGGCGCCGATTGGAGCACAAGCTGGCCGGTGGCCGGCGCCGGCTTGCCCAGGGCGGTGGAAGTGACGCTGAATGTGCCGGGCCTGGGCCGGATTCGGCGCGGATTTTGGTTGCGATGAGCGCGGGACGGCGGATGCGGCGGCAACGCGGAGTGGCCTTGATTACTGTGTTGCTGGTGCTGGCCTTGGCCACCGTGACCATAGTGTCCATGTCCGGCGAACGGCAACTGGATATTCGGCGCACCGAAAACCAGCTGCGCGGCGATCAGGCCTGGGCCCATGCCCACAGCCTGGAGAGCTGGGCCTTGGCGCGCCTGCGGGACGAGGCCGGCGACCGGCAAAAGCCGCTACGCCTGCGGGAAGACGGCGGCGCCGAATTGCGGGCAAGTCTGGCCGAAGCGCAGGGCAAAATCAATTTGAACAATCTATTGGTGGACGGCGAAGTCAGTCAGACCGATGCGCAGCGCCTGAGGCGGCTGTTGCGGCACTTGGAACTGAACGGCGAATTGCTGGATGCCATCCTGGACTGGATCGATGCCGACGGCGATATTCGTTATCCGTTCGGAGCGGAAGACGAAGCCTATTCCCGCCGCCAGCCGCCGGGCAGAGCCGCCAACCGCGAGTTTGCGGATCTCGGCGAATTGCGTCTGATACAGGGCGTGACGCCGGAAGTTTTTCGCAAGCTGCGGCCTTTCGTCAGCGTCCTGCCGGGTTATGCGCCCATCAACGTCAACACCGCCGCTCCCGAAGTGCTGCGTTGTCTGGCGGACGACATCAGCGCCGACCGAGCGGCTTCCATGTTTCGGGCCAGCGGCAAACCCTTCGCCGATCTGGATGAGTTTTTAAAGGACGAGGCGGTGCTGGGCAGCGGCATCGGTAGATACGGTTTGAGCGTGCAGAGCAAATACTTTTTATTGGCGGGATCGGTGGATATGGGCGGGACGCGTTTGCGTTTCGAATCGCTGTTGCGCAAGGACGGCGACGGCGCCGTGGCAGTGGTCGGCCGCGCGCGCGAAGGGTGGCAATATGACTGAGCCGATATTGCTGCGGGAATTGTCCGGCCCGCAACAAGCGCAATGGCTGGATTTGGCGGCGCCGGCCGACGGCGTGCATGTCGGCGGTCTGCGCGAACTGGCCGGTCTGGCGCGGGAGCGGCCGCTGATCCTGGTTTGGCCGGCGGCCTCGATATTGTTGCTGCAACTGGATCTGCCGCTACGCGGCGCCGGGCAAATCGCCAAGGCTCTGCCGTATGCGCTGGAAGATTCGCTGGCGCTGGACGTCGAGGCTTACCATTTCAGTTGGTGCCGGGCCGCGCGCGACGGAGCCATAGCCGTGGCCGCCGTCGACCGGCAAGCGATGACGGCCTGCATGGCGCGCTTCGCGGCGGCCGGCTTGCGCTTGAGCATGGCCTTGCCGGAACCCTTGTTGTTGCCGTGGCATGCGGGCGAATGCGCCATGTTGCTGGAAGGCGGCAGCGGCGTGTGCAGATTCGGCGCATGGCTGGGCGGCGGCGGCGAGGCGGATTTGTGCGGCGTGTTGCTGGAAAAACTCCATGCGGACGGACAACTGCGAGGCAGTTTGCAACTGTGGTCCGCGCCCGGAGGCGCGGATTTCGGCCCGCTGCCGGTCGAAGTCCAGGCGCGGGAATGGCGGGAGCCGCTGGCGCTGTATGCCGAGCAATGGCGGGCGGCGACCGGCTTGAATCTGCTGGTCGGCGCATACGCTCCGCCAAGCCGGCGTTCCGGCAGCCTGAAGGCATGGTTGCCGGCGGCCTTGATTTTACTGGCCGCCTTGCTGGCGCAACTGGCCGGGCAGTGGAACTTGCAGCGGCTGCAACAACAGCAATTGCAAGCTTTGGAGGCCGACAGCGAGGCCTTGTTCCGGCAAACCTTTCCGGAAGTCAAGCGCTTGGTCAATATTAAGGCGCAAGCGGATCAGCAGTTGCAGGCCTTGCATGAGCAATCCCGGCACAACGCGGGCGGCTTTTTGGCCTTGTTGCATGTCGCGGGCGGGCCATTGATGGAAGCCCCGCAAATCAGGTTGCAAGGCCTGCAATTCGACGGCGAGGTGTTGCGTATCAAACTGCTGGCGCCGGACGCGGCCGGCCTGGAACAATTTAAAGATAGGCTAAGCGGCGAGGGCGGCACGCAGGCTGATATCGTGGCGGCGACCGGCGTTGCCGAAGGCGTGGAGGCGGAAATTGCCATTCGACAAAACTGATGTGATCCGGCGTTGGCGGGCCTTGTCGGCGCGCGAACAAATGTTGGCGGTCGCTGGTATGGCGGTGGTCGCTTTGGCGGCGGTCTACGGCGGGCTGTACGAACCGATGCGGGAGGAAAACCGGCGCCTGCGGCAACAACTGCAAGTCCGCCAACAAGTTCGCCAGCATTTGCGGGAGGTGGCGCAACGGGCGGCGCAACTGCGCGGGTCGGGCGAATACAGCGCTGTTTCGCCCATGGAGCCGGCGGCGGCCATTGCCGGCAGCAGCCGGCAGTTGGATCTGGAAAGCTATATCGGCAAGCGGCAAGCGGCTGCGGAGGAGGGGATAGAACTCGAGCTGCAAGCCATTCCCTTCGACAAGCTGGTCTATTGGCTGGCGGTCATGCGGCAACAGCATGGCGTGGTGGTCGCCAAGCTGGACATGCGGCGGCACGCGGCCGACAGCCCCTTGCTGGACGGCACGCTGACCTTGGGCGGCATAAACCGTGGGCCGGAATAAGCTCGGCGTTTCCGGCAATTCGAGACCGGCGCGCCGGAAACGCCTGGCGGCTTATTCCGGCCTACAACTTTCGGTATTTCGGCAAGGGCATGGTTTTTTTCAAATTCGACGAGCGGTCGACAGCGCCTTGCCGGACGGCACGCTGGCATAAATCGGCATAAATCGTAGGCCGGAATAAGCACCGCGTTTCCGGCAATTCAAAGCCCGCGCGCCGGAAACGCCTGGCGGCTTATTCCGGCCTGCGTATCCATTCCGGCGCAATATTCGCGGGATCAAGGCCGGCGGCGGCCCAATCGTGGGTATACCAGCCCCGGTTGACGAAATGTTTAAAGGAACTATGCGGCCAGTCGGCGGGAGAATGCGCCAAGCCGTGTTTGACCGGATTGTAATGCAGATAATCCAGGTGGCGCCGAAAGTCGCTTTCGTCGCGCAAGCAATGCTCGTAAAAGCGCGGTTGCCAAACGGTTTTGGCGCCGTCCGCCTTGACCCTGGCGCTAATGCGCCGCGAAAACGCCGTTTTCACCATTTGCCAGCGGCTGGAAAAGTCGGCGTCGTCCGGCGGCAGGCGCCATATGCAATGCAGATGGTCCGGCAAAACCACCGCCGCCAACAGATCGAAAGGCCGCTTGTTCTTGACCTCCCGAAACGCTTGCCGAAGCAACATGACCCGTTGCCGGTCGCAAAAAATCGCCCGGCGTCAATAAGTCACCACGGTAAAAAAATAACAGCCGCCCGGAATGTACAAACGTCGGTAGTCGCTCATGAGGCAAAGTCGGCCGGAAAAGTGGTTTGCCAGCCTAGCGCGCGCAAGCGTTTTCGGCAAGCCGGTGTGCCGGAAACGCCTGGCGGCTTATTCCGGCCTACAAGTCTCCTTTGTATCACCAATGTAATACGTTTAACCGAATTGTCATGGACGTGTAACTGAAACCGCGCATTTGCTTTGAAACAATATGTCCAAGGCTCGGGGGAGCGTATGCGCAACCTCCGGCCAACGGATAGGGAAAACGTGGGAACAGGGACGGCACGCAGAGGGAGCGGCAAGGGAGCGGGTTAGGGAGTTGGAAAACAGGGGGTTCAAAAAATGGTAGCGGGGAAACGCCACTCTTTGAGTGTTAGATAGTAAAGCGTGTAAAAGCCAAACCCGTCGCGAGGCGGGGACGGAAAATCACGGGTCTTGATGTTAGTCGTACTCCCGCCGGGAGTAGCCGCGTAAGGGCTTGCCGCCCGCAAGGGCGGCAATGACAAGGAAGCCAAGACGGCCGGATCGTCACCTTGTGTACAACCAATTTAAACATGAGGAAATCTATGAAAATTTTAGCTAAATCGGTTGCCGTCGCGGCAATCGCCATGTCCATGACCGGCGTTGCCGAGGCCCGTATTCAGGCTATCGGCGATGCAACAGCTGACGGTAGCGAGTTGTTGTTCAACTTGGTCAACTATACCGCCCAAAACAGCTACACGCTGGATCTGGGTATCACGATTGCCCAATTCCGCACCAGCAGCGATCAGACTCTGGATTCATGGTCCGCCTTGTTGAATGCGGACAGCAATTTTCAAGCATTCCTGGCGACTTACGATGCCAGCCACAACGTAACCTGGGGTGTTTCCGGCGGTCATCAGCTGTTGAATGAACTGAGCGATTTACCGATCTTCGGTTTCTACACCACCTCGGTAAGCGCCGCGCCGGCGGTAATCGACGTTAATGCCGCCGATATTAACAACACACAAGGCGTGTGGAGTACGCTGGTTGCGGACATTCAAACCCAGGACAGCAACGCCAACAACCTGAGCACCTTTAGAAGCGTCGGCGAGCAAGGTTATACCGCTGTTTACGGCAACGACTTCCTGACCGCGCTGCCATTCCAGGCCCAGGGCAATGTCGGCGAAGCGCTGGCTTTTCTGCAGGAAAGAGTCAATGCCGATGATTTCGATACCGGCGAATTGACGGTTTTCGGCGGCAAATGGTTGTTCGACATCAACAACGGCGTCGCGGTACTGAAATACGACGTATCGGCGGTATCTGAAGTACCGGTGCCGGCCGCCGCGTGGATGTTCGGTAGCGCTCTTTTGGGCCTGCTGGGTCTGAACCGTCGTAAAGCCGCTTAAGCCTTTAGGATTCCGGCCCTAATAACTGCCCTATTTATACCCCTCACCCTAACCCTCTCCCGGAGGGCGAGGGAACAGAATGCGGAAGTTATTTTGGGCGGAATCCTTAGGCAGGCAAACGGCCGGCGCGTCAGGGATGACGGCTTTGCCACGGCGGCGGGCCGGCCAAGGTATGTTTTTAATTTCCATGGTAATCAATATGAAAAAGCACGTATTATCGGCCGCCGTTGCGCTGGCTTCTTTGGCGGGATTCTCGCAAGGCGCTCTGGCGCACGCACCGGGCGTGACGCCCGATCTGGAAATCTTCATGTCCGGAGCCACCGCGCCGGATAAAGGCCTGAAAGCCCTGTTCACAAGCATGTGCACACCCGGCACGCTGGATATCTACCGCGACGATCCGGGCGCGGCTTCCACCAAGGGCAGAAACCACAACGCCTTCTTTTGCACCGTATCCGCCTCTGAAATCCCCAACCTGACGGTAAACGGTTCGGCGGTAACCAGCGCGAAAATTCTGTTTCACAAACGTTCGCAAGGCGGCTCGGCGCAGGGCGTCAACCCCTTGATCGACGGCGTGGCGATTGCGCACATGCGCATAGACAACGGCAACTGCACCAACGTGGGCTCGGGCAACTGGGATTGTAACGCGGCCGGTGCCAACCTGGTGAACGTGGTGTCCGATGCCGGCGTATCCGACGTGGAACCCAAATTGTTCGTCGGCCCCAACAAACCTTCCAATGCCTCGGCGGTTAATCCAGCCCAGGCCGATGCGGTGCTGACCGTGGTGCCGGCGGCCTCCCTGATTTTCGGCGTGCCGGTTACCGACAACCTGTATATCGCCCTGCAAAAAGCCCAGGGCTTGCTGGATGCGCCCAGCAGCTGCAGCGCCGGCGCTTATACCGAGGCCTGCATGCCCAGCCTGAGCAAGGAGCAGGTGGCTACCCTGGTATCCGGTCAAATCAAGCGCTGGAACGAGTTCAGCGTCAACGGCACTGCCCTGACCACCCTGACCGCCGGCATGACCTATACCGACGACACCGTCAACCCGCCGGTGGTGCGCAACGTCACTCCGTCCGATACCAAGCTGCATTTTTGCAAGCGTATCGACGGTTCCGGTACCGGCGCGCAAATGTACGCCAAATTCCTCAACAACCCCTGCAGCACGGCCGGTCTGGATCCTGATTGGGGCGGAAGCGCGCTGGCTGGTCCGGTCAAGCACGAGGTATCCGGTTCCGGCGACATGGAATTGTGTCTGACCGACTTTGCCCGCGGCACCAACACGGCTAAAAAAGTCACCAGCACCAACCCAGACGTGTTCACCACCGATGTCAATCCCAGTTTAGCCACCGGCTGGGCCATCGGCATGCAAAGCCTGGAAAACAATGCCACCCATACCAGACCTTACCGTTTCGTCAAGGTCGACGGCGTGGCGCCAACCCTGGAAAACGTCTTCAAGGGCAGATACATGGACTGGGTGGAATATACCTTCCAATACCGTAAAGCCATCAGCCAGGACAAGAAAACCGTGATCGCCCAAATCGCCAAGGATGCCGGCGCGCCCAGCATCATTGCCACCGAGTTGAATTCCGGTTTTGTGCATCCGTTCGGCCCATCGGGCTATCTGGCTAACGGCAATAACTTCAGCTACAGCCATACCTTGAATCTGAATGCGCCGGTCAACCCCTACTCGCACGAAGTCAAGGGTTCCTTGAGCAACTGCCAGGTACCGGTTATCAAATCGGTCGTCAACAACAACAAGCCTATCAATTAAGGCTCGATAGGGACGGACGGGCGGCAGGGACGCCGCACAGGGATGTAGTTTAATCGGCCGGCCGCGGGTTTCTGCGGTCGGCCGGAGTCACGAGGCCCGGCCAGTCAATCTTGCCGGGTCTTGCTTGACTTAAGTTGCCGGCAGGCAGCGACGATGATTTGTCAAGACATTTTTACAACACTTTTACGGGTATGTCTGACATACCTTTTTTTGTTTAGGCCGACTCGCCGACTTGTCACAAAACCTTAAAGATTCCTGCCTAGAATAGCCGGCTGGCGGTTTTCAGCGGGAGAACCGGTTTATTTCGGAACATTCCAAACCATGCAGTTAAACGATACCCGATTCGCAAACGTTGTCCTGATGGCGACCAGCTTTGTATTGCTGGCGCCCGGCCCGGTCCGGGGCCAGGAAGTGGAGATGATGGACGAGGCGGAGCAAACACAAGCGCAAGCGGAGCAGCCCGGCGGGCAAGCCAATGCAGCCAGCTTCGATTTGCTGGAATTACGGATCAAGGGCAACAGCCTGATCGAGAAAAAACAGCTGGAACGCACCATTTATCCGTTTCTGGGGCCGAAAAAAAGCATAGACATCGTCGAACAGGCCCGCGCCAGCCTGGAAGAGCTGTATCGCAGTCTGGGTTATCAGACCGTGGCGGTGGATATTCCCGAGCAGGATGTCAAAAACGGCGTGGTGTATCTGCAGGTTTCCGAAGGCAAAATTTCCAAATTGCGGGTCAAGGACTCGCGGTATTTCGATCAAGGCCGGATCAAGGCCACGGTGTCCGAGCTGGCGGAAGGCACGGTACCCAATTTTCCCAAGATGCAGGCCCAGCTGGCGGAGCTCACCGCCCAGAGCAACGATAGACAGATCGTGCCCATCCTGCGAGCCGGCGAAACGCCGGGCACGCTGGAAGTGGATTTGAAGGTCAAGGACGAACTGCCCTTGCACGCCAAGCTGGAAATCAACGCCCACAACACCGCCAATACCTCGCGTTTGCGCACCATCGCCTCGGTACGCTACGACAACCTGTGGCAGAAATATCATAGCGCTTCCTTGATGTATCAGACCGCGCCGGAAAATCCGCAAGAGGTGGATGTGCTGGTGGGCAGCTACGTGATGCCAGTGTTCGATAGCGACAAGCGTTTGGCCATGTATGCGGTCAGTTCGTCTTCTACCTCGCAGGTGGCCAGCGCCGGTGCGCTGGCCGTGATCGGTACCGGCGATATTTACGGCGCCCGCCTGATCAGCCCGCTGAAGGCACTGAAGGATTATTCGCACAATCTGACGGTGGGTTTCGATTACAAGGATTTCAAGGAAGATTTGGCCTTGCTGGGGGCGGATACCCTGAAAACCCCCATTCATTACCTGCCGTTCATGGCGCAATACAGCGGCGTTCTGCGCGGCAAGGAGTCGCTGTTGAGTTTTAATTTCGGGGTGAATTTCGCTATTCGCGGCTTGGGCAGCGAAGAAAGGCAATTCGCCGAGAAACGCTTTCTGGCCCGTTCCAATTACGCCTATCTGACCGGCGGGTTGAATTTTCGCCACGATCTGCCCTGGGACATGATGCTGGTCAGCCGCGTCAACGGCCAGTATGCCGATTCGCCGATGATCAGTAACGAACAGTTTTCCATGGGCGGCGCGCAAAGCGTGCGCGGTTACCTGGAAACCCATGCCCTGGCCGACGACGGCATCACCGGTTCTCTGGAGTTGTACAGTCCGCGACTGGCGCCGAACGATTGGGAGAAGGTGGATAACTTGCGGCTGTTGTGGTTCGTGGACGGCGGACGCGGCTGGTTGGTCGATGCCTTGCCCGGTAATGAAGACAACATTGCCCTGGCCTCCACCGGCATGGGTTTGCGTTTCGATTTGTGGCGCCACCTGCAGGGCGAGTTCGACTTTGCCATCCCGCTGCTGGAGCAGGGCGATGTGCGGGTGGGCGAGAACCGGGTGGATTTTCGTCTGGCCACCCAGTTTTAAACAGAATGCAAGTAGCGCGGCTTACGCTTCGGCCGGCCCGCATGACATCAGAATTAATGCCAAACCCGTTGCGAGGCGGGGTCGGAAAGCCGCGAGTCTTGCTGGTCAAGATAGTCGGGTTGCCAGTCGGGCGTAGAGCCGGGCTGTTGATCACCAAACAGAGGCATCGCAATGGCTTACAGGCAGCAGAACAAACATAGCAAACCCACCGACTTTCGCTTGAATACCTTGGCGGCCTGTATCAAAACCGCCGTTACCGGCGGCATGCTGATGTCGTTTGCCACCCCGGTATGCGCCGAACTGCCGGTGCCCAGCGCGGTATGGGCCAGCATGGGCGGCGCGATAGCCTCGGTCAATCCGGCCGGCACGGCGATGCATATCGAGCAGCAGACCGACCGGGTGATATTGAACTGGGACAAGTTCAACGTCAGCGCCGGCAACAGCGTGAATTTTCAACAACCCAGCAGCAGTTCAATAGCCCTGAATAAAATTCATCAGGCCGATCCCAGCCAGATTCTCGGTACCGTCAGCGCCAACGGCCAGCTGTATTTGGTGAACAATAACGGCTTTGTGTTCGGCAAGGATTCGCGGGTCAACGCCCGAGGTCTGGTGGCTTCTACCCTGGATATCAGCGAGGAAACCCTGCGGGCCGGCATCAGCAAAAGGTCGGGCATCGATCAACAGGCCGCGCTGGAAGGGAACGGCGACTTTTATCAGCGGGACGGCAACGGCAATTTCAAGCTGGATGCCGACGGCAACAAAATACCCGTCAAAATTCTGACCGAAGCCGGCGCCAAAATTTCCTCCACCGAAGGCGGGCGGATTTTGATCATTGCGCCGAGCATAGAAAATCGCGGCGATGTCAGTTCGGCCGGCGGGCAGGTGGTGATGGCGGCGGCAACCGACAAAGTGTATCTGCAGGAGGCGCCGTTGCCGTCCGAGGACCCCAACGCGGACCCGGTCGCCAACAGCGACGTGCGCGGTTTGTTGGTGGAAGTGAAAACCGGCGGCAAGGTGGAAAATCTGGGCAATATTTCCGCCGATCGCGGTAACGTCACCCTGGTCGGTTTTGCCGTCAATCAAAACGGCCGGGTATCGGCCACCACCGCCACCAACGTCAACGGCACCATACGCCTGTTGGCGCGCGAAAACGGCACAGCCCAGTTGATTGCGGGCAAAACCCAGTTGATTCCGGGTTCCACCACCCGCGTGGCCGACAATGGCGACGGTCTGGGAACGTCGGCGCGGGTCAGTTTCGGCGAGAACAGCAAAACGGAAATTCTGCCGGAAGTCGAGTATGGCGTGGAAACCCGCACCGTGCAGGGCAGCGCGCCCGTGGAGGTGGTGGTGGAAAAAACCGCCATAGACGCCCAGCCGCAGCCGCAATCGCGCATCGAAGCCGTGGGGCATAAAGTGCACGTCAAGTCCGGGGCCAACATCACCGCGCCCGGCGGCAAGGTCGAACTCACCGCCACCCGGGCACCGGCCAACCCGGTGGCGGACAATTCCGCCGTCAACGACAGCCGGGTATTGATCGATTCCGGCGCTCGCATCGACGTATCGGGTATCGATACCGTGACACGCAGCATGGAAAGCAATGTCATCGAGGTGGAACTGCGTAACTTCGAATTGAAGGATGCGCCGCTGCAAAAAGACGGCGTGTTGAAAAACGAGAAGGTTTCCATCGACATTCGGCAGGGCTCGCCATTGACCGATATCGGGCCCACGGTGGCCGGCATCAAGCGCACCATTGCCGAACGGCTGACCGAGGGCGGCGATATCGTGTTGCGCTCGGAGGGCGACGTAATCGTCGAAAAAGGCGCGGTGCTGGACGTATCCGGCGGTTTCATCACCTATCTGGACGGCTATATCAACACCAGTAAATTGATTTCCAACGGCCGCCTGATCGATATCGGCGTGGCGGACCCCTTGCGCCGCTACGATGGCATTTACGGCCAATACACCGATAGCTCCGAAAAATGGGGCGCGGCGGCCACCCGCACCTGGTATGCCAGCGGACCGTTTTCGCTGGGCCGCTTCGAGCGCGGTTACGTGGAAGGCAAAAATGCCGGATCGTTGACCATCAGGGCCAATCAAGTGGTGCTGGAAGGCCAGTTATTGGCCAAAGCGGTCAACGGCCGCTATCAGCGCGAGATTGCCGATCAGGCTCGCGGCGGCATCTTGAATATCAATACCCGCTTCAACGATAACAACGTGCAGTCGGTGGAATTCACTACCACGCCGGCTCAGCCGCTGAATCTGGGTATAGACGATGTATTGCCGGGCGGCTACGGCAATGTGCTGGCCTTTCAGGCCGGCAGTTTGCTGAGCGGCGGTTTCAGCGATGTCAGCATTAACAGCAACGGTAAAATCACCGTCAACCGCAATGTCGATCTACGTCTGGCCGACGGCGGTTCGGTCACCGCCGCCAACGGCTCGGTCGAGCATGTCGGCGGCTCCTTGCGTCTGGTCGGCGGCCAGATCGATATTCAGGGCCGCATCAGCGGCGCCGGCGCGCGGGTGGATTTGAATACGGTTCTGGTTACGCCCGCCGCCAACGTCAACGGCGATATCGTCATCGGGCCGGCGGCCGTGGTCGATTTGCAGGGCAATTGGGTCAACGATTTCGTGACGCCGGCCAATCTGGACGGCAAATCGATAGCCATAGAAGGCGGTAAATTCAGCGCCACCATGGCCGGCGCCAGCGGCGGCAGTCTGTTGCTGCAAAAAGGCAGCGTGATAGACGTCAGCGGCGGGGCGCAAGTAAGGGCGGATCGCACGCTACGGGCCGGCAAGGCCGGCAGCGTTACCTTGGTGGCCAAGCCGGAAGTGGAAAACGTGGGGGCCAACATTGAGCTGCGCGGCCTGATCAACGGTTACGGTATCGGCCAGGGCGGCCGGTTTGTGCTGGTGGCAAACTCGGTACGGGTGCGCCGCGAGGAAGAGTTGGATAACAGCCCCGGCATTAAGCCCTTGCAATTGACGGCGGATTTCTTCGGTCGGGGCGGGTTTGCCGATTACGAAATCGGCGCCAACCTGAACGGTCTCAGCGTCGAGTCCGGCGCGGTAATCAACTTGAGCCAAAGCAATCGCATTCTAAATAACAGCTTTTTGCAGCAGGCCAACGCCGCCGGCATTGCCGGCTTCAGTCGCGTGGGCCGTCTGGCCGAGCAGTTCCGCGCGGCCGGCTCCCTTAAATTGAGCAGCGATCATAGCGCCGGCAGCAATCCGGCCGCCAATCTGACGCTTGCCCAGGGCGCGGCCATCGTGGCCGATCCGTTGAGCAAAATCGAATTGGTGTCCGACTCCGGTCTGATAGTGGACGGCCGAATTCAGACGGCGGGCGGCAGCGTGCAGCTGAGCATCATACCCGATCAAAGCAACCTCGATCCGCAATATCAGGCCACGCAAGGTATCTGGTTGGGGGCTAACGCCCGCATCAACGTGGCCGGCAGCGCGCGGGTCATGACGGATGCGCTGGGGCGCCGCTACGGCGAGGTGTTCGACGGCGGCAGTGTAGTCATAGACGCGCAACGCGGGTTCTTTGCCTCCCAAGCCGGCTCGTTGATCAATGTGTCCGGCACCCAGGCGCTACTGGACGTGCCGGTAATCAATGCGGGCGGCGTCGGGGCAACGTACCGCGCCACTCAAATCGGCTCCAATGCCGGTAACATCGACATCACGACCGCCGAAGGCGCATTCATGGCCGGCGGCATGCTGGCCAGGGCGGGAGCCGCCCCCGGCGCGGCCGGCGGTTCGCTGACGTTGATATTGAATAGCGATAATCGTAGCGACCCGGAACCGCTCAGTTCCAGTTTTCCGGCCGCCGCCAGGACCATTCTGATCACGCAGCAGCAACAAACGGTATTGAGCGGCGGCTTTGCTCGGCCCGGCGATGCCTTGCCACAGGCTGAAAACGGTAAAGCCTATTTGTCGGTGGCTCAAATCGATGCCGGCGGTTTTGCCTCTCTGGCGCTGGCTACCCAGGGGGTCAACGGCGACAACAATGTGCTTTACGACAACGGCGAAATCCGCTTTGTCGGCGATATTCAATTGAATCTTGCCAACCGCATTGCCCTGGATAGCGTCAAGCTGGGCTGGCAGCGGCAAAATGCCGGCGACAGCGGCTTGGTTTCCTTGAACGCGGCCAGCGTCGCCTTGGGTTCGGATTTACAGCGCCAGCCCAGCTGGCAGCCCAGCGCCGGCGACGGCCATTTAAAAGTCAACGCGAAACTGATCGATTTGATCGGCGGCATGACCACCCTGGGTTTCAACCGGGTGGATTTGACGGCCGCCAACGACATACGCCTGAAGGGCATACGGGTGGACAGCAACGAACTGGATT
The DNA here is from genome assembly GCF_024505185.1 of Methylomonas subterranea. Classification (GTDB taxonomy): domain Bacteria; phylum Pseudomonadota; class Gammaproteobacteria; order Methylococcales; family Methylomonadaceae; genus Methylomonas; species Methylomonas subterranea. The sequence goes on from NZ_JANIBJ010000007.1 coordinate 68,610, forward strand.
TCGTCGGTCAGTTCAAAACCTATTCCCAGCTCAATCTGACGGCGGCGCAGGTGTATCCCACCTCCTTGACCGATTTTACCCTGGCGGTGGCCGGCGATCCCGACGGCAGCGTGACTATCGCGCATTCCGGCGCCAAGGCTGGTCAGGTCTATTCGGCCATGGGCAAATTGACCATCAGCGCGCCTAACATTCAGCAGAACGGCACGCTGTTGGCGCCCTTGGGCGAGATCAATTTGCAGGCCGGCAAAAACATCGGCTTCGGCGGCCAAAGTCTGACCTCGGTGTCGGCGGCTGGAAAAATCATTCCGTTGGGCGTGACGCAAGGCGGTTTGGAGTGGATGTTGCCGCTGGCCGGCACCGGCGGAAACATGAACGTGGTCAATCCGGATATCAAGCCGGCCGACTTCGATAAAAAATTCATCTTCGAATCGCCGCGGAAAAAAATCACCGTCAGCGCCGACAAGATCCAGCGCGAGGAAGGCGCATTGGTGGATTTGTCCGGCGGCGGCGATTTGTTGGCTTACGAATTCATTCCCGGCGACGGCGGTACCCTGGACGTGCTGGATTCGAATGGGGTATTTGCCATTTTGCCGGGTTTCAACGGTTATGCGCCGTATGATCCAAGCACTTTCCCGGCTTCCGGCCTGCAAATAGGCGAGCGGATTTATCTGTCCGCCGGCTCCGGCGTGGCGGCGGGTTTTTATACCCTGCTGCCGGCCCGGTATGCCTTGTTGCGGGGCGCCTTTTTGGTCACGCCGCTGGCGAGCAATAACGTGGTGGAAGGCTCCAGCCGTAGCCGGGTGGATGGCGCCGCCATCGTTTCCGGCTATCGCGGTTTCAGCGATACCGGCTACCGCGATCAACGCTGGTCGGAATTCGTGGTCGAAGCCGGCGGCATTGCCAAAACCCGTAGCGAATATAACCTCAGCTATGCCAGCCAATTTTTCGCCAAACAGGCCGAGAGCCGCGAGCTGGCGATACCGCGTCAGGTGCAGGATGCCGGCCAGTTGGTGTTGAACGCCAAAACCGCGCTGGAGCTGGTGAATGTGATGGCTGAAGTCGGCGCGGGCGGTCGCGGCGGTCTGGTGGACGTGGTGGCTGAAAAACTGGCCATCGGTAGCACCGCCGATACCGGCGATATCGAGCTGTCCGCCGCCGATATCGATAAGTTCAACGTGAATAGTTTGTTGCTGGGCGCGGTGCGCTCGTTCGACCCGCTTACCGGCCATATCAGCCTGGATGTACGGGCCAAAACCGTCACCGTGGCGGAAAACACCGAAATAGTGATTCCCGAGCTGATGTTGGCGGCCACCGACCGGGTAGAATTATTGGCTGGTTCGCGCATCGATACCAGTGCGGGCAGCGGCCGAGATCAGACCGTATCCACATTGGAAGTGACGGGAGACGGTGCCCTGTTGCGGGTATCCGCCGGAGCGCAGGCCAACGTGCTGCGTAGCGGCAATGCCGGCGCCAAGGGCGATTTGTTGATGCGCGCCGGAGCGACCATCAGCGCCGGTTCCGGTTCGGTATTGATGGAATCCTCGCGCACCACCAAAATGGACGGCGAACTGGCGCTGGCGGGCGGGGCGTTGAAGCTGGTGGCGGAATCCATCAATCTGGGCGAAACCGACGACAGCCTGAGCGGCTTGTCCCTGGACAATGCCATTCTTAGCGGACTGACCGCCAAACAAACCGTGTTGTCCAGCCGCGGCATGGTGAACATCTACGGCGAGTTGCCGCAAACCGGCGGCGACGGTCTAGCCTTCGGCTTCGGCGATCTGGTGATCGATGCCCACGGTCTGGCCGGCAAGAACAATGCCGGCGACCAGGTGGTATTGAATGCCGATCATTTCACGCTCACCAACACGCATGCCAATACCGCGCCTGCCCATGGCGACGGCAGCGGCAGTCTGCTTATCAACGCCAATCAGGTGGTGCTGGCCGACGGCAAATATAGTCTGTCCGGTTTTAGCGATATTCGCTTCAATGTGGCGGAACGCGTGTTGGGCAGCGGAAACGCGGTGCTGACTAGCTTGGCCAATCTGACCGTCGATACGCCGGTTATGACGGCCGAAAACGGTGCCGCTACCAGCATATTGTTGCCGGGTCGGACTTTGGCCTTCGGGCCGGGTCTGACGGAAGCGGCGGCTCAAGGGCAGGGTATCGCCGGGCAGTTATGGCTGGAAGCCGACAGCATAGACTTGAATACCACGCTGATTTATCGCTCCGGACGGGTAAGCTTGAATGCCTTGACCGGCGATATCGCGCTGGGCGAACAGGCTTTGGTGGATGTCGGCGGCAGCGTGGTGGCGGCCGGTTTGAGCGGTTTGGTGGCCGTGAATGCCGGCAGCATTGCCTTTAATGCCTGGCAAGGCGATATCGCCACTCATGCAGACAGCCGCTTGTTGTTGAATGCCGGACACGCCAAGGCCCAGGCCGGCGAATTGGCGCTACGGGCTATCCAGGGCGTGGCGGATTTGCACGGCATCATAGAGGCGCAAGGGGCGGAAAAGGCCTTGGGCGGCAGCTTGAGCGTGGATAGCCAAACCCTGGCGGCGGGCGGCTTCGGCGCCTGGATAGACCGGTTCGCCCAGGCCGGCTTTAGCGGCGGCATCGATTTTCGCTTGCGTAGCGGCGATTTGACGGTCGGCGCGGACGAAAGCATAGAGGCCGGACGGATTCAACTGGCGGCCGACAGCGGGGCGGTCAATGTTGCCGGTACCTTGGATGCGCGCGGTGGGCAGGGCGGCAGCATCGGATTGGCGGCCGAAGATGCGATTGGCGTGTTGGACGGCGCTAAATTACTGGCGGGCGCCATAGCCGAAAACGGCGCCGGCGGCAAAGTGTGGCTGTCGTCCATCGATGACAGGCAAAATCCGGATGGCGCCGGCATCGTCATTCAATCCGCCGCCGGCATAGACGTGTCGGCCAACGGCGACGGCAAGGCCGGCGAGGTCGTATTGCGGGCCGAGCGGGTCGGCAACGACATTGCGGTGGCCGATATCGCCGACGGAGTTATCGTCGGTACCGATGCCGTGCAACTGGAAGCCGTGCGGATTTATGACTACAGTGTTCTGAATCAGACAGCCCTGGACACGATACAAAGCCATACCCAGCAATATATGGATGCCGCCTATCCGCTGGTGAGCGCCCGTTTCGGTAACGGCTACCAGCTGCTGCCCGGCGTGGAAGTGCGTAGCAGCGGCGATTTGACTCTGAGCGCGCAGTGGGATTTATCCGGCTGGCGCTACGGCCCGGACGCGCTGCCCGGTGTATTGACCTTGCGGGCCGGCGGCGACCTGATGCTGAATCAGTCGCTGAGCGACGGTTTCGTGCAAGGCTTTATCGATACGGTGGATTTCGGTCCCATCGGTATTTCCGATATGTTGCAGTCCGGCCGTTCCTGGAGCTTTAATTTGATTGCCGGCGCGGATATCGGCGCTGCCGATAATCTGGCGCTGCAAATGCCGGCGGCTATTTCGGCACCTGCCGCCAAGGGAGACCTGAAATTGGCGGCAGGGGTGAAACTGCGCACCGGCACCGGCGATATCGTGGCGCGGGCCGCCCGCGACATCGTGCTGGCGAATGCCAATTCGGTGATTTATACCGCCGGCCGGCCGGACGATGCGAATCGTTGGGGTAGCGGCGGCGAAACGTTCGGGGTGTTCTTTTATGCCGAATACCCCTTGGAAGGCGGCGATATCGATTTGCGGGCCGGCCGTAACTTCGAGGCGAAACCGGCCCAGCAGTTACTCAGCGAAGCCTTGGTCAGAACCGGCAACTGGAGCCGGAATACCGATCATACCGGCGAGCGGCCGACGGCTTGGGGCGTTGCGTTGGGCGTGAATGAAGCCAATCCGGATTTCGTCGCCAATCATCAACAAAGCGTGGCTTCGTTCGGCGGCGGTAATGTCAATATCAAGGTAGGCGGCAACGTCAACGACTTGTCGGTATCGGTCAGCTCCAGCGGCAAGCAGGTGGGGGCCAAGGCCGATCCGAATAATCCGGGCAGTTTGGATTTCATTAGCAACGAATTGCTGATCAACAACGGCGGTTCGCTGCAATTGACGGCCGGCGGGGATATTAACGGCGGGGTGTTTTACGTGGACGGCAACAGCGCTTCGCTGACGGCGGGCGGTTCGTTTAAGGCCGGCGACAACACGCTGCCCGGCCAGCATAATTTAAAACCGATTGTGGCGCTGGGCGATACGGATTTTAGCGTCACGGCCGGCCGCTCGCTGGCTCTGGAGGCCTTGGTCGATCCGTTCTTTGCCACCTTGCCGACAAAGACCTCCGATGTGGAAGGCATCAGCAATCGTTTCTTCCGCTACGGCGCTGACAGCAGCGTGAGTTTGCTGGCCTTGTCCGGCGACATCAGTCTGGAAAACGATTCGGCCCGCCTGAATGCCGGCGCCAATACCCAGTTGCTAGGCGATGCCAATTCCCTGGCATATCCGGCCAGTTTGCATATTGCCGCGCTGTATGGCGATTTGAGCTTCAACAAGGGTTTGACCCTGGTGCCCTCGGCGTTGGGGGCGCTGACTATGTATGCCGGCGGTCAATTGACCGGCAACGCCGATATTCATTTGAGCGACGCCGATCCGGTACTGCTGCCGACGGCGGTCCTGCCCAGCTCGACCAGCGACGAATTGTTGCGTATTACCAATTTGCTGAATCCGAAAATAGGCGGCTCGGATAGCCACGCCGCCCGGCCGCTGCATACCGACGACCCGAATCCGGTGTTGATTAGCACCGGCACCGGCAATATCGGCAGCCGGGATCTGAATCTGGCTTTTTATCTGAACAAGCCGACCGAAGTTTCGGCCGGCAAGGATATCGTGAAAACCCTGTTCAGTATTCAGCATAACCGCGACGGCGCTGTCAGCGTGATTCAGGCCAACCGGGATATCAATTTCCCGGTCACCTTTAACCGCCTGAACGGCATCATAGACGAGGTCAATCAAGGGCTTGAGGTAGCGGGTCCCGGCCAATTGACCGTGCTGGCCGGGCGCGACGTCAATCTCGGCGCTTCGCTGGGAGTGGTGTCGACCGGTAATCAGGGTAACCCGGCACTGGCCGAGGAAGGTGCCAATATCAGCGTGATCGCCGGTCTGGCCAAGGGCGGCATCGATGCGCCCGGCTTCGCCGCCGGTTTTGTCTACGGCAATCCGCTGTTTGCCGACATGGCGCAACGCGTGGGGGCGGATGCCGACCTGGCACGGCGTTTCCGCGCTGAAATGCAAGCGCTGACAGGTCAGCAGTTGGATACTCAGCAGGCATTGGCGGCTTTTGAAAGCTTGAGTCAGGCGCGGCGGGACGCCATTTCCTCCTCCTTGGGTCTGGAAGGGGTAACCGGCGGCGAACAGTGCTTTCGCCAGCAATTGCTGACGGAAATGCGCACTATCACCGGCGACCAAAGCCTGACATTCGACGGCGCGACGGCGGCCTATGCCGGTTTGAGCGACGCGCAAAAACTGCGGGTGTCCGGCAAGTTGGTCGGCGCGGCGCAGCCCATGTATACCTACATTATCAAGCGCGCCGCGATCGATCTGGCGCGGGCCGGCGTCAAGCAGGATCAGGATGCCAACGAATTGAAATTGCTGGCGGCCGTGGAAGCTTTGTTCCCGAAAACCACCGTGCTGAACGGCAACAGCCAGTACAGTACGGATCCGTTGCGCGGCGTGATCACGCTCGGCGGCGCCAGTGCCGGCTCCATTCTCGATGCCGGTTATCGAAATGCCGGCTCCCGGCCTTCGGAAGGCGATATCGCCATGTTCCTCAGTACCATTCAAACCCGGGACGGCGGCGAAGTGGCGGTGTTTGCGCCGGCCGGCGGCATTTTGGTCGGTTTGGCGACATCGAATATCGGTCTGCAAAAAGGCGACGATCAATTAGGCATCATCGTTAATAAACAAGGCAACGCCAATCTGATCGCTCGCGACGATATCGACGTCAACGTATCGCGGGTGGTGACGCTGGGCGGCGGCAGCATTCTGGGCGGTTCCACCGAGAACGACTTCGATGCCGGCCGGGCTCCGCAAACCGCCTTGGCGGCGCCGCCGTTAAAAGTCAGTTACGACGCCATCGGCCAGGTGGTGCTGGAAGTGGCGCCGCTGTTGGCGGGCGGAGGTGCCCGCGCCACCGGACGCGGCGATATCACCCTGTTCGCGCCGCGCGGCATCATCGACGCCGGCGAAGCGGGGATTGCCGGCAACAACGTGATTCTGGCGGCCACCGCCATCATGGGAGCCAACAATATTTCCTTCGGCCAAAGCGCCACGGGGGTGCCGGCGGCACCGACCGGCGGTATTGCGGCCGGCCTGGCCGGGGTGGGTAATGTAGCCGCCGCCGTCAGCAAGGCGGTGGAAAGCAGCACGGACATGAGCAAGGACGCCGCCAACTCGCTGGCCAAGGCGGCCGGCGGCATGGGTATCCTCAGCGTTGAGGTGATCGGCTTTGGGGATGACGGCTAGAATTTAGGATTCCTTCAATTGCCGGAAACGCCTATCGGCTTACTTGTGCCCTATGGGTATTCCGGCCTACACGGCTTGGCGTTTTACGGGAGCGCCGATGATACCGGGCCCGGAGTCGAGTCCGTGGGCCGGAATAAGCTCCAGCGTTTCCGGCTTCCTTAAATCTCCGGAAACGTCTGTCGACTTACTTGTGCCCTATGGGTATTCCGGCCTACACGGTCTTGCGTTTTCCGGGAGTGACACTTGGCTGTCCGGGGTAGCGATGACTACCGGAGTCGAGTCGGAAAAAGCTTGTTTGTGTCATAAAACTGTAAAAAATTGTCGGCATAATTCGCTAAATGTATTGATTTGAGGTTAAAAATGAAGCGAATTGTTTTGTTGGCGTGCGCCATTATGTTGTTGCCGGGTGTGGCGCAGGCGTGGTGGAACGGCGATTGGGGTTACCGGAAGAAAATTTCCATCGATGCGCAGCAATTGCAGCAGCAAGGCGTCAAGCCGGTGGCGGAAGGTTTGGCGGTGATACGCCTGCACACCGGCAACTTTGCCTATTTCATGGATTTGGCCGAACAGGGCAAGGATTTGCGTTTCATTGCCGCCGACGACAAAACCCCGCTGAAGTTTTATATCGAGAAAATCGACCCGGTCAATGAAATGGCCATTATCTGGGTGAAACTGCCCGGCGACATAGGCAACGCCGGCGAGCCCTCGATCTGGATGTATTACGGCAACGCCAACGCGGCGGAAGCCAGCGAGAGCGGCGGCATCTTCGATGTGGCGCAATTGCTAACCTATCACTTCAATGCCGATGCGGTGAGCGATGCCACCGCCTACGGCAACCAGCCGGCCACAGCCAACAATACCCGTATCGACGGCGGGGCGGTCGGCGATGCCGCCGCCTTCAACGGCAGTCAGTCGATCGGTGTTGCCGCTTCTCCCGCCATTCAGATGGCCGAGAATTTCGGCTGGACGGTATCGGCCTGGGTCAAGATCGACCAGGCCCAGGCCGACGGGGTGGTGTTCGAGCGCGATGGCCTTAAGGTTTCCGTTAAAGGTCAGACCCCGGTATTGAATGTCAACCGCAAGGAAGTAGCCAGTCCGCTGGATATGAATTTGTCCGCTTGGCATCACTTGGCGGTGACGGCCAATGAAGAAGGTTTCACGTTTTATGTCGACGGCAAGCCGGCCGGGGTATTGGCGCCCAGCCAGCCGGGTTTTCAAGGCGACTTGAGCATAGGCGCGGCGGTTGACGGCAGTCGCGGCCTGATAGGCGCCATCGACGAATTCGCCATCGCCAAGCTGGCGCGCGACGCCAACACCCTGGCCTTCAATGCCTTGATGCAGGGTCAGACTTCGGCCCTGCTGACTTATGGCGAAGACGCGACGCCGGACAGCGAGGGCGGCGGCGAATCGCGCATCATGGCCATCCTGAACGACGTCACGGTGGACGGTTGGGTGATTATCGGCCTGTTGGCGGTGATGTTCGTGCTGAGCTGGATAGTCATGCTGGTGAAGGCGCTGGTCATCAATAAAAACATTGCCGAAAACCGCAAATTCGAAGATGCCTTTCAAAAACTGAATGCGGCCGAAATTGCCCAGCTGGACAGGGAGATGACCGAGGACGACGAGGATTTGGACGAATCGCCCTTGCTGGCACTGACCGGCGGCCACGGCCAATATGCCGGATCGTCGCTTTACCGGCTTTATCATGTCGGCGTCGAGGAAATCAATCGCCGGCTGGCCAAGGCCGTCGGCGCCGATGCCGCCGAAGCGGGCATTTCCGACAAGGCCATCAATACCATCCGGGCGGCCATGGAGTCGATTCTGGTGCGCGAAGTGCAAAAACTGAATAACCAGATGGTGTTGTTGACCATCGCCATTTCCGGCGGGCCGTTTTTGGGCCTGTTGGGCACGGTGCTGGGGGTGATGATCACCTTCGGCGACATTGCCGCCAGCGGCGAGGTCAACGTCAACGCCATCGCGCCCGGTATTGCCGCGGCCTTGGCTACCACGGTGGCGGGTCTTTTGGTGGCGATTCCGGCCCTGTTCGGTTACAGCTATCTGGCCAGCCGCATCAAACTGGTGACCGCCGACATGTACATCTTTGTCGACGAGTTCAGCGCCAAATTGTCCGAACGTTATAGCGATTAGGCGGGAGTTTAAGCTTTATGCGTTATCAGGAAGAACTGGACAGTTACGACGAAATCAACGTCACCTCCATGCTGGATTTGGCCTATGTGCTGTTGATCGTGTTCATCATCATGACCACGGCGGCGGTGCAGGGCATACAGATCAATCTGCCCAAGGCCAGCAATCAACCCAGCTTGGCCAAGCCCAAGACCAAGGCGATTACCGTTACCGCCGAAGGCACCATTTTTCTGGATACCTTTCCGGTCACCATGGAACAGCTGGAATCGACTTTGTTGCAATACAAGGCCGCCGATCCCTCGCTGCCGGTGGTGGTGAAGGGCGACGCCACCGTGATGTATCAGAGCGTCATCGACGTGCTGGCCTTGCTGGGCAAGCTGGAAATTACCCAGGTAGGTCTGGTTACGCAGAATCTGGTCAAGTAGCAAGCGCATGACAGAACACGGCAAGAAACATTTTCGGGTCTATGTGCCCAAGATTATCGGTGGAGTCATTGCGCTGATCGTGCTGTTTTTTTTCGTCAAGATGGTGATGCATTTTCTCGAGAATCAGCAGGAAAAACCGCAACGCAAGATTCAGCCGGTGACCTTGGTGGCTCCGCCCCCGCCGCCCCCGCCGCCGCCCAAGGTGGAACCGCCGCCGCCGGAACCGGAGATGGAAAAAATCAAGGAGCCGGAACCCGAGCCGGAGCCCGAGCCGATGCCGGACGAGGCGCCGGCCAGGGATTTGGGGCTGGATGCCGACGGCAGCGCGGGATCGGACGGCTTCGGCTTGGCCGCGCGCAAGGGCGGTACCGGCCTGTTCGGCGGCGGCAATCCGTTTGCCTGGTACGGCGGCATCATCAAGAACGACATTGTCAACCTGTTGAGTAACTACGAGCAATTGCGCCGCAAGGGCTATACCGCCGTCGTCAAGCTGTGGTTGCGGCCGGATGGTTCCGTCGACCGGTTCGAATTGTCGCGCGGCAGCAACGACGCGGAAATCGATCAACTGCTGGAAATAGCCCTGAACAAATACAAGCGGGTCAACGAGGCACCGCCGCCCGGTATGAAATTGCCGATTAAATTGAAAATTACATCACGCGTTTAAAACTTTAGGTATACCCATGAACCATCAAAAATGGCTGCTGGCCCTGGCTATTTCAGGGCTGGTCGGTGTGGCGCACGCCGGCGAAAAGGAAGAGTTGCTCAAGCTGCGTAACACCACCACCAACTTGATCAGACAATTGGTCAAACAAGGCGTCATCACCGACAAAATGGCGGACGAAATGATCAAGCAGGCGGAAGCCGACGCCGAACAGCAGGCGGCTGTCGCCAAGGCGGAAGCGGCGGCCCAGGGAGTCGTGCCCGCCGACGAGGTACGGGTGGCCTATGTGCCGGATTTTGTCAAGGATGAGATTCGCCAACAAGTTCGGAGCGAGTTGCGCGAGGAAGTGGTCGGCGATGTGATGGCCAAGGCCAAGAACGAGCAATGGGGCCTGCCGAACGCGCTGCCGGAATGGACCCGCAAGTTCAAGCTGTCCGGCGATTTGCGCTTGCGTTCGCAGCACGATTTCATGGCGGAAAACAATATCTCCGGGCCCAACACCGCCTTGTTCTATCCGGATGTGATGGCCATCAACGATGCCGGCGGGGTACAGGCGGCCGGCATTGACGCGGCCGTCAACACCAGCGACGACAGGCAGCAATTTCGCCAGCGCTTGCGACTGGGGATAGATGCGCAAATCACCGACAGCGTTTCCGCCGGTGTGCGTCTGGCAACCGGTAACCAGCGCGACCCGGTGTCCACCAACCAAACCCTGGGCTTTACCGGCCAAAAATACGAATTCGCCGTGGACAGGGCTTATCTGAAATACGAGGCCGTCGACGAGCATAAATTCAAATGGCTGAGCGTGAAGGGCGGCCGCATCGCCAATCCTTTTTATACCGGCGGCGGCGAGTTCACCGGCGGTAGCGAGATGGTCTGGGACACCGATCTGTCGTTTGAAGGGGCGGCGGCCACCTATTACCACAATTTGCAAGGCGGCGGTTTGAGCAACGCCGGCGAACCACCGCGCTCGCTGTTCTTCACGGCCGGAGCGTTTCCGTTGCAGGAATCCGCCCGTAGCAGCGATAAATGGTTGTTCGGCGGTCAGGCCGGTCTGGATTGGGGCTTCGATAATCAGGACAACTTCAAAGTCGGCGTCGCCTATTACGATTACGTGAATGTGCAAGTCAAACCCAATACGCAGGACCCTTTCACCTGCGATCTGAACGACTTCGCCAATAATGCCTCGCGGCCGGACTTCGTGCAGGGCGGCAATACCCTGGCCACCATCTGTAGGGAAGGCAATAGCGTCGACCCCGCTTCGCAAACCGGTTTGCCGGGCATGCTGGGTCTGGCGTCCGATTACAACATTGTCAATATCAATGCCTCGTACGACTTTGCGGCCATGGCGCCTTATCACGTAAGGCTCAGCGGCGATTACGCCAAAAATATCGGCTTCAACAGCGCCGAGGTTAGCCGCTTGTTCGGTTCTACGGTTGACGACCAGACCAGTGCCTGGCAACTCAGGCTCGATTACGGTTGGCAGGTGGCGGAACGGCCGGGCCACTGGAATGTTTTCGCCGCCTATAAATATGTCGAGCGCGATGCGGTGCTGGACGGTTTGAACGACTCCGACTTCCATCTCGGTGGCACCAATAACAAGGGCTGGTTCATCGGCGGCAACTACGGTTTGATGAAAAACGTCTGGCTGACCGGACGCTGGCTGACCGCCGACGTGATTACCGGACCTCCCTATGGCGTCGATGTGTTGCAAGTCGACATCAATACCCGATTTTAATGGAGGTGTGTATGCCGGTAATCTCGCGTAAAGTGTCCGCAATCGCGCTGGTCCATGTTTTGGCGGTGGCTGTTGCAATGCTGCCGGCCGAGAGCCGGGCGGTACCGCGCGACGCCGGCGCCAATAACGGCGCCGTGTTGAAGCTGCAAGCCATGGTCAAAAGCCTGACGGCGGAGCGGGATGCGGCCAAAACCGAAGCCGCCGCCATGGCGGGCGAACTGGAACAACTGAAAAAGGACAAGGCCGCCGCGTTGGCCGCCAAGGACAGTCTGGGCAGCGAATTGGCGGCGCGGAAAAACAGCGCCGACGCGGTGCGCAATCGCCTGGAAAGTACCGAAAGCCGCTTGCGGGATGTTTCCGATAGATATACCCAAACCAGCAACGCCAAGGCCGCGCTGGAAAATGATTTGGCTGCCTTGCAAGCCAAGCAGCGGGAAACCGAGCAGCAATTGCAAAGCTGCGGCCAGCATAACGTCAAGCTGTTGCGGTCGGCGCAAGAGTTGCTGGAGCGTTATCAAAACAAGGGGCGATTCGCCGGGCTGTTGCAGGACGAACCCTTGCTGCAATTTCACAGCGTGGAGGTACAAAACATCGCGCAGGAGTATCAAGACCAGATCAGCGCGGGCGAGTTTGCCGCAAAAACCTCCTCCGAAGCGCGGTAGGTTGCCGTTTGTTGCATAGCTCTTTCGCGAGGGCAGGGAGCTTTTCGACAGCATCATGGACGGGGAGTAAATCGGCTGTTTTTAGCTATGGCCGCCGATGCCAATATGAAAAAATGCGGCAAAGTCCACAGAGTACGTCTCCGCCCGTAACAAAAAACCAGTCACCAAGGCGTTACCGCGCGGGCCGGGAAACTATAGCGCCAACCTAAAAACGGATATTGATTCATATCTGATTTCAGCGGTCTTTACGCATGCATACGAAACACACGCTTTTATTGTTGCTGCTGGTGCTGTTCGGCGTTGCCGTTTACAGCTTTGCGGGCGCTCCCGGCTTGAACGACATTCAGGCGCACAGGCAAGCGCTTGCCCTGTTTATCGAAAGCCACTATGCGTTTTCGGTCGGTGTGTTTTTCATGCTGTGCGTGATTTTTATCAATTCTCCGCTGCCCTTGGCGGCGGTGATGAAAATCCTCTCGGGCTATTTTTTCGGTTTTTATGCCGGCGCGGCTTATAACGTCGGTGCCACTTTACTGGCTTGTCTGATCGGCTTCTGGCTGAGCCGCCATGCTTTCAGAAGCCGATTCGAGCAATTGTTTTATGCCCGTCTGGAAGCCGTGGAACACGAAATCGAGCGCAACGGCTTTTACTATTTTCTCGGTCTGCGCATCGTCATGGTGGTGCCGTATTTTCTGATCAACATCCTGGCCGGCCTGTCGCGCTTGTCGTTCAAGGATTATCTGCTCAGTACTCTGTTCGGTGTACTGCCGGCTTCGTTGATTTATGCCAACGGCGGCGAACAATTGGAGCAAATTCGCTCTACTGCGGAATTGTTCGATTGGCATACCGTGATTGCGTTGCTGTTGATGGCCACGGCCAGCTTGTTTCCGGCGTGGTGGCAGCGTAGAAAGCGCCGGTCGGGTTGATGCCATGCGGCTGACTTAACGCGCGTTCAGCATTGGTTCGCCGTCACTTGGAACGGCCCCTTCCCGCATGTCGTCTTTTAAGGCCACGCCGGACAGTTGCCGCTGCAGGGCTTGGCGGGTCAAATAGGCCAATTTGGCGGCCGCGGCGGTGTAACTCATGCCGGCGGGCGGGCGAATGTTGGACAGGCAATTGCGTTCGGCGTCGGTGCGGCCCGGTTGCGGGGCGTGGGTCAAATAAATCCCCAGGCTGTCCGCCGCGCTCAGGCCGGGGCGTTCGCCGACGATAATGACCGAGGCTTTTGCGCCCAGCAGCGCGCCAATCTCGTCGGCGACGGCGACCCGCGCGTTCGCTACCAGACAGATAGGGCTTATGCTTAACGCGCATTCCGCATATGCCTCTATCACGGCAGCCAATAGCGGCAAGCCGTGCGTTTCGACAGCGGTCGACGACAGACCGTTGCTCACCACCAGCGCCACATCCGGCGCGGGCACTTCCAGCGCTTGCAGGGTGTCGCGGCTGGCCGGCGCCAGTATCCGCCCCAGATCCGGCCGCTGTAGATAGTGCCGTCGGTTGAGGATGGGAGTTGCCAATGCCAAGCTTTGCCAAGTCTTCGCCGCCAGCACTTGGGCAAAATGCTCGACCGACCAGGCTTGATGCACCGCATCCCGCGCCATGGCATGGGCCAATTGAAATTCCAGTTGGGGCTGGGTCGGCGTGGCGCAGCCGGCCCGGCCCTGGCCAATGCGGGCCTGGGTGTAACGCCTGAGTTCGAACCAGGGGTCGCGCGGCGCCATTATTGGATCAACGTCGACAGCCGGCCCAACAACTGGGTTTTAGCCGAATTGGCGGATAAACGGTTATCGCCGTCGAAAATGCCCATGCGTTCCAGCCAGCTTTCGAATTCCGGCGCAGGCCGTAAGCCCAGCACCTGGCGCAGATACAAGGCGTCGTGAAACGAGGTACTTTGGTAAGCCAGCATCACGTCGTCGGCACCCGGTATGCCCATGATGAAGTTGCAGCCGGCGACGCCGAGCAGGGTCAGCAGATTATCCATATCGTTCTGATCGGCTTCGGCGTGGTTGGTGTAGCAGACGTCGCAGCCCATCGGCAGGCCGAGCAATTTGCCGCAGAAATGGTCTTCCAGGCCGGCGCGGAGGATTTGTTTGCCGTCATACAGATATTCCGGGCCGATGAAACCGACTACGGTATTGACCAGCAAGGGCGAGAATTCGCGCGCCACCGCATAGGCCCGCGCTTCGCAGGTTTGGGCGTCGACGCCGTGGTGGGCATTGGCCGACAGCGCGCTGCCCTGGCCGGTTTCGAAATACATGACCTGATTGCCGACCTCGCCGCGCTTCAGCGCTTCGGCCATGGCTTTGGCTTCGCGCAGCAGCGCCAAATCGATGCCGAAGCCGCGGTTGGCTGCTTCGGTGCCGGCGATGGATTGGAACACCAAATCGACCGGCGCGCCGCGTTGCATCAACTCCATGGCAGTGGTGACGTGGCACAGCACGCAGGATTGGGTGGGAATTTGGTAACGGCGGATCACGTCGTCGAGCAACTCCAGCAAAGTCCGCACATTGTGCAGATTATCGGTGGCCGGATTGATGCCGATCACCGCGTCGCCGCTGCCGTAAAGCAAACCGTCTATGATGCTGGCGGCGATGCCGCGCGGGTCGTCGGTCGGATGATTCGGCTGCAGGCGGGTAGACAGGCGCCCGTCCAAGCCCAGCGTATTTCGAAAGCGGCTGATCACCCGACAGCGCCGGGCCACGGCGATCAAGTCCTGGTTGCGCATGATCTTGCTGACCGCCGCGACCATTTCCGGCGTCAAGCCGGCGGCCAAGGCCGACAGGTCGCCGCCATCGGCCAGCAGGCGGTCGCGGAATTCGCCGACCGACAGCGATGCCAGTGGCGCAAAGGCGGCCGGGTCGTGGCGTTCCAGTATCAGACGGCTGACCTCGTCGTGCTCCGGCGCAATCAGGGGCTGTTCCAGGAAGGTCGTCAACGGCACCTCGGCCAGAATCTGCTGGGCCACGGCCCGCTCGACTTCGGATTCCGCCGCCAGTCCGGCCAATTCGTCGGCCGCCCGTTTGGGCGAAGCCTTGCCCATCAGAATGCGCAAATCGGCGAAGCGAAGCTGGCGGCCGTTTACGGTTGCCGAATAGTGCATGATTGGAAAAGCGCCGTCATACCGGAAGAAAAGGATGCATGGGAGAATACGCCGGCCATGTGACCGAATGATGACAAAGGCAAGCCGCATGAACTTGCCGTCTCTAATAAATCTGTAACATTTGCCGGTTAAACTGGCAAAGGGTTCGGCGCCGTTGCCGGCCCGACACTTTATTATTTATTCCGGAACCACCCGATGAGCGACGCAAACAGCCAAACTCCCACTCTGACCATAGGCGATAAAACCCATCCCATTGACAGTCTCAGCGATATTGCCAAGGCGCAATTGACCAATCTGCAAATTGTCGACGCTGAAATCCAACGCTTGCAGCAACAAATGGGTATCGCCCAAGTCGCGCGGGAAAGCTTTCTGGCTACCCTGCAAGCGGAATTCGCCAAACTGGGTTAACCGCAAGCATAAACCCTGGCCGGTATCATGGCGTTTTCACTGTTAACGCTCAATCTGCACACCTACCAGCAGCATCCGAGCCACAACTGTTTTGAAACCATGCACTTGCACGAACGCGAGGTGCATATCATCGCCGAAGCCGTTGCCCAGCAAGGCATAGACGTGATTTGTTTTCAGGAGGTCGGCGAATATAGGCACGATCCGATGACCCAGCCGTATGGCGAGGAACCGTCTAACATGGCGTTCCGGATTTGCCGGCGTTTGCGGGAATGGGGGCATTGGTTCCATATTCATCAAGACTGGAGCCACATCGGTTTTCAGCATTGGCGCGAAGGCACGGCCATCCTCAGCCGCCACCCCATGCACCATAATTATTCGGCTTACGTGTCAAACGATAGCGGCAAGGACAATTACATGTCGCGCAATATCACCGTCAGTTGCATCGACTTGCCGTGGTTCGGTTTGCTGCATATAGCCAATGTTCATTTGAGTTGGGCGCACCACGGCTTTTACCAGGAATACGGCCGTTTGACACAACTCATCGCCTCCCGCCGGCATTTCGGTGTCCGGGGAGATTTGATGGTCGGCGATTTCAATGCGCCGGCCGGCGATCACGCCTATCGGCATATCGTCGGCAACGGCGAATATGTCGACCAATATCACGAACTGCATCCCCGGCGGTTTTACGAACCGACCTTTCGCGGCCAGATCGACGGCTGGCGCCACAGTCCGCCCCGGCGCATCGATTACATCTTCAAACGCAACGGTCACCCGTTGCGGGTCCGCGAAATGACGCCGATTTTCAACGACGCCTTTTACCCTAGCGTTTCCGACCACTTCGGCTATCTGGCCCGCTTCGAGCTGTTTTGAGCCAAAGTCTTCTCGTCGGCGTGAAATTTTGGTAACCGGACCTTAATCGTTCTGTCACGGCCGCGTGCCTAAAATCCGGGCTTTCTATTTCGCACCGGAAGCCATGCAATGAAAATCCGCGTTCTAATTTATCTGGCGATTGGCTTGTTATCCGGCTGTGCGGCGGAAATCGCCCGACAAGCCGCATGGCCGGAAACCTTGCCGCCGCAAGCCGGGTTTGTCGGTCATTATGAACAAGACCGCAACAATGCCGAGTTGCAAAACTTGGAGCAATACCTGAACTGGATTGAGTGCTTTTACCTGGGCCGGGAACTGTATTCGAGCGGCTGGAACCAAATCAGCGGCGATTTGGCGGCCAATATTACCGATCCCGGCATCAGACTCGAAACAGAGGCCAAATTGCGCCGTTTGGGCATCGCCATTGCCGGGGAATGGGCCAAGGACAATAGCGTCCGCCGCATCACGACCCGGCATGTCGCGATATGGGGCAATGCACTGCGGAAATCGGCGGAGAGGGGTGAAATACCGGACATCGTCGAGGGCCCGGATTCTTCATGGATCGCGTGACATTGAAAGAATATAGTAACGCTCATGAAGACTGGGCATCGCCCCGGCAAATGAAAGTAGTGCAGCTGGGCACGGTTCCTCGCCGGACAGGACGCCGTAAATACGTCCGTGTAGGCTCGACGGCAGCATCCTTGCTGCCGACGCCTGTCCAACAAGCAACCGTACCCGCTCGATTTTTTACTTTCAGAGTAACGTTCATGAAGGCTCGGCATCGCCCCGGCATATGAAAGTCAACGGCGTTATGTCGTTAGTTTTTGGGCGGTTGACACGTGACTTTCAGAGTAACCCATTCAACCCTTTTCCAAACTGCTCCGGCGCTTTTCAAGCACGCTCAGAAAAGGCCGCATGGCATTCATTGCCACTTGATACAGGGCAAATGCGTCGGCCGGGTCCTTTTGTTTGAACTCGGCTACTTCGTTTAAAAAACGGTGCAGCATTTTGATCAGATTTTCGATGGTCATCGCCAGCCAGGCATCGTTGGTGATCCATTTGTCGATAAATTCGTCCAGGCGCTCGAAAGTGCGTTTCAGCAGCGGGTAGGCGGTCTGGGTTTCCTTGAATTCGCGCAGGGTCATGTAGTCAAGATAGGCTTGGTCGGATGCCACCCGCGGCCGATTGGTAATGCCGAGATACGTGGCTTTGAAATCGGCGTGGATGGCGTCGAATCTGTCGTTGAAGTCGGCCTCGGCGGCAATCTCCAGCAAGGGCCGCATATTCTCCAGCGTGAGCCGGTAGCATTCGTCGATAGCGCTGGCCATCTTGTCGAATTGCTCGACAAAGGCCGGCTTTTTCAGTTCGGCCTTCAGCAGCTTTTCGATGGCGGCCAATTCGCCGGACGTGACGCAAACCGTGGCCAATTCCCGCGCTATTTTGAGTTCAATGCCCATCCGGTTTCTACACCGTTAGATCGACGATTTCCGCCACGCAGGCATTATCCTTGACCGCGTGCAGGGCGTTGTCGAACACCATGTTTGAATTGTATAAAACGCTTTTGACAATGATGTTGCCGGCGGCATCCTTGATGACGAAAAACGTATCGCCCTCCGCCACCTTGCCGGCGGCTATCTGATTACTCATTAACGAGCCGGTTCTTACTTCCTTGATGTCCCGCATGGCGGCTTCCTTGTTGTCGTAATCGCCGCTCATCAGGATGAGTTCGCCCTTACCGTCAAGGAAATTAAAAAAATACTGCTTTTCAGCGTTGGTTTTAAGCTCAAAAGTGGCTGGCATGGTTCTGTTCCGGAAGTTGTCGATTGAATGGGATTTGCGCCGATGGCATTTCAGGCCCGTTCGGCGCTCCCGATAAACGGAAAAGCAAGCCGTGTGCCAGCAAAAACATTCATACAATCAAGGGGGTATCTGTATTCAGCTGGGGGCTTGTCGGGTTTGCCACACGACATTGACGCTTAAGCCCGGCTGTTTGGCGGAAGTTCCAAGTCGGTGCGCCGCCGAAAATCAATGCGGGCCTGTCGGGCCCGCGGCTGTAATTTTATGCCGCCGGCTCCAGCAGATTGCCGAATGCTCTGATCAAGGTGACATAGGCCAGCAGGTTCAAGGGGGTCAGTTTCTGATTTTCCAGATAAATTTTACGGTAATACTTTAGTTGAGTTTTATCGATATGCTTGGCGATGTAATCGGCGCAGTCCGCCGACTGCCTGAGCAACATTTTGCCGACCAAGTCGGCGCTAAAGCGGTGAATGTCCGCGCGGAGAGAGTTACAAACGGATTTTACCCAGTAGTCGCGATGGGGTACTTCGCCGAGTTGTTGTTCAATGTGATTTAAGCCGAAGGTTTGGCTGATGTCGGTCAATAAGCTCAATATGACGAGCAGATCCCGCTGATTGCCGACCACCAGGGAAACCATGAAAGGGAAATCTTTCAGGCGATTTATCGTTGCCAGTTTTTCGGTCAATTCGGCGGGTATTCGATTCGGTTCCGCACTGTTCGGTTGTTCCGCCGGGGCTTCGCCGATTGGCCGGTTTAAATAGTCTTTGTAGAGTTTTAAATAAGCGCCATAGCTGTTTATGGTTTCCGAATCGGGACAAATATTTTTTTTATGCAGGACGGTCCAATCGGAAAACTCGGTCAGGGTATTTTCTATTTGCAGTAATAATTGATATTGCAGATTGGCCTCCACCGTATTGTCCAAGGCATAAATGGCTTTTCTGAGGTCGTGGGCCCGCAGGACGCTGTCGAAGGTCAAATAACTTTTCACAAAGGCCAAAATGCTGCCGTTCTCTATGTCTTCATAATGGCTCAGAAAAGCGCAGCCGGCTTGATTGACGATATAGTTGCTTATCACGGTGGATTTGATTTCATTGGCCAGCGGATGGGTGCAAAGATATTGTTGATATTGTTCTACGAAGGATTCCGGAAAATAAGCTTGTAAATAAGCGCCGCAGCAACCGTCATGCAATATGTCGGTGTGATTTTGGATTTGTCCGGTCAAGTACATTTTGCTGGCGGATATCAATACCGCCAGCTCCGGACGGGTAAGCATCTGGCCGGGCCGGGCTTGAATTTCGCCGGTTCGCGGGAAGGATTCCACGGCCCGGTCCAAAAAGCCGGCGGCTTCCAGCCGCTCCGCTACTTGCATGAATGCGGCCGGGTTTTCCGCGCAGCGTTTTTGCTCCAGCGACAGGCACAGGCTTTGCGCATAATTGTCCGCCAATACCAATTGGCAGACTTCTTCGGTCATGCCTATGAACAGGCTTTGATAGTCCTCGATTATGTTTTTCTTGTGCAAACGGGTCAGCAGTATCTTTAAATTGACTTCGTGATCGGAAGTATCGACGCCGGCGGAATTGTCGACCGCGTCGGTATTGATGCGGCCGCCGCGCAATGCGTATTCGATGCGGGCGGGCTGGGTGAAGCCCAGGTTGGCGCCTTCGCCCACCACCAGCGCGGCCAGTTCGCAGGCGTCCACCCGCACATTGTCGTTGCCGCGATCGCCGACATCTTCCGATTTTTCCGTGCCGGCCTTGACATAGGTGCCTATGCCGCCCAGCCACAACAAATCCACCGGCGCCTTCAACAAGTATTGAATCAGCGTGTCGCCGTCGATGGATTTGTAGCGTATGCCCAGCCATTGTCTCAATTCGGCGGAAACCGGAATGTCCTTGTCGCTCCGTTCGTAGACTCCGCCGCCACGGGAAATCAAGCCGCGATCATAATCGTTCCAGCTGGATCCCGGCAGTTCGAACAGGCGTTGCCTTTCCGCAAGCGCCCTGTCCAAAGCGGTTGGATTGGGGTCGAGAAAAATATGCTGGCCGCTGAATGCCGCCAACAGGCGGATGTGGGGCGACAGCAGCATGCCGTTGCCGAACACGTCGCCGTCCATGCTGCCTACGCCGACCACCGTGAAAGCTTGCGTCTGAATGTCCTTGCCGAGCTCGCGGAAATGCCTTTGCACGCATTTCCAGGCACCGCGGGCGGTGATGCCCAGCGCTTTGTGGTCGTAGCCGCGCGAACCACCGCTGGCAAAGGCGTCGCCCAGCCAAAATTGATATTCGGCCGCCACGCCGTTGGCGATATCGGAAAACTTGGCGGTGCCTTTGTCGGCGGCCACCACCAGATAGGGGTCCGGATCGTCGTGCACCACGATGCCGGCGGGGCTGACGATGCTGTCGTCATGATAATTGTCGGTCAAATCCAGCAAACCGCGCATCAGGCGTATGTAGGCGTTTTTGCCGGCGGCCCTGAAGTCCTGGGGAGCGCCGTGATTTTTCACCACAAAGCCGCCCTTGGCGCCGGTGGGAATAATCAGCGCATTTTTGCTGATTTGGGTTTGCATCAGATCCAGTATTTCGGTTCTGAAGTCGTCGATGCGGTCGGACCAGCGAATGCCGCCGCGCGACACTTTGCCGCCGCGTAAATGTATCCCTTCCATATCGACGCCGTGCACGTAAATCTCATATTGCGGCTTGGGCGGCGGCATATCTATTACGCCCAGGCTGTTGATTTTGATGGCGATAAAGTAATCGTCGCATAGTCTGCGTTTATGAAAATTGCTCCTGACCGTGGCATCGATCAGATTGAACAGGGTGCGCAAGATACGGTCATCGTTGATGTGGGCCACCGAGGCCATATCCTCCAGCAAGCGCAGGCGCAGCGGGAACAAAACCTGTTCCTCCCTGACCAGGGCATCCCGCCAGTCGGGATGGGGTCTGAAGCGGGCTTCGAAATATTCGTAAAGGCCTTTTGCCACTTGCGGGTTATTGATCAGCGCCCGGTGAATGCTGTCTTTTGTGGTGCGCTGTTCCAGTTGCAGGTAATAGTTTCGATAGGTGCGCAACACATCGCAGGCTTGCCAGTCCATGGCGGTGGTAATGACCAGTTTGTGGAGGGCGTCGTTTTCCACCCGTTCCGACATCACGGCCTGTATGGTTTCCAACAGACTCTGTCTGATGAGCTTGACGGGTTGGCATTGGCTGCTTGCGGCCTTGATGGTGAAGCTTTTGATGGTGGCGTGAACGCCGTCTATCGAAAAACCGAATTGCACTTGGTCGATGACCCGCAAATTCAGGTTTTCCAGTATCGGAATAAACTCATCCAGATAACGTTCTCGCGGGCTGTAGAAATGCAGCCGGTAATACGGGTGGTTGGCGTAGGGTTTGACCAATGAAACGCTTTGCCGATTGGAGTTTAGCAAGCGCTCCAATTGCAGAATATCGTTGAAGGCAAATCGCGGCGAAATCAGATTCCGGTAATCCGGCGGAAACAAGGCATGATATTTTTGCCATAACGGCGGCCCGTCCTGTTTGCCCAAGGCTTTTTCAATGAATATCTTCAGGTTTTCCGGCCATGATCGTGTCCGTTTATGCATGTGTTTGCTTCCCGCCGAGAATTGGGTTTTCAGGCTAGTTGGTTAATAGTTGTTATTTGACTGAATACGGCTGCTTTGCGTTTCCGTCGGCGAATGCCGGAGGGTTACAGGTTTTTGATGATTTCCAATACATTGTATTCAGTCTGTCGGGTGTAGGTCACCGAATCCATCATCGAGCGGATAAAGAACAGTCCCATGCCGCCTTCCGTGGGATGGTCGAAATCAGGCGCCGGCACTTTGTCCAGATCGAAGCCTTGGCCGTGGTCGTAAACCTTAATGATTAACTGATCCCGTTGCAGGTGTATCGAGATGCGGACCGTGTCCTTGTGTTGGTCGTCGTTGGCGTGTTTGATGACGTTGGCTGTTGCTTCGGTTAATACCAGGTTTAACTGATAGGCCAGCGCTTCCCGGTCGCCCGTGTAGCCGTCCAGTTCCTTGACGATGCGTTCGCCTATGCTGCCGATCAAGTCCAAATATTTGGTATGGGAGGGAACGATAACGTCAACTTGTATTACGGAGGAACACATAAGGCATCTCTATGGCTGATTGCTGAGTACTTCGTTTATGTCGGCATAAATTTCAAAAACCCGCGTCAGACGGGTAAGTTCAAACATCGATAATACTTGCGGTTGTATATTGGCCAGCATGAATCGTCCGGACTTGGCGGCCAACTGTTTATGGCCGAATAATAAGGCTCCCAGGCCCGAGCTATCAATAAAGCGAACCTGTTTTAGCTGCACTATGAGTTGATTTTCGCCGCTCTCTATTATTTCCAAAAGATATTCTTTTAATTCGGCCGAATTGTGAGCATCTATTCTTTCGTTTTGAATGGTCAGCACACTAAAGTTATTTATTTTTTCCAGGTTGAAATTCATTTTTTTTATGGTAGGTATAAATATTTAAACTCATTAAAATCGCAGCTTAGCACCAATCCCAAAAATATTGAATCAATTCGGTTGGCGGCGCTCTATGCGGCGTGCCTTGCGTATTGAGACAAGGCCGGCCGGGATTCGTTCTTCGATGTATCGTCGGTTTGGTAAATCGCTTGCCCGGGGACGGCAATCGGATGTACTGTGCAAACCGAATAAAGAGGACTCCCTAACGTGCGGACGGCCTGAAACCCAGCGTTTTTTTTACAGGATAACTGCTTATGAATACTGTTAAGTTCGATTGCATCGGTCAATACCTGCTCGAGCGTTTATACGCGGCCGGCGTCAAGCATGTGTTTGGGGTGCCTGGGGATTATGTACTGGGCTTTTACGATTTGATGGATAAAAGCCCCATCCAGCATATCGGCACCACCCGCGAGGATACCGCGGCCTTTGCCGCCGACGGCTATGCCCGCTGTCTGGGATTGGGGGCGCTGGCCGTGACTTATGGGGTGGGAGCCTTGAATACCGTCAATGCGGTGGCCGGCGCCTTCGCGGAATCCTCGCCGGTCATTGTGATCAGCGGCGCGCCCGGTGTGCGCGAACAGCGCGACGATCCGTTGATCCATCACCGTTTCGGCCCGTTCAACTTCCAGCGGGAAATTTTTGAACGCATCACTTGCGCCACGGCGGTGCTCAACGATCCGGTTATCGCCTTTCGCCAGATAGACCATGTCATCGCCGCCGCCCGTCGGCACTGTAAACCGGTTTATATCGAAATCCCCCGCGATCTGGTGTTGCGGGAAGGCTATCCGATGCCGACGGAAGCGCATGAGCCGCTGGCTAGCGACCCGGCCGCATTATCCGAAGCCGTGGCGGAAACCCTGGCTTTGCTGGGGAAATCGGTTTCGCCCATGGTCATGGCCGGTATCGAACTGCATAGGCGCGGTTTACAGAATCAGCTGGTCGAACTGATAGAACGGGCCAATCTGCCGGTAACCGCCACCTTGACCGGCAAGTCCGTGATCGGAGAGCGGCATCCGGCCTATTTGGGTATTTACGAAGGCGCGATGAGTTCGGAGCATACCCGCTATGTGGTGGAGCAATCCGATTTATTATTGATGCTGGGGGTGACGCTCAATGAAGTCGATACCGGTATATACACCGCCAAGCTCGACCCCAGGCATACGGTACGCGCTGCGCTCAATGAGGTGGTGGTCAGCGCCCATCGCTATCCGCGGGTGGCGCTGGCGGATTATTTGAGCGCCTTGGTGGCGGCCGTCAAACCCGCCCAGGCGGCAATTCCGCCGCGGCCGGCCCGCGCGCCGGCCAGTTCCTTTCCCTCGGCCGACCAAGCCATCACCTGCGGCCGCTTGATCGAGCGGATCAATCAGGCGCTCGGCCCTGAAATCATTGTCGTGTGCGACGTGGGCGATTGTCTGTTCGCGGCCATCGATTTACAGGTGCACGGCCAAAGCGAATTCCTGGCTTCCGGTTTTTACACCACCATGGGCTTTGCCGTGCCGGCCGCGCTGGGCGCGCAGGTGGCCCGGCCGGGACATAGGGCCTTGATTCTGGTGGGCGATGGCGCGTTTCAAATGACCGGTACCGAATTGTCCACCCAAGCCAGGTTGGGGCTGGATTCCATCGTCATAGTGTTTAACAATCGCGGCTACAGTACCGAGCGCTGTATTCTTGAGGGACCGTTTAACGACATCGCCGGCTGGCGCTTCGACCGCCTGGGCGAGTTGTTCGGGCCGCTGCAAGGTTTCGATGTGACTACCGAACAGGAATTTGAATCCGCCTTGCTGCAGTCTTTGGCTTGCCGAGACCGGCCCAGCATCATCAATGTGCATTTGGCCTCGGACGATACTTCCGCCGCCATGCGCAGGCTGGCCGAGCATTTAAAGTCCAAGGTGCAAGGCGAAGACTGAAGCCCGCCAAAAAGTGACCATGTTTAACCCGGACGACGGCTCGCTATTCAATCTGTTGATCGTCAGATACGCTGGCGGCGACCGGGCGCCCTATATCGCGCAGGCCAACGAAGCGGCGCGCAGACTGTTGGGGTACAGCGAAACCGAGCTGGCCGGTCGGCCGCTGAGCGTGATTTTCGCCGAAAACAGCCTGTCGCCATGGTGGGAGGAAGCGGCAAACCAGCCCGACAACCTTATCGATAGTCGTTTCGAAGCGGAAGTCATCAGCGCGGATCATCGCCGTATTCCGGCATGGGTGTCGGTTTTGTCGTGGCACGAACGCACGGCGCGGCCCGCGGATTATATTCTGCAAATTCAGCCTATCAAATCCAGCGACGATGTATTTGTGATGCGGCGGGTGGTTGAACAAAGCGCCAGTGCCATGATGATTACCGACCGGCACGGCAGGATTGAATACGTCAACCCGAAATTTACCGAACTCACCGGCTATGCGGCGGAGGAGTTGATCGGGCAAAACCCGAACATGTTGCAATCCGGCCATATGCCGCCCGCGTTGTATCAAAGTCTGTGGGACACTCTGCTCGCGACCGGCCAGTGGCAAGGCGAAGTGCGCAATAAAGCCAAGGATGGGCGGGAATATTGGGTTTATGAAAGCCTTAGCGCGATAAAAAATCGGGCCGGCGACATCACGCATTTTTTGGCCGTGGAGGAAGATATCACTCATCGCAAGGCGGTGGAGTCGGCCTTGTCCGAAAGCGAGCAGCGCTTCCGGCAAATGGCGGAATTGTCCGGCGAATGGCTGTGGGAGCAGGATCCGGCCGGTTATTACCTGTATAGCAGCGCGGCGGTCGAGCAGATTTTGGGTTTTACCCAGCAGCAAATCATAGGCAAGCATTACACGGAACTGCTGACCGCCCAGGACAAAGCCACCCAGACCGGTTACTCCAGCAATCAACATGCTTTTCGTGCCTTGATCAATCATTATCGGCACAGGGACGGTCATTTGGTGTTGACCGAGTCAACCGGTTTGCCGTTGTTTGACGACAGCGGCAAACTGCTTAAATGGCGGGGCGTGGACAGGGATATCACCGCGCGCCTGCAATTCCAGAACGATCTGATCGAATCGGAAAGGCGTACCCGTCTGATTATCGAAAGTTCGCTGGATGCCATCGTCATCATGGATGCCGACGGCATCGTTACCGATTGGAATCGACGCGCCGAAAAAATGTTCGGCTGGTCCGCCGCCGAAGCCATGGGCCGGCCGCTGGTTCAACTGATCATCCCGCAACGCTATCACCATGCATATCATCAGGGCATGCGGACTTTTCTAAACAGCGGAGAGGGGCCTATCTTGAATCGGCAGACCGAGCAACTGGCGGCCCGGCGCGATGGCAGCGAATTTCCGGTCGAGTTGAGCGTGTCGCCGTTGAAAGTTGGCGATAGCTATATTTTTAGCGGTTTCATACACGATATTTCCGGGCGCCGGGCGGCGGAACAGCAAATTCGTCAGGCAGAGGTCGAATTGGCGATTGCCCAAAACGAGATCAGAATCGCGCAACAGATTCAGTCCACCCTGTCGCCCGCGGCAGCCATTGAAACCGATGAGTTTGCCATCGCCGGTTTATGCGTGCCGGCGGATAAAGTGGGCGGCGATTATTACGATTATTTTTTTCGCAACGGTAGTTGTCTGGATATCGTGATTGCCGACGTTTCCGGCCATTCGATCGGGCCGGCCTTGTTCATGGTGGAAACCCGTAGCGTCTTGCGCGTGCAACGCGATGAATCCGTTACCCCGGCGGAAGCCCTGGGAATATTGAACAGATTTCTGTTCAACGATCTGAATAACGCCGATTACTTTATCACTCTGTTTTACATGCAGGTCGATCTGGCCGGGCAGCATATCCGTTATGCCAATGCCGGCCAC
This sequence comes from Methylomonas subterranea, assembly GCF_024505185.1. Classification (GTDB taxonomy): domain Bacteria; phylum Pseudomonadota; class Gammaproteobacteria; order Methylococcales; family Methylomonadaceae; genus Methylomonas; species Methylomonas subterranea. Next base: position 95,208 of record NZ_JANIBJ010000007.1, read on the forward strand.
CCGCCACCGCTGTTGTTTAATCGCCCGCAAAACCGCTTCAAGGAACTGGATGCCGACGGCTTGATAGTCGGTATCAGGCAAGAAGTGGAATTTGAAGAAAAATCCCTGCCGTTGGCGGCGGGGGACGTGATTCTGTTTTATACCGACGGCTTGGCCGAAGCGGAAAATCCGCAGCGGGAATTCTTCGGCTTGCAGAGGGTGAAAAGCGTGTTCCAGCAAAATTCGCATCTGCCGCCGGGAGCCATTATCGAAGCGATAAGCGCCGCCTTGAAGCAGTTTTGCCAAAGAACCCGCTTCAACGACGATATTACGCTCATGGTATTCAAGTGGCGCTGAGGCGGTCGGCGGGTTAAACGATTGCGCGTATCAAAACGACTCCGCTCGACGCTCTTTGCTGGAAAATTTTCAAAGCCGTTTGACACATAAAGCCCGTGACCGGTGAGCGGTTTGAGTTCTTCCAATATGGCAACCGCCTGGCGCGCAAGCGGTACGATGTGTTGCACTTTGGTTTTAGTGACCAGGTAACGCCATTCGGCGGTTTCAAGGTTAACGTCTTGCCATTGCATGGCGCGAAATTCGCCCGGACGGACGAAAAACAGCGGCGCCAGTTTCAAGGCGCAAACCGCCGGCAGTGATCCTTGATAGCTGTCGATCGCGCGTAGTAGTTCGGCGACTTCTTTGGGTTCGGTGATTGCGGCGAAGTGTTCGTCCTTGGCTGGGGGTAGCGCGCCTTTCAGGTCTTGGGTGATGTCGCGGTCGACGCGACCGGTGGTGACGGCGTACCGGGATACTTGGCCGCAGATTTGCAAGGTACGGTGGGCGGTTTCTATGGTGCCGCGCTCTTCAACGCGGCGAAGACAAACCAGGATGTCTTTCGGCAGGATTTCCGAGATTGGTCGATCACCAAGCCAGGGGAATATGTTTCGCTCGAGCATGCGCTTGGATCGGTTGTTCTTCTCGGTCCAAGTCTCAACCTTTTTTGATCCCCATTCGCGGGCGATGACTTCGAAGCTGTTGGCTACGCTCTCGGCGCGGGCTTCCTTGACGGCTTTGCGGTTTTCGCCGGGGTCGATCATCGCGGCAACCAGCTTTCGGGCTTCGTCGCGTTTTTCTCGGGCTTGGCCTAGGCTGACTTCCGGATAGGTGCCTAGCGAGAGTTGTTTTTCTTTGTTGTCGAAGCGGTATTTAAACCGCCACCACTTACCCCAACCGCTTTCGGTGGGCTTGACTAGTAGGAACAATCCTTTTTCGTCGAATAGCTTGAAAGCCTTGCCGTCTTTGGCTTTGTCGCTTTTGTGAGCGTTGCGGCATGCGGTATCGGATGTTACCCCCAGTTGCCCCCCGCATTTCAATGAATCCCGTTGAACGCTATTGAACAATAAAAAACCCACTAAGCTGCGACCTCTACCACAAAATACATTGAAAGCATCGTTGTTGCTGTGTTTCATAGATTTTATTTTTAGATATACCGCCAAAAATACCGCCACCATTAAAGCCATACCCAAGTTTTTGACATTTATGGCCCTGTCGCCTGGCTCAAATCTGGCACCCTTTGCGGACTATTCGTCCCCGGCTTCCACCAATACCGCTGCTTAAATTCCCGCTGTGCTCGCTGCTCCATTCTGCGCAGGTAACCGGGCGAGACCATTTCTTGCGCCTGCTGGAAGATCAAGCGATCCAGAGCCGCTTTGGCGTACCAAAGCGAAGAGCCCGGCGTTAAGCCCTTGAGCGTTCGTAAGGCTTCCGCGCTGGCGTGGGTGTCTTCGCCTTGCAGAGCCTGAATCAGGTTGCCCTGGCTTAGGTTCAACAGTTCTTCGGTAAGGCCCAGCGACGGGCCCAGCATGCCGGCGAAAGCGCTGGTACCGTGCTGGCTGGATTGCGATTGCAGGAAGTCGCCGTAAAAGCCCAGCGAACCGCCCTTAAGCGCGGCACGGCCCCAGAATGACGGTTGTTGCATGTCCAGCGGATCGCGGCCGTTGAATAGCTCGTTAAGTTGCACACCCACGGCACCCATCAACGTGGTGCCCAAGATCATCGCCGCCGAGTATTCGGCCTTGCTGATGTGGCCGGGATCGTTGAGCAAACGCCGCCAGTGCCGGGTCATCATGGTAATGGGAAAAGATTTGAACTGTAAGACCGAGCGGCCCAGCTCGCCCAGCACGGTGCCGGGTTGCAAGCGACCGGTGGTCATCGCCCGTTCCCGGGCGCCCGGTTCGATAATGGCATTGCCGGTTTCTTCCAGAATGACCCCTTGGAATTTGTCCGCGGCCGCGCGCACGGCTTTGGCGTCGCCGTCAACGTTTAAGATAGATCGCGCGGTCAATACCGGTGTGCCTTGCCATGCCTCGGGCTTGGCTTGCCGCCAGATTTGCCAATCGGCATCGGTAATGCCTTTAGCCAGCAATAGGGAATGGTCGCCGGTGTCCAATTTATCCAGCGAGTCATAACGCTGAACCATGCCGCCTAATTGGTGCATCATCATTGCCGCAAAACCTTGCCGGCGGGCTTCGGTCATAAACGACAGGCCGGACGCCCGAATCACGGCCCCCGAGACTTTGGCGGCAAAGCCGTTGGCTAGATTTTCCTGTCCGAAACGGTCTATTGCAAATAACGCCGTATCGAGTCCAAAGCCCAAGGCGCGGGCTTGCCGCCGGGCCTCTTCGCTGTTCAAGGCCTTGAATTGGTTTAACAGGTAGTCGGTGCCGCTCATGTTGAGCGCTCTGGCGGTCACTATAGCGGTGGGGTCATCGGCAAACGAGGTGATGACGGCCGAGCCCAAGCGAATATTCAAGTAACTGCGCACCGCCCCCGCCCAACGGGCCAAGGTTTCATTGCCGGGCTGCATGCTGTTGCCGGCGACTTCATCATACAAGCGTTCGGCAAAGCCGCGCTGTTTGCGGATTTGCGCGGGCGCGCCGCCGGCTTGCGCCGCGTCTTGTTCGGCCTTATCCAGGAAGGTGCGAAACAGCAAGTCCGGATTGGGGCCCAGGGTTTCCGCTAGGGCAATGTCGCGGCTCATCTGGTTAATGTGGCCGACGATGGTCGCCATCAAGGATTTTTCAGCAAAGCGGGCGTGATAGCGCAAGTAGCTGTCGGCGTCGGCAAAGTGTAATTGCCGATGCTCGCGGCCCCGGTTGGCGCGACTGCCGGTACCGTAACCGCCTTGGCCGGGTGTCCTCTTCATCACGCCGTCGTAGACAATCGAGTCGTAAGCATGGCCCAAAAACACGCTTAACTCGGCATCGCTCATCCGCATACCGTCTTCACGACTGTAACGATTGCGGTCCAGTAACGGCAGAATGAAATCGACCCACGCGGGTTTTCCGGCCTTGAAAATCAAATAACTGGCGTGGGTTTGCGGATGCGCCCAATCGTCCAGCTTGCCGATCATACCGCCTGCATGGTTAAAACGGCTGCGCATGGCTTCGAAGGTTTCGTTCAAACGTTTGGCAAACGCCTTGGCTTCGGCGTTGCCGGTATCGATGCCGCGCAGCTCGCGAAATACCGGCACCATGGCCGCATCGTTTTGGATGATGCCCAACAGCTTGGGGCCGAAGGCTTCAATTGCATCGGACAGGCTGCGGGTGTATTCGTTGTACACGGCTCGATATTTGGTCTCAGCAGACTGAATGTTGTCTTTGCCGTCGAAGCGCGGCGCTAACAGCCGATCTATGTTATCGATCATCGGTCCCGGCTGGCGTTCGAAGTAATCGCTTAAACGTTGATGGGCCAGAATGGTCAGGCCGATGCGTTGCTGTTTCTTGGCGGCGTCGGCCTTGAGTTGTTCGGCGGCGCCTTGGGCGGCGGCCTGCAAGCGCTGGGCTTCGGTCATGCCAAGGTAGGCTTGGCGGTCGCGGTTGGCAAGTAGTACCTTGTGCTCGCGAATCCGTTGCTCGATTTTTTGCGCTTCGCCCGCTTTCAAAGGCCGGCCAAGGGCTTGCGATACGGCAGTAATACAATCGTTTCTCATGCGTGGTCTCCGAATTTCAGAAAGCAGTTAATGGCGGCTTGGGTGGCGGCGTCCACGTTATCCAGGTCGGCAAGATCGTTATCGACCTCGGCCAGTAAGTCGCGCAAGCGGGCTTGACGTTCGGTGCCGTCGTCATCCAGAAACGCTAAGACGGTATCGCCATGCGTCTCAACCCATTGGCGGGCGGCGTCGATTTCCGGCGATACGCTGCGTGTCGTCGAAGTATCGGATGTTGATTTTGTCGGATTAGATTGAGTGGCATCGGCCGATAGTTCGGCCTGAGGTTTCGTGCCGTTTGAGTCGGCGGGCGGCTTGGCTTCCGTTGTCAGGGTGGCCTTGACGGGTGCGCGGTCGTTGCTGCCATAAGGGCTTTCTGGCTCGGTCGAGTCGCGGCTGGCTGGCCGGTTGTCCGGTGCGGCATCGAATTCAACCGACCGAATAAAACCGTTTTCGCGTAAATGGCCTTGTTCGATCCGCGATAGCTCGGCATGGGCGGCGCGGTATTCGTCGTCGCGCGTCAACTTTTCGCCAATCGTGTTCAATAGGGTTTGCAGGTCGGCGCGGTCGTTTTGCCGCGCGGTGGCCGCCATGCGTTCGGCCCGTGCGGCCACCTGTCGCGCGGGCGCTCTGGGTTGCTCGGCTCTGGCCTGTTCGATGAAATCCGCCTTGGTGTATCCGGATACAGCGGCGTCGTTATCGAAACGGTTTAATTTGTATTCGAGGTCTGCCTGTTGCCGTTCCAAGGCTTGGCGGTCGCCGCGACTCATCCGGTTACCGGCCAGCGCGATTAAATCCGGCGCATAGTCTGGGCGTTCCGATAGCGGTAGCGCCGCCGTGGCTGGTTCATCGTTTAACAAATGATCCATGGCCCGGTAGAAGGTCTCGACGTGCGCGTTAGCGACTGCCGGATTCGCCGGTAAACCGGGTGCTTTGTCGTCGATGCTGCGGGCTTGGTTGGCGGTCAAGGCGGCGTCGATATCCGACGGTTTAGCGTGAACATGGGCCAAGGCGCCAAAGCCGGCACCTAAGGCCGCGTCGATGGCTAAAGCTGTGGCATCGTTCCAACGGTATTGCTCGGCCTGATCCTGATAGCCGGCCTCGGCTAAAATCTGATGCTTGGCGTAGCGCTCGGGTATGCCAAGCGCCGCATTCGTGGCGGCACCCGTAGCGATACGCTGAGCCAGTGCCGGCACCTTTAAAACTTGCGATACCGGCAAGGCAGCCGGTGCTGCCACACCGATGGTATTGGTTAAGCCAGTGACTGCGCCGAATGCGGCCGCCGTCGCCAAAGGCTTGCCTTCCTGGACTTGCTCGGCGGTGTCGCTGATGCCGGATAGCACGCCCACGCCCAGCGGGCCGGTAGCAACCGCTTCCGGTACCACGGTCGCCAAACCGTTGACGATTTGCGCGGCAATACCGTGGGTGCGGGGATCCAATCGCAAGGCCTTGCGCCGACTAATCGCCGGATCGACCACGGCGCCCATCCACACGTCTTGAAAAGTCTCGCCACTGTCCAGGGCTTTATCCAACGCTTTCGGCCATTGAGACAGTGCCAAGCCGCCCACGGCCTGGGCTTCCGTGCCGATGGTTTGCAAGGCGTTGCCGTAGGTATCGGCTCTATCAAGTCCCGTGAACAAGCCGGGTTCCGCTTCCGCTAGGTCTGCACTATCGCGTGCCAGCATCGCCCGTTGGTTGCGGGCAAAATTAGGGCTGAGGGTTTCGAATAAATAACTCATGGGTTGAACTCCAGAATGACAGGCTGCCCGCCCACGCTGAGCATGCTCGTACCGTTCTGCAGCGCGTAGCGATTGGCGCCGACCGGTATCAACGGCATTTTGCCGAAAGGCACCAGCGCGGCTTTATCGCCGAGTTGTTGTCTGAGCTTGGCCTCGGCTTGATCCAAAAACTCGGTTTCATCCATGCCGAACGGCATAATCACTTTCTTGTCGGCATGTTCGGCAATACCGCCGGTGACCGATTGCACCGCTTCATTGAGCAAGTTTTCATTCACGAAACCGCCTTCCGATTTGGCTTTGTCCATCTTGGCCGCGTAATACGCCCGCACCGCCGACACCACGCCTTGCTCAGTGTCCAGGTCGCCGGCCAAGGCATCGCCCAATAAGCCATAAATCGATTCGTTGAGTTTGCTCGGCATAGTCACACCGGTCGATTTACCGTCTTGCTGGCGTGTGGCTTTGCTGGGGTTCAGGAGCGCTTCGCCTTTCAAAATAGTTCGGGCCACGTCTTCGCCGCGAATAGCCGTTACCGAATCGCTGAATAGCCCGCTGGTTTTCTGTATGCGGTCCATGCCGATCAGCGAGCCGGCCAGCGTCGTGGCCGGCGAGTCTGGGCGGATTTGCTGTAAGGTCAGTGCGTAGCCTTGCGGATCGTTGATGCCATCAGCCAGGGTTTTCAAGGTTTTGAGTTGGTCTTCGTCGGTGCCGTCGCTCAGGCGCTGCGTCAGCTGGCTGGCTTCCTCTTTCGTGAGCACGGTGTACGGCGTGTCGTATTGTTCGGCCAATTGGCCGGCGAGAGCGGCGCGTTGCAGCAACTCCTGTTGCGCGTCCCGCCCGTTGGCCCAATTGATCGGATTAGCGTTATAGCCGTTTTGAATCGCCCACTCCACGGGATCAGCCTGACGTGCCTTGTCTGCGGCCTCGATAGCCTTGGCAAGTAGGTCGTATTGTTTCTGCTCGTGTTCGAAGTTGGGTGTCCCGGCTTGCGGTTTGCTATCGGCCAACAGTTGCGCCGCTTGGGCGGTTGGCAGTGTTTTTACGCTGAAATACGCGCCGGCAAACGCCATGTTATCGCGGTATTCCCGATAGGCCGGCTCCCATTGTTCGCCAAAGGCCCGTTGGAAATCGCTGGCCGGCACCAAGGCGCCAGGCTGGCCGGTGTGGGTGGCTTGGCTATACTGGTCGTTGACCGCGCGCTTCAACTCGACCGCATAGATATTGCGGCCGTGTTCTATCTGTGATCGTGCGGCATTCAGCCATTTACGCCGGTCCTGTTCATTCATCATGTCGGCCGGGGTGCCGGTTTTTAGATTGCGCAACACGTTGGGCACGTAAACATCACGGGTCGTGGCCGGTATATGCTGCAGCCAATCGGCCCCGCCTTTCTCGATGGCTGCATCCACCGCGCCTGCCCCCGCATTGTAAGCGGCCGCCACTTTGGCCGGGTCGTCGTTGTAGCGCTCGCGCAGTTTGTCAAACAGCTCGGCACCGACGCGGTTGTATTCCGCCGCTGAACGCTCGCGGGCCGGCGTGATGCCGAAGCCGGGCGCGGCAGCGGTTGCGTGGGTCACCTGCATGGCAAACATGGATTTACCGTCCGACGATACCAGCGGTCCGCCGCTGGCGTCAAAATCCTTGCCGCCGCTTTCCTGTTGCAAAATGGCGGCTTTTAGCCGGTCTGTACCCAATAATGCCGTGATTTCTGCGGGATTCGATTCGAGCATGCCGGCCGCCCAATGCTCGGCAATCCTGTCTTGAATGCCGATGCGGTCGTCAGGGTCCAACTGTTCGCCGAAACGTTCTTGAATGCGCATGGCCGGTGTATGCTCGCCATGTTGCAGCGCGGATAACGTGGATTGCTTGAGCGCTTCGGAAATCCGTTTACGACCGGAGACCTGGCCCGCTTCTTCGCTGCCGTTCTGCAAACGGCTCAGTGCCTTACTGTCTTCCATGATGCCGCTAATCCCGTCGTCGATAATCGCTTCATCGTTATAGTGCAACGCGATATTGCGCGTTTTGGTATCAATAGCCTCGGTCAATACGCCTTGTTGGTAATTGCGATTCTGTTCAAATTGGTGGCGTTTTAAATACCCTTGCACGCGAACGCCGCTCTTGTCCGCGTATTCCTGAAAGGCTTGGCGCTGTTCCTCGTTGCCAAGCCCTTGTAGGATTTCACCGATCTTGGTTTGCCGATCCTCCAACACGTTGTCCATCAACGGTCTGCCGTTGTCCTGCCTGAGAACCGCTTTGCCGGTTTGGTCAAGCCAACCGGGCGTGTTGTCGTTGCCATAGGCGGCATCTTGGTCGTAAATATCCATCTGATTCGATGCATCCTTTACCAGCATGGCGTTATTCTTTTTCACCTCCTCGGCATGTAAACCCAATGCGATCTTTTCGGCGGATTTGACGGCATCTTTCGCCAAGTCAATTGCAGCCATTTTGTTGGCATCAAGAAAGTCGGCTGCAGTGCGGCCACCTTGCGCACTAATGTTTATATTGGGTAGGCCTTGCTGTGGGGTGCCGCCCGTGGTTGCTATTGGGACTCTGATTGCCATGGCTTACGCTCGCGGTTTTGCGGATGAGGATGAAGCTTTGGCGGAATAATAGGATGTAGCCGAACTCAACAGCGACGAAGTTCCGGCTATCACGCCAGCCTTGACCGGATTGGCCTGTTTTGCCTTCCATCGCTCGAAATCCGATGCGTTGTTAAAGTTACTAGCCTGTACGTCGTATCCCCAAGCTTCGCGGGCGGCGTTGCTTTGTATCGTTTCGACTTCTTCCTGACTTAAAAACCGTGTGCTGGCTAATAAGTCAAGTGCCGACCCTTGCGTGACATCCACGCCGGATGCAGCCAGAGCGGCACGCTGGGTGCCGATTAATTGCGCCTGTTCGCGCATGGTTTTTTGCGCTTCCAATTCCCCGCGTTGTAAGGCATCGCTGCGGTTGTACAAGGCGATCTTGGCGTTTTCCGCGTCGACCTGTGCTTGGTAATTGGCGGCTTTCTTTTGCGCGTCGGCTTGTTCGGATGCGCTATAGGCGGATAAACCCGCGCTGACAGCAGCAAGAGCTGCAATGGCCCATGGCATAAATTACTCCTTATAAAGCGATAGATGAGTGATATCTCATTAAGCTGAATTGCCAATTGAAGAATCTGAAAATACTTGTATCTCATTGACTTTAAAGCTTAAAAAGGCTTCATCTGATTATATACCCTGTTTTAAAAGTCGATTTTTGCCTTCGAGAATGGCTTAAGCGGCTATCGAACGAGTGAAGGTTTAGCGGGCTAGCCGTAGCAATCGAGTCGCTAAAGGAAATGCCTTCCGGAGAGAGGAAAGAGGGGATTTAGCCAATACCAAGCAGTGCGGTAAAAATTAGCTTTTTTTGCGTAAAACCCTGTCAAGCGTTTTTTTATTAAATTTGAAAATAATTTGCATGTCATGTGTAAATTTAAGTACACATTTTTTTACACTTTACACGAGCCCCGCTAGACCGCATTCCGTCATGTAAAATAAACTTGATTTGACAATTTATTTACACTCGCCATAATAAGTCTAAGACTTTATTTTACACATAGGCGGATTTATGAAAGGTCAACACATCGGATACATTCGGGTCAGTTCCTCGCTTCAAAACACCGAACGCCAATTGGCGGATGTAACGCTTGATCGCGTCTTTACCGACAAGGTCAGCGGCAAGGATATTAATCGCCCGGAGCTGGCCAACTGCCTCAACCACTTGCGGGATGGCGACGTGCTGCACGTGCATTCCATCGACCGCCTGGCGCGGAATCTGAAAGACCTGCAACACCTCATCGAGCAGCTCACGGGGCGCGGGGTGTCGGTCAAGTTCTACAAAGAACATTTGAACTTCGAAGCGGCCAATACTTCGCCCATGCAAACCCTCATGCTGCAAATGCTGGGCGCGTTTGCCGAATTCGAACCGTCATTGATTAAAGAACGCCAGCGCGAAGGCATTGCCGCAGCCAAGGCCCACGGCAAGAAACTGGGCGCCCCCGCCAAACTGACAGCGGAACAGGCCGCCGAGATTAAAGCCAAGATAGAAGCCGGCGAAGAGAAAAGCGCGGTGGCTAAGGCTTATGGCATCAGTCGGCCTACGCTTTACAAGCTGTTGGCCGCTTGAAAATTAAATTTTGACACAGTATCTTGGCGCCAAGATACTGTGTCAAAAACAGCAAACAGGAACACGTATGGACATTCAAAAGATTAGCAAAAACGGAAAATCCGAATTAATGCGGCTTGCGGATACTAAGCACGATGGCTTGTCAGTTAACTACAAAACCAGCTATCAGAGCCGTGCTGCAGTGGCATCCAATGGCCGTTACATTTACAAACATATCTGCGCCAATCCTGCTTGTAATGCTGAATTTCAGGGAATCAAAACGGCGCGCTTTTGCTCAAATGCATGCAGACAGGCAAACAAACGTTCTAAGTCTGCCAAGGCTTAGCCGCATAAGCGGAAAGTGGCTTAAAACGTTATAAACTCCCCCTGCCCCAAGTCCTTACGCCGAGAGGTGGCGGCAAGAGTCGTGCCAGCGGTGGCGGCGTTTCCAGGTTGTGGGAATATCAATTACTGTGCAAAAAACCCAAATCGTCAACCCGATTTCTGTGCAAATTCGGGATATTGTCAACTGCCAGGCACTCATTTAGCATTGCATTGGATCGAAAAGTCCCGCTGAATCCTGAAACCGCTTAGACGGGGATCGGGCTGGTTAAATGGTCTGGCTGGGGACGATATGCCAAGTCAATGATCCGCTCGTGGGTATTATCAGCGCCATGGCCACCCAAGCTTTCCCGGATTGGCCCACTTGGTTTCTCGCCGGTTGAAATTCCGTTTCGCGGTAGCCGGCTCGATGTTTACATAGCCGCAATAGCTATCAGCACGGCATCAAAAAAGCATTGATTAAAGCCATGACATGGCTTACTGTAAGTCACACTTTCTACCCGCTTCCGGCAACAAAAAATGTCTAAAGCGCCCCGCAAATCTTCCAGGATTTAGCGATTTTCCCATTCAAGACCCTGCCGCGAGCAGGTCTAAAATGTGCCCTAATAGACGCAAAAATGGACACAAAAAGACACATTTCGCTATTTTTTGTTAGCTATCCTTATAATCGTCAACAAAAATGTTAACAAAAGGCAACATGTGCCTAACAAGTCATAATTGGCTAATTTCACTCAATTTGTTTGGTCGGATTCAATCGCTTCCGGTCGAACATAGCCAAACCGTCTCGGATAAACCGTTTCGCGCACACGCACCCAGCCCAGCTTTTTCATAATCCGCCCTACGGTGACTTGGTCAATCTTCTTTATCCTGATTTCGTCGATATCAAACACTCGAATCAACAAATCGTTCGTGGTAAACCAGCGCTTTCCGGCGGCCTTAGGACTGTTCAAGTATTCGCTCAGTAACTTTTCCCATTCATCAGGACGTGTAATTCGTTTGTTGACCGAAAGTCCCAGTGCCGACCGCGTGTAATAACACCAGTCCGGCGGTAAAAGCGCCACTCTGCCGAATCGCGTTAGAAAGTAACTCACTTTGATCGGGTCGCAATTCGGAATTTTCCAATAAAACCGGAAGGTCTTTTGCCGTTCGCCATAACGATGGCCGTTCTGTCTAAAATCTCGGCCGGCCGCCTCAGCAGATTGGTACAACCTCGGGAAATTGGCAGCGTCTCTTCGTTTATTCTCACGATATCCGCACTCTGTTGCTGCCCATTCCTCCCGAATTTGCTTTCTGATCTCGTTGGCTTTGCGTTGACGCCGGATTTCAACAGTCGAATCTTCTTCGGTTTTGTTCGATTCGCCCCGCTTTCCTTGATCGCGATTTTTAATCTTTGCCGTAGTCATGGATTTCCTTAAATTAAAAATATATGTGTGTCATATGCTGAAAAATATGGGGAGTTCGGGGAGACAACCCGCTAGCCCTTGTGTGGCGTGGCTTTGAGCACTCCCCAAGGCCTAAAAAAAATTGGGGAACTCCCCAAAAAAATCGCCCAAATTATTGGGGAGAAGCCACTTTTAGCCGATTTTTTCGCAATTTTTGTTTTTCGCCGGCAGCTCAATGCTCCCCAAATTATTTGGGGAATCTCCCCATAAAAATTATTAACTTGGGGAGCCTGCAAACCCAGGCAGAATAAGCCTTTAAAAGACTATCTCCCCAAACTCCCCAGAAAAAAATTAACTATATAGGCAGTTGTTTTTTTACTTGTCGATTTTTCCCGGCGTATTGATTCGCGGAAGTTCCCCAGGTTTTTTTGTGGATCGTTTCATTGTCATGATCCGGATTCGATCAATTCCGCGGCCAAAACGATTACGCGGCGCGTGCACTGAGGGCCGTTTACTGCACGTTTTACTTGGGTTCGCGGCTTGCCGTTTCTATCTCGCTCTTCGGCCAACAACAGTTTCATGTCAGACATCCGGCGCCACAATGCGGATGAGCTCAACAAGAAAGCATCCCCCTGAGACTTAGCCAGCGATTGAACAGCGGAAAATGCTGCATTGGGATCCAGCCAAACTTCGTCAGGTTTGTCTTCGGTGCCTTGCCGATGCCAACCAATACAGTTGCCGCAAGGCTTGAATTGCTTCTCGCCGATTAAATCGTTACCGGCGTCGCGCCACCCCCATGAATAAGGCCGCGTCTTTGGCGGTCCTTTCTCAAAGGTGGTGGTAATGTGTCCGTTACCCGAGCTCAACACCGAGCGCAACAACTCCATAAAGCGTTGCACTTCGCATCGCTCGCTTTGATATTCCGCTTGCTCGCCAAGCGCCGTTTTCAATCCGTCTTCGATCCGAGCCAACAGGGCGTTGCTTTCCACGGCTGTTACATTGTCAACATCCAGTAAATAATCAAGGAAGGTTTCAGTTCCGGCCACCAGATTGGAGAAAAGTTCGGGGGCGCGGGGATGAGACGCTGCAAAGCCGTCTCGAATAGCCCCATCGCGCAACTGTCGAACGACAAGAGGGAAATCGGCCTTGAGCTGGTCAAGGCGCGGCGCAAGCCATTGGAGGTAACTTGCCATCAGCCCGGAAAATAGGCCGGCCGCTGCGGCTTGCTGTAGCTTGGTTAAGGTCGCGTTATCAACGTCGGCGCGATTAAGTTCCAGCATCAACAAACGGCCGGCTATTGATTGAGAGCGGGGCGTGTCTTCCCCCGTTATAACGACCATAGACCGATTAAACGGGGCGGCAATGGCTTGGCAATCAGTAGTCCGCCTTCCACGGCCGGCCGCGTTTCCTATGTTTCTGACCAACCGTTCTACGTAGCCATGAAGCTTGTCGGCTTCCGCCCTTGAGGTGCTGGGCTTGAAATCATCAATGGTAATGATGCCGTCTTTCGCTTGATGGATTTTAAATTCCAGGTCGGTGATTGAATCTGACCAATTGGCCGGGAAACTCCTGTCGTGAAAGTCGCCGAAGAACGATTGGGCAATTGCCGCCACTGCGGACTTCCTGGAACCGGTAAGACCATGCAGCCATAAGGCAAAGTCGGTAGACTTGCATTCGTCAAGAGGTGCGCGCGCTACAGCAGCGAACAGCGTTGCGCCGACAGCCGGCTTGCCGGGGCAAATATCCAATAGCAGACGCATGGCGGCATAGGCTTGCTTGAGTTCGTCGCCCTGCAAGGGAGCCGGCAGTTGATACCGACCTATGTTTCCCTGGCCCATATCCACCTGAACATCATTCATCAGTCCGTTCGTCGAGATTGCTCCGGTGCCGGTCAGGTAGCGCCATTGGCCGTCTATTTTCTTCCAGCCCGTAAACTTGTACACCGTGCATCGCGGAATATCGCCTTTCAACTGCGAGAACAATTGAATGCAGGCCCGCAAATTGTCTTTCTTGGCGGCGCCTGGATGTAGAAAAGGCAGCATGCCCCAGGCTTCGTTAGGCCAGTTACCTTGATTCGACATAAACGATTTTGCGGGCACGTCGACGGCCGGCAATGTGACTCCGTCAGCGCGGCGGCCTTCGATGCGTAAAAAAGCCGTATCTTTCAAATCATTGTCGGCAATGACTTCTTCGGTTATTCGGGCGACGAAATTGCACAATGGAAACTCAGATACGTTAGTGCCGTTCTGCGATTCGCGTTTTTTAACTTGATAAAACGATCCGTTTTTAATCATGTAATCGCCAAACGCATTCGAAAAATTCCACCAGTTGCCGCCACCGTTGCCAGAATCAGCCGCTTTCCCGGCTTTCTTGCCGGCCGGCTTTTTAGCCATTTGGACAACGTTAGACACGGTGGGTGTATTAGAGTGGTCTGTCATCGATAGTCTCTTGGTGTAAGGTGATGGCCATATCGTTAAAGTCGCCGGCTATGGGCGGTATGGCGACTAGGCCATCAACCTCAACGGCGGCCTGTTCGGCCTTGGTCAGTCCGGGGTTTCCGTCGGTATTGGAATCATTGTCCGCACAGAACACGATTTCCGCCTTGGGTAAGCGTTCGCGAACGATGCGGCCAACGGCCAGCAAGTTGTTAGCGGTGAAGGCGATATAGGTTCGAAGGCCAGTTTCCTCAAACAGCGTGGCAGCCGTGGCGAAGCCTTCACAGATCAACACCTTCTCGCTACGGGTACCCAGCCACCAGAAAAGGCCCGCCAAGCCGCCACCGGCCAGAAAGTCTTTATCGCGTTCGAATAGCGGATGCTTACCGGGAAAAATGCCCTGCAAGCTGCGCAGGGTGCCGGTGGCGTCGTGCATGGGGATAAGCAAGGTGTTGGGTATTGCGATGGTCTGGCGTTCGCTCGCGGCGTTTTTAATCGTCCGTTTCCAGGTGCCGACGCGGGCGCCATGGGGCTGGATATGCTTTTTTAGCAAGTAGGAATGGTCGGCCGCTGCAGGATTGGCAGCTTGCCAAAGGGCGGCAGCACGTTTGGCGGTTTTGTCGGCGCGCTGCTTCTGTTTGGCCTGCCGGCGTTGCCGCTCGGCTTCGATGCGCTCCCGGTCCGCTTCCCGTTCTTCGCGGCTGAGATGGCGGTCAACAAAAAAACTCTGCTTCTCGCCGGTCTTATGATTCCAGGCCATACCGCCTTGACCGTCCGGAAACAGCTTGATGCGTCCGTCGTTTTTGCCGCGCGGATCGTCGGCCAAGTCGGCACAATGCCAGCGGCCATCAGAGGGTACGTGTTTAAATTCCACGCCGATAGCCGCGCAACCGGCACGAGCAGCATCCTCTAGGTTTTGGTAGTTTGTCATTAGCAATCCTTGCCGGACGTGCAAATCTTGCCGCCGTTGGGTAGAATTACCCTGCTTTCTGGTGGAAAGTTGCACGAAACCGGCTGTTGATGTGGAGTCAAAAGCCGGTTTTTTTATGCCCGGTTGATATTGCCCGTTTCGTTATCTACGGCTTGCCTTTGATACCGTTCGGGATTTATTAAACGATCCGTAGCGCAATCGCCGATATAAATCATTCCCGCAATGGCATCAATCTGCTGCGACAAGCTAATCAGTAGCGTCATCACTGAGTGCTTGCTTTGTAGGTTCCCACCATTCTCATCGTTTCCAATCAGGTAACCGATCCCGGCAACCGTCTCGGCTAAGTCTTCGGCGTTGAGGTGGGCTTGTTCGACAAAACCGGCGAACCATTCAAGTTCTTCGGGATTCATTTGCTGGCTGCTTTTTTCCCAAAGGTTTAAAAGTGCCCGGCGGACAGTAGGTGCACCCATGTTTTCCGTTTTCATGCCTAGCCTCCCACATTCGCCGAATGAACAGGCGTTCTGGCGGCACATTCGACCATAAAAGCTATTTCTCGCATGTCCTTGATGTTGCCGACTGATGCTTCCAATACGGCGATGGCTTGCTCGCCCTCTATTTCATAGTCGTTGATGAAATTGTTTAGCAGCATCGAAAGCAGCGCCTGTGTTTGATAGCACATCATGCCAAGCTGATTCGCGACCTTTTCGATATCGTCAACCTTGTCCATCAGTATTCGATGTTTGAAGGGCTGATTGGCTTGCGTGTTCGAGCTCATGCCGCACCTCCTTCTTGAGCCCAGCGCTCGAAAGTCTGTGGACCATTGTCCAGGTAGTGATGAATCTCTTTAGCGGTCGCGCGGGCATCCAATGCCAGCACGGCCATGCAATCATCGAATAGCGCCTTATCCAGGCCGCGCAGCGTGGTCAGGTTGAACTTAAAGCGGTAGCCGTTATACAGCCCTAGCAGAAAACGACGCACGGTTCCGGCTTGGCCGGTGTCGCGCTCGGCGATTTCAGCCAGGCGTATCAAAGCCGGGATGCCGGCCTCCGTAGCAGCTTGGCGTTCGGCGTCTAAATCAAGGATTTGTTGAAAGAAGTCGCTAACGGCTTCGGGTTGTTGGGTGGTTTCTGGGCGGATTTCGCCCGTGGCTTGGGTATTCATACGGTTGACTCCAGTTGATACGAGTAACCGTCACTAATGCTTTCCACGGCATTGGGTGACGGGCTATCCAAGGGTGGAAAACCGCCAACTGGAGCGGCCAAGCGCGAAGCTTGCCTCGAACAGCCCGCCATAACAGAACGCAAACGGCACAAGGCCGCGCTGAATGGCAGACATAAAAAAGCCGCGGTAGGCTGCGGCGATTTTTCGCCAGTTGTAAACGGGTTTCCACGCCCGATGCTGGATGTGCCAGCGGGTATCAGAATAGCCCTTGAAAGAAAGCAGGTCAAACTCATTTTAACAACTCCCGCAACTGGCTAAGCAACTGTCCAGCTAAATCGATGCGGAATCCGGCCCGTCGCATGAAAAAACGCTTTTCCTCCGCTGCGGAATCCGGCTGGGCTTTGACAATTTCAAACGTCTCCGTAGCGCATTGAAGGATGCGCTCCAAGAGTGCCAATTGATGCCACGCTTTATCAAACCTATCGGCTTTGGCAAGGATCGCAAATCCATCCAATAGAGAGCCGATGAGTACGGCAGTCATGTGTGCCGGTGCTTTTTCTTCGGGCGTTTTAAAGCCGTGGCAATCACCGATAACGCCCACCATCATATTCAGTTCGGCCCTGGTTAATATCGGGATGGCCGCAATGGGCCATGTAAACGGTTTTTGCGGGTCCTTTTCCGAGTGCGGCGCATGCCCGAAAGCAATACGCGCGGCGTTTGCTCTGGCTAAAGTTTCGGCGCTCACGCCTGGCAATGGTTTGTGATGAGTATGTTTATTCACTTATGGACTCCAGTTCGTGCAATCAAGTTCTTTATATCCTCAACTTTCCAGGCACTTGTCCGCTTTGAAAGCTTCACTGGTTTTGGATAAATCCCATCCTTAATTCCCTTCCACCAGGCTGATCGACTGACAGGAAAGATGGGTGGAGTTGGTGGAATGGCTTTTGGGTCGCCCAGTATTTGTCTTTCGCGAACATAGCCGGTATCTGGTAGTGTCATCGTTGAACTCTCTATTGATTTTTAGGCAAAAAAAAGGCCCGAACGCAAAAGCGGTCGAGCCGGTTGGATGGGTGTAGTCGAATTTAAGGCATAAAAAAAGCCCGCCAAGTTATCCGGGCAGGCTTTCGCTATTTTGGGAATTTGTACCCTGTTTTTGGGTCAAACGTCAAGTTCAGTATTGTCGTTTTTAGTGTTTTAAAGTCCAGTTAGACCATTCTTGCATTTTTAAATCGCTATAACTTTAGATCGGCTGGCCAAATTCTATATATTCCGCCGTTGCGCCTTGGTTGCCATTCTCCGCCGGCTGCCAAACCTTTGTCGGTCAATTCGAAACTGTTTTTGACCAGTTTTAAGTAACCCTTTGCCGCCATGCGCTTTTTCAAGTCGGTTTCATTCAAACCCAGCTTTTTAGCCAACTGCGCTTCGCTCAGTTTCCCGGACTTATTGGCGTTGACTGCTGTAACGCTGTGGAGTGTCGCTGCCCGTTTAGGCATCATATCGAGTATATGGCTCACCTCTTGGACGACGTCGCCGTACGCAACTGCATCGTCTTTCCGGTCGATCGAAATCCCCATTTCCAGATTGTGAACTTGGCTGTACTGGTAAAGATTCATGCTGGTGATAATGCACTGGCTTTCGCTTAGGTAGCATTTGGTATGCAAGTCATCCAGTCCTAAGGTTGGAATGCGCTGTTGCTGAAACCATTGAATATCGTCGGGTTGCTTATTGTCGGCGCGGTATACCATCTGCACGGCCAAGCCTTCGCGCATCTTGGCTTCCAACGTCCGCTTTATTGCATCACTGAGTTGTAGATAGGGACTGATTAACACCAATCGGCGGCTGGCATTACGGATCAAATCCTCTATGGCATTGGTAATACCGTGATTTTTTAGAAATTTCGCCATGTTTTAGCCTTGCTTCCGAATCGGAATCACTTGAGCTCCTGCCTTCAAACCGTGCAAATAATCCGCCCAGGCTTGCATCATTTTTCTTCGTTCCGGTAGGTGCGCGGTGCGGTTGTAGGCCCGGCCATTAGGATCGCGGACGGCGTGCGCGAGTTGGTGCTCGATAAAGTCCGGACGAAAGCCCAAAATTTCGTCCAACATCGTTCTAGCCATGGCGCGGAAACCGTGCGCGGTCATTACGTCTTTGCCGTATCCCAGGCGCTTTAAGGCGGCGTTGAGTGTGTTCTCGCTCATACAGCGAATGCCCGATGGTGTTCTTTCGGATGGGAACGTAAAAAGGCCGTGTCCAGTCACCGGGTGCAACTCGTATAAGATTTCGACTGCTTGGCTCGATAGTGGGACGATGTGCTGTACTTTGGTTTTGCTTACAAAATACCGCCATTCGGCTGTTTCAAAATTCACGTCTTGCCATTGCATGGCTCTTAGTTCGCCTGGCCGTACGAAAACCAGCGGTGCCAATTTTAGTGCGCAAACCGCCGGTAACGAGCCTTGGTAGCTATCGATTGCGCGTAATAACTCGGCGACCTCTTTGGGTTCGGTGATGGCGGCAAAATGTTCGCCTTTGGCTGGGGGTAGGGCGCCTTTCAGGTCTTGGGTAAGGTCTCGCTCGACGCGTCCCGTGGCTACGGCGTAACGGAATACTTGCCCGCATATTTGCAGGGTGCGGTGCGCTGTTTCTATGGTGCCGCGTTCTTCCACGCGGCGCAGGCACGCCAGTATATCTTTCGGCTGTATATCGGCGATTGGCCGGCTGCCTAGCCAGGGGAAAATGTTGCGTTCCAGCATGCGCTTGGAACGGTTGTTTTTTTCGCTCCAGGTCTCTACCTTTTTTTGTCCCCACTCGCGGGCAATCACTTCAAAGCTGTTGTTTGCGCTCTCGACCTTGGCTTGCTTGATGGCTTTTTTGTTTTCGCTGGGATCGATACCGCCATCCAATTGTTTCTTGGCGGTATCTCGTTTGTCGCGGGCATCTTTCAATGTGGTGCTTGGATACACGCCCAAGGCCAGTGTCTTGCGCTTTCCGTCAAAGCGGTAGTTGTAGCGGAAATATTTTGCACCGTTAGGATTTACCAACAGGTAAAGTCCTTTATCGTCTTGCAGCTTGTAGGGCTTGTCGGGGCTGGGTTTTGCGTTACGAATTGCGGTATCGGTGAGCGGCATGGCGGTATCAACTCGGCAAAGTTGGAACATACCGCCATAAATACCGCCTAAAGTGGCGGTATGTCAATAGACAACGTTAGACAGTGTTGGACAATAAAAAACCCGCTAAGCCTTGTAGCTTGCGGGTTTTTGGACTGTATTGGACTGCTTTAAACCGACTAATGGAGGCTGCGACCGGAATCGAACCGGTGTATACGGCTTTGCAGGCCGCTGCATAACCACTTTGCTACGCAGCCAACGTCTGAAATAAAAAAGCCGCGAACTACGCGGCTTTTTTGAATTTGGAGCGGGAAACGAGACTCGAACTCGCGACCCCAACCTTGGCAAGGTTGTGCTCTACCAACTGAGCTATTCCCGCTTTGCTTTCGATCCGTGCATTATATCGACAAAAATGTTTCTGTCAACACATTGTAAAAAATTATTGCAGATTGATTGCCGAGGTCCAGGCTTTTTTGCCTTGGCATTCGCCGGCGGCAGTGATTTCGACTTCCGCCCAGACCAGATTTTTATCAGTACTGTCGTTTTGCGATTGCACCAGTTTTACCGGAGTATTCATGGGCATGTGTTTGCAGGAGCCGTCTCTGTCCGCTTCCTCGGTATCGTCGTAAGCAGCCATGGAGCCGGGTACGGAAACCAGTCTTACGGTAGCATTCGGATCGTAGGTGTTAGGGCTCTTCAATACGTAGCTTTGACCGGGAACCATGGCTTTGGCTTGATGTACCGGTAATTTCGGATCGGAACCGCCGGACATGACCAAAAAAAGAAATATCACAACGATTGCGCCAACGCCGCCAAAGAAAACCTTGGGGTTCGACTCTTTTAGTTCCAGCAAGGTGGCTATCAAGTTACTGGCGGAGTTTTGAGCGGATTCCAGAACTGCGTTGCCCTCGGTCGCGGGCTGTTCAGCTTGGTTTTCCGATTCGTTGTTGTTGTCATCAATACTCATACGATGTGTCCTCTCGATAGTTATTATTATGTTAAGAGCGCTAAAGTTACCATGCTGATCGAACATTTCAAGCATTCATTTTGAGTTTTGGTCTCAATCGCCTTCCGTAATTGATTTCTCGGTTGCCTGATGTCCGGCGGGCCGTTGGCTGTTGCGGGGAGTGCTTAAATGCTTTCGAGGTCTTGATTTCCTGGGGGCGGGCGTGATTTTGCCTCTCTGATTCGAGCCTGCGCCTGGTTTTTCGGCGGTATTGCCTCGGTTTCAGTGGCGCGTGGTGATTTGGCCGGTTTATTTTCTGATCGGTTGAAATAAGCCTAAAATAGTCGAACCCGAATCAATAAAAAAACCATGACCAAAGAAACGCCGTTTGTTTTCGACCAAATCCATATCGAGGTGGCGCGAGCCGCCTCCGATGACTTTAATCTTTTTCATGACAAGCATAAGTGGCTGCAGGTAACGCATAATCCCTTCAAGGGGCCGATAGTGTTGGGTTTTCAGATGAATACCTTGATCGAGCACCAGATGAGACGATATCGCGAGGCGCATCATGAGGACAAGATCATCGCCGAAAACCAGTTGCGTTTCAGTAATTACCAGATCACTTTTGTGAATGCCTTGCGCCCCCGGCAGGAACTGTCGCTGGATATCAAGAAAACCTTGATTGCCACCATACCCGAATTGACGCTGACCAACCGGATTGCGATCAAGTCGCAGGGAAGAACCATTTTGCTGGCCTATAAAAAAGAAACCAAGTCGCCGCTATTTTTGGCGGGTACCGATTTAAGCGCCTTGCCCGACTTGAATGCCTTGCCGGACAAGTCTTTTGTGCCCGGAACGGAGTTTTTTTTGAAGCGTAAGTGGATGACCAACGGCAACGCGAAGAACTTTTTGTCGGGCTCCCTGGCCGAGCAGTCGGATTATTTCGATGAGTTGGAGCATGTGGCGCATTATCCCGAGGTGTTTCCGTGCAGTTTGACTTCGGGGGCTTTGCTGGAAAAGGCCCAACTGGAAAATCACGATTTCAAGCGTAACCCCATGGTCTATACGTCGCATGATTTCTCTGTCGACAGAATTTGTTTGGAGCGGGTTAAAAATAACGACAAATTACATATTTTGGTCAAGCAATTGCCCGAGTCTATCCACAATACCCTCAATCAGACCAGCATCATGTTGCGTACCTACGAATGCTACGGATTGCTGGAAAATCGGGATATTTTGTTCAGAATCAAGCTGAATCTGGTGCCATTGGAAGAAATCATCAAAAATTTAAGCTCTAAAACGCATTAGCAATCAAATGCTTGGAATTGCGCCTGCTAATGTTGTGAATTTTTTCGAACATCAAGTATAATCCGCCAAGTCGTTTGGCCTGGCCTGTGACGAGATTTCAAATTAACAATACAACACTAAAGATAAGGTGGATGCTGTAATTCGGGCGTTCGCATTGTTCGAGGAAAAAAATATGAGTAATATCGAAGAACGAGTTAAAAAGATTGTCGCGGAACAATTAGGCGTGAAAGAAGAAATCGCAAACGATGCGTCTTTTGTTGATGATCTTGGTGCGGATTCTTTAGACACAGTTGAACTCGTCATGGCTCTGGAAGAAGAATTCGAGTGTGAAATTCCAGACGAAGAAGCTGAAAAAATCACCACCGTACAATTGGCAATTGATTACATCAACGCCAATCTGCAATAAAAAGATATTGTTATTCAAGGCCGCTGACGTATAAAACGCCAGCGGCCTTTCTGCATTCCTCTCTGAGTACCTCTAACCGAAACGGTAGTTTATTGTGAGCACACGTCGAGTTGTTATAACGGGCTTAGGCGCTGTTACGCCCTTAGCGAATAATGTTACCGATACCTGGGATGGCATCATTAACGGCAAAAGCGGTATTGGTCCTATTGATTCCTTTGATATTTCCAGTTTCGCAACTACGTTCGGCGGTGTGATCAGAAACTTCAATATTGGCGATTATATTCCCGAGAAAGATGCCAAGCGTATGGACGGCTTTGTGCATTACGGAATAGCAGCCGGCTGTCAGGCGTTTGAGGACGCCGGTATCGTGGTGACCGAGGAAAACGCCGAGCGCATCGGTGTGGCGATAGGTGCCGGTATCGGCGGTATTACCGGTATCGAGGAATGTTATGCCACCTACGTGGCCGGTGGTCCTCGTAAAATTTCGCCGTTTTTCGTGCCCGGCAATATCATCAATATGATTTCCGGAAACCTGTCGATCAAATACGGCTTGAAAGGCCCGAATTTTTCCATTGTCACGGCTTGTTCCACCGGTACGCATAACATTGGCGACGCCGCGCGGCTGATCAAATACGGTGACGTCGATGTGATGGTGGCGGGCGGCGCGGAGCGCTGCACCACTTCGCCGACGGCCATGGGCGGCTTTGCCTCGGCAAAAGCCCTGTCGCGTAGAAATGACGATCCGCAAAGAGCCAGCAGGCCCTGGGACAGAGACCGAGACGGTTTCGTGCTCAGCGATGGCGCGGGCGTGGTCGTTCTGGAAGAACTGGAGCACGCCAAGGCTCGCGGGGCAAAAATTTATGCCGAATTGGTCGGCTACGGCATGAGCGGCGACGCTTATCACATCACCTCGCCCTCCATGGGCGGCGAGGGGGCTGCTCGCTGCATGCGCAATGCCTTGCGCGATGCCCAGCTGAACCCCGGAGATGTCGATTACATCAACGCGCACGGTACTTCCACGCCGGCGGGCGATGTCGGCGAAACCCATGCCATGAAAACCGCCCTGGGCGAACATGCCTATAAAGTGGCGGTCAGTTCCACCAAATCCATGATAGGCCATTTGTTGGGTGCGGCCGGCGGTATTGAAGCGGTTTTGACCGCGTTGGCGATTCAGAATCAAATCGCGCCGCCAACCATCAATTTGGAAAATCCCGATCCTGAATGCGATTTGGATTATGTGCCCAATATCGCCCGGGATATGAAAATAGACATTGCCATGTCCAATTCCTTCGGATTTGGCGGTACCAATGGCACTTTGGTATTCAAGCGTTATCAATAAAAATCTCTTCAGCGCAGTGTCCGTCCATGTTTTTATTAAATGGCGAAAGCAGGCACTGCATCGATGCCTCTGACAGGGGCTTTCAATACGGCGATGGTCTGTTTGAGACCATCGCGGTTTGCAATGGCAAGCCATTGTTTTGGGACCAGCACTTAGCCCGTTTAACAAAAGGCTGTCAACGCTTAAGCTTACCGCTTCCGGACCCCGCGCTGTTTGCGGCGGAAGCCCGGCAATTGTCCGCCGGCGTCGATAGAGCGGTTTTAAAGTTGATCGTTACGCGCGGTAGCGGCGGTCGGGGTTACCGTCAACCCGAACCGATTATGCCTACCCGTCTGTTTAGTCTGCATCCTTATCCCGACTATCCGGACAGTTTCCATGAGCAAGGCATCGTCGCCCGCTTTTGCCGGCAGCGCCTGGCGAGAAATCCGTCCTTGGCGGGCATCAAGCATCTCAATCGCTTGGAGCAGGTATTGGCCCGCGCCGAGTGGCGGGACGATACGGTGCAGGAAGGGGTGATGCTGGACTATGACGAGCACGTCGTGGAAGGCACCATGAGCAATCTGTTTTTTGTCAAACAGGGTTTATTGCACACGCCCTCGCTGACTAATTGCGGTATTGAAGGGATAGTGCGGAAAATTGTGATAGAGTTCGCAATCCGCAATGGCCTGGGCCTGGCGGAAAATCACTTTAATATGCAAAGCGTTTTAGAGGCCGACGAAGTGTTTGTCACCAATTCGGTGATTGGTATTTGGCCTGTAAAGCAGCTTGATAGTCAGTGCTTTGGCGTGGGTGGGATTACCCGCGATATGCAGCAATGGTATGCCCGGGCACGCAATCGGGAAGCAAACTTATGATCAGAAGCATAGTCGCGTTTACCGGCTTGATGGTGTTGGGACTCTTATTGATTTGGGGTGGGATGCACTACCAGATTCTGTTGAAAAAACCGTTGGTGACGAATACCGTCAACCTGGAAATCAAAAAGGGCGACACGCTGGATAGCGTGATCAAACAATTAAAAGCCCAACGTATTGCGGTCCATGCTTTCTGGTTCAAGTGGTTTGCCTACCGGACTCATGTGGACCGAATGTTGAAAGTGGGCGAATACGTGCTACCCAAGGGTGCTACCGCGGCGGATATTTTGGCTTTGCTGGCGGAAGGCAAAACCCGGCGCTATTCGATAACCTTTCCCGAAGGTTGGAGTTTTAAACAAGTTCTTCAAGCCATCAAGGACAATCCGAATTTGCAACATACCTTGTCGGAGCAAGAGTTTAGCGAGTTGATGAGCAAGATCGGCTCCGACCGGGAACATCCGGAAGGACTGTTCTTTCCCGATACCTATTACTTTGAAAAAAACAGCACGGATGTGGAGTTGCTGAAACGCGCCCATGACAAAATGCAGCGCGTGATTGCCGCCGAATGGCGGAATCGCGACCGGGACCTGCCGCTGGAAAGCCCTTACCAAGCATTGATATTGGCATCAATCATCGAAAAGGAAACCGCGGCGGCGGAGGAGCGTAAGAAAATTGCCGGGGTATTTACCCGGCGTTTGAAACTGGGCATGTTGCTGCAAACCGACCCCACCGTCATTTACGGCATGGGTGACGGGTACCAGGGCAATATCCGTCGCAGCGATTTGCGGGAGCCGACGCCTTACAACACCTATGTCAATAAAGGCCTGCCGCCGACGCCGATAGCCATGCCCGGCAAGGCCGCAATTCAGGCGGCGCTGCATCCGGCGGATGGCGACGACCTGTTTTTTGTCGCGCGCGGCAATGGCCGGCATGTTTTTTCGGCTACTTACAGCGCGCATGAAAAATTCGTCAGCCAATATCAACGATGAAACGGGGGCGCTTTATCACGTTGGAAGGGGGTGAAGGGGTCGGTAAATCGACCAACCTGCAATTCATCCGGCAGTTACTGGTGCAAAAGCAATTGTCCGTCATTTTGACCCGGGAGCCCGGCGGTACCGAATTGGCGGAAAAAATCCGCCGGCTTCTGCTGGAACAGCACAACGAATCCGTCACGCCGGAGGCGGAATTATTGCTGATGTTTGCTGCCCGCTCGCAACACATCCACCATGTTATCCTGCCCGCCCTGGCGCAAGGACAATGGGTACTAAGCGACCGGTTTACCGATGCCACTTATGCTTACCAGGGCGGTGGCCGACAGATGGACCAAGCGATCATTGCCTGGCTGGAAAATACCGTACAAGGCGAAATGCGTCCGGATCTGACTTTGCTGCTGGATGCGCCGGTGGAAACCGGCTTGTTGCGCGCCCGGCAGCGAGGCAATCTGGACAGGTTTGAAAGCGAACGGCGCGATTTTTTTGAGCGGGTACGGCAAGCCTATTTGGCCCGCGCTCGTCAGGAGCCAAGGCGCTACGCCATTATCGACGCCAGTTTGCCGCTAGCCGATGTGCAAGAACAGATCGGTCGCGCGCTTGAGGCAATAACATCATGATGCCGTCGGCGGTATACCCCTGGCAACAAGCGGTCTGGCGGCATTTGTTGGGCTATATCGAGTTGCGGCGGATTCCGCAAGCCGTATTGCTTAGCGGGCTTGCCGGGATAGGTAAGCGGCGGTTGGCGGAAGGCTATGCGCAAGCGTTAATGTGTCATGCGCCGTTAAGCGATTATGCCGCTTGCGGGCAGTGTCAGAGTTGCAAACTGTTCGAGGCGCGGACCCACCCGGATTTTTTGCTGCTGGAGCCGGAGGAGCCGGGTAAGGCAATAGGTATCGATAAGATCCGCCAACTGATAAGCAAGCTGGCATTAAAACCGCAATTTGATAAATATCGGGTGGTGATTATCAGTCCGGCCGACAGTCTGAACAACGCTTCCGCCAACGCCTTTTTAAAGTGCCTGGAAGAGCCCACGGCGCGCACCTGTCTACTGCTGCTGAGCGAAAAACCGTCCCGCTTGCCCGCCACCATACGCAGCCGTTGCCAAATGTTAAGCTGCGAAGCGCCCGAGCGGAATATAGCCGAGGCATGGTTAAAGCAGCAAGGGATAGCGGAAAATTACCCTGTGCTATTAAGCCTGTCCCAAGGCGCGCCATTGTTGGCCGCGGAATACGCCCGGCAAAATTTTATCGATGCCAGGCGGGAGTGTTTCGATATTTGGTTGCAGATCGCCGAAAACAAGAAAAATCTGGTAGCAGTGGCCGAGCAATGGCAAAAACCCGACGGATTGGAATTGAGCGTGCTGCTGACCTGGATGATAGGTTGGGTGGCCGATATTATTAAATCGGCGTTTCAAATCGATCCCGGCCAATTGCTCAATCCGGACATGAAAAAACCCTTGCAAGCCCTTGCCAAGCGGCTAGAATTAAAGGCCGTTTACCGTTTTTACGATAGCCTGTTGATTGCGCGGGCGCAATTGAGTACGCCAATCAATAAACAATTGCTGCTTGAGCAAGTCTTGATCAGCTGGTCGCAACTCAACAACCGATAACTTCATGGCAGACGCAGCACCCAGGCAGGGCATCCTGTCCTTATCGATTAAAGATAAAAATGCATTGTATGCCGCCTATATGCCGTTCATTAAAAACGGCGGGCTGTTCATTCCCACCAAGCGGGAATACGAAATGGGCGAAGAGGTGTTTATGTTGCTGAATTTGATGGAAGAAACCGAAAGATTGCCGATCGCCGGCAAAATCATTTGGAAAACCCCGCTGGGTGCCGAAGGTTACCGGGCGCCGGGGATAGGCGTGCAATTCAGCGACCAGGACGGCGGCATGGCGCGCAATAAAATCGAAAACTATCTGGCTGGCGCCCTGGAAAACGATCGCTCCACCCATACCATGTAATCTCGCGTCGGGCGCATGATGGGGCCCGGTCGCCACTCATAGCCAAACTCATGTTCATTGACTCGCATTGTCACCTGGATCGTATCGATCTGAAACCCTATAACAACGACTTTGCCGCCTTTATGCGGGACGCGGACGCCAAGCAGATCGAGCATATGTTGTGTATAGCCATAGATCTGGAGTCGTATCCCGACATGTTGGCATTGATAGCGCCATATCCGCGGATTTCACTCTCTGTCGGGGTACATCCCAATGTCACCGAGGGCAGGGAAGCCAGCGTGGATGAACTGCTGAATTTGGCCAAGCATGACAAAGTCATCGCCATAGGCGAGACCGGTCTGGATTATTTTCGCGGCGAAGGCGATTTGGCCTGGCAGCATCGGCGCTTCAGGAATCATATCGAGGTCGCCAAAGCCTTGCATAAACCCCTGATCATACATACCCGCGAAGCCGGCCACGACTCGCTGGACGTTTTGCGGGCCGAAGGCGCCGACCGGGTTGGCGGCATCATTCATTGCTTTACCGAAGATTGGGCTTATGCCGAGAAAGCCCTGGATTTGAATTTTTATATTTCGTTTTCCGGCATCGTTACCTTTAAAAACGCTCGGGCCATACAAGATGTGGCGCGAAAAGTGCCGGCGGACCGTTTCCTGATCGAGACCGACTCGCCCTATCTGGCGCCGGCGCCTCATCGAGGCAAACCCAACTATCCGACCTATGTCAGGCATGTGGCGGAGTATATTGCCGAATTACGCAATTGCCGCGTCGAGGAAATTGCCGAGCAATCCCGGAACAATTTTTATCGCTTGTTCGGTATGCATTGAGCCGCTTTTGACAGGCAAAAAAAACGGTCGGACCGAGAAGAGAGCCGACCGTCTAAGAGGGAAGTAACTCTTATCCCCAACGGGACGCATACAAGAGTTCCTTGCAGTCTAGCCAAACAATACGACTTTGAAAATGTGGCATAAAGCCGCGTGGCAAATTGTCGCTGCCACCTTGTTGATCAATCCATGCAAACTGACTTTGAATTTCCGCAAGGCCGCTTGCGGCTGAGACGGCTACCGTATCGAAAAAACGACCTACTGCGGGCTTGGGACGCGGCGGACAGCTATCTGCTGGAGCATCTGGCCGCCGCTGATGCGCCCGAGCCCGCCGCGCATATTGTCATAGTAAACGACAGTTTTGGGGCGCTGACCCTGGCTTTGCATCGTTACCGGCCGACGGCAATTTCCGATTCCTTCCTGTCCCGGCAAGCTACCCTAAACAATGCCGAACTGAACCGGCTGGATCTCGCGGGGTTAATGTTGTTGGATAGCCTGAGCCTGCCCGACAGGCCCATCGATTACCTTTTGATCAAGGCGCCGAAAACCCTAGGCTTGCTGGAGTATCAATTACATATGCTACGGCCCTTGCTGACACCCGCGACCAAAATCATAGTCGCCGGCATGGTCAAGGCCTTGAGCGCCAATGTATGGAAATGCCTGGAAGCTTTGATAGGGCCTACCCGCACCTCGCTGGCAGTCAAAAAAGCCCGGTTGATTTTTGCCGATCTCGATCGTCGCTTGCGAATTCCGGCCAATCCCTACCCGCGGCAATATCGCTTGGACGTCGACGTAAATGGGGTAAATTACGATTTTCCGCTGGACAATCACGCCAATGTGTTTTCCCGCGACAGCCTGGATATAGGCACCCGTTTTTTATTGCAGCACCTGCCGGACAATCCCGCGCACCGCGACTTCATCGATTTGGGTTGCGGCAATGGCGTGGTGGGTTTGATGATCGCGCAACGGTTGCCCGAGGCGAGGATACGGTTTGTCGATGAATCGTACATGGCGGTGGCCTCGGCCAAGGACAATTTCATGCGCGCCTTCGCCGGGCAGCGGCAAGCCGAATTCCTGGTGGGGGATGGTTTGACGGGTTTTGCCGAAAACAGCGCCGATTGTATAGTCTGTAATCCGCCATTTCATCAGCAGCATGCCGTGGGCGATCATATCGCTTGGCAAATGTTTGATCAGGCCAGACGCGTGCTGCGCGGGGGCGGTGAATTGCGGGTGATCGGCAACCGGCATTTGAATTATCACAGCCATCTGAAAAAACTGTTCGGTCATTGGGAAGCCGTGGCCGCCAATGCCAAATTTACGATAATCAAAACCAGCAAGCGCTGATTAGCGGAAATGATCTTTTAACAGCCGGATTTTGGCAAACACCCGCGCCGGAGGCTCGCTGGGGTCGGCGGCAACGGCTTGGCGCAGACTGGGGCTGTGTTCGCGTAGAAAGGGATTGGTTTTCAGCTCATCGGCCATGGTCGAGGGCAAGGTGGGCAAGTTTTTCTCCCGCAGACCGGTTACCTCCGCCATGCGCCGTTGTAAATCCGGATTATCCGCTTCCAGTGTCAACGCGAAACGGCCGTTGGCTTGCGTATATTCGTGGGCGCAATAAATGCGCGTATCGCCGGGCAGGGCTTTCAGGGTTTGCAGCGACTGCCACATCTGTTCCGCCGTGCCCTCGAACAGGCGGCCGCAGCCCAGCGAAAACAAGGTGTCTCCGCAAAACAGGGCCCGGCTGTCGGCGGCGTAAAAAGCAATATGTCCCAAGGTGTGTCCGGGCGCGGCTAATACCTGGAACAGCTGCTGGCCCAGAGCCACTTTGTCGCCGTCAGCCACGCCGATATCCAGTCCGGGAATCCGCGAACGGTCCGAGGCGGCGGCCACGATTTTGCAAGCGGTGGCTTGCTTGAGCGCCAAATTGCCGCCTACATGGTCGCCGTGGTGGTGGGTGTTGAATACGTAATCCAGATGCCAGTCTCTGTCCTGTAAGGCTCGCAGCACCGGCTCGGCCTCGGCGGGGTCGACCACGGCGGTTTTATTGCCGGCCGAGTCGCGCAGCAGATAAATATAGTTATCGCTCAGGGCCGGTAGGATGACGATTTCCAGCATGAGGGAGTCAGGCGCCAAAA